>JBDIVX010000013.1:0-77993 GCA_039794305.1 Candidatus Neutrinellum sp.
ACCGTCGTGCGGGCCGAGGAGGAGCTCGATCGGGACGGCTTCCTGCGCCTGCTGGCCGAGGGCGGCTACCTGCGGGTCCCGGTCGCAGAGGACCCGGGCACCTTCGCCGTCCGCGGCGCGCTCATCGACGTGTTCCCTCCCCACGCCGACCATCCGGCGCGGATCGAGCTCGACGACTACCTCGTCGTCAGCGTCAAGCTCTTCGATCCGGACGACCAGCGCACCGTGCGCGAGGTGTCGGAGGTGCTCGTCCACCCCGTCCGCGACACGCTCCTCGGCGACGAGGGGATGGCGCGTGCGAAGGAGCGCGTCCGGCAGCTCTGCGACGAGGTGAACCTGCCGACGAGCCGCACCCGTCAGCTCCTCGACGACCTCGAGAGCGGCCGCCAGTTCTACGGCATCGAGGGCTTGCTCCCCGCATTCCACGATCGGCTCGAGTCGGTCCTCGACTACGTCCCGGCGCAGGCGCCCGCCGTCGTGCTCGACCCCACCGCGGTCGCCCGCGCGGTCGCCGAGGAGCTCGAGCGGGCCCACGGCGACTTCGGAGCGAAGCGTGAGGACGGCGCCCCGTCCTACCCCGTCGAGGCGCACTACCTCGACGAAAGCGAGCTCGCCGAGCGCCTCGAAGGGCGGCGGCTCGCCGTCGTGCACCGCCTCGCGGTCGCCGGCGCGGTCCAGGAGGACGAGTCGGCCCTCGCGGTCCTCGAGTCCGCGCCGGCCGACGGTGTCCTCAACCTGGGCGGCGAGGACCAGGCGCCGCTCGTGGCCGAGCTCGAGGCGCGCCGGTCCACGCGAGGCCGACAAGACGCCCTCGCACCCCTCGCGGACAAGGCCCGGGCGTGGCTCGGCGCGGGCCTCTCGGTCGTCTTCACCGCGCGCACGCACTCGCAGGCCGAGCGCCTCTCGTCGCTCCTGCGAGGCTACGAGGTGCCGCTCTCCGCCAAGGTGGCGAAGCCCGAGGGCCGCTCCCTCGGCGGCGGAGCCTCGGGCCGCGCCGACGTCGTCGTGGGCGGCCTGTCGAACGGCTTCGTCCTCGCGACCGAGGGCGTCGCGTTCGTCACCGAGGAGGAGATCTTCGGCGCACGCGCCCACAAGCGCGCCGCCCAGAAGCGCCGCCGCGACCGGGCCAAGGCCTTCGTCGAGGACCTCCGGGAGCTGAAGGTCGGCGACTACGTCGTCCACGTGGACCACGGCATCGGCCGGTACCTGGGGCTCGAGCGCAAGCGCCTCGGCCAGTCGCAGCTCGATCGGATGCGGGGAGTCGAGGCGCCGAGCGTCGAGGTGCTGGTCGTCGAGTACCAGGGCGGCGACAAGCTCTTCCTTCCGGTCACGCGGCTCAACCAGATCGAGAAGTACGCGGGCAAGGAGGGCGCCAAGCCGAAGCTCGACCGCCTCGGAGGCCAGACCTTCGCCAAGACCAAGGCGCGCGTCCGCAAGCAGGTCCAGAAGATGGCCGACGAGCTGCTCGAGCTCTACGCCGAGCGCGCGGCGACCAAGCGGCCGGCGCTCGACGAGCCGGGCCGCGAGTACGCGGAATTCGAGGCCACCTTCCCCTTCGAGGAGACGCGAGACCAGGACCGCGCGATCGACGACGTCATGGGCGACCTCGAGCGCGAGCACCCGATGGACCGCGTCGTGTGCGGAGACGTGGGCTTCGGCAAGACGGAGGTCGCCCTGCGAGCCGCGTTCCGCGTGGCGCTGAGCGGCCGCCAGGTGGCGCTCCTGTGCCCCACCACGGTCCTGGCGCAGCAGCACTTCCTCACGTTCCAGGAGCGCCTGCGCAGCTACCCCGTCGAGGTCGAGGTGCTCTCGCGGTTCGTCGACAAGAAGGAGCAGGCCCGCGTCTTGGCGGGGCTCAAGGCCGGCACGGTGGACGTGGTGGTCGGTACGCACCGTCTGCTCTCGAAGGACGTCCACTTCGACAACCTGGGCCTGCTCGTGGTCGACGAGGAGCAGCGGTTCGGCGTCGTGCACAAGGAGCGCATCAAGCAGCTCCGAAAGCAGGTCGACGTCCTCACGCTGAGCGCCACGCCCATTCCGCGCACGCTCCAGATGGCAGTCGGGGGCCTGCGCGACCTCTCCCTCATCGCGACGCCGCCGGTCGACCGCCGCGCCGTCCGCACCTTCGTGAGCCGGTGGGACGACCACGTCATCGGCGAGGCCATCAGCCGCGAGCTCGTCCGCGGCGGCCAGGTCTTCTTCGTGTACAACCGGATCGAGGGCCTCTACGAGCGCGCGGCGCGGGTCGAGGCGCTGGCACCCAGGGCACGCGTCGCGGTCGCGCACGGCCAGATGAAGCCCGAGGCGCTCGAGCGGATCATGACTGACTTCGTCGAGGGCCGCTTCGACGTCTTGTGCTCGACTGCCATCGTGGAGAGCGGCCTCGACATCCCTCGCGCGAACACCATCATCATCGATCGTGCGGACATCTTCGGGCTCGCCCAGCTCTACCAGCTCCGGGGGCGGGTCGGCCGTTCGAAGGAGCGGGCGTACTGCTACCTCCTCACGCCGCCGCCGAGCCAGATGACCGACGAGGCACGCTACCGCATCGAGGCGCTCGAACGCTTCACCGAGCTCGGCTCGGGCTTCCAGGTGGCGTCGCTCGACATGGAGCTGCGCGGGGCCGGCGACCTGCTCGGGGCCGAGCAGAGCGGGAGCGTCGCCGCGGTCGGGTTCGATCTCTTCCTGCACATGCTCGAGGAAGCCGTGGCGCAGCTCCGGGGCGAACCGCTCGTTCACGAGGTCGACCCCGAGCTGACGCTCGACGTCGAGCACTACCTCCCGGAGGACTACATCGAGGACGTCGGCCTCCGGCTCAGCTTCTACAAGCGCGCGGCGCAGGCCGAGGACGAGGATGCCGTCCAGGAGCTCGCGGCCGAGATGGAGGACCGCTTCGGACCGCCGCCACCCGCCGCGAGGGAGCTCGTCCGCGCGATGACGCTCAAGCCGAGCCTCCGCAGGCTGCGAGTCCTCGGCTGCGAGGCGAGTGGAACGCGGGTCACGCTGCACCTGCGCGAGGACACCCCGCTCGATCCCGCCAAGGTCCTCGTGCAGGTCCAGCAGGATCCGGCGCGGTGGAAGATCACCCCCGACATGAAGCTCACCTGTCGCTTCGACGACCCGGAGGGCGACGGGATCGACCGCGTCGAGCGCCTGCTACGCGAGCTCGAGCGCCTGCGCAAGGACTGATCGTCAGGGAGCGGCAACGGTCATCGTGATGCAGTGGATGGCTCCACCCATCTCCATGACCTCGTCCGCCTCGACCGGGATGATCGTCCGGCCGGGGAACGCTCGTCCGAAGGCGCGCAGCGCGGCCCGCTCGAATCGGCGGTCTCGCTTGTACGTCGGGACGAACACGACGTCGTTGAACGCGAGCGCGTTCGTGTAGGACCGGAACACCTGCCGGCGCTGGTTGCCGGGCATCGGGATCCGCGTCACCTGGAAGCCCGCCCGCGTGAGGATCGAAGCGGCGCGGTCCAACCGGCGGCCGTTCTCCCGGTCCTGGGAGGGCCGATAGCGCCCGACCAGGACCTCGCTCGGACCGGTGACATAGAGGATCAGGTCCACGTGCCCGGTCGCCTCGGCGTCGAGCGCCGGCACCAGGATGAGCTCGCGGCAGCCGAGGTAGTCCCTGAGGGCCGCCCGGACTTCCTCGCCCGTGATGCCGAGCTCCTCGTTGAGGACGACGAGATCGTCGGTGGCGATGCACCTTCCGGTGCCGTCCGACTGCAGGTGGCCTCCGTCCATCTGGATGGGGGGAGTGCTCAGCGACCAGCCGGCACGCGCCGCGAGGGTGGCCGGGACCCGGTCGTCGTCCTGCCGGTCGTAGGGCAGGTCGATGGCCCGGAGCCTCCGGTCGCGCGTCCGGACGACCAGCGGGCCGTAGTCGCGGATCCACACCGAGTCGAGCGGGGCGTAGAGCAGCTCCACCCTCGCCATGTCGGCGCCCGCGGCGGCCAGGTGGAACCGGACGAAGTCCTCCTCCTCGCGGTCGGGGAGCAGCACGACCACCTGCGAGCGCTTGGAGGCTTCCCGGACCAGCGTGGCGTACGTCGGCAGGTAGCTCCAGGCGTCCGCGTGCCAGCCGACGAGCAACGCGTCGACCCGGTCGTACTCCCCAGGCAGGCCTTCCACGTCGGCAGGTGGGAGTGGTGGTCCCGACGTGAGGAAATGTGGGCGCTCTTCGCGCGGGAGCTCGGCGTGGGCCGGCGCCTCGCGCGCGTGCGGCTTCCGATGCGACCACGTGCAGGATCCGGTGGCGGCCACCATCACCAGCACGCCGACGAAACGGGCGTTCCGTGACAAATGCGTCGGAGGTCCCCGAACGAGGGACCACCTATAGCTAATAGGGGAAAGTTCCGTGCCAGCGACTCACACGGGGCAGGCGGGGATCGCGCATACCCGGGTCCGTCCGATCCGAGCCGCGGCGTTCCTGGTAGCTTCCGAGCGTGCGCAGCCGCGTTTTTCAGATCGGGTTCAACCGTTGCGGGACGACGGCGCTCGCGCGCTTCTTCGAGCGCACCGGGCTTCGGACCGCGCACTGGGAGCGGGGGACCGTCGCGGCCTACATCGAGCTCGCCCGCCGCGAGGGGCGTCTGCTCCTCGACGATCTGGACCGGTTCGACGCGTTCACGGACATGGAGGCGGTGAAAATCCATCGGCTGGGCGACGGATGGCTCGTGCCGCGTCGTATCCGGCGCCTACGCAGGGTCGTCGGGCCGAACCCGAGGCCGATCTACGCCTTCAAGTACTTCCGCGAGCTCGATGCACAGTACCCGGGGAGCAAGTTCGTCCTCAACACCCGCGACGTCGATCGGTGGGTGGAGAGCCGGCTCGCGTTCAAGCGCGAGCGGCCCTACCGGGCCTGCCCGCACGGCCTCGGCGTCCATGCGACCGAGGGCGAGCTCGTCGACTGCTGGCGACAGGAGTGGGATGCGCACCACCGCGAGGTGCGCGAGCACTTCGGCACGCGCCGCGACCTGCTCGTGTTCGACATCGAACGGGACGACCCCGAGGCACTGTGCGCGTTCCTCGCACCCCTCGCGGCCGAGGCGAGGCACTGGTCCCGCGCGAACGCCCGCTGACGGGAGCCGCCCATGCGTCGCTACCTGATGATATCCCCGCACTTCGTGCCGAGCGCGCGGGTCGGAGCGAAGCGGGCGCTGCACCATGCACGGCACACTCCCGGCCTGGGCTGGGAGCCGGTGGTCGTCACGCTCCCGGTCTGGATGCTCCGCGACGCCGCGCTCGATGCCGTCGTGCCGGAGGTGCCCATCCACCGCGTCCTGCGCGCGGGACCGGCGGCGTGGCTCGAGGATGCGCGCGGGCGGCCGAAGGGAGGTGAGCGGGCGCCCATGCGGTTCTACGGAGCCAGCGAGCCAGGGCGCTCCCTGCTTCCCTACGATCGGCTGACGAAGTACCTGCTGTGGAGCTACCCGCGCGTGTGCCGGATCGCGCGCGCCACCCGGTGCGAG
Source organism: Candidatus Neutrinellum sp. (assembly GCA_039794305.1). Lineage (GTDB taxonomy): Bacteria > Myxococcota_A > Polyangia > Polyangiales > JBDIVX01 > JBDIVX01. The sequence goes on from JBDIVX010000013.1 coordinate 5,475, forward strand.
GTGGTCTACGTCAACGCCCCCCCCGTCTCCGGCAGTCTGCTCGGGGCGCGGGTGGCCGCGCGCCTGAAGCTCCCCCTGGTGCTCGACCTGCGGGATCCGTGGACGCTCGACCGCGGGTACCGGGCCGCGTGGACGCCCCTCGCGGCGCGTGTCGCCGAGCGCACCGAGCGCCGGCTGCTCGCGTGCGCCGATCGGGTCGTGTTCAACACGGAGGCAGCCCTCGAGGCCCACCGAAACGCCTATCCGGATCTGGCCGGGCGCTCGACCTTCATCCGCAACTGCTACGACCCCGACCTCTACGATCCGCTCCCGCCACCCCCAAGACGCGACGCGCCCTTCACCGTCGCCTACTACGGTCACCTGCGGGCGAGCTCGGTGGGGACGGCGGCCGTGTTGTTCGAGGGCTTCCGGCGGTTCGCCTCGGCACGCGCGCTGTCGCCGGCCGACGCGCGGCTCGTCCTGTTCGGCGAGCACACGACGGCCGACGACCGGGCCCTCGAGGAGCACGGGGCCGCCGAGCACGTTCGGTTCCATCCGTGGGTGCCCTTTACCCGGAGCCGCGCCGTCCTCGGCCGCGCCCACGTGCTGTGCGACGTGGCGGGGCCGACAAGGTTGCTGCAGATCCACGCCAAGATCTTCGACTACCTCGCCGCCGGCCGCCCCATCCTGTCTCTGTCGAAGAACCCGGAGGTCGACCGCTTGCTCCGCGACACGGGTACGGGACGGTGCGTCGCGCAGGATCCCGCGGCCGTCGCGGGAGCGCTCGACCGCCTGTACGTCGCTCGCCACGATCCGTTCCGGCCGGCAGGCGACCTCTCGGACTATCAGGCGCCCGCGGCGGCGCGCGCGCTCGTCGAGGTGCTCGCGAGAGCGGCAGCTCAGGGTGAGGGAGCCTCCCCGCGAGCGAGCGCGTCGATCATCGCGGCGATGGCGCGGAAGTAGCTCCGGTATCGGTCGGCGATGCGCCGCCGCCTCGCCAGGGTCGCCTTCGGCAAGGGAGAAAGGGTGAAGTACGGGTTGCACTCGAACAGTACGGCCGAGCCGTCGGCGCGCGTGGCGTAGTCGAAACCGCAGAACGCCAGCCCGAGCGACCGGGCCGCGCGGCGCAGGAGGTCGGCGTGACCGTCGCCCTCGCGCCAGTAGCGCAGGTCTTCCTCGACGCAGCGGAGCACGAGGCGCGACTTCCACCGGAAGTGTTGGCGCCAGCCCGCGTAGGGCCAGAACGTCGACGATGGGGTGGTGACGATGGGCTCCGCGGAGAAGTACAGATGATGGAAGCAGACCGTCGGCCCGAAGACGAACGCCCGCCGCTGGTGGTAGTAGTGCGCGAAGAGGCTGTCCTCGCGTGCCTCGCGGAACCCGGGGCGCGGATCGACGAAGGTCGAGGCCACACCGGGGTAGGCGATGGCGCCCGGGTCGAGCGCCCGCAGCGCGTCGGGCGATGGGATCAGGTGGAGCTTCTTCTGCGCGTGGAGCTCGTCGCCGCGGAGCACCACCGGGTACGAGAGCGTGTCCGCGAGGGACAGGAGCTCCTGCCGGGACTCGAACCGGACGACGCGCGGGGTCGGAACGCCGGCCTCGGACCAGAGCTCCGCCTGGCGGCCCTTGCGCGTGTTCGACAGGGCGTCCGGATGGTTGACCACGGCACAGCCGCGCGTCTCCGCCTCGTCCGCGATGGCCCGCGCCTCCGCGTAGCATTCCGGGTACGTCTCCTCGAGCGGATCGGCGAGCCAGAACATCACGCCACGGACGCCGGCGAGATCGGGCGTGGGCGTGCCGGTCTCGTGCAGAACCAGCCGCCGGTAGCTGTCGGGATGGGCACGGCCGATGCCGTCCAACACGAACTGGAGGTACGGGGTGACCCGCCCGCGGCCGGGCCCGTGGCGCACGAGGAGGACGCGGCCGTCCGCCCCGCCATCCCCTTCGCTCGCGTTGGTTCGGTAGCGCGGCACGTCGAGGCGTCGGAGTATACGCACGGCAGCCACCGTCCGGCGGAAATCCGGCTTGCTCCGGGGCTCGTTGGAAGTCACCCGGGCCTCCGCTATGCTCCACGTCGCTCGCGCCGGGCACGAGGTCTCCTTGACCAAGCTCTTTGTCGTCGGACCCGTGGAGATCGAGGAGGATGTGCTACAGGAAGGCGCGCGTCAGCCTCCGTACTTCCGCGACTCCGAGTTCGCCGAGATCGTGCTCTGGGTCTCCGCCGGCATCGCTCGCCTGCTCCTGGCGCCGCCGGACGCCAGGGTGGCCCTGCTGACCGCGTCCGGCACCGCGGCCATGGAGGCCGCCGTGATCAACCTCTTCGACGAGCGCTCGCGGGTGCTCGTCATCGACGGCGGCAGCTTCGGACATCGCTTCGCCGACATCTGCCGCGCGCACGGCATTCCGCACGACGTGCTCGCCGTCCGTCCCGGCAACGATCTGCCCCTCGAGGCCATCGCCGCCCATCGGCCCGTGGACGGGATCCTCATGAACGCGCACGAGACGTCGACCGGGCAGCGCAACGACGTCGCGCGTGTGGGGGATCTGTGCCGCGAGCGCGGCGCGCTCCTCGTGTGCGACGCGATCAGCAGCTTCCTGGCGGACCCCTTCGACATGGCCGGCTTCGGCGTGAACGCGGCTGTGCTCAGCTCCAACAAGGGGCTTGCCGTCGCGCCCGGCCTGTCGATGGTCGTCATGGACGGCCTCGCGCGCTCGCGGCTCAAGAAACCGCGCAGCCTGTACCTGCGCCTGTCGGATTACTTCGACAACGGCGTGCGCGGGCAGACGCCCTACACGCCGAGCACCACGACCATCCTCCAGCTCCGCAGGCGCATCGAGAAGATCGACGCCGAGGGCGGGCCGGACGCAGTCGTGCGGCGGGTGGCCGCGATGGCGGCCGATTTCCGTGACAAGGCCCGGGTGCTCGGCCTGCCGCCGTTCCCCGAGACGCCGTCCAACTACCTGACTTGCCTGATGGTCCCGAACGGCACGGCGAGGCAGCTCTACGATCACCTGAAGCGGGAGCACCGCTTCTTCGTGACCCCGCCCACCTGGGGGTTCGAGCGAGAGATCCCGCGCGTGTGCCACGCCGGCAACCTGACGCCAGCGGACAACACCGCCCTCGTCGCCGCGATCTCGGCGACCCTGCCGCAGGTCGCGGTGCCGGCCTGACCCTCTCGCGATCCTCCGTGCGAGGATCGTGGTCGGTCACTCGGGGCCGCGCCGGAGCCTGGTGAGGAGCGGGAGCGTATGGCCGACCAGGCGCTCGCGCGTCAGGCACATGGGCTGGAACGGCGCCTCCGCCGTGCCGACCAGCGTGCCGAAGGGCTCGAACCCGAGGCGGCGGTAGAGGGTGAGCTGCCGCACCGTGGCCGAGATGAGCGCGATGTCGTAGCCGGCGTCGACGCATCGGCGGACGAGCCGCTCCAGGATCCCGAACAGCACCACTCCCTGCCTCGCGCCGGGGGTCACCGCGAGGAGCCGGATTTCGCACGGGCTTCGGCTCTCCGGAAGGTGCACGTCGAGGTTCTCGAGCTTCGCGTCCAACGAGAAGGGCCGGACGTCGCGAAGCGCGACCATGCCCAGCAGGCGCCGGCCCTCGAGGCAGATGAAGTAGGTGTTCTCGTGGTCGAACTTGTCGATCAAGATGCCCTGCGCGTTGCGCGCGTGCTGCGGGATCTCGTCGACGAAGGTCCGGTAGTTGAGCCGATGGATCTGCTCGCGCTCCCACGACTCGGTGGCCACCTTGAACGTGAGCGGGGCGATCACCGCACCCCTCGGCGGGCGACGCCGAGCACTCGGGCCATGAGCTGCACCAGCTCCCAGCGCTCGCCCCAGCTCGACCCGCTGTCGCGGCCCACGTGCCCGAGATACCGCGTCACCACCGCCCCACCCCGGAACGGCTCCGGGATCTCGCGTGCCATGCGCAGGGTCTCGACGGCAGGGATGATGGCGTCGTTCGCCCCGTGCAGCAGGAAGACGGGGCAGCGTGCGCCGCCGAGCCTCCCGCGCGGCGAGACCGCCGCGAGCCTCGCGGAGCCGGCGTCCACGGCGGCCCGGTAAGCCGGCTCACGCTGCGCGCTCCGCGGATCGTCGAGCAGCGCGGAAAGCAACCGCTTCGACTCGGCGTCGGCCAGATCCCCGAGCGCGTGCCTCGCCTCGACGGCCTGGTCGGCGAGGGCGAGCTCGAGCACCCGGCGGGCGGCGCACAGCTCGTGGGGCGGGACGAACGTGTCGGCGGCCATGTGCGCCAGGATCTGGATGCCGTAGGGATCGGGCGGGACCGGGGGAACCTCGCCCGACGGACCGCGCAGATCGTCGCCCATGTACCAGCGGACGACGCCCTCGAGGTCGTGATGCGCGCCGATGGCCAGCACGAACGAGAAGCGCTCGGCGTGAGCCGTGTCGCACGCCGCGAGGAGCCCGAGACCGCCCCCGAAGCTGGTCCCGAGGAAGCCGACGCCCGGGAGATCGTGTGCGGTCGCGAGGTGCTGCGCCGTCTCACCGATGACCTCGATGCCTTCGCGGAAGAGGCCGAGCTCGGCGAGCTGCCGAATGCGGGGCGTGACCACTCGCAGCCCGAGCATCGCCAGGTTCCTCGCCAGCGCCCGCACGCGCGGATCGTCGGCCCCGTTCGCGTGGAGGCCGGGAACCAGGATCACGGCCGGGACGGCGCCGGGCCGCGCAGGCCGGTATTGCCGTACCCCGATGGGTCCCGACGGCAAGGGGAGCGTGTCGTCCCAGTCGTCGATGGGGCCGAACAGGACCCCGCCGAGCCCTCGCCGCGGGTCCTCCCGTTCGAGCCGCAAGAGGAACGCGGTCGCTCCCAGCAGGTGCAGGAGGTGGCGCTGACTGCCCGGGAGCATCGATCCGTGCCGAGGCTCGCACGAAGACCCGAGCGCGTCCACGCCGTTCGAAACGCCAGTTGACGCTGCGAGGCCGACCTCGGTACTACATGACGCCAGCAATGAAAGCCGTCCTCATGGCCGCCGGTGTCGGCACGCGAATCAGCCGCCACATCAAGGAGGTGCCCAAGTCGACGGTGGACCTCGGGGCCGGGCAGACGCTCATCGCGTACACCCTGTCCGCGCTCCGCAGCCGCGGTGTCACCGACGTGACGGTCGTCGTCGGGTACCGGCCCGAGCTCGTGCGCGCCGCTCTTCGTGGGCACGAGGTGCGCTTCTTCGACAATCCCTTCTACCACGTCACCAACTCCATCGCGTCACTGTGGTTCGCGCGAGGCGTGCTGTCGGGCGACGACGACGTGATCCTGGCCAACGCGGACACGTACTTGGACGGCCGCATCTGGGACCAGCTCGTCGAGAGCGACCGCAGCCCGGTCATGCTCATGGACGTGTCGCGCGACTACGAGCGCATGGACTACAAGCTCGGCCGCTGCGGGGATCTGCTGAGCGGCTACGGCAAGGAGCTCGCCCCGGCCGAGACGGACGGCGAATACGTGGGCGTCGCCAAGATCGCGCGCGAGCACGTGCCCCACGTGCGCGCGAGGCTCGACGCCATGATCGCCGCGCGCAAGTCGGATCGCTGGTGGGAGGACGTCCTGTACGAGCTGTCGTCCGAGGGGCACGAGGTGTTCGTCGAAGACGTGGGCGGCGCCTTCTGGGGCGAGGTGGACTACGTGGAGGACTACCTGGCCATCGTCGAGCACCTCCGCGCCGCGGCGCAGATCGCCGCGGAGTAGGAGCGCCTTCGGCGTGACCCGTACGGACGCGCCGACGGGCGACTGGGCACGGCGGCTCGTGTCGGTCACGACCTCGCGGCCGTGGGTGGTGATCGGGGCCGCGCTCTTGCTCGCCGCAGCGGGTGCGGTGGCGGCGCCCCTCGTCGAGGTGGATGCGCGGCTCGAAGCCCTGCTGCCCGAGGGGACACCGCAGCTCGAGGCCCTCGCCGAGGCGCGAAGGCGCTACGGTGCCGAGGCGCCGCTCTACCTCGTCGTGCGATCGTCCGAGCCGGCCGTGAACCGGCGGCTCGCCCGTTCCCTGCTCGACCGCGCGCGGCGGTGGCCCGAGGTGGTCTGGGCCATCGCCGCCCGGGACCCGTCCTTCTTCCGAGACCGCGCGCTGCTCTACCTGGATGCGCAGGTGCTGGAGGACATCGCCGTCGCGGCCGAGGAGCGGCTCGAATGGGAGCGCTGCGAGCGGTCGCCGCTGTGCGCGAACGTCGTCGACGAGCCTCCGGTACCGGACCTCGGGCGGGTCGAGCGGGAGCTCGAGGCGCTGCCGGAGGTACGAACGCTTCGGGAGCTGATGGGCGGCGGGGATCTTCTCGCGCTCGACGCGGGCTCCGCCGAGCAGGGTGCCCGGACGATGGGGGAGCTGTGCAGCCCCGACGGGACGGTGTGCGTGGTGCAGCTCGTGCTCCGCGGCGATCCGGACGACGCGCGGTACGCCCGTCAAGCCGTGGCCGAGGCGCGCGCGATCCTGTCCGCGGCCACACCCGCCGATGCTCCGGCCGACCTGTCGCTCGCGGTGAGGGGTCGCTACGGCCGCTACGCCACCGAGCAGGATGCGGTCGAGCGGGACCTCGGGCGCGTCGCCGCGATCACCGCCGTCCTGGTGTTCCTCGTGCTCCTCGCCCAGTTCCGTGGCCTGCGCGCGCTGGCCCTGTTGGCGGTTCCGCTCGCGGTCGGCGCCGGCCTCACGGCTCTGGCCGTCGCCCTCTTCGCGGGACCGCTGAACGTCGTGAGCGCGGCGACGCTGGTGATCCTCTTCGGCGTGGGCGTCGACTTCGGCATCCACCTCGTGACGTGCTACGGAGGGCTGCGCGAGCGAATGGACGCGCGGCTCGCGATCGAGGAAACGCTCCGGTCGCTGTTGCCCTCGCTCGTCCTCGCGGCGGTGACGACGAGCGCGGCCTTCGCGGCTCTCGCCGCCGGCCGCTTCGCGGGCCTCGGGCAGGTCGGTATCCTGTGTGCGCTCGGGATCGCGCTGACCTTCGTGTCGTTCGTTCTGCTCTTCCCGCCGCTGGTGATCGTCACCGAGCGCGCGGCCTACGCGCCGCTCGTCCGCCGGTGGGGTGGCGCGTGGCCCGCGTCGTGGCCGCGCCCGAACGCCGCGCTCGCGATCCTCGCGGTGGGGGCCGTGGCCGGCGTGCTCGGGCTGTCGGCCGTCGGCGCCGTGGAATTCGAGTACGACCTCCGCGAGCTCGGACCCGAGCCGGACGGACGGGTACCGGGCACCGGGTACGGCGACGCGCTCCTCGGCACCGCCCGGAGCCCCACGCTGATGCTCGCGGACGATCCGGCGGCGCTCGAGCGTGCGGCCGAGGGGCTCAGGCGGATGTACCCCGACGGTCTCGTGCGCGGCGCGTGGCTGATCACGCCCGAGACGTTCGTCCCTCCCGATCAGGAGCGCCGGTTGCGCGCCATCGCCCGGCTGCGCGCCACCGTGCAGGAGGCCGAGCGCTTTGCAGACGACGGGTGGCGGGAGCGCATCGTCCGGGTCCGCGGTGCGCTCGCCGTCGAGACGCCCATCGGACCCGACGACCTGCCGCCCTGGGTGCGGCAGAGCCTGTCCGAGCGGGACGGTTCCTTCGGGACGATCGGCATCGTCTACGAGGGCGGCTCCACGTCCGATGCCCGCCGGATGGAGCTCCGCGCCGAACGGCTGCGGCAGTGGCAGCAGCGCTTCCCCGGGGTGCGATTCGCGTCGCAGGGCGCCGTCCTCGGCGAGATCACCTCGCAGCTCCGGGCGGACACTCCTCGAATCGTGGGGCTCGCGCTCGCCGCGCTCCTGGTCGCCACGTGGGCCGTCGGGCGATCGTTCCGGTCGACGGCGATCGTCGCAGCGCCGGTGCTGCTCGCCACGGGCGTGACGGCGGCGATCATGTCCCTCGCCGGCATCCGAGTGAACCTCTACAACCTGGTGATCCTCCCGCTCGCGTTCGGCGTGGGCGTGGACGGGGCCGTGTACGTGACCTTCCGCATCCTGCGCTCGGGCGCGCCACTCGCCTGGGAGGACCTCCCGGGGACGGCGCGCGCCGTGCTCGGCTCCACGCTCACCACGCTGGCCGCCTTCGGCAGCCTCGCCCTGTCCGAGAGCCGAGGGCTCGCCTCCCTCGGTCAGCTCGCGATCATCGCTCTTCTGGCAACGCTCCTGGCAAACCTGGTCTGGCTGCCCGCGCTGCTTCGCCGGATCGAGCGCGCCCGTGGCTCGAGCCACGGACGAAACGGATCACACCGCCGAGCGCCGTGACGACGGCGAAGACCATCACGACGACGGTCATGTACGGAAGGACGCCCACGATCGCGGCCGCGAGCAGCAGCAGGATGAAGAAGTCCTTGCGGACGAGCAGGTACAGGATCGAGAAGACCCGCTGGCGCAGGCCGGGGCCTCCACCCTCGAACCCGCTCCAGTCGAGCGCGTAGAAGTCGCCGCTGCCCACGCGCGCGAGCTCCACGTAGTAGGACAGCACGGTCACCACCGTCCCGCCGACCCCGATCCATCCCGCCACGGCCCAGAGCGGCGCGTCGGGGACCGCGGTGGCGGCGGCGAGTGCCATGCCCGTGAAGAAGAGGATGTTGCTGAAGTCGTCGCTCAGCGTGTCCAGCCAGGCACCGCTCGCGGACTGCTGGAACCGCACGCGGGCGAGCTCCCCGTCCACGCCATCGAGGATGGAGTTGAGCTGCATCGCGACCGCGCCGGCCAGCATGGCGCCGTAGGTCCCGACGGAGACGGCGGCCGCGGCGGCTGCTCCGAGCAGGAACGTGACCAGCGTGATGTGGTTGGGCCGCGCGGGCGTGCCGACGAGCCGCTTGGAGATCGCGATGGACACGCGTCGGTTCAGCCATCGGGAGACGAGCCCGTCCTCCGGCTTCCGACACGCGTCGAAGAGCGCAGCCACCGCGCGGCGCCGGCCCGACTCGGTGCGCACGTCCGTGAGCCCGTCGTCCGCCGTGCCGCCCGGCGCGACGGACAGGAGCCGGCGGTAGGCGGCGGGCGGTCCCACCCGGTCGTGTCGCGTCCTCAGGACGCGGCGGCCGGCGAGCGCGGCTTCCGCCTCGGGCTCGGTGGCATGGAAGCTCAGCTCGCACCGGACGCGTCGATCCGCGCCGAGCCACTCCCGCACGTCCACGCGCTCCTCCGGGCAGACGACGGCGATGCGATCCACGCCGGCGGCCTGCAGCGCGAGCACCGCTCGCCCGACCACGGGAAGGCCCGCGAGCGCCTCCATCGGATCGACCTGCGCTCGGGTCCCTCGCGCGCCTTCCGCATCTGCGGCGACGATCGCCGCGTCTCGGTCGTTCACGGGGGTGGGACGCTAGCACGGCCCGGCCGCGCCTCTCAATCGCGCACGGTCCCGATGCCCCCACCGCGCCGCGCGTGCTAGACAGGCGGCATGTCGCCCTCCAAACCAGCCCCGACCGTGCAGGGACGGCAGTGGACCTGGAGGTTCCGCGACACCCTGAAGGACCTGGCGGTGGAGGAGCCCGTCGACGTATGGGTGCACCGGCCGGTCGCCTTCGCGCTGATTCGACCGCTCGAGCATTTCGGGGGCTTCGTCGAGCCGCGCCACATCACCTACGTCTCCGGGCTCCTGGGAGTGGCCGCCGGAGCGGCGTTCCTCCAAGCACCTGTCCATGGTGCCCCTTGGCTCGTGGTCGGTGCCCTCCTGACCTTCGCGGCCGTCGTGCTCGACTGTGCCGACGGGCAGCTCGCGCGTTTGCGCGGAGGAGGGTCGCGGGGCGGCATGTTGCTCGACGTGTTCGCCGACCACGTCGGCGGGATCAGCATCTGGTTCGGCGTCTGCTACGCGATCACGCACGGATGGGACGCCTGGTGGGTGTGGCCCGCCAACCTGCTCGTCCTCCTCAGCGTGATGGTCCACGTCGCGCTGTACGACCAGTTCAAGAACGCGTTCGTCGAGAAGGTCGCTGGGGATCCACACGCGGCCGGTGATGCCCGGCGGCGCGGTCCCCCGGGCCGCTTCGAGCGCTGGATGGGCCGCTACTACGACAACGCCTATCCCGGTCTGTTCCAGCTCGTCGGGGGCACGGGCGAGGGCGCGGCGGGCGTCGATCCGGTCACCTTCCGCCGAGCCTTCTCCGGGCCCATGCGGTGGATGTCGTTCCTCGGTCTCGGCACGCACCTGTTCGCGATCCACATCGTGGTCCTGGCCGCGTTGCTCGTGCCGGCACACGCCTTCGCGGTGGCCCAGGCGGTGTTCGTCGGCGTTCTGAACCTGGTCATGGTCTTCGCCGTGCGGGCATGGCGACGGGCCGATCGGGCGCTCGCGACAGTCTAGCCTCGCAGAACGCCAGCATGCGGCGTGCCCGCGCACGCCACGTGTTGCCCGCCGAATCGGCGAGGGCCTGGGCACCGAGCCGACGGCGCAGGTCCTCCCGCGCGAGCAGCCTCGAGAGCCTCGCGGCGGCCGCCGCCGGGTCGTCGGGCGGGACGAGGGCGGCGTTGTGGTCGTCGCGCAGCACCTCGAGCACGTCCGGCGTGCGGGGCCCGAGGATCGCACGGCCCGCGGCCATGTAGACGAACGTCTTCAGGGGCACCACCGTGTTCTTCGAGTGCTCGAGGGGTCTCTTGCTCGGCGGGATGACGAGCACGTCGGCCGCGTAGAGGTAGGGCACGGTGCCGCGCACGCTCCGTCGCGTCACCAGCCGCACGTTGGAGATGCGCTCGGCGCGCCGGACCACCGCATTGCGCCCGACCACGCCGACCAGCACGAAGAGCGCGTCCGGCACGAGCGGCGCGAGGTCCAGCAGCGACTCGAGCCCCTTCGTCTCGTTGACGTGTCCCGCGTAGAGCACCACGGGGCGGTCCGGGGGCAGCCCGACCTGCGCGCGCGCCTCGGGGACGGAGAGGACGGGCTCCATCCGCCCGGGGCTCCGGGCGTTGTGCGCGACGAGCAGCCGGTCGTCCGAGAGGCCGGCCTGGCACAAGCTGGCGCCTGCGAGCCGGGAGTGCGCGACGACACCGAGGAGCCGCCGGTGCGTGAGGAGCCGACCGAGCACGGGCCGCAGCGCCGGGTACTGGTGGGCGAGCGGGCGGTACGTCTCGAACAGGACCGGGCAGCGGGTGCGCTCGAGAACCAGAGCGGCCGTGGCCAGGTTGCGGGTCCAGAGAACCTCCGGTGCTCGGTCCGCGAGCGCCTCCACGCAACGGCGTGCATGTACGAGCTTCTGCGCCCATCGCGGAGCGCGCGTCGGGCCGGGAAGGGCGACCAGGCGGAAGCTGGGCTCGACGCCGTAGTACGCGGCGACATCGTCGGCCGTCGGCGGCGCGCCGCGCCCGAGGCGAAGCGTCCAGAGCTCCACGTCGGCGTGCTCGGCCCCGAGCGCGGACACCATCTCGGCGATCTGCTCGCAGTCCGCCTCGGCGAGCGGGAAGGGCTGGTCGTTGGCGCAGACGATGCGCATGCACGCGAGCCGGCGAGTCTAACATCTGGCGCGGGACGCGGGGGCGGTGCGATGGTCCCGGTGGAATGCGCCGGTTCCTGTTGATCTCGCCGTACTTCCCTCCGGTGGGGGTGGTCGGCGCGAAGCGCGCGCTGAACCTGGTTCGGCACTTGCCCGCGCGCGGGTTCGAGCCGGTGGTGCTGACGGTGCCACACGAGGGCGAGCCCCTCGACGCCGGCGCCGCCGAGCACGTCCCGGAGGAGATCCGGGTCGTGCAGGGCTTCCGGAGTGGCCTCGGTCGCGTCGTGCGTCGCCCTCGCCGCGCTAGAGGAGCCGTCGAGCGCGCCGGCGGCTCCTCACGCTGGCAGTACGTGACCCCCTTCGACCGCTACCTGTGGGACGTCGTCGGCGCCTCTCGCGCCGGTGTGCGCCTCGTCGCCCAGGAGCGTCTCGAAGCGGTCGTGGTGAACGCCGACCCGTGGTCGGGCATCGCCGTCGGGCTCGCGATCCGGCGAGCCACTGGGCTACCCCTGGTGCTCGACCTCCGCGATCCGTGGTCGCTCCAAGAGGCGAAGATGGCTCTCCGGCCGGCCCCGACGCGCGCGGTCATCCGCCGGTTCGAGGCGATGGCCTTCGGCGAGGCGGCACGCGTGATCCTGAACACGGAGCGGGCGCGCGAGGCGTACGTGACGGCCTATGCGGGTCGCATCCCGCGCGAGCGGTTCGCCGCGATCCGGAACGCCTTCGACCGCGCGCTCTACGAGCCTCCGGGCGTCACGGCCGAGCGGGAGCCCGCAGCCCGTCCCTTCACGGTCGCGTACTTCGGGTCCTTCCGCCGCTTCGTCGAGCCCGACGCCCTGTTCGCCGTGTTCGGGAGGTTCGTGCGCGCCGAGCGCCTCACTCCGTCGCAGGCCACGCTGCGCATCGTGGGTGGGCTCCGCCCGGCCGATCGCGAGAAGGCCCGTCGCGTGGGCATCGATGGGCACCTCGAGGTCCGCGAGCGGGTTCCGCTCGGGCGCACCCTCTGCGTCCTCGACGAGGCGGATGTGCTGGCGCTGGTGGCGGCCCCCGCCTACCGCCTGCAGATCCCCGCCAAGCTCTACGACTACCTCTGTGCTTCCCGGCCCGTCCTCGCGCTCAGCGCAAACCCGGAGATCGACGCCATCGTCGACGAGACCGGGGCAGGGGTGAGGACCGAGGTGGCGGACGTGGCGTCGGGCGCCCGGCTTCTGGCCCGGCTGTACCGCCACCGGCGCGTGAAGCCGGATCCGACGCTGCCGAGCCGGATCCCCGAGCGCATCGCCCGCTACGCGGCCGCGCCGCAGGCGGACCGGGTTGCGGGCCTGCTCGCCGAGGTCCTCGAGGAGCCGGACCGCCACTTCGGGTAGGGGGCGCGTGATATCTTCGTCGGCGCCAGATGGCGTCGCGCGACTTCGATCATTTCGCCTCACGGCTGCTTCCGTTCGTAAAGCCCCTCTGGCCGCGCTTGTCGGTGGGCGCCCTGTGCGTGTTCGCCAGCCTCGGGACCTCGCTCCTCTTCCCGCAGGCGCTCCGGGTCCTCATCGACGATGGGATCGCCGCGGTCGACGGCACCCTGCACCGACTCGGCCTGCTCCTCCTCGCGCTCCTGGTCGTGCAGGCTGGCGCGACCTTCGCCCGTCACACGATCATGAAGAGCGCGGCCCACCGTCTGACCGCGGCCGTGCAGGGGGACGTGTTCGGCCGGCTCGTGGCCCAGGACATCGCCTTCTTCGACGAGGAGCGTGTCGGTGAGCTCGTCGCGCGCATCAACTCGGACACCGCCGAGCTCCGGAGGCTCTTCACGCCCATCCTCCCCGACCTCGTCCAGTTCGGGCTGATGACGATGGGGGCGGGCGCGCTGATGCTGTACACCTCACCCCAGCTCTTCGCGGTCGTTCTCCTGATGTGCCCACTCTTCCTCGGCAGTCTCTGGCTGCTGGGCCGCCGGGTACGCGCCCGTGCCGCGGAGGTCGCCGAGAAGCACGCGGAGGCCACGTCGTCCGCGGTCGAGCTGCTGGCCGGCATCCGCGTGGTGCGAATTCACAATCAGGAGACGCGCGAGGCCGGCCGCTTCGCCAGCTCGATCGCGGAGGTGGTGAAGTCGCAGGGACGGTACGCGCGGACGACGAGCCAGCTCGAGACCGCCACGGCCGTGGCGAGCGACGGCGCGATCGTCGCGACGGTGTGGATCGGCGGCGCGCTGATCGCGGGTGACGGGTTGACGCAGGGCGCGCTCGCGGGGTTCGTCATGTACGCGCTCCTCGGCGTCCGTGCCTCGAGGCTGGTGGCGCTTCGCTGGGCGGCGATGCTGCACGTGCAAGGGGCGACGAGCAGGCTCCTGTCGCTCGCCGCGCGGGAGCCGCGGATGTCTCTCGAGGGGGGGCTGGTGCCCGAGGGGGTACGGGGCGCGATCCGGTTCGAGGATGTGTCCTTTCGCTATCCATCCCGGCCCGATGAGCCGGCGCTCCGAGGCGTGACCCTCGAGATCGCACCGGGCGAACGGGTCGCCGTGGTCGGCCCGTCGGGCGCGGGCAAGTCGACCTTGGGGCGCCTCCTGGTGCGGTTCTACGACCCCGATTCGGGCCGCATCACGCTCGACGGGCACGATCTGTCCGCGCTCGATCCGCGCTGGCTTCGCGAGCAGATCACGCTCGTGCCCGCCGAGCCCTTCCTCTTCGCCAGGAGCATCGCCGACAACATCGCCTTCGCCCGTCCGGGAGCCTCGCGGCGGGAGATCGAGGACGCGGGACGAGTCGCCGGCGTGAGCGCCTTCGCCGAGCGGCTCCCGGGTGGCTACGACACCGAGGTCGGCGACCAGGGCGTCCACCTGTCGAGCGGCCAGCGGCAGCGGGTGGCGCTCGCGCGGGCCGTGCTCCGAGGCGCCAAGGTCATCGTCCTCGACGAGGCCACGAGCGCCCTCGACGCCGACACCGAGGCGTTCGTCCGCCAGGGGCTCCGTTCGCTGCCGTGCTCTCCGACCCTCGTCACGGTGGCCCACAGGCTCTCGACGATCCTCGACGCCGATCGCGTGATCCTCGTCGACGGAGGTTGCGTGGCCGCGAGCGGCACCCATGCCGAGCTCGTGACCGGGAGCGAAGCGTACCGGGAGCTATTGTCGACCCAGCTCGACGACCGTTCGCTCCCGCAAGACGAGGAGGCCCGCCGCACCAGCCGGCCCGCCGGCGTTCTCGGGCCTTCGCGTACCGTGGTCGCGGAACGCCACGGCGCGGTCGTCGCGAAGCGCGAGTGAAATCCGCCCAGGCGCGCGGCTTGCTTGGCCATCGGAGGACATGAGACCAGCCGCCCCGTTCGTTTCGCTCGTGGCGCTGCTCGCCGCTCCGGACGGAGGCATCGCGGCGCCCGTGTGCAGCCCCGTGCCGGTGCTCGAGGGGGGACGCGAGATCGGAGGGGTGTGTGCGGAGCGAGCCGCGGCGGAGGGCCTCACGGTGATCGATCTGTCCTCCGGCTGGGCGCCGCGCGCCTTCGCCGACGACGACCCCTACCGGCCCGAGTACGTGGCGCTGGCGAGCGGGCGCGCCCCCATCGCCGCCGGTGAGCCCGTCGGCGAGGCAAGCGACCTGTCGGTCTTCGGCGTGTTCCCGACCCCCGAGGTGCTCTCGGGGCGCCTCGGAGACGAGGAGCGCCACCGGTGCCACGACCGCGTCGACGACTCGCCGCTCACCCTCGCCGCGATCCAGGCGCACCTTCGCTGCGACGGGCTCCTCGCCGCCGACCACGACACCGGCCGGCTCGACGCCGAGACGCGCCGCGCGCTCGGTGCCTTCCAGCGCCGGAGCTTCCTCTTCGGCAACGGCCGCCTCGACCGCGCGACCCACGACGCGCTCGAGACCGACAGCCGCGAGATCGACTTCCAGCACCTCTTGCGCGTCCTCCGGGAGCGGGTCGTCGACGCGACCGGGCTCCTCGAGGACGGCTCGGCGGGCTCCGGGCCTGCGCCGGTGCTCGGGCGGCTCCTCGACCCCCCGGCCGTGCACGACGGTCGCCCCGGGCTGCCCGAAGCCGGCCCCGATCGGGTGGCGCGCGCGACCGAGGAGGCCGCCCGGGCCCTCGGCTGGTGGGACCCGGAGTCGGCCCGCGACTCCCTCGCGGCCCGGGATCCGGCACGGCTCCGCGTGGCGGTGCGGCTCTCGTCGCCGCCGGCCTACCACGGCCCTCACGTCGAGCTGCGGATCCAGATCGACCGAGGCGACGTCTGGTACGACTTCCCGTACGACGACGCGGGGCGGCCGCGCGCCCAGCCGATCGTGCAGCAGCCCACCCTCGTGCTCTACGCGCGGGACGGCGAGCGCTGGGTGCCGCTCGTGCGGTGGCCGACGACCATCGGTGGATGGCGGCGGGAGGTGAACGGGGACGGCGAGGTGGGGCTCCGCTACAAGGAGTCGCCGGCCGGCGTGCGGTCGGTGCGCGACCTGATCGTTGCCCCTGCCTGGCTCCCGCCGAGCACGACGCCCGACGACGAGCTCATGCGCCGGACCTCGGACGGGCGCTGGGTCGCCGATCCGCGGATCGTCGGCCCGGGCTGGGGTTCGGCGTTCGGGCTCCTGATGCTGGTGCACCACGACGTGAAGGCCGGCCGCTTCCTCGACGAGGGGATCCGGACGCACGGCACGGCCGGCCACGCCTCCGTCCTCGGCGGCACGAGCCACGGCTGCCACCGGCTCTTCAACCACCTCGCCGTGCGGCTCGGCGGCTTCCTGCTCGCGCACCGCAGGCACGAGGCCGTCGGGGCCGAGGCGGCGGCCTACGAGCGTGTCCTCCGGCACGAGGACTTCCGTGACGTCCTCCGGGTGCGGTCGCGCGGGTACCGCTACAGGCTCGATCCTCCGCTCGAGGTGTCGGTCCTCCGCGGCAACGTGCGTGGCGTGCGCGACGCGCCCCCCGACGAGCTCCGCTCACCGCCGTCTCCCTGACGCAGCGCGGGGTCGAAGGGGATGGAGTCGCGGATCGGCTGTCGGCTGCGGCCCAGGATCCGGCCGGGCAGCACGTCCACCTCGATGGGGCGCCGGAGCGCGAACGAGTAGCCGGTGCGCTCGATCCGGATCTCCTCCACGCGGCCCTCGATGTCGACGGGGATGCGATAGTCGAGCGGCCGGTGGCCCTGCCGCCGGTGTGCGCGGTGGGCGAGCACGAACGTGAACAGCCGCAGCGCCAGGTGGTTGTGCAGCCGGTGGCAGCCGAGAGACGCGCGGCGCCAGATGCTGGTGTAGTCGACCGAGCCGTGCGTGCGGATGCCCTCGTCGGGACCGAGGACGATGCGCCCGCTGGGGCGTCGCTCGAACCGACGGTGGTAGGCGGCGACGAGGCCGTAGGCCGAGGCGTACCCGGGACCGACGAGGTTGCGGTTGACCTCGGTGACTAGCTCCCCCTCCTCCGTCCGCCGCATCTGCGTGACGAGAGACGACGGCGGTACGCCACGGGGCGGCAGCCACACGGGCGCCGAGACGACGTGCGCCCAGACGCGCGGACCGACCGGCGACTCCTTGTAGGACCACACCTGTTGGCCGTCCACGGTGAGCACGCGCCAGCCGCCGACGGTGGTGGGGTACCGGACGAGCGGGATGTCCTGGCCGCGGTATCGCGTGTAGAGCGTGAGCGTGGGGAGGCGCTCGATGGGCTGCGGGATCGGGCGATCGTCCTCGTCGTACGGGAAGTCGTACCAGACGTCTCCGCGGTCGATCCGGACGAACAGGTCCATCTCGTCGGCGTAGTACTCGGGCAGCGGCAGTGACGGGATGGCGACGCGCAGGTGCTCGTCGGGCGCGAGGTCGCCCAGGCGAAAGAGCCACTCGAGCGTCGACTCGGCGGTCTCGAGCCCGAAGCTCGACTCGATCTCCCGCCACATCTCGGCTTCGAGGTCGCGCAGGGGCAGCTCGTTGCCCTGGGCGCCGAGGTACGTGCGCCGTGAACCGTCCGGTGTCGTCGCCGCGCTCCCGTCCTCGACGATGCCGGCCGCGAGCTGCGCGCGCTCGACGAGCACCCGGACCACGTCCTGTCGCAAGAGCTCGAGGGGATCGGTCTGGAGCGCCCGGAGGGTCGGGCCGGAGAGGTTGCCGCGCGAGTAGATGCGGTGGGCCCGCTCGAGCTCCGCGATCGCGGCGCGCGTCCTCGGGTCGAGCTCGGGTCCGGTGGGCATGCGGCCACGGAGGTGGCCTTCACACGCCAGCCGGTACCGGATGGCCGCGAGGGCCTGCCGCCAGCGGGTCGCGCGGCTCCACAGGCGCAAGAGCCGACGGTCGCGGATCGACAGCGACGTGGGATCGAGCTGGTGCTCGAACAGGGCCTGCTGCCGCTCGAGGATCCCCTGGACCTCGGCCGGCAGCCCGAGGTCCGCCTCGGCCACGAGCGGCGCGTCGTCGCTCTCGTCGAGGATCGTCCCGTCGAAGGCGCGCAGCGTGTCGAGGTCGATGCGCGCGCGGCAGCTCGAGAGCGCGATGTCGCGGAAGCGCTCCCGGAGCACGCTCAGCGTAGGCGGGATGCCGTAGAGCTCGAGGTGACGGTCGAGGCGCGCCCGGTACCCGAGCTGGTCGTTCGGCAGCTCGCCACGCGCGAGCGAACGGAACACGGGCTCGAACGCGTGCGGCGCCCCCGCGTCGCCGGAAAGGACGTAGGGTACCCACGCCTCGCCGAGATCGACGATCGACAGGCCCCGGGCGCGGGCGTCGGCGATCGTCGTGGTGTCGACGATCCGGCCATTGCGCCAGACGGGGACGATCCCGTCACCCTCCTGGTCCTGACCGTGCGCGGGTGAGGCGGCGGCTTGGACCAGGAGAGCGACGAGCGCACCGACGCGGAACGTCAGCGCGGCGAAGGGATCACTCCGGCGTCGGGCCGAGGTCTCCCTCCTCCTCCATGCCGCCCTCTTCCATGGGCGCCTCTTCCATCGGCTCCTCTTCCATGCCCATCGGCTCGGCCGGCTCGCCCATCGTCTCGTCGCCGGTGGTCACGTCGGCGGTCTCCGCCTCGGTGCCCTCCTCGGCGCCGCCTCCGCAGGCAGCCGCACCCATCATCCCGAACGCGAGCAACGAAGCGAGAAACTTGTCCTTGCGAATGTCCATCGTCTCCTCCCTCAATGAAGAGGCCCCGAACCTAGTGCGCGTCTCGAAGACAAGCAAGTCAGGTGATGGCGGCAAGGGCTTGCCGGGCGACGTCGGCGTCCGAAAACGGTCGCCGCTCGGTGCCGACGATCTGGACCGCCTCGTGCCCCCGGCCGGCGATCACGACCGCATCTACGCGATTTGCTTCCTGAATCGCGAGCCGAATCGCGGCCCGTCGGTCCAGCTCCCGGGTCCACCCGGCCTGCCCCCTCGCGCCCTCGGCCACCATGTCGGCGATCGCCTCGGGGGACTCGGTCCGGGGGTTGTCGTTGGTCAAGACGACCAGGTCCGCCTCCGCGTCGGCGATCGTCCCCATCTCCGGGCGCTTGCCCCGGTCGCGGTCGCCACCGCAACCGAACACGCACACCACGCGGCCGCCGTCGGGGGCGACCAGCTCGCGGGCAGCTCGGAGCGTCTGCGCGAGCGCGTCGGGCGTGTGCGCGAAGTCGACGACGACGAGGGGCTCGTGCGCGACGACCT
Source organism: Candidatus Neutrinellum sp. (assembly GCA_039794305.1). Lineage (GTDB taxonomy): Bacteria > Myxococcota_A > Polyangia > Polyangiales > JBDIVX01 > JBDIVX01. The sequence goes on from JBDIVX010000013.1 coordinate 24,438, forward strand.
CGAAGCGACCGGGCACCGCCTCGAACGACTCGAGCGCGGCACGGATCGCGTCCGGGTCGTAGCCGAGCGCATCGGCTGCCACGGCGGCGGCGAGGGCGTTGTGCGCGTGGACTCTGCCGGCCACGCGCAGGTGAAGCGCGCCGCCCAGCCGTTCGGCGAGCGCGGAACCGGCGAGCTCGACGCGGGTACCGCGCCGTGACGCGACGACGCCCGACGCCCGCAGCGTCACGGGGGTCGCGACGTGCTGCGGCCGAGACTCGCCGACGGACCATCCACGGCTGACGACCCCGCGGGGCAGGACCTCGGCGAGGAGCGCGCTCGCGGGATCGTCCGCGTTGAGCACGGCGGTCCCGCCCGCGGGCAGCGCCAGGAAGAGCTGCGCCTTGGCGGCCAGGTACGCCTCGACCGTCCCGTGCCGATCCAGGTGGTCGCGGCTCAGGTTGGTGAAGACGGCCACGTCCGGGGGCCAGCGCCGCGCGAAGCCCGCCGCGAGGCTGCGGGAGGTGGTCTCGAGGGCGAGCGTGCGGGCTCCGGACTCGACGGCGCGCTCGACGCAGCGGACGAAGGACGCCATCGACCCGTCCTCGGCCACCCGCTCCCCGCCGGCCCACATGCCGAGCGTGGTCACCCGCGCCCAGGGCTCACCCGCCGCCCGAGCCACCGCCGCGAGCATGCTCGTCGTGGTGGTCTTGCCGTTGGTGCCGGTCACCGCGACCGTCCGGATCGCGCGCGTGAGCTCCGACAGCCGTGCGTCGTACATCCCCACCTACCGAAGTCTTGCTCGCGGACGCCCTTCGATCCAACGTGCGGCCCGGTGTTCGGTCGGTGCGCGCTCCTGATCCTGTCGTCGGCCTGCGGGACCGGCCCCGGGGCGGCGTCCCTCGACGCGGGCACCGGCGACGGCTCGGGCGCGACCGAATGCTCGGCCGACGACCCTCGGAGCGAAGCGCCCGAGCCCTTCGTCGGACCGGAGGGGCTGCGCGAGCGGATCGTGGGATGGATCGGGGGGGCGACCTCGACGCTGGACGCGGCGACGTACTTGGTCGACGACGAGGCGATCCTCGCGGCGCTCGAGGCGGCCCAGGGTCGCGGCGTGCGCGTGCGGGTGCTCGCCGACGGGACGCGGGGGGACAACGGAGCGGTGCTGGAGCGTCTGCGCGCGGCCGGTGTGGACGCGAGGGCAGCGTCCGAGATGTTCGAGCACTACCACCCGAAGCTGCTCGTCGTGGACGGTGCCGCCGCGGTGGTGATGTCGGCCAACCTGAACGGCTACTCCATGGAGACCGAGCGGAACCACGGCGTCGTGCTCCGCGACCCGCGCGACGTCGCGCACGCCCTGTCGCTGTTCGAGGTGGACTTCGACGACGCGCCCGCAGACCTCACCTGCACCCGGCTCGTCATCTCTCCCAACAACAGCCGGGAGCGCATCGAGACGCTGGTCGGGTCCGCCGTCGAGGAGCTGCGCTTCGAGCAGCTCTCGTTCACGGACGACGCGGTTCGGAGGCTCACGCTCGACCGGGCCGCGGCCGGCGTGCGGGTCCGGGTCATCCTGGCCGATCCGGCCTGGATCGAGAGCAACACCGAGAGCGCGCGTGTGCTCCGTGACGGGGGCGTCGAGGTGCGGTTCCTCCGGACGCTCGACAACCACGCCAAGCTCATCGCGAGCGACGGGGCCGTCTTCGTCGGGTCGGAGAACCTCTCCTGGACCTCCCTCGAGCGGAACCGGGAGCTAGGGATCGTGTCCGACGATCCGAGCACGGTCGGCCCGCTCGTCGACTCCTTCGAGGCGGACTGGGTCACCGCGGTTCCATAGGCCACATCGCCTCGCATCGCTGCTACCATCGCCCCCTCGGTTGGAGGAAGACCGTGGTGAATGCATACATCTCCGGAACCGGCTGCTACGTGCCCCCCCGGGTGGTGACGAACGACGACCTGGTGGCTCGGTACGGCATCGACACCTCGCACGACTGGATCGTGCAGCGCACCGGCATCGAGGCCCGCCGGTTCGCCGACGAAGGCGTGGCGACGAGCGACCTCGCGGTCGAGGCGAGCCGGGACGCCATCGCGCGCGCCGGCCTCACGAACCGCGACATCGACATGATCGTGTTCGCCACCCTGTCGCCGGACTCGGCCTTCCCGGGCTCGGGGGTATACCTCCAGCGGAAGCTCGGCATGTGCGACGAGGGCCACTTCCCCCCCGCGCTCGACGTCCGCAACCAGTGCTCGGGGTTCCTCTACGGTCTGGCGTGTGCATCGTCGATGGTGCAGTCGGGGGCGATGAAGAACGTGCTCGTCGTCGGCGCGGAGCTGCACTCGGCCGCCCTCGATCTGAGCACGCGCGGCCGGTCCGTCTCCACGCTGTTCGGCGACGGCGCGGGCGCGGTGGTCGTGAGCGCGACCGAAGAAGACCGCGGCGTGCGCGGGTGGCACCTCGGAGCCGACGGCCGACACGCCGAGGTGCTCTGCCAGCGCGTGTGGGACATGACCAAGCGTCCCTTCATCCCTCATGACGACGAGGGCGTCGGCCAGGTGCAGCCCGAGATGATGTGGGCGCGCATGGAAGGCCGGCTCGTCTTCAAGAACGCCGTCGAGCGGATGATCGGCGCGATGATGCAGGCCTTCAGCGCGCAGGGGCTCACCCTCGACGACATCGACCTCTTCGCTTTCCACCAGGCGAACCTGCGCATCAACCAGTACATCCAGGAGCAGATCGGCGCGCCACCCGAGAAGTTCCTGAACAACATCCAGAAGTACGGCAACACCACCGCCGCGACCATCCCACTCCTGCTCGCGGAGGCCGAGCGGGATGGCCGCCTCGCGCGCGGGCACAAGGTGGCGATGGTAGCCTTCGGCTCCGGCTTCACCTGGGGCTGCGCGATCGTGGACTGGTAGCCCGGCTCAGCCCGCCCGGCGCCGCGGACGGCTCAGCTCGGGCGCGCCTTGCGCCGCGCGACCCGCGCCTCCTGCTCGGCCACCTCGGGCTCGGGCCGCTCCTCGCCCACGCGCGCACGGGGGGGCGCGCCGGCCGCCGCCTCTCCTCCCGGCGTCCGCCCGCTCCGCGACTCGATGTACCTGCGGAGCTCGCCGTCCCCACCCCGCTCCGGTTCTCCGGGGATGAGCTCGCCGAGGTGCCTCGCGGCGGCCGAGAGCAGGGCGGCGACGCCTTGCTCGACCGCACGCTCGAAGTCCTCCCCGGCGTGGACCCTGCGGCGCCGTGCCTCCTGCCGTGCTCGGCGGCGCGCCTCGCGCGCGAGCTGCCTCTGGTAGCGCCGTTCCGCCCGCTCGTCGCGCTGCTCCCTCGCGCGCGGGCTGACGAGCTGGACCATCTGCATGACGAGGAAGAACCCCCAGATGAGCATCGGCCACTGGACCCACCAGCCGCCACCCGTCATCCAGTCGAGCAACGCGAGGAACCCGTTCACCACGGCGTAGGTGACGACGCTGCCTGCGAGCCGGTGCCGCTCCCGGACGCGACGCTCCTTGCGGCGCATCTCGACCGCCGCCTGCTCGCGGACCTCGATGGCCGCGCGGTCGACGGCGTCGGCCTCGATCCCGACCTCGCGCGCGGCCTGCACCAGGTCGTCGTGCGTGAGCCCCTGCCGCTCGACCTCGTGGCTCTCGATCGCCCGGCGCAGGATCTCCCGGGCCTCCTCGTCCGTATAGCTGCCCATCCGGTGCTCTTCCCCCGGAACCATAAGGCACCCGCACGGCGCGCGCAGGTCAGTCGTCGCGGAGGTCGCTGGCCTTGAGGCCGTGCTGCCGGAGGAGCCGCTCGAGGGACTTCCGGTGGACGCCGGCGTCCAGGGCGGCCCTGTCGAGGTCGCCGTTGCAGCGGCGCATGAGCCGGACCAGGTACTCTCGCTCCATGGGGGCGACCCAGCGCTCGCGCGCCTCCTTGATCGGCAGCTCGTCGCCGACGTCCGCCAGGGGCTGCCCGTCCCCCCCTGCCCCACCTGCGGGCGGCAGGTTGCTGATGCGCTCGGGGCCGAGCACCCTGAGGTCGTCCTCGCGGATCGTGTCGCCCTGGGCCATGGCGATCGCGCGGCGCAGGACGTTCCGGAGCTCGCGGACGTTTCCGGGCCAGGCGCGCGAAGCGAGCTCCCGGAGCGCGTCCGGCGACAGAGCCCGGGCCGAGCTCCCCTGCCGGGCGTGCTCGTTGACGATCCGCTGGGCGATGATGGGGATGTCTTCGCGCCGGTCGCGGAGCGGCGGGAGCTCCACGACCACCTCGGCGAGCCGGTAGTAGAGGTCCTCGCGGAACTCCTTCTTGCGGATCATCGCCGGCAGGTCTCGGTGCGTCGCCGCGATCACCCGCACGTCGACCTCGACGTGTCGGACCGCGCCGAGCCTCTTGATCTCGCGTCGCTCGAGCGCCCGGAGCAGCTTGGGCTGCAGATCGATCGGGAGCTCGCCGATCTCGTCGAGGAAGATGGTCCCGCCGTCGGCGTGCTCGAACGCGCCGACGCGTTGCCGATCGGCGCCCGTGAAGGCGCCCTTCTCGTGACCGAACAGCTCCGACTCGATGAGGTTCTTGGTCACCGCCCCGCAGTCCACCACGACGAATGCCTTGTTGGCACGCGAGCTGGCCACGTGGAGGGCGCGGGCGGCGAGCTCCTTGCCCGTGCCGGTCTCGCCCACCAGGATGCACGAGAGGTCGGTGGCGGCCACCTTGCCGAGCATCGCGAAGACCGCCCGCATCGCCTTCGACGCACCGTACAGCTCACCGAAATGGTCCGCGTGCGAGTCGTCGACCCGCTCCCACTTCTTCTTCGGCTCGAAGAGGATCTCCGTGTCGCCGAGACGCAGCCGTGTGCCCGGCGACAGGACCGCCTCGACGACCGGGATGTCGTTGACCCGCGTGCCGTTCGTGGAGTCGAGGTCCTTGACGTAGTAGCGGTCGTTGCGCACCGACAGCTCGCAGTGCCGCCGGCTGACGGTCTGGTCGTTGAGCTGCAGATCGCTCTTCGACGACGTCCCCACCGTGAGATGGGTCCCCTCGATCTCCTTCTCGAGGCCGCGGTCCGGACCCGCGACGACCACCAGGCGCTGACGGTGCTGCACCAGCATCGGGCCGGTACCGTCGTCACGTACCTGCGTCCCTCGGAAGCCGGTCTGGGTGGTGGTGTCGGTCCCGTCCTCGCTCACGTTCGGGCAGACGCTAGCATGAAGTTCCGGGAATCACGAGGGCTTTTCCGCCGCCGCGCCCGCTACGAAGCCGCCGGGAGAGGTCGGTCGGCGGGGCGCGCGTCGGCGTAGAACCCGTCGATGACGTCGGCGTACTTCTCCGCGACGACCTTCCTCCGGATCTTCATGGTCGGGGTCAGCTCGTCGCCCTCCACCGTCAGCTCGGCCGGCAGGACCTCGAACTTCTTGATGGTCTGGTAGCGCGCCACCCGCTGGTTGCAGCCCGACTCGATCCGCTCCTCGAGGTAGCTCCGGATCCGGGGATCGCGCGCCACCGCCTCGAGCCCCCGCTCCTCGATGCCGAGCCGCTCGCACAGGGCGGGGAGCCCTTCGGGATCGAGCGTGACCAGCGCACAGAGGTATGGCTGGCGGTCTCCGACGACCACGGCCTGGCCCACCCCGTCGATGCCCTTGATGAGGTTCTCCATCTCCACCGGCGCGACGTTCTTGCCGCCCGCCGTGATGATCAGCTCCTTGAGCCGGCCCGTGATCCGCAGGTTGCCCTCTTCGTCGAGGGCTCCGAGGTCCCCGGTCCGGAGCCATCCGTCCTCGGTGTAGAGCTCCTCGGTCTCCTCCGGCATCCGAAGGTAGCCGCGGGTCATGTTCCGGCCGCGGAGCTGGATCTCGCCGTCGTCGCCGATCCGGATCTCGACGCCGTCGAGGGCCTTGCCCACTGCGCCGAACACGGGCCGGCCGGGCTGCGTGAACGTGGCGACGCCGCTCGTCTCGGTCATTCCGTAGGCCTCGAGGATGGGAACGGCCAGCGAGGCGAAGAACTCCTGCGTGGAGACCGCGATGGGCGCGGCCCCGGTGACCGCGATCTCCAGGAGGTCGAGGCCCAGGGCGGTCCGGATCTTGTCGACCACGAGGCTCCTGGCGAGCCTCCGGCGGAGCGGCATGGCCGGCGCCTCGCGCTCGAGGTCGGCCCGGAAGCACTCGAGCTCCGTCTCGAGCGCCCAGCGCGCGAGCTTGGCCTTGAGACCGGTCGCCTCGGCGAGCCGCGCGCGGAGCGCCGCCTCGAACTTCTCCCAGACGCGGGGGACGCCGAGGAAGATGGTGGGCCGGGCGTGGACGAGCGCGTCCTTCACCTCGGCGATGTCGGGACAGAAGAACACCTCGCCACCCACCTCGAGGCTGACGACGTTGGTGACCGTCTGCTCGGCCTGGTGACACAGCGGGAGGTAGCTGACCGCGCGGTAGCGACCCTCCTCGCGGAACACGGGCGCCGTCTTCACCAGCGACTCGCCGACGAGGATCTGCCCGGCGTGATCGAGCATCACGCCCTTCGGCACGCCCGTCGTCCCGGAGGTGTAGATCAGCAAGCACGTCGTGTTTTCGGTGAGCGATGCGAGTCGCCGGTCGAGCTCGCCGTCCGGCTGCTCGCGACCGAGGGCACACAGCGCCTCGAAGCTCACCACCCGGGGGTCCGCGGAGGCGATCTCGTGGAAAGTGACGATCCTGGTGAACGGCTCGAGGCCGTGGTCCCTCTCGACGGCGAGGAACTTCGCGAGCTGCGCCTCGCTGTCCACGATGACGATGCGAGAGCGAGAGTTGGTCAGGATGTGCGCGACCTGGCCCGGCGTGTTGGTCGGGTAGATCGGCGCCGGCACTCCGGCGGCGGCCTGGATCCCGAACTGGAGCTGCACCCACTGCGGGTGGTTGGCTCCCACGATGGCCACCGACTCCTCGGGCTGGTGACCGAGCGCGACGAAGGCCTTGGCCACCTCGCGGACCGACCGCCAGTAGTCGCCCCAGCTCAGCGTGGTCCAGCTCCCGTCGGGCGCCTTGCCGTGCAGGGCCGGCCGCTCGGGGCGCTGCTCGGCCCAGTCCTCGATCCGGTGAACCAACGTGTGTCGCTCGCCCATGGCGCCCGGATGCTACCCGGAGGCGCCAGGAAAGGAAGGGCCCCGAAAATGGGGAGCGCCTGTTGCGCGGACGCGCCTCGTCGGTGCAACAATGCGCCGGATGTCACTGCCGGAACACCTGAACGCGGTCTTCGCGGCGGATCGCGCCGTGCGGGAGGCCGAGGCGCGCCTGCTCGGCGAGGGCGACGAGGCCGCGCTGAGCGAGCTCTTCGCCATGGCGGTCGCACAGGCCAAGGCGCTCTCGGACCGCGCGGAGGCGACCGCGCGGCTCGAGCGGCTCGCCGACCTGTGCGCGCAGGTGCCCGGCCCTGCGATGGCCGACGCGCTGGTGTCGATCCTGGACGACGAGGAGCCCTCGGTGCGGCTGGCGGCAGGCGAGGCGCTGCTCGACGTGGGCTACGAGCGCTACGCCGAGGTCGCGCGCGCCGTCGAGCGCGCGCTCGAGCGCGGCGCGAGCGGGGCGGCCATGGGCGAGCTCCCGTACGTGCTCGCCGAGATCGGCGAGCCGAGCGCACTGCGGCTCATCCGCCGCTTCCTCGACAACCCGAAGGCCGACGTGGTCGCGGCAGCCATCGAGGCTCTGGCCCAGCTCGGCGACCCGGAAGCGATCGCCGACCTCGAGGAGCTCGTCGACGACACGCGCACGGTGACCTTCGAGGAATTCGAGGAGGAGACGACCGCCACCGTGGGCGAGCTCGCCGCCGCCGCCATCGAGGAGCTCGAGGCGCTCCGGTGAGCGCGAGGCGCTCACGGCCGACCCCCGTCCCTGCGACGACGGAGCAGGAGGCCGCGCTCTACGACGCCGTCGTCGTGCCCCGGTACAGCTCGCTCTTCGCGCAGATGATCCTCCGGGAGGTGCCCGAGGGCGTTCGTGCGACGATCCTGGACGTGGGCTGCGGTACGGGCCACCCGTCCTTCGAGCTGCTCCGCAGGCTCGACGAGAGCGGGCGCGTGGTGGCCATCGATCTCGACCCCGCCCTGATCGAGCTGGCCCGGCGGCGGGCCCTCGACCTCGCGGGCAAGCGGCTGTTCTTCAAGGTCGGCGACGCCGAAGACCTCGAGTTCGGGGACCAGGTGTTCGACATGGTCGTCGGCAACCTCGTGCTCGGCCACCTCGAGCGACCCGGCGACGCCCTGTCGGAGATGCGCCGCGTCCTCGTGCCGCGCGGCACCGTGCTCTTGACCCGAGCCCTCGCGGGGACCTTCGAGGAGGTGCTCGACATGTTCCGGGAGGTGGCGCTGCGCGAAGACCTCCCCGCAGTCCGGCAGCGGGCCGACGCCGTCGCGGCGCGGCAGGCGACTGCGCAGGCGTTCGCGAACCAGGTGCGCGCCGCCGGGTTCTCGGACGTGGACGTCGAGGAGGACACCTTCCGCCTCCCCTTCCGCTCGGCCAAGGAGGTCTTCGGCGATCCGCTGCTCCGGTTCGTCGGGTTGCCCGAGTGGCGCTGGATCGCGGGCCTCGACGCCACCGGAGCGCACGTCCTCGAGGATGTCGAGCGCTCCCTCGAGGTCTACTTCGCCGGCGGCCCGCTCTCGTTGACGGTGCGGGCGGGCCGGGTGAAGGCTCGCTGATGCTCGGTCATTCGTAGGGGCGGCAGCAGAGGTTCTCGGTGTGGGCGGCGTCGCACCGGGCGCCGGATCGGAACAGGGCGATGCAGGCAGCCATGAGGCGGTAGTAGTAGTCGCCCATCTCGTTGTCGGCCGGCTCGATGTCGCGGCTGTACTCGACGTCCCACTGATCGATGAAGCATCCGTCCGGGAAGGTCGAGCACGGGCAGGTCGGGTCGCCGCACCGCTGGCGTTGAGCGATCCACTCGTTCCACCCGGTAATGGTGATGATCGGCGTCTCGGGCCAGTCGAAGGCGCGCTGGAACTGCTTGCGGAAGGTGAGGCCACGGTGCTTGGGCGTCGCCGTGGCAGGGTTGCTCATGTAGTTCTGCTGGTAGGCCGCCGCGATGGGGATCTGCTCGACCTCTCCGCCGCGGACCGACAGGCGCTGCTCGCACGGGTCGGAGTCGGTCGGGGAGGACTGGCAGCGCTGGAGGAAGCTCCAGGTGGGGCCGTCTTCGGAGAACACGCCCCACATCCGCCGCACGGTGTAGCTGTGGGAGAGGGCCGCTTCGCGCGCTGCGTTCACCGGATAGAGGCTGTTCTCGGTGACCAGGACGAGCGGCCTGCCGAGGTACTCGAAGTGCATCCCCGGGTACGCGGCGAGCCGGGACAGGATGGCGTCCACCGTGTAGACGGCGGGGTTCTCCCCGGCCTCCACGACCGGTACCCATGGCACGACCTGCGGAGCGCCGGGCACGGTGCTCCACACGGCGAGCAGGCGGTCGAGCGGCTCGAGGATCATCCCTCGGGTGTCGTGGCTGCGGGCATCCACGTACGCGTGGTTGGTGGCGTCGAGGAAGACGAAGTCGATGCCCGCGTCCCGCAAGAGCTCCGCGTGGCGTCGCAGGAGCGCGTCGTCTTCGCTGAGGCAGTAGTAGCCGGCGGCGGGCTCGTCCCAGTAGTGGAACACGCCGTAGCCGCCCCAGGCCTGCCGGCCCGCGAGCACCTCCGAGATGTCGTGGACGGTCCGTTCGTTTGCGGCAATGCAGTGCCAGGTACTGTAGAAGATACCGAAGCGCGCCACGCTCGGGTCGAAGGGGCGGTCGACGCAGACCGAGCGGGACGTGTCACAACGGGCGCGGCCGCTCGCGCAGTCGGAGTCCTCCTCGCACTCGACGCACAGGCCGCCCCGGCAGATGGAACCGGAGGCGGCGCTCCCGCACCACACGCCGAGGAGGCACTCGTCGCGACAGACGCCCGCGAGGCAGCCACGGCCCGAGCCGCAGTCCGCGTCGTGGGCGCATTCGGGCGCGGGCGCTCCCGCATCGGGCCGCGACGCGTCGACCCGCGAAGCGCCGCCGTCCACGGGCAGCACCCCGCCGTCCCGATCCTCCTCCGGCCGGGAGGCGTCCGGGCTGCCGGCGTCCACGACGAGAGCGTCGGAGCCCCGAGCGTCGCGCGCGGCCGCGTCCGCGGGACCGGCGAAGCCCGACCGGTCCGGGGGAGCGCATCCGGCGCCCAGAACGACCAGGACCCATGTCCACACCCGAATCGTCGCCATCGCTCGCCCTCCTCCGCGCGCAGGGTATGGCGACCGGGCGCTCGCGCTTCTTACATCGTCTGTCCCGGGGGCAGCGGCGTGAGTCGGGTCACCCGGACGGGTCGCGGGCGGGCATCGCCGCGCAGGCGTCCACGCCGTCGGCCAGCCGCCAGCCTCCCGCCACGCTCTCGATCACCTCGCGATCGGGGAAGGCCGCCTTCAAGCTCTTCCGGAGCCGGTTGATCGCGACGTAGAGGGCGTTCCGGTTCCGGAGGGGGTGGTACTCCGCGACGCCCCAGACCCGCTTGTAGAGCGCGTCCGGGGACACCACCTCTCCGCGCGCCTGGATCAGCGCCGACAGGAGCGCGCACTGCATCGGACGGCTTCGGATCTCGACCTCGCCACGCCGCGCGGCGATGACGGAGTGAACCTCGTCCACGACCAGGTCCCTCTCGGCCCGCTCTCGTCCGACGTCTCGTTCCGTGGCCGCCCGGCGCCCGCGTCGGTCGACCAGATAGCAGTCCACCGCCCCGTTGAAGCCGAGGTGGGCGAGCAGCGCCACCGCACCCGGCGCGACCCACGCCGCCGCGCCCCCCTCGATGGCGGCCAGGAGCGTGCTCGCGTAGATGCTGCCACGCTCCGGATCGAGCCGGCACAGCGCGTCCGCCAAGAGCTCCTCCGCCGCCCCCTCCCCGCTCCCCCGACGCTCGAGCGCCGCCGACAGGATCGCGCACCCGACCTGGACGGACCGCAGCTCGGCGCGGTCCGCGAGCTCCCGCGCCTGACCGATCGTCCGCTCGGCGAGCAGGACGTCCGTGCGGCGGCCCCGCGCGATGTAGGCAGCGGCGAGCACGAGCTGCGTGCGGGCCGTCTCGTAGCTCCGTGATCGATTGCGGTACTGCTCCGCGGCGCTCTCGGCGCGCTCGACCGCGGAGTCGAACCTGCCGGCGACCAGATCGACGGCCGCATGCTCGACACGGATGGCGGCGAGCGCCCTGTCGAGCCCGGTGACCGCCTGGCGCGCGAGGGCGACGTGCTCGAGTGCGATCGTCACGTCGCCCTCGATGGTGTAGGCGCGGGCGTGGGCACAGTGGGCGGTCGCCCGCGAGCGTGGTCCGACACAACCGCTCGAGAGAGCTTCGTCGGCGAGGCGGTGCGCGAGCGGGCTCTGCATCGCCTCGGCTGCCAGCAAGGCCCGTTGCGCCAGCGACCGCGCGAGCAGCCCGCGCAGGCCCGCCCCGCGAGCGAGGTCGGCGGTCCTCTCCGCGAGAGCCTGGGCGTCGCCGAGCCGTCCGATCTCCGCGAGCGCGGCGCTCCCGAAGTAGCCTGCGACGTAGGCGTTGACGGTGTCGCCGTGGCCGCGCAGGTACTCGTGCGCATCGAGGAGCTCGGCGCTCGCGCCCCGTGCCTCGCCGTCGGCGTAAGCCGACAGGGCGCGGTAGAGCGAAGCGACGCGCCGTCGGAGGCCGGCGTCGTCGAGCGCCCGCGCGGCCGACCGGGCGACCTCCACGTCCTCGTGCTCGATCGCCGCGAGGGTCTCCAGCATGGCGAGCCGGTTCGTCAGGTCGTCGAGCCCGGTGCCCGCGAGCTCGAGGCGGACTCGCCGGGCCTCGGCCGCGGCGAGCTCGTGCTGCTCGTCGAAGATCCAGCTCATGGCGCGCGCCCAGCCGCAGCGTCCGCGTTGACGCACGGTGGGCGCCCGCACCTCGCCGAGCGCGTCGGCGAGGATCCGTCGCGCGCGCTCGCCGTCTCCGCCGAACATCGCCACGACCGCCGTCTGCAGGCGGACCTGGAAACGCGCCGCCTCGTCGGGGGCCCGCTCCCACGCGCGCTCGAGCAGCTCCTCGGCCCGCGCGAGCTCCCCGCGTCGCTGCGCGATCTCCCCCGAGAGCGCGAGGTAGCGGGCATCCTCGGCGTCGCTGCGGTCGTCGCCGACACGCGCCAGAACGCCGTCGGCTCGCTCGATGAGGGACGCGCGCACGAGACATCGGGCGACCAGGAGATCGACGGCGATGCGGCGCGACGGCAGGGCGCGGCGCAGCTCCTCGAGCGGCTCGAGGAGAAGGTGATCGAGGCCGGCGGCCCCGAGCTCGGACTGCCAGCGCTCGACGAGCTCCCAGGCGGCGTCCCAGCGTCGGGCGCCCATGTGGTGGTTGATCGCGTCCACCACCTCCACGACCGACGCCTCACGGCGGCGCAGCCGCGATAGGCACGCCGCGGCAGCGTCGGCGTGGGCCGCCGCGAGCTCCTCCGGACCGGCGCGCCCCATCAGCGGCTCGCGGACGAGGTCGTGCACCGAGAGCCGGCCCTGTCCCATGTCGACCAGGAAGCGCTGCGACAGCTCGCTCACGGCCTCGTCGAGCGGCTCTCCGGTCCCGAGGGCGCTCCGGAGGTCGTGCAGCGAAGGCCGGCGCTGCGCGACGGCGGCCACCAGCAACACACGGCGCGCCGCCGGCGAGAGCTCTCCCAGCCAGTCGTCGAGGGAGCCGTCGTCCGCAGTGTGGCGGGCCAGCAGCCGGCGGATGTGGAACGGGCTGCCGTGGGTCGCCTGCATCAGCCGAGCCGGGTCGACCCGGGGGACCTGCATGCGCTCGGCGAGGTCCTCCATCATCTGCTCGGCCGCCGCGGGATCGAGCGGCCCGAGGGTCGTCACCACCGGCGGCGGCGCATCCGGTGCGAGCTGGATGACTCGACGCGACGCGACGAACAAGCGGCTGCGCTGCACGTGCCGGGAGAGCCACGCCAGCGCTTCGGCGACGAGGCCGGCGGGCAGGTGGTGGACGTCGTCGAGGAACAACAGGAAGGGCCGGGCGTCGAGCAGTCGGGCGAGCACGGCGAGCTGCTCGGTCAGGTGCTCCTGTTCCGTGGCTTGCCCTCGGCGCGGCTCCGGCGGCGCGCCCGCCGCGGCGAGCAGCCGGGCGAGCGCCCGACCGGTGCTCGCGCCCGGCCGCACGTCCAGATGAATCGCGGTCGCCTCACGCCACGCGGGCAGCGCGCGGACCTCCCGCATGAGCTGATAGACCAGCTCGCTCTTGCCGATGCCGCCGACGCCGTAGACGAGGAACAGCACCTCGTCGTCGAGGTGTGCGAGGATCCGGTCGAGGTCGGCCCGCCGGCCCGCCAAGCGGCGGACCGGGCGCGGGAAGGTCGAAGCCGGCGGCGGCCGGCGCTCGGACGATGCTCCCGACGAGCCGCGCGTCATCGCCCGCGCATGATGACAGCGACCATCGGCTGGCTGAATCGCTGGTCGTCCGTTCAGAACCCCAGGTCCTCGCACTCCTCGCCGCGGACGCCGGGGATGAGGATCTGGACCACCGTGGTCTTGAGGCGCGTGACGCCGTCGCCGCGCAGGACGATGCGCATGAGATAGGTGCGCGGCTCCATCGACGGCGGCAGGATCTCGTTCTGGAGGCCGACCTCGAAGGTGACCGTCGTGCCCGGAGTCACCTCCATGAAGCGGTCGCCGACGATCGTCGCTCCGCTCGGCGGGCTGGCCCGGAGCGGGATCACGTGCGTCACGAAGTCGGTCGCGTCGAAGGGATCGCCCTCGACGTCCTCGACGAAGGCGTCGATGTCGATCGGGACCTCCTCGACGAGCGACTCGACCGCGGCGACCACGCCTTCGTCGAGGTTCCGCCCGTCGGTCCCGATGTCGAACACGAGCGGCTCGCCGCCCGGCCGGACCGCGCCCGAGTCGCGCGCGATCGCCTCGAGATCGCGCAGGGCCGTGTAGTCGCCGCCGCCCGAGAACAGCCCGAGGACCTTCGCGCCGATGTCGCGGAGCGCGTTCACCGCCTCGCTGTAGGTGTGCGGCCGCGGGTCGACGCCCGAGTAGGGCTCGCTGCCGCCGGGTCCGTTGTGGAACTGCGCGTCCGTGAAGAGCAGGAAGATGCGCGAGCCTTCGGTGCGGAAGCAGGGATAGCCCACCGTCTCGGCGGGGCAGCGGGCGGGCGGGACGAAGCGGCCGATGCCCTCCCCGGTCGCCGCCTGGTAGAGCGCCTCCGTCTGGGACTCGGGGCCGTCGGCGCCGTTGGACTCCGGCAGCCGGTCGACGGCGCCGCGCACGACGTCCTCGTCGGCCGTGCTGGCCTGGACGAGCTGGAACGGCACGTCCCGCTCGCCGCCGTAGCTGCCGACGTTGAAGTCGGCGAGCGATGCGACGCTGAACCGCACGTCGCCGATGGTCTCGCGCATCGCGGGGATGAGGACGTCACGCACGGTGCGGGAGATCTGGCTGATCTCCTCGCCCATGCTCCCGGTCGTGTCGACCAGGAAGAGCACGTCGGCGGCCGAGATGCGGCTCTCGAAGCTGACGAGCACCTCGGTCGGGGGCTCCTCGTAGGGCAGCTCCACGCACTCGTCGATCTCGGGCCCCCCGTCGAAGCCCGCGTCGAAGCCCGCGTCGAAGCCCGCGTCGAAGCCGCCGTCGAAGCCCGCGTCGACCTCGGGGACCGGCTCGGGGACACCGAGCCCCGTCTTCGAGCCACATCCGAGAGCAAGCACCAAGAAGCCAAGCCAAAAGCAACGGGTCATGCGCCCTCCATCTCGCAACCTCCACCGTCGTCGCCCGGGATGACGATTATCACATCTTCTCGGCCGATCCGGCCTCGTCCGAAGGCACGGAACATGATGCGTGCTGGAACGCGTCGTGTCGAATCGCTGGGAGGCAGGGCCGACGGGTCCACCACGATCTCGAAGGTGACCCGGGTCCCGGGCATGACCCCGACGAAGCCGTCCTCGGCGATCCGCTCGACCCCCGAGGGCGGATCGGCCGAGAGCGGCCGGACCTCCCTGATGAGCGTCCGGGCGTCGATCGCGTCCCCGGGGGCGTCCTCGACGACCGCGTCCACGTCGAGGGGCAGCCCCGAGGCGAGCCGCTCGACCGCCCGCACGATGCCGCGGTCCACGCCGTCTCCGCGCGACCCGATGTCGAACACGAGCGGATCGCCGTCGTCGTCGACGGCCCCCGTTTGTCGGGCGACGGCCCGGAGGTCGCCCATCGCCGACGGCCGCCCCGGGTCGCGCGCCCCGAGGCCGACGACGAACACCCCGAGGGACCCGAGCGCCTCGACTGCCTCGTCGAAGGTGTGAGGCGGCGGTGAGATGCCTTCGTAGGGCTCGCTCCCGCCGGGCCCGTTGTGGAACGGCGCGTCGGTGATCAGCATGATCACCGGCAGGGAGTCGCGGCGGAAGCAGCCGCCGCCGCTCCCTCCCGACGGGCAGCCGAACGACGGGGAGATGAAGTCGCCGAGGCCCGCGCCGGTCGCGACCTGGTAGAGGCCCTCCACCTGCGCCTCGGGGTCGTCGAAGTTGCCCCACGACGGGACCTCCCCGAGCGCGCCCTCGACCGACACGATGTCGTCGGTGATGGGGGCGCGCAGGTCGAAGGGACGGACGCGGCTCGGCCCGTAGGGCTCTACGGGGAACTCGCCGACCAGCGCCACGCCGAAGGCGGCGTCGGGGATGGCCGCGCGGACTCCGGGCACGACGGCCGACCGGAGCCCGGAGCGCACGTTGTCGATCTCGTCGACCATGCTCGCGGTCGCGTCGATGAGGAAGAACACGTCGACCACGGCCAGCGACACGGGCACCACGATGTCGGCGCGGACCACGCCGGCGTCCGGAGGCACCTCGATGCACGTCCCCGGGGCGCCGGCGTCGGGAACGAACGCGTCGAGCGCGGCGTCGGGCTCGCTGAGGCCCGTCTTGGCGCCGCAGCCGGCGAGGAGCGCGACGCTCAGAGCCCCGAGGTAGACCCCTCGCATCCCTCCCCGTCCGCGCCCGGGATCACGATCTCCAAGACGCGCCGGCCGAGCCGGGTCCGTCCGTCGCCGCGGAAGATGATCTCGACCAGGAAACGCTGCGCCCGCGGGCCGGGGACGACCGCGTCGTTGCGGATGCGGAGCTGGAAGACGACGGTGGTGCCCGCCTGCACGCCACGGAAGACGCCCGCCTCCTCGTCGATGCTCTCGACCCCCTCCATCGGGATCGCGCGGATCGGCGTGATCGCCTCGATGAAGCCGGTCACGTCCACACCGTCGCCCGGGACCGGATCCTGCACGATCGCGTCGATGTCGAAGACCACCGTGTCGGCGAAGGTCTTCACGGCGTCCACGACGCCCGTCCCGAGCCGCTCGCCGCGCCGTCCGATGTCGAACACGAGCGGGCGGCCGTCGTCGTCCAACGTGCCCGTCGCGGTGGCCACGGCCCTGAGATCGCGCCCTGCCCCCCCGTCACCCGAGTCGAAGCCGATGACGCGGATGCCGAGCGAGGTCAGCGCCGCCACCGCCTGTGGGTAGGTGTGCGGGGGCGGAGAAATCCCCGAGTACGCGCTGCGGAGGGTCCCGGAGTCGTCGGGCGGGCCGTTGTGGAACGGCGCGTCGGTGAACAAGAGGACGATGGGCAGGGCGTCGTCGCGGAAGCACGGGTAGCCACGACCGCCCGTGGGGCAGCCGAACGAGCTCGGCACCCAGGGGGGCAGCCCTTCGCCCGAGGCGATCTGGTAGAGCGCCTCCACCTGGCTCTCCGGCTCGTCCCGGCCGTTGCCGAGCTCGATGCCGTTGACGGCCGCCTGGACGCGCGACAGGTCCTCGCTCATGGGCAGCATGAGCGTGAAGGGCCGGTCCTCCGGATCGCCGTAGGGCATCACGGGGAAGTCGGCGAACGTGGCGACCGCGAACTGGGCGTCCGGGATCTCGTTCTCGATGGCCGGCGCGAGCCGATCGCGCAGCTTGTCGCGGATCTGGTCGATCTCGTCCTGCATCGAAGCCGTGACGTCGATGGCGAACACGACGTCGGCGCGTCCGAGCCGAGCTTCGGTCTCGAGCGGGAGCTCGATGGGGCCGCCGTCGGGCAGCAGCTCGACGCACGGGATCCCCGCGTCGGTCTCGTCGTTGGCGTCGACCTGCGCGTCCGGCACGTCGAGCCCCGTCTTGGCGCCGCAGCCGACCATGAGGACGGCGATGGACAGGGCGAAGACTTCGAAGCGGAACTTCTGCACGGTTGTCGCCGGGTTAGGGGACCCGCGGAACAGGGTAGCGCGGCCCTCGGGGAGCGTCGAGGATCAACACTCGTCCCGGATTCCGGATCGTCAACCGCGGCGCGAACGCGCGCGTCGTCGTGCCGCTCTCGCCCGCGCCTTGTCACGCGAGAACAGGCCGACGTAGTCGATGACGGGCTGCTCGCGGCCGGTGGGCGCTCCGAGATCGGGAAGTCGTAGCTCGACGTCCTCGGCGAACGCCCGGAGCACCGGCTCGGCCGTGGCGAAGCTCCCCACCGGCGCCGTCTTCAGCGTCCCGACGACCGCCTCGGCCGCCCCGCGCCCGATGTGCCCGCGCCGCACGAGGTCCATGAAGCTCGCGGTCAGCGCGTCGGGCGCGAAGGCGTGCTGGATGACGATCTCGGCACCCACGCGCAGCGCCGAGTCGGCGGGGAGCACTCCGTCCTCGACCAGCACGAGGGCCGGCTGGAAGTAGTTGTAGAAGGGACAGACCCGACTGCCGTACTCCGCGAACACGGACACGGGAGAGACGCGGTCGAGGTGGATGAAGATCCGGCGGGTCGCGTCGTGCTGCGGCACGCGCTGGGCGAGCCGCACCATGCGGGGGATCTCGTCCGGGTAGACCCGCGCCCGCTCGAGGACCGCGACGAGGGTGTCGCTGCCGACGCGCGCCGCGCAGATGTCGGCGTAGAGCGAGTACACGAACGCGTCCGCCTCGGCGTCGTCGCCGAAGAGGATCTCGTCGGTCTGCGAGTCCATCGCGGCGCGCGACGTGAGCAGCGCCCCGAGCTTGTAGCTCACCTGGTCGCGCAGGAACCGGAAGCGCCCTCGCAGGAGGTGAGCCAAGCTCGGTTTGAGCGTGAACGCATCCCATCGCACGCCGTCGAGCCGCAGCTTCGCCTCGAGGACGCGGCGCATCTGCTCCGGGCTGCCCGACAGGATGAAGATCCCCGCGGGCTCGGTCCTGCGCAGCTCTCGGAGCAGCGCCGCCGCGCCGGGCACCGTCTCCTTGCTCGCCGGCGACTCGAACGCGGTTCGGAGCAGATCGCGCACCGTGTCGAACTCGGTGCGCAGGTAGGTCTTGTCGAGGTCCCACCGATAGACGATCCGGCGGCGATCGAGCTTGGTTCCGCCCACGACGCCCGGGAGCCTATCAGAGCTGGCCGGGGGTGGCCGGCAGGGTGGGAACCCCGTGCCCGAAAGGACAGGCCTCGGACCACGACGCGCGCGTTTGGCTGCGGCCAGTCTCAGATCAGGATCATCTCGGTCTCGCAGCCGAGGGCGATGTCGACGCGGGCGCCCTCGCCGCCGGCTTCGACGAGGTCGCAGGCGGCGGGGCACAGGATGATCTGGGTGGGGGAGTCGTTGTTGTCGTAGTACCAGGCCCGGACGGGGGTGCCCGTCCCGTCCGTGCAGCGGCTCGCGTCGATGGCGCGGGGCAGGGTGCTCTCGGCGCCGCTCGCGTCCGTGTAGGCGACGTTGACGCGGTCGGCGCTGAAGGTCTCGCCCTCCGGCGGCTCGGGCAGCTCGTAGTAGCAGGGGAGCATGGCCGAGACGAGGACCGACTCACGCAACGTGGTGAAGAGCGCCGACCAGTCGGAGGCGCAGATGGAGAAGGTGGTGCCGCCGGTCAGGCTGGCGAGGCGGTAGTAGCGCGCTCCGATGTCGGCGGCGTCTCCGTGCGGTCCCTCGCAGCCCGCAACGCACGGGAATCCGAACGGGGGCAGGCAGTGCGACGTGTCCTCGGACGCGACGGCGTGGAAGCGGAACGGTCGCCCCAGCCGCGTCTCCATCTGCGTCTTGAAGTCCGTCTCCCCCATGTCGCTCTCGTCGTCCGTCACGACGACGATGTGCGTGGCCGCACCGGTGCGAAGGAACGCCGAGTAGTCGTCGAAGCGGGCGAGGAGCTGCTCGAAGGCGGCGTGCGAGCCGATGGGCTGGTTGACGAAGAGGTAGCGCTCGGTGTCGGTGCCGAGCGGCGGCGGCACCGTCACGTAGCTCGGGTCGGTGATCATCACGACGTGGTAGTCCACACCGGACGCGGAGATGCTCGCGGCGAAGTTGTTGATGTTGCTCTGAACGAGGCCGGCCTCCTCGCTCATGCTCCCCGAGCTGTCGACCACCCAGATGATGTCGACGGGCGCGAAGGTCTCGGTCGCCTCGCTCACGACCGAGGCGCACTCCTCGAGCCCGGCGTCGGTGCCGCCGCCTCCGCCTCCGCCGCCGGCGTCCGAGCCGCCACCGCCGCCTCCGCCGCCGGCGTCCGAGCCGCCGGCGTCCGAGCCGCCGCCGCCGCCTCCTCCGCCGCCGCCACCACCACCGCCACCGACGGTGCCGGAGTCCGGCGCGCAGGCGGGACCGGCGACGAACGCTGAGGACGCCACCACCCAGACCAGAAGACGGACTCCACGCATTACGGAACTCCTCGGCAGCCGGCCGTCCCGTCCCAACCCTCGATGAGGGTACCCGGGCGGCGCGCTGCCGTCCAACCCGGTCGGTGTGAGGGGACGCACCCGCGAGGCGCCGTGGTATCGTCGGCCGATGGAGCCGAGGGAGTCGATCGTCCCCTCGAAGCGGGTCGACGTGCTGGTGACGGCGGCCCACCCGCCGGACCTGCGCGGGCTGCGGAACCACATCGGGGACCGGCTCGACGGCGACCTCGGCGGGCTGCACCTGACGGGCAAGACCGTGGGCGTGGGCATGGGCGTGGCGGGCGCCTCGGCCGGCAAGCGGGTCTTCCAGCTCCGGCCCCGCGCGGTCGTCCACCTCGGGACCTGCGGGGTCTACCCCGGCCTGCCCGACTACCAGCCCTACGACGCGATCGTGGCGAGCAAGCTGGTGCTGGTCGACCACGGGGTGCTCGCGGGCCGGGCCCGGTTTCCGGAGCCGCTGCAGGGAGAGCGGGAGACCCACGCCATGCTGTCGGCAGGCCTCGCGGCGGCCGGCAGCCGCGTCTTCCGGGCGCCCGTCGCCTGCACGCTCTCGGTGACGACCGACGACGGCGTGGCGGCCGACATCCCGCGCCTGACCGGCTGCCACGCCGAGAACCTGGAAGCCTTCGCGGTCGCGCACGCCTGCCACCTCGCGGAGATACCCTTCGCCGCGCTCCTCTCGACGACGCACGTGATCGGGACCGGCGCGAAGGACGACTGGCAGAAGTTCGAGCGCCAGGCCACGCTGGCCGCGGCCGAGGTGCTCGTGACCTGGATCCACAACGGCGCCCAAGGACTGCCCCACGGCCCGCGATGAGGCGTGCGGGCATCGCCATGCTGGCGGCGTTGGCCTGTGCCACCGGCTGCGGCGACGACGACGGGCCGACGGCCGTGCTCCGGCCGGAGCGCGAGCCTCGGGGCGGCGAGGTCGTCGACGTCCGCTCGTTGTTCCCGGCGAGCCCCGGCGACCGCTGGCGGTCCGAGGCGGGCGAGCGGGGCACCGCGCACAACTCGGGCGTCACGGGGGTCGAGCCCTCGGGCGCCGCGGTGGTGCACGGGACCGGACACGCGCTCGCCGAGCGTTACCGCGTGACCCCCGACGGCGTCACGCTCGTCGATCCCGCGGGCGAAGCGCTGGTGCCGCTGCTCGAGGCGCCCGTCCGTCCGGGAGCGGAGTGGCGGTATTCCTTGCGGGACGGCGCGGTCGAGGTGCCGTGCCACGCCACCGTGCGCACCGCGGGGGTCGCCGAGCGGGTCGCGGGCGCGACGCTCGAGGGCTGCGCCGAGATCCGGCGGGTCTGCCGGTACCCGGAAGGCGATCCGTTCCCCGTCGACACGACACACACCACCGACGAGCTCTACTGCCCGGGGGTCGGACGGGTCCGGGAGGTCGGGACCTTCGATCCCCCGCCGTCGAGCAGCATCCTGCCCGCGCGCCGCACCGAGCGCGTCGTGGGGTGGCGCGTGGCGGGCGCGCCGTCGATGCCCTCGCAGGTCTCCTTCGGCTGCGACTCGTTCATCCTGCTGCCGAGCGACGTCCAGGCGGCGTGCGGGACGGCGATCCAGCCTGTGGAGCCGGTGGCGGGCGAGCCGGGCGACGAGCGCTGCTCGTACCGGTTCCGGAGCCCTTCCGGGGCCCTCCGGATCACGGCCGAGCGGCGGAGGGAGGAGCTCTCGGACGACGACGTCGACCGAGCCTTGCTCGACGGCGCCGAGGACGCGCAGGTGCGAGCCCACGACGGCGTGCGCGTCCTCACGGGCGGCCCGGAGCGGTTCGGCCTCTCGGTGGGGCGGATCCTGGTGACGGTCGCCGCCGACGAGGGGACCTGCCCCGAGGCGAGCGCGCTCCGGCTCGCGCCGCTGCTGCGCAGCTTGATCGCGCGCTGAGCAAGCACTAACAAGTCCTCGCATGTCGCGCCTGACCGCGCTCCTCACCGCGCCGACGATCGACCTCGCACGGGTCGCGGCGCACCTCGACGCCCTCGACCACGGCGCACGCGTCGCCGAAGTGACCTCCCTCGGCAAGCGCGAGCAGGCGCGCCTGTTCGCCGCGGCGGACGGCTTCCGCCCGCTCGCGCTCGACCACTTCGTGCCCGAGGGACACGCGCCGATGCGCGAGGTCGTGCACCACGGGCGCAACAGCCTCCCCGTGTTCACCCGGTTCGCCAAGGTGTTCACGCGGCCGGACGACCCGCGCGCAGCCGGCGAGGTGGTCTGGGGCTACAACCGCACCTCGGGCCTGCTCCAGACGACCGTCGGTCCCGGCTACTTCGTCGCCTACCCCTACGCGAAGGAAGGCGAGGTGCTCATCGACTACCTGCGGACGCCGCCGCGCAAGCCCGACGGCTGGCCCGAGATCCTCCCGAACTCCGCCCGCCTCTCCCGCGTCGTCTACTACCGCACGCAGGACGTGATGCGTGGCGTGTCGGAGCACGTTTCGATCGGGCGCGCGACCAGAGACGGCAAGGAGATGCCGAACTACTTCGTTCTTTGCAGGGAGGACTGACCATGCGGATACTCATCGCCGACAAGCTCGCGCCGTTCGTGGCCGGCCGCCTCGCCGATCTCGGGGCCCGGGTGCAGCAGGAGCCCACGCTGAAGGGCGCCGAGCTCACCGCGAAGCTCGCCGAGGTCGACCCGGAGGTGCTCGTCGTGCGCAGCACCAAGGTCACGGCGCAGGACATCGCCGCCGCCGAGGGCCTGTCGCTGGTCATCCGTGCCGGAGCGGGCGTCAACACGATCGATCTCCCGGCAGCCTCGGCGCGAGGCGTGTACGTCGCCAACTGCCCCGGCAAGAACGCGGCGGCGGTCGCCGAGCTCACGCTCGGGCACCTGTTGAACCTCGACCGCCGCATCGCGGACAACGTCGCATCGCTTCGCGCGCACCGGTGGAACAAGAAGGGCTTCGGCGGCGCGCCCGGGCTCAACGGCCGACGGCTCGCCGTGCTCGGCTGTGGCACCATCGGACGCGAGGTGATCCGGCGCGCCCAGGCCTTCGGGATGCGCGTCGTGGCGTGGTCGCGCAGCCTCGACGAACAGGAGGCCGAGGAGCTCGGGGTCGAGCATGCCGAGACGCCCGAGGAGGCCGTGCGCAACGCCGACGCGGTCACGGTCCACCTCGCGCTCGCTCCGGAGACGCGGCACCGCATCGCGGCGAGCGTCTTCGAGGCGATGCGGCCCGGCGCCTACTTCGTGAACACGTCGAGGGGCGAGGTCGTGGACGGCGAAGCGCTGATGCGCGCGATCGAGGACCGCGACATCCGCGTGGGGCTCGACGTGTTCGAGGGCGAGCCGGCCGGCGCGGAGGGTCCGTTCGAGCACCCGCTCGTCGACCATCCCAACGTCTACGGCACGCACCACATCGGCGCGAGCACCCACGAGGCCGAGGAGGCGGTCGGGCGCGAGGTCGTGCGCATCATCTCCGCCTATCGAGCCGGCCGCCGCATTCCGAACTGCGTGAACCTGGCGCAGCAGAGCCCCGCCACTCACCGGTTGGTGGTGCGTCACGCCGACCGCGTCGGCGTCCTCGCGGGCGTGCTCGACGTCCTCCGCGAGGCCGGCCACAACGTCCAGGAGATGCGGAACATCGTGTTCTCCGGCGCCGAGGCGGCCTGCGCGCGGATCGAGGTGGTCGGCGAGCCGAGCCCCGAGACCCTCCGGGCGATCGCGAGCCACGGCGAGATCTTTGCGGTCTCGGCCGCCCCGATGGAGTGAGGAGGCCCACTTCCGCCTTGAGACCACGGGCGATCTCGATCCAAGCTGTGCGTCCCATGACGACCCACCGGACGGCCCTCATCACGGGCGCATCGAGCGGCATCGGAGAAGCCCTCGCCCGAAGGCTCGCGGCCGACGGTGTCGAGGTGGCGCTCGCGGCGCGCAGGGCGGAGGCGCTCGAGGCCCTCGCCAAGGACATCCGCGGCGCCGGCGGGCAGGCGCGTGTCTACCCCGTGGACGTCACGGACGTCGAGGACGTCCACCGCACCGTGCGCCGGGCGGACGACGAGATGGGGGGCCTCGACCTCGTCGTCGCCAACGCAGGGATCGGGCGGGAGCGGTGGGCGGGCAAGCTCTCGTGGGAGGACTGCGAGCCCACCATCCGGGTCAACGTCGACGGCGCCGTGGCGACCTTGGTCGCCGTCCTCGACCGGATGGCCGAGCGCAAGAGGGGACACGTCGTGGGCATCAGCAGCCTCGCGCAGTACCGGGGCTTGCCTCACAACGCGGTCTACAGCGCGTCCAAAGCGTTCCTCAGCACGTTCCTCGAGGGGCTGCGCGTCGACCTGCGCGGCGCGGGCGTGGCGGTCACCGACGTGCGTCCGGGGTTCGTGCGCACCCCCATGACCGCGAAGAACAAGCACCCGATGCCGTGGATGCTGGACGCCTGCGACGCGGCGGACATCGTCTGGCGGGGGATCCGCAGGCGTGAGCCGGTCGTCGCATTCCCGTGGCAGCTCGTCACCGTCATCCGGTCCGCGAGCATGCTCCCGCCCGCCATCTACGACCGCGCCGTCGCGCGCGCGAAGGGTTAACGTGTCGGACGTCCCGCAACAGCCCCCGCAGCCTGCATCCGAGCCGCCTCTCGTGGCCGCCGTCGAGGGCGCCGAAGCCTTTCCGAGCCACGCGAGCGGGGTCCGCCGCGGCATCCGCCCGCGGGCCGAAGACCTCCTCTTCGTCAACGAGCTGTGCGCGGCCGGGTTGATGGAGGATCTCCACGCCGACGAGCTGTCGTACGTCACCGAGAAGCTGGGGGACGTCCAGGGTGTCCAGCGGCGCGTCGACCTGCTCGAGCTGTACTACTACCACGCTCGGGGCAACCCGGTGGTGGCCCGCGGCCGGCGGATGAACGACCGGTTCTTCATGCACCGCGAGGAGGACCAGGCCGCCACGGCCAAGGTGCTCGTCGAGCGTCTGGCCGATCTCGCGCCGGAGCTGCCCGAGGTGCGGCTCGAGCGGATCGGCGACGCGATCACGGACCCGCTGGTCCTCCGATCGGGCGAGCACTTCGCAGCGGTGGTCGACGAGTACGAGGAGGACATGGACACGGGCGAGATCGATCTCCGGGAGATCGACGGCCTGAGCGTCTGTGTGCGCGGGCTCGTGCGCGCGCTGAACATCCTGCTCGACCGGCACGGAGTGCGGGAGCGTCTCGTCGAGATCCGCTCCGACGACGAACGCGAGCTCTACCTGGCGACGACGCTCGCCAACGCGATGAACCTCCGCAAGTCGGGCTACCTCGAGGAGGAGACGCCCGAGGAGGTCATGGAGCTCGCGGCCTGGTGACCGTCGGCGTGCCGTGACCGAGGCTGCCGGCATCGCCGCCGATCGGGCGTCGGCCGGTGGTATCATGCGCCCGATGCGCTGGTTGTCTGCATGCTTGGTCCTGTTGGCCGTGGCAGCGCCCGCGGCGGCACAGTCCGACGAGGATCTCCGCGAGGCGCAGCGGCAGTTCGAGGCCGGGCGCGTCCTGTTCGACGACGGGGACTGGGAGGGGGCGGCCGGGCGCTTCGAGCGTGCCTGGGCGCTCAGCCGACAGCCGGACCTCCTGTACAACCTCTACGTGGCGTACGAACGGGCCGGCGAGCTGCCCCTCGCCGCCGAGAGGCTGCGCGCGTACATCGACGCGGCCCCGGACTCGCCCGAGCGAAGCACGCTCGAGCGCCGCCTGTCGCACCTCGAGCAACGCATCCGTGAGAGCGACGAGCGGGACGAGGTCGTGGCGCCGGAGGAGCCGAGCCCCTCCGAAGAGGACGGCGGGTCGGCGGCGACCGCCGGGTGGGTCGTCGCCGGTGCCGGTGTCGCCGCGGCGATCGGAGGGACGGCCCTGCTCGCCGTCGCCTCGGGCGATGCCTCGGAGGTGGACGACGCGCCGTCCGGGAGCCGCTGGCGAGACGTATCGGATGCCTACGAGCGCTCCGGCACCTTCTCCACGGTCGGAGCCGTCCTGCTCGGGGTCGGCGTCGCGGCTGCCGCCGTCGGGCTGAGCGTCGTCCTGCTCTCGTCCGGGAGCTCGGAGGACCGAGCCGAGCTGCGCGTGATCCTGCGGCCGGACGGGATCGCGGTCGGAGGGGCGCTGTGAGGGCGGCGGGCGTGCTCTTCTTGGTCGTCACGGCCGCGGCGTCGGGCTGCCAGCCCACGCCGCGCTCCGGCTGGTTCCGGTGCGACGTGGACGGCGACTGCCCGCCCGACCAGCGGTGCGTCTCGGGTACGTGCTTCCGAGCGCCCGACCGGCCGGAGGAGGACGCGGGCTACGACGGCGGTGACCACGACGTCCCGGACGCGGGCTCGGACGACGCGAGCCACACCGACGCCGGCCTTCTGGACGCGGGCCCCCCGTGCATGCGACGCCCCGTGTCGTTCACGCCAGTGGCGGACACGGCCATCATCGACAACCCGAGCGACTGCAACGGCGCCAATTACCACGGCAAGGAGCCCTTCATGAACGTGGGGCTCGGCAGGGCGCTCCTTCGGTTCGTGCTGAACGCCGACGTCCTCGAGGCCTGGGACGGCGGGCACGTGGTCGAGCTGGACCTACGTCTCGGGCGCCAGGCGGGCTGCGGCAGCGGCGACTGCCCTGCCACCGCGGGCGCCCTCGAGGCGCACCCCCTGCGCGTCGACTGGGACGAGGGCCCCGCCCCCTTCGACGACTACGAGGGCGCCGACTGGTGCCGCCGGACGGCCCAGTCGCGCGGCGGACAGGAGTGGGAGATGGACGGTGCGAGCGCGCCGGGCACCGACGTCGGCGCGGTCAGCGGCTCGATCACCGTGGGGATCGGCGAGAGCGGCGTCGAGATCGCCCTCGATCCGGATCTGCACCGCCCGTTCGTCTCGACCGCGACGGCAGAGATCACCCTCGCGGTCGCCGTATGGCCGGTCGACGGCACCGTGTTCGTCGCCTCGAGCCGCGAGAGCGGGGGCAGGACGCCGGAGCTCACCGTGACCGTGTGCGACTGACGGCTCTCACTCTTCGAACACGAACTGGAACGTGCGTGGCGCGATGCCGACCACGAGGGCGCGCATCTCGAGGTCGGACTGCACGCGAGGCACGGTGTGGTAGAGCAGGCTCACTCGGCGGTCGACGATCACCGGCCCGGGCTCGGCGGCGTCGTCCGCCTCGACGACCGGCCGCTCGAGGCGCTCGAAGGTGCGCCCGTCCAGGCTGGCAGCGAGCGAGATGGCCGAGGTGCCGTCCTCCCGGTGCGACTCGAGGTAGAGCCGGACGATGCGCCGGCCGCTGGGCGTCTCCGCCACGACCGCGGCCGGGCCGCCCACCCGGACCTCGTCGGGCACGTCGCGCAGCTGCCCCCGCCCCAGCGGAAGCACGCCGGGCATCCGCGTGAAGGAGACCCCGTCGGCGGACTCGGCGAGCGCGATGCCCGCGCCGGTGTCGAAGTACATGAGCCACGCGCCCTCGCGCTCGATCACGCTCGGGCGGCGCAGCACCTCGGAGCCCTCCGCCGACAGGATCGGCCCGTCGCCGATCCGCGTGAAGGCGCCCGACACCGACGGCGCCTCGGCGACGCCGATGCCGCCGTCGGCGGCGTAGTAGAGCCGGCTCCGGCCGTCGGGCAGCGGGACGACCCACGGATCGAGGACGCCGTCGCCTTCCCAGCTCTCCTCCGCCTCGAGGACCGGCTCGCCGAAGCTGAAGCCCAGCCGCTCGCCGGGCTCGCTCCGGAAGATGCGGCGCGGCTCGAAGAGGCTCCAGTCGATGCCGTCGGTGGGCTCCTCGGGCGGGACGACGTCGGCCAGCGGGTTGGCGGCGACGTAGAACAGGTGGCCCTCGCTCACCATCGGCGTCGCCACGGCTTGGCGGACCGACAGCGCCCTGCCCGGCGGAGAGCCCGAGACGCCGGTCTCCTCGCGGCCTGCCGGACGGAAGGGGCCGACGCCGTTGTGGGGCTGGTCGATGTCCTCGAGCTCCTCGGTCCCGAAGGTGCCGCAGGAGGCCAGGACGACCGCGGCCAGCGTCCAGCTCGGAACGCGACGGGTCATTCGAAGCCCACCTCCGCCGTCAGACCGGCGGCGAAGATCTGCCCGTGCGCGCGGTAGTCCCCGTAGGTGTCCACGAGCGAGTCCTTCGACATGACCCGCTCCGGGAGGATCGACCACTGGAAGTGCGCGTCGAGCGTCAGGAAACCGTCGACGGTGGGCTCGAGGTCACGCAGGATCACGCCTGCGCCGAGCGACAGCACGTGCCGGTCGGTGTCGATGAGATTGTACCGGCCCGTCTGCGCCGGGGCGGGTGTGCTCTCGAAGAGGTAGCCCGCGCGCGCGTCGAGCTCGAACGCCGGCGTGTCGACCAGCGCCAACTCCGCGCCGATCCGAGGGACCCAGCGGTCTCGGAACTTCGCCTGGATCGGCCTCGTGCTGTTGATGGAGTCCGGGACGCTGATCAGGTCCGACAGCTCCGGCGGGATGTCCACCGTGAGGATCACGTCCGAGGCGCCGATGGAGGTCTCGTAGTCCGACCAGTCCACCCAGGTCACCTCGGCGTTCAGGGTCAGCCGGTCGAACGGGGTGACGCTCGCCCCGAACGAGAGCTGCTGCGGAGAGAACGAGTTCACGGACACCGTGTGGATCAGGACGTAGACGTCCGGTGGTACGACGTCCGGCCCGAGCCCGGTCACGTCCGCCAGGCCTTCGGCGCCGAGGTCGTTCGACAGGCGGTACTCGCCCCGGTAGACGAGGCCGAAGGACACCCGGTCGTTCGGGACGATCTGCACGCCCGCCTGCGGGTAGCGCAGGGTCTCCAGGTTGCCCACGAGATCGTGCTCGAGCCGCGAGCGGCCCGCAGGGTTCGCGAAGTCGAGCGATCCGCGCAGCTCGAGCGTCGTGGAGGAGATGCTCTGGAAGGCGATGCCGCCGCCGACGAGCAGCCAGTCGAGCGGGCGCAGCGCGAGGTGCGCCGCGAGGAACGTCCGGTGGGGGCGGTTGTCGTAGAATTCCCAGCGAGGCTGCGTGCGCGGCAGCGTGCGCGAGCGTGACACGCGCTCGTCGTTGAGGTGCACGCCGAGACCGAAGGCGAATTCGACGTCACCGAACGCGCCCGGCACGACGAAGCCCGCCACGATCCCGTGAACGCTGTCGATCGAGCTGTCCACGTCGTTCACGTACATGTCGGCGGCCGTGCCCATGTAGCCGATGGCGATCCGGAGCTCGTCGCTCCGCACGAGGCCGGCCGGGTTGTAGAAGTTGGCGCTGAAGTCGCGCACGTCGGCGGTCACGGCGCCGCCCATCGCGGTCGCGCGCGAGCCCATCCCGAAGGTCTCCATCGCCTGCGCGGCGACCCGCACGGGAGCGAGTACCGCGCACCCGCACACGAGAACGACCAGCGCCCTCACAGCTCCACCCCCGCGACCCAGCCGCCGGCCAGGATGAAGCCGGACGTGTCCATCCGGTCGGTGCGTGCGCTGCTCGACGGGATGGTGTGCTCGCGCGGCGCGAGCCAGTGGGCCTGGCCGTAGAGGTCGAACGTGACCCGGACGTCATCGTCGACCCGGTAGGCGAGCCCGAGGCCGGCGGTCAGGACGTGCCGGTCGTTGTCGAGGATGCGGAACGGCACCTCCGCGCCCGCGGCGCCGGTCGGCTCGCGCTGGGGCGCCATGCGCGCGGGCGGCGCGGGGGTGGGCTCGAACGCGTAGCCGCCGCGCATCTGGATCCGGAGCGGACCGTCGTGGACCGTGCGCTCGACGGCCACGCGCGGCGAAACGACCGTCGAGAAGTCGGGCGCGGGCGCGAGCGTGGAGCTCATGGTCGTCCGCTGCTGCCCACCCGGGAACTCGTTCCAGAGCCGGAGGGTCCCGTGCGCCACCAAGAGCCACCCGTCGCTCGGCCGCCAGCTCCCCTCGAGCACGAAGGTGTGCGGGTCGTAGTGGACGAGGCCGCCCAGCATGAGCGGCGGGATGTCCACCGGCAGGTCCGCCGTGACGATGTCGAGGGTCATGTAGGACGTGAGCTCGCCGCGCCAGACGGCGCCGACGGCGAAGTCGCCGCGTTCGTAGCGCGCGCCCACGACGGGCGCGAAGCTCGTCACGAGCTGCGTCTCCACCTGCGAGCTGAACTCGTTCTCCTCGTTCAGCCGGATGAAGAGGTCGCCCACGAGGTCGGCGAGCGCCGATACGCCCACGCCGAGCTTCAGCCCGTCGACCAGACCGTACAGATCGACGCCGACGCCGAGCTGGACGGCCACGATCTGTGCGCGGTCGAGCACCGTGAACTGCGGCACCTCGGGGAAGTTGACCTCCCCGCGGAGCACGACCTCCGAGGGCGTGAAGAACCCTCCGCCGAGCACGATGCGCTCGCGGAGCGGGCCTCCGAAGGGGACGGGGAGCTGGAAGCCGAGGGTCATCCCGCGGGCGTGGTCGATGGGGTGCCGGTGGCCGTCGATCTCGAGGTGGTACCCGCCGGCGCCGAACCCCAGGTAGAGCGCCCGGCGCTCGGCGCAGGCCAGGCCGGCCGGGTTGGCGAAGACCGCCTCGTAGTCGCACGCGAAGGACGCGCCGGTCATGGCGAGCCCCGGCGTCCGGCCTCCGAACCCGAAGAGGTCCTGCGGCGTCGCCGACGCCGCCGCCGGCCAGAGGAGCGCGCCCAGCACGGCGAGCGTCAACCTGATCCCCAGTGGTCGGCGCACGGGCGGACTGTACACCAAGTGGCGGCCCGATTGCGCGCGATTGCTCCACGGTGTCAGCAAGGCGACTGACCGCCGCGTCCCGCCGCAACTGAGACGGGGTGCCGCAGGCGATGACCCGGGAAGAGTCGCGGCCGTCCGGTGGCAAGCGGCGTGCATGTCGGGTCGGAGGTGATCCGCAGGCTCCTTTGCGCGATCGTCGCCGCCGGCCTCGTCACGGGCTGCGCGGCCAGCCGCCCGAAGGTGGCGCGGCCGATCGCACCGAAGCACGCGACGCCGCCCCGCGGGGAGCTGTTCGAGCCGGCGGATCTCCAGACCATCGCGCGCAATCTCCCCGCGGGCTACGGCCTGCTGCCGACGAGCCCCTGCTCCCGCCGCCTCTGCCTGAAATCGGAGCTCGACGAAGCCAAGTGACCCCGAGCGCCCCCGCTCCGGCGTTCTACTCGACGTCGGGCAGGTCGGTGGTCTTGGGCATCGTCCACTCGGGCGGGCGGTTTTCGAGGAAGCTCTCGACGCCCTCGGCGGCGTCGGGCTGCTTGCCGGCCCATTCGAAGAGCGCGTCCTCGCGCGCCTTCGCCGCGGCGGGGTCCGGCTCGAGCAGGTTCCGCCACACGAGGCGCTTGGTGATCGCCACCGAGACGGGCGCCGTGTTCTCTGCGATGTCGCGCGCGAGCGCGAGCGCCTCGTCCAAGAGCCGGTCGTGGGGGACGACGCGGCTCACGACGCCGAGCTCGAGCGCCTCCTCGGCCGACATGAGCCGGCCGGTCAGCAGGATCTCGAGCGCGCGGCTCATCCCGACGAGGCGTGGGAGCAGCCACGTGCTGTTCGCCTCCGGGACGATGCCGCGCCGCGTGAACACGAACCCGATCCTGGCGCGGTCGGATGCGAGGCGGATGTCCCACGCGAGCGGGACGGTCGCGCCGACACCGACGGCCGCGCCGTTGATCGCGGCGATCACGGGCGTGCGCATGTTCCAGGGCTGCGTCCTGCGCTCGACCTCGGCGTAGCGGCCCCAGGTCCCCTCGGCGGCGAAGGTGTCGCCGCCAGACGAGAGGTCCGCGCCCGCGCAGAACGCCCTGCCCTCGCCCGTCACCACGACGGCTCGCACGGCGTCGTCGGCGTCGAGCGCGGCGAGCGCGCCGAACAGCTCACCGCCCATCTCGGGTGTCCACGCGTTGAGGCGATCCGGGCGGTTCAAGCGGATGACGGCGACGCGGCCGTCGACGTCGAGGCGGATGGTCTTCGGGTCTTTCACGCAAACGAGTAGACCTCGCGCAGCGCCTCGCCGCCACCCATGGACGCAGACCGTGGCACGTGTATCTTTGGCCCTCGTGGCTGCGGAAGGGACGACGGCGCGTGACGAGACGCGCATCCGGCTCGGGGGTGTCTTCGACGACGCGTCGTCGTGCACGCGCTGCGGGACGATGGAGGGGCGGCCGCGCGTGCTCGGCCCCGAGTGCGGTCCCGCGACGGCGCGCTGTCTCGTGCTCGCGGAGGCGCCCGGCGAGCGCGGCGCGGCGCAGACGGGCGTACCGCTCCACGGCGACCACACCGGCGAGCACTTCGAGCAGCTCCTCGCCGAGTCGGGGATCCGCCGGCAGGACCTCTTCGTCTCGAACGTGGTCCTGTGCAGCCCGGGCAGGCGGAAGCCGTCGCGCAGCGAGATCGTCCGGTGCTCGACGCACGTCCGCGCGCTCATCGACTGCCTCGATCCGGCGATCGTGGTCACGCTCGGGGCCGTCGCGCTCGAGTCGACCGAGCACCTCGAACCGCACGGTTTCTCACGCTCCGCTGGGACGTCGGCGAGGTGAAGCGCTGGTACCGACGCTTCCTGCTCCCGCTCTACCATCCCGGCGCACGCGCGATGATCCAGCGACCCTGGGCGAGGCAGCGCGAGGACTACGCGCTCCTGGCCTCGCTGCTGTACGGGTGAACGGTGCTGCCGGACGACGTGCGCGCGTGGGAGGCGCGCGGCGGCTACTCGAAGCTCGCCGGGATCGAGGTGTTTCACATCGACACCGGGCCCGTGGACGCCGAGGACGTGGCCGTCGTCCTGCACGGGTTCCCGACGAGCTCGCACGACTTCCACCGCGCCCTGCACCACATGGGCAACCGTCGGATATTGCTGCTGGATCTCCCGGGGTTCGGCCTGTCGGACAAGCCCGGGCGGTACAGCTACTCGCTGCTCGAGCAGGCGGACCTGGTCGAGATCCTGCTGCGCGAGCGGGGCGTTCGCTCGGCCCACGTCGTGGCGCACGACATGGGCACGAGCGTCGCGTGCGAGCTCGTGGCGCGGCGCGAGCGCGGGCTGCTCGGGTTCGACGTGCGCTCGCTCGTCTTGATGAACGGCAGCGTCCACATCGAGCTGGCCCACCTCACGCCGTCTCAGCGGCTGTTGCGCACGCCGGCAGCAGACCTGTTCGCGCGCGTGGGCTCGTACCGCATCTTCCGCCTTCAGATGTCCCGCATCGTCGGCCGGCCGCTCCCCGACGCGGATTACCGGGCCATGTGGGCTCAGCTCGTCCATCGCGGTGGGCGGCTGCGGCTTCCGAAGAGCATCTCCTACCTCGACGAACGCCGCAGGTTCTGGGACCGGTGGATCGGAGCGCTCACGCGACTCGACGTCCCGGTGCGCGTCCTATGGGGACCGCTCGACACCGTCGCCGTGAGCGCCATCGCCGAACGCTTGGCCGAGGAGATCCCGACGGCCCGGCTCGAGTGGCTCGACGGCCTCGGGCACTACCCGCAGCTCGAGGATCCGGAGCGCACGGGGCGCGCCATCGCCCGCTTCCTCGACGGCGCAGAGGTCACGTCGGGGCGTTCTTCCTGAACCGTGTCAGCAGCACGGCGCCGAAGCCGAGCGCCGACGCGAAGAGGACCGCGAGCGCGCCGATCACGGGGACCAGCGAGGCCAGGTAGAGGACGAAGATGCCCGCGGCGAGCTGCAGGATGGGCCGATCCCGGAGCGCGGTGACCGGCAGCGCCGCGCCGACGACGGAGGCGACCGCGACGAGGCCCACGTAGACCGCGGCGAACGCCCCGAGCGCGACGATGATCGCCGCGGGGATCCCGAGGATGGTGATGACCAGCACGACGGTCAGCACCACCGCTCCGACGAAGCCGAGCAGCCCCGACGCACACGCCCGTACGGGCGATCGCGCGATCACCACGCGCAGGGCCCCGAGCCGCTCGGGCGCGAGAGCGAGGAGAAGGACGCCGAGGAGGAACAGGAGCGCGTGCCTCGCGGCCGAGCCCACGGCCTTTCGCAGCCAGTCGCCGACCGCGCCGCCGCCTCCGTGCCCCTCGTCGTCGTAGTCCCGATCGCCGATCCGCCCGCGGAAGCGCGGCACGTTCATCCCGACGTTGCCGCCGTGCAGCCGCGCGCCTTCGTCGACGGTCACCTCCCCCCCCATCGTGACGAGCTCTCCGTGCACCACGCCGCCTTCACGGAGCTCGACGTCGCCGCCCATCGACACGACGTCGCCCATCACCTCGCCCTCGACGACCACGTCGCCTCCCATCGTGACGACGTCGCCGACCCGCTCGCCTGCGCGGACGACCACGTCCTCGCCGAAGGTGACGCGATCGGCGGCCGGCCCCGGTGCCGGCGCGGGAGGCTCGGGAGGCGCGGGGGGAGCGGGAGGCGCCGCGCCGTTCGCCGGCGCGGGCGCCGCCGCCGGCTCCTCGACGGGGCGGATGACGAGCATCGTGGGTGTCCGCCGCGCCACGACGGGCGCATCGCCCAGCACCGCCT
Source organism: Candidatus Neutrinellum sp. (assembly GCA_039794305.1). GTDB lineage: Bacteria > Myxococcota_A > Polyangia > Polyangiales > JBDIVX01 > JBDIVX01. Next base: position 58,391 of record JBDIVX010000013.1, read on the forward strand.
CGACCACGTCCTTCAGGCTCGCGTCGCGGACGTGCAGGGTGACCTCGGGATCCTCGGGCAGGGTCGCGGCGAGGCCGAGCCCTACCGACTCCGCCGCCGCGCGGAGCGCGACGCTGGCAGGCTCGTGGTCGACCGACACCGTGACCGCGCGCTCCTCGTCGGGCCACTGCCCCTCGAGCTCGAGCGCGCGCGCGCCCGGCGCCGCGGCCAGCACCGAAAGGAGCAGGACGAACGGGAAGAGCAGCGTGGTGACGCCGCCCGCACCCGGAGCGCGGCTCGTCCCTCGCACGAGCGCGCGCAAGGGCGCGGCGAGCAGCAAGAGGAGCAGGAAGCCTGCGAACGTGACGAGCGTCCACCCGCCCGGGACCGCCACGTCGACGACGCGGTCGAGCGCGCCCAGCACCGCGAAGGAGTCCTTCACGACCGCGACCACGGAGGCCATGGACGGAAGCGACGCGAGCCCGAGCCCGACGGTCGCCACGAGCCCGGCGAGCGCGGCCCATACGAGCGCGCGCCGCGAGGGATGCGGTACCTCGGCCGCAGGCGCGGCCTTGGCCATCGCGCCCGCGATGAGCGTGTCGAGATCGTCCGCGAGGGGAGTGGCTGCCCGCAGCGCCTCCGCGGCTCCCTCGGAGAGCAGGCGCGCCTCCTCCACCGCCGCCGCGCAGTCCGCGCACCTCGCCACGTGCGCGCGGCCCGGCGCGTCGACCAGCTCGGGCCGGCCGTGCGCGAGCGCCTCGACGGCGACCTCGGTGAGGTGCGGCTCGGTCATGCGTCACCTCCCTTCGGGGAGGTCTCCTCGACGGCGGCCCGCAGGCGCTTGCGGCCCCGGTGCAGCCAGGTCATCACGGTGCCCATCGGGACGTCGAGCTGGGCGGCGATCTCCTCGTAGCTCGTGTCGTGCAGGTGGAACAAGACCAGCGCGGTGCGCATCTGCTCGGGCAACGTGGCGAGCGCGCGGTCGAGCGTCTCGGCGTCGGCGCGCACGAGGGCGGCCCGCTCGGGATCGGGCGTCCTCGAGGGCGCCGCGACGGTCTCGGGCTCGCCGTCGGCGAGGAACGCCGCCCGCTCGAGCCCGCGGCGCCGGAGCCGGTCGCGGCAGACGTTGCGCGCCACGGTCAGCGCCCAGCTCCGGAACGCGCCCCGGTCCGGATCGAAGCTGCCGATGCCCGAGACGATGCGCTCGAACGCCTCCTGCGCGGCGTCGCGGCCGTCGGCGGGACCGGCGACGTGGTGGCAGAGCTGGAAGATGGCCTGCCCGTGCTCGCGCAGGAGCGCGGCGATGGCGTCCCGGTCCCCGCCCTTGGCGCGGTGCGCGAGCGGGAGCGCCGCCGCGCGCCCCTCGGGCGGCTCCGCGCGCGCCCGCCGGGCGGGCACCGAGCGGAAGGGGTCGTGGGCCATCACGTGGAGCATGCCGCGTCGATCCCTCCTACGAGCGCCCCCCAAGGATATTTCACGGGCCCCGCGCCCGAAGGGCGTGGGGTGCAGAATCGCGAGACGCCGAAGGCGTGCTCGCGACGTCTGCAGACAGAAGGGCCCCGCGCCCGAAGGGCGTGGGGTGCAGAATCGCGAGACGCCGAAGGCGTGCTCGCGACGTCTGCAGACAGAAGGGCCCCGCGCCCGAAGGGCGTGGGGTGCAGAATCGCGAGACGCCGAAGGCGTGCTCGCGACGTCTGCAGATAATAGATTGATCGATCGGGCGCCGCGCGTAGGATACTGTTCTCTTGTTCAGTGTCAGCACGGTCGGAAGCCATCGAGGCCCTGCGGGCCGAAATTTCCCTGCGGTTTCGGGATGCGGTCGTGCCGCCCCCGCGGCCGCGCGGGATCGTCGTGCCGAGCGGGTGGGCGGCGGTCGACCGGGGGCTCGCGGGCGGCGGGCTCGGCCCGGGGGAGACCGCCGTGCTCGAAGGGGCGCCGGGCGCCGGCGGGCTCGCGCTGGCCTCGTCCTGGGCACGGGCCGCGGCGCTCGGCGGCGAGCCGGTGATCGTGCTCGACACCGAGGGCTCCACCCTGCCGCACGCCTGGGTTCCCCCTCCCGACGCCCGGGCCTCGATCTGGGTCGTCCGGCCGGAGGTCCCGGCGGACGTCTGGCCCGCAGCCGACATCACGCTCCGGTCGGGGGCCTTCGGGCTCGTCGTCGTGCTCGATCCGGAGCCGGCGCCCCCGGGCGTCGGCCCGCGGCTCGTCCGGCTGGCGCGCGACCGCGAGGCGCGGCTGATCGTGGCGGGCAAGGCGCCCTTCGCGCCGACCGCGCGCGTACGCCTGCGGCTGTGCGCCGTCGAGTGGGACGAGGCGCCGACCGGCGCGGCCCCCGCCGGCCGCGCGCTCGAGGCCCGCTGCGCGACGTGCGGCGTGCCCGAGACGGGGGCGACGGAGGTGCGCAGTGACGATCTCCGGACCGATCGCCTGCGTCCGACTGCCCGAGCTGCCGATCGTCGCGCACCATCCGGTCGGCTGGGGAGCGCCGCGCGACAGAGCGGCCGAATGGGCGAGCGGCGGCGATGACGGGCCGCGTGTCGTTCACCGAGGGCGCGGGACGCACGCGCGGGTCGCGTGGTGCGACAGGGCAGCGCAGGCAGTCGGGATCCATCCTGGTATGACGCTCGCCGCCGCGCGGGCGCGCGCCCGCACGCTCCGGACCGCCGAGGAGGATCGGCAGCGGCTCGCGCAGGCGCACCGCGAGGTGGTCCGGCGCCTGATCGCCGTCTCGCCGCGGATCGCGATCGACGGACCGGTGCGCGCGTGGGTCGAGCCGATAGGAAGAGACGCGGCCTGGTGCGCGCGGGTGCGAACCGCGCTCGCGGGCGTCGGACCGATCGCGGTTGGGCTCGGTCCGACGGCGACCGTCGCGTGGGCGGCGGCGTGCGCGGTGAACGACGGCCACCGCGAGGTCGACGGGGCCGAAGCGCGCGCGTTCCTCGACGAACGACCCCTCGAGGTGCTCGAGATCGGCGGCGAGGCGCTCGACGTGCTCGCGGCGCTGGGGCTCCGCCGCGTGGGCGAGCTGCGCGCGTTCGACGCGGGGTCGCTCGGGATGCGGTTCGGCCCGGCGGTCGCCGAAGCACGCCGCCGGCTCGACGACGCCGACGTGCGGCGCCCCACGACGCCGCGCCTCGAGGACGACGCCACCGTCCGCGTGTCGCTCGACGACGAGCTCGACGCGCTCGGCCCGCTCGCGTTCCTCCTCGGGCCGGCCTGCGACCGCGTTGCCGCGACGCTGCGCGCGCGCGCGCTCGGCGCCGTCCACCTCTCGCTCGCGCTCGAGCTCCGGGGAGGCCGCGAGCACACCGTCGACGTACGTACCGCCTCGCCGCTGGCCGACGGCCGCGCAGCGCTCGAGCTCTTGCGCAACGAGCTCGACCGCGTGCGTCTCGCCGCGCCGATCGCCGCGTTCAGGCTCGGAGCCCCGGCGACCGCGCCGCTCCGCCCCGAGCCCGCCACCCTCTTCGGCGGCCGGGGCCGGGACGACGCGGCCCGCGAGGTCGCGCTCGCGCGGCTGCGCACGCGGTTCGGCGATGACCGCGTCGTGCAGGCAGCTCCGGTCCGGGTCGGTCCCGACCTCTTGCGCGCGCGGTGGCGCGCGGCCGAAGGACCGAGGATCCCCCCGGCCGGCGCCATGCCGTGGCGGCGCCTCGATCCGCCGGCGCGGGTCGCGCACGGGTTCGCGCAGGTGGCCGGCCGTTGCCGGAGGATCGTGCGGATGGGCCGCGTCGAGCGCGCGTCGCCGCCCTGGTGGGAGGACGGCCGGCGGCGCGTCCACCTCGTCGCCTGGGCGGAGATGGACGGCCCCTTGCTCGTGATGCTGCGCGCCGTGTGCGACTCGGCGTGCGACGACGTGTGGGAAGTGGTCGCGTGGGTGGACTGAAGGGCTACGCCGAGCTCCACGCCCGGAGCGCGTTCTCGATGCTGGACGGCGCCTCGACACCGGAGGACCTCGTGCGGCACGCGGCCGACCTCGGCATCGAGGCGCTCGCCCTGACGGATCTCGACGACCTCGGCGGGGCGGTCCGCTTCACGGAGGCCTGCGACGAGCACGGCGTCCGGCCGATCCTCGGCGCCGAGGTCACGATCGACCGGGGCGGCACCGTCGTGCTCCTGTGCGAGGACACGCGCGGGTGGTCGAACCTCGCGCGCCTGATCACGCGCGCTCGGTCGGGCCTGCCGCGGGGCTTGCCGGCGGTCTCGGTGGAGTCGCTGGCCGCGCACGCGGCCGGGCTCGTCTGTCTGACCGGGGGGCGCGACGGCGCCGTCGATCGCATCGAGGCGGCCGAGGGCCCCGGCGCCGCGCGCGCGCTCGCAGGTACGCTCGCCGAGATCTTCTCCCGCCGCCTCTACGTCGAGGTCCACGACCACCAGCTCGCCGAGGACGTCCGACGCATCCGCGATCGAATCGACCTCGCCCGCCGCCTCGCCCTCCCGTGGGTCGTGGCGGGCGACGTCCGCCACGCGCGCGCGCGCGACAAGCCGGTCCAGGACGCGCTCGTGTGCCTGAAGCACCAGACGACCCTCGAGGAGGCGGGCGACCTCCTGTTCCCCAACGACGCACGCCGCCTCTGGTCGCCCGCCGACCTCGAGCGCGTGTGGCACGCCGCTCCGTCGGGCCTGCTGAGGACGCTCGAGGTCTCGGAACGCTGCCGCCTGCACCTGCGCGAGCTCCGCCCCACGCTCCCGCGCTTCCCCCTGCCCGACGGCGTCGACGACGCCGACGCCTTCCTCGAGGCGCGCGTGCGCGAGGGCATGCACACGCGCTACCCGCACCCGACCGAGCGGCACGAGCGGCAGATCCGCCACGAGCTCGACGTCATCCGGCGGCTCGGCATGGCGGGGTACTTCCTGATCGTCTGGGACATCGTCCGTTTCGCGCGGACCGAGAACGTGCTGGTCCAGGGTCGGGGCAGCGCCGCGAACAGCGCCGTCTGCTACTGCCTCGGCATCACCGCCGTCGACCCGATCGGCCTCGATCTCCTGTTCGAGCGCTTCCTCTCGGAAGGACGCACCGAGGCTCCCGACATCGACGTCGACATCGCCCACCGCGATCGCGAGGCGGTGCTGCAGTACGTCTACGAGCGCTACGGGCGGGAGCACACGGCGATGGTCTGCGAGGTGATCACCTGGCGCGCGCGGAGCGCGGTGCGGGACGCGGCCCGGGTGCTCGGCTTGTCGACCGAGGTCGCCGACCGCCTCGCCCGGGAGGTCGGCTCGGGGGTGCCGTACGACGGACCGGCGCAGGGCGCGCGCGCGGCCGCCGACGTGCTCGCCCGCGACGGTCTCGAGCGCGCCGGCCTCGACGCGCGCGACGGCCGCCTGCGCGCGCTGGTGCGCCTGCTCCGGGGCCTCGAGGGGCTGCCGCGCCACCGCTCGATCCACGTCGGCGGCTTCGTGCTCACCGGCGAGCGGCTGTCGTCGATCGTACCGATCGAGCCCGCGAGCATGGAGGGGCGCACCGTCATCCAGTGGGACAAGGACGACCTCGATCCCGTCGGCCTGGTGAAGATCGACCTCCTCGGCCTCGGCATGCTCACCCTGATCGCCGACGCGCTCGAGCTGGTCGAGGACCACCGCGGCGAGCGCGTCGATCTCGCGCGCCTGCCCCCCGACGATCCGAAGGTGTTCGCGATGATCCGCCGCGCCGACACGGTGGGCCTCTTCCAGATCGAGTCCCGTGCCCAGATGTCCACGCTCCCGCGCACGCGGCCCGAGCGCTTCTACGACCTCGTCGTGCAGGTCGCGCTGATCCGCCCGGGTCCGATCCAGGGCGAGATGGTCCACCCGTACCTCCGGCGCCGCCGCGGCGAGGAGCCCGTGACCTACCTGCACCCCTCGCTCGAACCCGTCCTCGCGAGGACTCTCGGGGTGCCTCTCTTCCAGGAGCAGGGCATGAAGGTGGCCGTCGCCGCGGCCGGGTTCTCTGCCGCGAAGGCCGACGAGCTCCGCCGCGCCATGGGCTCGAAGCGCTCGCAGCACCGGATGGCGCGCCTGTCGCTCGAGCTGCTCCAGGGGATGGAGGAGCGAGGCATCGCGCCCGACGTCGCCGAGCGCATCGTCAAGCAGCTCGCGGCCTTCGCGAGCTACGGCTTCCCGGAGAGCCACGCCGCGTCCTTCGCCCTCCTCGTCTACGCGTCGGCCTACCTCAAGCGGCACTACACCCCCGAGTTCTACGCCGCGATCCTGAACGCGCAGCCGATGGGGTTCTACCCGGTCGGATCGCTCGTCGCCGACGCGCGCCGTCACCGGGTCGAGGTGCGCCCGCCCGACGTCACGCGCTCGCGCTGGAACGCCACGCTCGAGCCCGCGGCCGGCGGGCCGCATCCCTCGGCCGTGCGTCTCGGCATCCGCATGGTCCGCGGCCTCGGCGGCAAGGCCCGCGAGGCGATCGAACGCCTCGGGGCAGGCCCGCCACCGCGCACGATCGAGGAGGTCGCCCGGCGCACGGCCCTGCCGCGGAGGTCGCTCGAGATGCTCGCCCGCGCCGGCGCCCTCGACGCGCTCGCGCGCGACCGGCGCCACGCGCTATGGGAGGTCCTGCGCGTCGGGCGCCCGCCGGCGGGTCCGCTCGCGCCGCACCCTCCGGCCGAGCCGGCGCAGCCGCCGCTCCCCGCCATCGGCGAGGCCGAAGCCACGCGCGACGACTACGCCACGACGGGCGCGTCCGCCCGGCGACACCCGATGGAGCTCCTGCGCGCCTGGCTCTCCTCCGCGGGCATCCCGCCGCTCGGCGCGCTCCGCCGCCACCCAGAGGGGCCGGTGCGTGTCGCAGGCCTCGTCAATTCGCGCCAGCGCCCCGCGACCGCCAAGGGGTTCGTTTTCCTGTCGCTCGAGGACGAGACGGGCATGGCCAACGTGATCGTGAGCCCTCGGCTCTTCGACCGGGAGCGCGACGTGATCGTCGACCACCCCGCTCTGCTCGTCCACGGCACGCTCGAGCGCCGCCACGACGTCGTCCACGTGAAGGCCCGCCGCTTCGAGCCCCTCCGCCCGCCGCCCGGCGCCTCTTTCGCGAAGAGCCACGACTTCCGTTGACGCCCCTCACCGCCGGGCACGGACGGTGTCGTCGAGCCCTGGGTCGAGCGGGGTCTCGCCGGGTGCGCCCAGGGGCTCGAGCCGCACCCTCTCCCACCAGGCGTGCGCGTCCCCGGCGCTCCAGGAGGGCCCGTCGATGCAGCCTTCGAGCGCAGCGGCGAGCTCCCGCACCGAGCCGAACCGATCGGCCGGTTGCTTCTCGAGGCAGCGCAGGACCACCTGCTCGAGCCCGGACGGGAGCGGCGCCGAGAGGCGCACCGACGGGGGGAGCGGCTTCTCGCTCACATGCGCCGCGAAGACCGCGTGCACGTTGTCACTCGGAAACGGGGGCACGCCGGTCAACAGGTCGTAGAGCGTCGCCCCGAGCGAGTACACGTCGCTCCGCTCGTCGGCCGCCGATCCCACCAGCGTCTCGGGCGCCATGTAGGCGGGCGTGCCCACGGCGATCCCCGGATGCGACAGCGTCGCGCGGATGTCCGGCAGCCGCACGCGCGCGACGCCGAAGTCGAGGACCTTGATCCCGTCCTCGTCGTCGTCGATGCGGGTGAGGAACAGGTTCGCGGGCTTGATGTCCCGGTGCACGATGCCGTTCTCGTGCGCCTCGGCGAGCGAACGGCATGCCTGGAGCGCGAAGTGCACGGCGCGCGCCGGCGCGACGGGTCCATAGCGCCGGACGAGCTCGCGGAGGTCCATGCCCTGCAGGTACTCCATGGCGATGAAGTACACGCCGTCTTCGCTGGCGCCGAAGTCGTGGATGCGGATGGTGTGCGGCGACGAGAGCCGGCTCGTCGCCCTCGCCTCGCGCTCGAAGCGCGACAGAGCGAGCGCATCCGGGTCCGTGGAGCGGAGGATCTTCAGCGCGACCTGTCTCTTGAGGGGCTCGTCCCAGGCGAGCCAGACGTCGTTCATGCCCCCCTTGCCGATGGGCGCCTCGAGCCGGTACCGGCGGAGCCGCCGCACCTCCTGCAGCTCGCGCCTGGCGCGCCAGACCGAGTGCGAGACCGCAGCGGCGATCACCGCCGAGGAGAGCACGAAGATGTAGTGGCTGATGAACGCCGCCAGGTCGGCGACGCTCGTCAGCGACGCGCGCAGGTCCGCATCGAACGGCGAAGCCGCCGCCATCACGGCCGGATACGCGAGCGCCGTCGGGAGCGTGACGACGATCGACTTGCGGAAGGGCGACGCGATCGCGGCGCCCTCGACGAGCACGATGACCGAGATCCCGTGCATGTAGGGGCTCACCAGGCCCCCGAGGGAGAGCGCCATGACGGACACGAGGACGGATGTGACGACGCACATGATGGCGTTGGCCACTAACGGCATGCGGCGCGAGGCGCCTCGTTCGCGCACCAACCAGTAGGCGAAGAGGATCCCGCACTCGCCGAGGATCCGGTAGACGACGAAGGGCTCGACCGCCGCTTCGGGGTAGACGACGCCGCACATGAAGAGGTCGAGCACGATGAAGACGGGCCAGATCACGAGCCCCAGACCGATGGCGCGGCGGATCGAGCGCGCCTCGTCTTCGTCGACGGGCGTCCGGAGCGGACGCTGCCCCTCGGGGGTCCGGGAAGGCAGCGCCTGCGTCGAGTCTTCGCTGGTCATCGATCGTCAGAGCGACGGCGTGGCCGCGTGAGACCGTACTTGCCGAGGCGGTAGACGAGCGTCCGGCGCGAGATGCCGAGGAGCTCGGCGGCGCGGGTCTGGTTTCCCCCGCAGCGCCCGAGGGCCTCCTCGATCCGCTGCCGCTCGAGGGCCTCCACCTCGTCGGGCAGCGCTCCGTCCCGCTCGGCCGCCGGCGGCCCGTCCGGCTCACCGCTCGGCCCGAGCGGGACGTGCTCCGGGCGCACGGTGGCCCCGTCGCACAACACGAGCGCCCGCTCCATCACGTTGCGCAGCTCACGGACGTTGCCCGGCCAGCGGTGGCGCTCGAGCGCGCGGACCGCCTCGGGCGCGAGCGCGGGCACCGGACGGCCGATCCGCGTGGCGCCGAGCCGCAGGAAACGCTCGGCGAGGGGCGCGATCTCCGAGATACGCTCGCGGAGCGGCGGGATGCGAAGCGTGAAGCCGTCGAGGCGGAAGAACAGGTCCTGACGGAAATCCCCGCACGAAACGGCGACCGCGAGGTCCCGGTGCGTCGCCGCGACGACGCGGACGTCGACCTTCCTCGGCTCGACCGCGCCGAGCGGCGTCACCCGTCCGTCCTCGAGGACGCGGAGGAGCTTGGCCTGGAGGGACGCCGGCAGCTCGCCCACCTCGTCGAGGAAGAGCGTCCCTCCGTCGGCCGCCTCGATGAGGCCTCGCTTGCGCTGCGTGGCGCCGGTGAAAGCGCCGCGCTCGTGCCCGAACAGCTCGCTCTCGGCGAGGCTCTCCGGCAGCGCCGCGCAGTTCACGCGGACGAGCGGGCCGGCCGCGCGCGGCGACGCGGCGTGGATGGTCTCGACCAGGACCTCCTTGCCCGACCCCGTCTCACCGAGGAGCAGGACGTGGACCGGCGCCGCCGCCACGCGCTCGGCCAGCGCGAACAGCTCGCGCATCTTCGGATCACGCACGACAGGCTGGTCGTCACCGTAACGCTCCGCGCGCTGCACGATGAGGAGCGCCGCGCCGACCCACACGAAGTCTCCCACGCCGATTTCGACGGTCTCGCGTGGAGGGATGCGGCGCTCGCGGACGTCGAGGGTCGCCTCGGTCAGGTCGCCCGAGCGCGCGACGAGCGTCTCGAGACGCGTCCCGTTCTGCCCCCCGAGGTCCTCGACGCACATGGGCGGGCCGAGGTGAAGGACCGCGTGCCTGCGCGAGACCGACGGGTCGTCCACGACGACGTCGTTGTCCGCGGCACGCCCGATCGAGACCCGGCCCGCTCCGGGCAAGGCATGGGTCGTCGACGTCCCTCCGAACGAGACGACCAGCACGTGCTGAGGGGCAGGGGCCTGGGTCATGCGCCGGCCCGAATGTAGCACTGCCGGACGGCTCGACGGTTGCGCAGGCGAAATGCGCAACCATGAGGCAACCCCGGCCGGAGGTCCGCGAAATGACGGGGAGATCGGGCTGGCCCGTCGGTTGCTTTGCGTCAGGGCATGCGCAAGATCCTCGTCCGGGCCGCGGCGGGCCTCGGAATCCTGCTGGTCGTCGCCGCATCCGGCACCTACGCCGCCTCCGCGTCACGCCTGAGCCGTGACTGGCAGATCGAGGTCGCGGACCTCGCCGTGCCCGACGATCCGGCCTCCGTCGAGCGCGGGAGGCACGTCGCGACCGCCGTGGCCAAGTGCATCGACTGTCACGGGGACGACCTCGGTGGCAAGGTCATGGTCGAAGATCCCATGTTCGGCACGCTCGCGGGACCGAACCTGACCGGCGGCGCCGGAGGGATCGGTGGCGGGCTGTCGGTGGGCGACTGGGTGCGAGCCATCCGCCACGGGGTGGGACGCGACGGCGAGGTGCTCGTCGCCATGCCCTCCGACGAGTACGCGCTGCTCGGGCGCGACGACCTGGCAGCGGTGATCGCGTACATGCGATCGCTCCGCCCGGTGGACCGCGAGGTGCCCGAGACGACTCTCGGCCCGGTCGGCCGTGTCCTGGTCCTCGCAGGCGAGCTGCCGCTCTCCGCCGAGCGGGTCGATCACGACGCACCCCTGCCCTACGCCCCGCCGTCCGGCCCGACCGCGGAGTACGGCCGCTATCTGGTCGAGGTCGGCTGTGTGGGGTGCCACGGACCCGGCCTGAGCGGCGGCCCCATGCCGGGCGCTCCGCCCGACGCGACGGTGCCGACGAACATCACGCCGACCGCCATCGGCGACTGGACCGTCGAGGACCTCGGCCGGGCGCTCCGCGAGGGCAAGCGCCCTGACGGCTCCACCCTCGACCGGTTCATGCCCTGGCCGACCATGTCGACCCTGACCGACGAGGAGGTCGCTGCGATGCACGCGTACCTCCAGACGGTCGAGCCGCGCCCGTTCGGCGGGCGCTGAGGAACTGTCATCCATGCTTCGCTTCTCCCCGCTCTCCCTCCTGCTCCTCTCCTTCGCGATCCTCGCCGGCTGCCTCGATGGCGGCGGGCGTGAGCGCGGGGACGGTCCGGACGTGACCGACCCCGACCCGGCCTCGAACGGGGCACCCTTCTTCCTTCCGACCGGCTCCGAGGTCCGCAACACCGCCAACCCGAGCATCGAGACCGACGCCGCCGGCAACCTGCACGTCGTGTATCCGACCTACGCGATCGGAGACGCGTTCTACGCGACCTGCGGCGCGGACTGCGACTCGCCCGACGACATGTCGGTCGTGAAATTCCCGACCCGGGGCACGGTGCTGAACGCCATGCTCGCGATCGGCCCCGACGACCGGCCGCGAATCCTGCTCAGCACCGGCGCGGCGGTCTACTACGCGACCTGCGCGGGCGACTGCACGGAGCCTTCGGGCTGGCAGACCAGCGTCATCCTCGAGCACGACGGCGACCTCGAGGTGAGCGGCGAGGCCTTCGCGATCACGGCCGACGGCAGGCCGCGCTTCATGATGCACAGCTACCGAGCCCTGTTCGGTGTCGGCGCGCCGCCGCCCGCCACGTACTACGTCACCTGCGACTCGGAATGCCACGACCCGGCCCGCTGGAGCCGCCACCTCGTGGCGACTCAGGTCTGGCAGGAGTCGACGCTCCGCTTCACGGCCGCGGGCCAGCCGCGACTCGCCACGGTCGCGACGGTGGAGGCCGACACCGGCAAGCAGGACATCGGGGCATGGGTCGAGTGCGACGGTGACTGCACGAGCGAGAGCGACTGGATCGGGGTCGGCCTGTACGGGTCGTTCTCGGACCGGACCGTCGAGCTCGTCGAGCCCGCCATCTCGATGGACCTCACGGCCAGCGGGGCGCCGCGCATCGTGTTGTTGGGCCGGAACGAGGCCGGGGCGCGCAACCTCGCGTACTTCGAGTGCGACGGCGGCTGCACGGCCGACACGGCCTGGGCCGGGCAGATCCTCGTCGAGAGCTCCGAGCTCGGCGCCGGGCTCGATCTCGCGCTCGATGGAGCGGGTCGCCCGCGCTTCGTCTACACCGCCGACTACAACATCCTGCTCGCCCACTGCGAGGGGCCTTGCGCGGCGGCCGACGCCCCGTGGGACCTCGGCAAGGTCGAGCTGAGCGGCGAGATGGAGCCGGACGAGGTCATCCCCTACCCGGACTGCACCGTGGCCGCCTGGTTCCTCCGGTACCCCTCGCTGACGATCGGATCGGACGGGATGCCCCGGGTGGCCTACCGCGCCGAGGACATCAGCGGCGGCGGCGGGACACACCACGACCCCAGCCGGCCCCATTGCGCCGCGGGGCCCGACATGACGTTCGCGCGGTTCGCCCGGATGCGGTCGCTCGACTGAAGAGTCACCCCGACCTCAACCGGTCGCGAGCTCCTCGAGGCGCGCGACGAGGCGCTGCTGGTCGTCGGTGAAGCACGGGGTTCCGAGGCGCAGGCGCGCGAGGTAGGCCTCGAGCGCCGCGTCGACCACGAAGCCCTGCCGCAGCACCTCTTCGTGCACGTGGTCGATCGTCTCGGCGTCCATGACGCGCCGGGCCGCGCCGAACACCTCGAAGAGCCGTTCGAGCCAGCGCGCGCTGCCGGTGACCGCTGCGAGGCCGAGGCAGATCGAGACGAGCGCGCCCATCGTGCGATCGTCGGGGCTGCGGCCCCGCAGGATCTCGGCGCGGAGGCTGACCACCAGGTTGCCCGCGCTGGTCTCGGCGTCGCGGACGTCCCCCTGGACGAGGGCGCGCTCGCACGCGCCGATCAGCATCCCGAAGATGGAGATCGAGCGCGTCGCCTCGTCGGCCACGGGCGCGGGGGGCCGGACGGTCGGCGCCGGCCGCTCGTACGCGCCGGAGGGGAAGCCGTGGCCCACCGTCTGCTTCCGCTCCCGGCCGCGGGCGCCCGCGACGAGGGTGAGCTGGTGGACGCCGATCGTCAGCCGGTCGCCCTCTTCGAGCATCACGGCGGCCTCGATCCGCGCGCCGTTGACCAGGGTGCCGTTCCGGCTGCCCAGATCCTCGACGGTGACGCGGCCGCCGTCGACGAACAGGACCGCGTGCCGCCGGGACACCAGGGGATCGTCCAGCACGAGCTGGCACTCGCGCCCCCGGCCCACGAAGAACCGGCCGTCGGTCAGCGCGATGTCCGCGTCCGCGGACCGTAGACGGTAGCGCCGCGCCTGCATCCCGCGCGGAAGCTACCACAGCCCCCGGGCCCTTTGGCAGGGGGGCGGCTCAGTTGATGATGTCCAGGTTCAGGCCGCCGGCGTAGGCGTAGCTGACGTAGGCGTCGAAGCCGTAGACGACGATGCCCACCTCCCGGTCCGACACGATCGTGTGCACGCCGTCGTCCTGGTCGCCGTCCTCGACCCGGACGTTCGGCAGCCCGATGACGTCCGGGTACGAGAGCTGACAGCGGTGCACCACCTCGTTCGGCGGAGGATCGTCCGGCCGGCGCTCGATCCCGTCCGCCGGGCTCGTCACGCACCGGATCGGATCGAGCGGCTCGCCGTCGAGCAGGATGTTCGCGTCCCGCGGGCCGGCGATCGTGATGAAGTCGAACGCGTAGAGGTTCGGGGTCAAGAAGACATAGTCCTGCCGGTACTGCTCGGTCGGCGGGACCGCGATGATCGCCGGGTCGCCGCCCGGGTACTGGCTCGGGATGCCGACCGCCTCCTGGCTCGGGAGCACCTGGAGCACCGCGAGCGACTTGTCCGAGTCCATGATGAAGTCCTGATCCGCCCGCAGGATGATCGAGTCGCGCTCCCCCAGGGTGAAGCGGTCGTCCGGCGGCGGCAGCGTCGTGGTGACCGTCGTCGTTCCGGCCTGCACCGCGACGATCCGCACCCACTCGGGCTCGTTCGGCTCGGCGACGCTGTCCACCGTCGGGTCGAGGAACGCGTTGTTGAGCGCCACCGAACGCGGCGGCATCCGGGCGATGATGAACCGCGTGCCGAGCGTCCGATCCGGGAAGAGCTGCTCCTCGAGGTGGTCGGCGCAGCACTGCCGGGTCGAGTAGGTCTCGAAGCGCGGCACGTCCGACGCCTCGCTGCCGACGAACACGGTGACGGGCGAGCTGGCCTCGATGAGCGACCCGCTGAAGTCGACGTTCAGCCCCTCGGTCTCCAGGTTCACGACATCGAACGGGTTCAGGGTCAGCTCGATGAGGTCGCCCGCCCTCGCCATGGGGATCGGCCCGGCCCCGACCACGCGCGTCGCCTGGTTGCCGAGCCGGATGCTCACGGCCGTGCCGGGCTGGGTCCCCACGATGGTCAGGGTGGCGCGGAGGTCTTCGTCCGTCCTCGACGGATCGAAGTCCTTCTCCGGATCGACGTCGTTGTTCGCGATCGTCTGCGGCCATCCGACGACCGTGTAGCGGGCGTCGATCGCCGAGGTCGGCAGGAGCAGCGACGCGTCGTTCGAGAACACGCCCACGTTGTCGAGCGGATTGAACTGATAGGCGATGATCGGGAGCTGCGAGCGGATCCGGAACGCGTTGGACGTGAGCGCCGTGTGCGTGCCGTCGTTCATCCCGCTCGCGTCGGCCGAGACCCGGCAGAAGCAGGGCGACTCGGTGTCGCCGCGGGAGCAGACGCAGTGCTCCGTACCGGGGCAGATCCGATCGTCGGGGAAGCACATCTGGTTGCTGCTCGAGCCGTCCACCTCGCGCCGGGGCAGCTCCAGCACCTCGAGGTCACCGGGCAGGACGCTCAGGCTCAGGACCTCGCGGATGGCAGGCTCCTCACCGTACGCGGCGTCGTTCACCTCGACGGTGACGTCGGTCGCGATGGTCCCGGGGTTCGACACGACGACCGCGTACTGCTGCGCCGAGGCGTCCTTGCCAGCGGCGATGGAGGCGTTGTCCAGGTCCACCGAGTAGAACTCACAGCCCTGGTAGCTTCGCTCCTCGAGCGCGATGTCGCACAGGTTCTGGCAGGTTCCGTCCTTGCAGGCGAAGCCCTCGGCGATGTCGCACTCCTCGACCAGGTCCCAGCCGGTGCCCTCGTCGTTGCACACCACCGCATCGTTGTCCTGGCAGCCCACCTGGCCCGGGCGACAGACCACGCACCAGAGGTCGGCCACGCAGACCATGTCCATTGCGCCGCAGTCCTCGGCGACGGGCCGGAGGAACTCCCCCTCCCGCTCGCACGAGTAGTGGACGTCACCCAGGCAGGCCTCGGAATCCTCCAAGACGCAGGTGAAGCCCCCGTCCACGATGGGGCTCGTGCCGCCGTCCTCGCGGTCGCCGGGCTTGGGGCCGTCGTCTCCGCACCCGGAGGCGATCAGGACGAACGGCGCTGCGAAAGAGAAGAGAAGACGCAGGTACGACATGAATGCCTTCGCCGAGCTGGGGTCACTTCGTCGCGGTGAAGTAGTCCACCGCGGAGTGGCTCCAGAACCGGTCGGACAGATAGGAGTAGCTGAACTCGTCGAAATCGAACCCAGGGATGTTGACCGCGAACACGACCCACGTGAGGAAACCCGATGGGATGTCGTCGATGTCGGGGATGGATGACAGATCGGGGACGGGCGCTTCGTACACATCACCCGAGACGTAGTGGCGCCAGACCACGCTGCCGTAGGAGTCGAGTAGCTGGACGATGTGCAGGTCCGGGTCTTCGCCGTCCGACTCCCATCGGAGCACGCGGTCGTCCGGGATGCGCCCGCCGTCCTCGGGCGAGGTCGCCTGCGGGATGCCGAGGAAGCCGTCCATCACGACCGGCGCCGACACGTCGCGCACGCCGTTGCGGACGACGAGGGTGTACGGCAGCGAGTCGAAGTCGCCCGTGAACCAACCGGCCTCGATCCGGTAGCGGCCGTCGCTCAAGGCGTCGTAGAGCGCAGGCTGCGCCCAGAAGCGGAACGGGCGCTCGGTGGTCCGCCCGCGGACCGTGTCGAACAGCGGGTCGAAGCGGGCGCTGGCCGTGCCCGGCGTACCGGTCCACAGGCCCCGGACCATCACGCCCTCTCCTCCGAGGTCGATGTAGCTGTCCACGCGGAAGCGGTCGGGTCCAGTCGACGCCGGCTCGGGCAGGCCGTCGACCCGCACGTCGAGCGTGTGATCGAGCGGGATGTTCATCACCATGTCGGTCCCGGTGACCTCCTCGCCCGGACCCCCGAGCACGTTGCGCGCGATGCCCATCACGTAGGGGATGAGCTCGCCCGTCGTCGTGTTCTCGAGGCCCCCCAGCGCGTAGACCGCGAGCGCCGCGGGGCGCGCGAAGATGCGGTAGGGGTAGCCCAGGTGGTCCTCGCCGTCGTCCGGAACGACCTCGAGGACGCGCTGGTTCGCGCCGCCCAACCGCGGGTCCGGGTTCGGGACGCCGACCGCATACTGGGTCGTGAAGACGTAGGCCACCTTCACCTCGTCCTCACGGGGCTCGGGGATGTTCGCCCACGGGTTCGGCCCGTACTCGTTCGGGCCGCGCCAGATGAGCTCGCCGCTGATGAACGTCCCCTGCCGCGAGCGTCCGCTCGGGGGAGACCCTTCGCACACGCCCACCGGGAACGAGACGAGGAACGCGGTGACGTCCGTCGCGTCGAAGGACACGAAGCTCGTGCGGTCCCAGCAGATCTGACAGGTCTCGGTCACCACGACGCAGGCCTTGCTCACGTGGACCGTGTGGCGGCCCTCGAGGTCGGAGCCGGAGAAGGTGATCTGTCCGCGCAGGTCCGTGAGCCCCTGGTGCTCGGTCCCGAGATCCTCGCCCACCATCACATAGGCCTCCGGCACGGGCCCACCCGTCGTGGCGTCGATGACGGTGACGTTCATGCTGCCCGAGAGCGGGCCGCCGCCGAGGCCGCCGCCGTAGGGATCGGTGCCGTCATAATAGGTGTACGCGTCGGACGCGGTGGTCTCCGAGCCGTCGGCGGAGTGCACGACGGTCACGTCGACCGTCCCCGCGGCCATGGGGGGCGTCTTGCAGGTGATCCGCGTCTCCGAGACGACCGCCACGTCCTCGCAGTCCGTACGGCCGAAGACCACCTCGTCGCCGTCCTCGAACGCGGTGCCCGATCCGATCACGCTCACCACCGTGCCGCCCGCCACCGAGCCGCGGCTCGGGTCGACGTAGATCCGGTCGTAGGTGTATCCACCGGGCAGAGTGATCTCGTCGTCCCCGACGCGCACGACGACGTCCGCCGGGCCGGGCTCGCCCGCGGGCACCACGATCGACAGCCGCCGCGTGTCGATGAGCTCGAGGTCGGCGGGCTGGACCATGCGCCCGCCCACCGTCACCACCGCGTCCTCGCTGAGCCCGCTGCCGCGCAGGACGACCCGGTTGCCGCCGACGAAGGGCCCGTGGTCCGGCACGGCGCCCGTGAGCTGGAGCGTGCCGGTCCCGATGCCGCTGTCGGGGAAGCTCGACCCGGAGTCGACTCCCGCGTCCGTGCCGCCGCCACCGTCCGGCGTGACGGGCGGACCGATCCCGTCGTCCTTCTTCGCGCAGCCCGCGAGAGCCACGAGAGAAGAGATCGCAATCAAGGCCGCGACCGACCTACGCTCCGCCAAGCCAATGCGCATCGATGCACCTCTCCTCGCCCACCAGGGCGAGCCCCGACTTCGCCAGTATCCGGTACGCTAATGGCAAGTCAAGGCGCCGGCCTCGCTACGGAATTGTCGCAATGAAGCTCATACGTCTCGTCGTCAGCGACCTGCACCTCGGGACGGGGGTGCGCCGGGGGGAGCTCAACCCCTTCGAGGACTTCTTCCACGACGACCGCTTCGCCGAGCTGTTGGCCCACTACGACGCCGAGGCGGGCGACGACACGGAGGTCGAGCTCATCCTGAACGGTGACGTGTTCGATCTGCTCAAGGTCAAGGTGAGCGGCGTCTGGCCGACGGATATCACCGAGGAAATCGCCACCGAGAAGCTGCGGATGTGCCTCGAGGGGCACCCCCGCTTCGTGCACGCGATCCGCGAGCTCCTGGCGAAGCCGGGGCGCCGGCTGACCTATCTGCCCGGAAACCACGACCTCGACATGTGGTTCCCGGGGGCGCAGGAGCTCTTCCGGCGCTACGTGGCGCCGGGCGGCGCGGGCGACCGTGTGAGGTTCGTCACGTCCTCCGACACCTATTATCTCCCGGAGGGCATCCAGATCCGGCACGGGCACCAGCTCGAACGGATCCACCGCGTCGACTACGCCGCGATGACGCGCCGGCGCCGCGACGGCACCGAGGTCCTCAAGCTGCCGTGGGGGAGCCTGTGGATCCTCGAGGTCATGAACCCCGCCAAGGAGGCACGCAGCCACGTCGATCGCATCCAGCCGCTCGGCCGCTTCCTCCTCGGCTCGCTGCTGTTCGACACGCGCTTCGCGCTTCGGTTCATCTGGCTGTCCACGGTCTACTTCCTGCGGCGCCGCGTGTTCGCGTTCCGCGCCTGGCGCGAGGCGCTCCGCAACCTGCCGCGCGCGCTGCGCGAAGAGATCCTCACGCTCGGCGGCTTCGACGAGGCGGCGACGCGCGCGCTGCGCAAGATGCGCGGTGTGCACACGCTGGTCGTCGGCCACAGCCACGCGCCGCGGTACCGCTCGCTGCCCGGCAACAAGGTCATGGTGAACACCGGCACGTGGATGCGGATGATCAACCTGGACCTCCAGTACCTCGGCCAGGACAGCGGGTTGACGTACGCGCTCATCGACTACAACGATGAAGGCCGACCTCGCACGGCGTTGATGCGCTGGTACGGAAAGCCCCCACGATGCGAGACCGTCTACTACGCGGACTGACGGCGCTCGGCGTGCTCGCCGCAGCCCTCGCGGGCGCGGCGCGGGCGCAGGCGCCGGGCCTGAGCGTCCAGCTCGAAGGGCCGGACGAGCTCGCGCTCGGCGACCGGGCGGAGATCGTCGCGCGCGTCAGGCTCGAGCCACCGAACGACCTCCCGCTCCTCGTCACTCCGAGCGGCGAAGGTCCGGCGGTGGAGGTGGTCCGCGGTCGGCTCCTCCGGGCGGACGCCGACGATCCGGCCGCCGAGACGCTGCGCTTCCGGATCCCGATCGTCGCCCGGAGCGCCGGGACCTCGGTCATCCGGGTGCGCGCGCTCGGCTGGGCCTGCGCCGAGCGTTGCCGGCAAGCGAGCGGTGAGGCGAGCGCCACCCTGCGCGTGGCGCGGCGGTGAAGAGCGGGCTCACCCCCGCGCGCGGCGCTCGATGCCTTCGCGACGCAGGATCACGACGAGCTGGCGGCCGAGCTCGAGCAGGCCCTCTCGCTCCCAGCCGGCGATCACGCGGCTGACGGTGTAGAGCGTGGTGCCCGCCATCTGTGCGATGTCCTCGCGTGACACGGGGAGCTCGATCCGGGCGTCGCCCGCGACGGGGCTCGCGGCGGCCGCGAGGCGAAGGAGCGCGAGCGCGACGCGCTGGTCGGCGCGCGCCGTCGCCAGCTCACCCACCCGCTCGTGCGCCTCGGTGAGCTGCCGGCGCAGCGAGGCCAGGACGTTCAAGGCGAAGACCGGGAAGCGCTCGGCGAGCCGGCACACGGTCCCCCCGCTCCAGCCCAGCCCCCCCGAGCGCGCGCTCGCGACCGCCCAGCCGGGCTCACCCGCCTCCGGGTGGCGACACCCGCACCCCCCGCCC
>JBDIVX010000014.1:0-77725 GCA_039794305.1 Candidatus Neutrinellum sp.
CGCTCCGCCGCTTCGAGCGCGCGGTGCAC
Source organism: Candidatus Neutrinellum sp. (assembly GCA_039794305.1). Lineage (GTDB taxonomy): Bacteria > Myxococcota_A > Polyangia > Polyangiales > JBDIVX01 > JBDIVX01. Next base: position 30 of record JBDIVX010000014.1, read on the forward strand.
GCCCACCGCCAACGACGCGACGGTCACGTCCCGGCCCTCGCGCCGGACGGCCGCTCGGCCGAACGGGACGGGCTCGGGCCGATGGGGAACGTGCCCGTCACGGCCGGCCTCGGGGACGTCGAACCGGACCCCAGGCCGCTGTCCGCCCCCGAGGGAGGTCCGCAAGAGGTCCGACAGCAGCTTGTGCTCGAGGAGGACGACCGGGCCGTCGTGCGCGAGCGCGGTGGTCATGAGGCCGGCGGCGTCGGCCGGTGTGGAGGGCACCGCGACGACCAGGCCGGGAATGCCGCCGATCATCCCCCACAGGGCCTGCTCGTGCTGGCCGCCGTCCCCGTAGCCGCCGCCGCAGGGGGCGCGGAGCAAGAGCGGACAGCGCCAGCGGCCGCCGGTGAAGCCCTCGAGCTTGGCGATGTGGTTGAGCAGGGCGTCCATCGCGACGCCGACGAAGTCCACCATCACGAGCTCGACCACGGGGCGGAGCCCGCCGAGGGCGGCGCCGTACGCGGCGCCCACGAACGCACTCTCGCTGATGGGCGTCGGGAGCACGCGCTCGCGTCCGAACCGGGTGTAGAGCGGGGCGCGGATCATGTGGATGTCCTCCCCTATGACGACGATGCGCCGATCGCGCGCCATGGCGTGCTCGAGGGCCCAGTCCACCGCATGATCGAACCTCACGCCGCACCTCTGCCGTCGACCGAGCGCACCGCGCGCTCCACCTCCGCGCTCGCGGCGGCGTCGATGCGCGCGACCTCGTCCTGCATCGCCTGGCCGAGGCGGCGGCGCGCCCGGACGAGCGGGTCGTTGCGTCCGCCGCGGCGCGTGAGCTGCGCGCGCACGAGCACCGACGTCACGTGCCCCATGCTCCTGGCGCGCCGCCGGATCGATCCGCCGTCACGTCGGATGGCCGAGCTCACGACGTCGCGAAGGACGTCGGCCGCCTCGCTCGGCTTCTCGAGCATCCGGAGGACCGGGTCGCCGAGGAAGTGCCCGTCGAGCCTCGGGCAGCGCGCGTGCAGGAACGCCGGTCCACGCCCGCGCCGCGCGTGATCGATGCAGCGGCCGAGCGCCCCCCACGTCGCCATCGCGTCGCCCCCGTCGACGCTCTCGGTGAAGAGGCCGAAGGCCCGCGCGCGCCCTGCCGGGTCGCCCCCGGTGAGCGCGGCGGACCGCGTGACGATGGCCCAGCCGTTGTCCTTGCAGACGAACACGACGGGCAGCTTCCACGCGACCGCCAGGTTGAGGCTCTCGAGCACCATGCCCTGGTTCAGCGCGCCGTCGCCGAACAGGCCCACCGCGACGCTCCCCGAGCGCAGCGAGCGCCCGGCGAGCGCGAGCCCCGTGGCGGCCGGCGCCGCCGCCCCGACGATGCCGGAAGACGCGGCGCGGTGAGCCTTCGAGAACAGGTGCATGTGGCCGCCGCGACCGCCGCACAGACCGTCCTCACGTCCCATGCACTCGGCGAGCAGGGCTCTCGCATCCACTCCGCGGAGCAGGAGGTGCGGCGTGGCGCGATGGTCGAGCGCGACGGCGTCCTCGTCCCGGAGGTGTGCGCTGAGCGCCGCGGCGATGGCCTCCTCGCCCGTGGCGAGGTGCAGCTCGCCCGGGATGAGGCCGCGCTCCCACAGCTCGGCGAGCGCCACCTCGAGCGCGCGCGCCCGCGCCATGCGCCGGTAGAGATCGACGAGCCGCATCCCCTGAGCCCGTACGTCCCGGCCGGGGGGCGGCAACCGCCGTCAGAAGCGGAAGGTGCAGCGGAGCAGACCGCCCCGGCGGCCGAGGTTCGGCTTGAGCTGGAGCACGATGCTGCCCGGGTCCTCGTCGGGCGACGTCACGTCGAGCCCCGCGCCGAGGAGGGCGACCACACCCTCGGTCTGCCCGCCGAGGGCGCCGGACGACGGCGGCTTCGGCTCGGGCTCGGGGAGGCGGATCAGGAACTCGTCCTCGAGCGTCAGGCGCTCGACCGTGAGGTCGATGGCCATGCGCGCGAGGAAGGACATCTGGGCGTGGGGGCCGTCGGCTCGCGCCGGGGCCGGCATCACGCCCCACAGCGCGAGCGCGAGAGCAACCCCCGCGATCCCCGTCCGCATCGAAGTGAGCATACGCACGCCCTCGGCGCGGCGGCAAGGGCCATCTGAACATCATTGCAGCTACATGTAGGGATCCGTACGAATCCTGCGCAATCGGTGAGTGACAAAGGAAGGGCCCCGTCCAAGTGTCGTAGGCTTCGGAGTCGCGGCGATGCGTCACGGCCTGATCGGGATCCTGTTGGTCTGGGGATGCGGCTCGATGGAGTCGGCGGTGCCCGTGCAACCCGAGGACGGCGAGGGCGCGCGGCCGGCGCCGCCCCCGCTCGCGCTGACGATCCACTACGACGACCCGAGCTCGGAGCTCGGCTGGGGCAGCTTCGATCTGTCCGCCCGCCCGATGGAGCACGAGTTCCGGGTGGACCTCATGGTGGGCGCGGCCGTGCGGACGCCGCGCTGGCGGTACTGCGGCGCGGGCGAGCTGGCGATCGACGGGCGGCACAAGATGCTGCCCCTTCGGTGGTCGGGCGTGCCGATGGCCGAGGGGCTGTACGACGCGGTCACGGTGGACATCACGATCGAGGACGTGCGCGCGATGTCGAGCGCCGAGCACGTGGAGGTGGAGGTGTGCGGCGACCGCGTCGCGCTCCAGCGCTCGCAGCTCCGCGACCTCGGCGACTTCGTCCGGCGCTTCGAGGAGATGGCCACCTACGACGGCCCCCCGGCTCCCGCGCCCCCTCCGCCGCTCGATTGGGAGCCGTCGGTCCCCGTCGTCAACGGTCGCGCTACGGAGTCCTGAGCGCCCGCTCGACGAGCGCGCTCGCGCGGTCGGACAGCTCGAGCGCGAGCGCGGCGTCGCGGCCGGACGACTGGTCGTGGCGCCGGGTGCACGTGGTACGACTCCCGCACGACCTCGGAGGACGGACCGCACTCGTCCGAAGCTCGCTCTTCGGTCGATCCCTGTCCGCATGACGGACCGCACTCACGCGAAGCTCGCTCTTCGGCCGATCCCTGTCCGTCATCCGTACCGCACTCGCCCGAAGCTCGCTTTTCGGCCGATCTCTGTCCGGATGACGGACCGCACTCACGCGAAGCTCGCTCTTCGGTCGACCTCTGTCCGGTCCCCGATGGAACAGCCCGACTCACCGTCGGTCCCACTCGTCAACGGCCGCGCTACGGAGTCCTGAGCGCCCGCTCGACGAGCGCGCTCGCGCGGTCGGACGGCTCGAGCGCGAGCGCGGCGTCGCGGCCGCGGTCCGACATCTTGTTCCAGGTCTTGCGCAGGATGGCGGCGACCTCGTCGTCGCCGTGCTTCTGCGCGAAGGCGTCGAGGTGGTGCTCGAGGAAGACGAGGCAGGCCACGTCCTCGAGCGTCTGGACCTCGGGGTCGTCCGTGCGGCCCCTCTTGCGGAGCATCTTGCGCACGCGCGCCACGGTCTCGTCCCCGTAGCCGACCTCGCGCACGATCGCCCCGGCGAGGTCCGCGTGCAGCTCGCCGAGGTCGCTGCGCCAGCGCAGATACCCGACGCGCCCCGCGGGGTAATCGCTTCGTGGGATCTTCCAGCGGCCGATGTGCTGGGCGCGCACGGCGATCCGCAGCGCGTCCGAGGCGGCGGGCTCGAGTCGACCGAGCCGCTCGCTCATGCGCCGGCCATAGACGAGCTCCTCGCCGCGGGGGTCCTCCGCGTTCGTGGCGTCGATCCGCTCGAGCGCGCGGCGGAGGCGGTCGTTCATCGGCGGGAACGTAGACAGACGGCCATGATCCAGCAATGCGTCTCCACCATCGGCAGTCCTCGTCGATCCAGATCTCCGCCTCGGGCTCGTCCTCGGCCGCGAGCCGGTCGAGGGTCTGGCCGATAGTGTCGCCCGAGAGCATGTCGCGCTCGAAGGCCTCTTCGTCGGCCAGCTCCTCGTCGGTGTGTGATGCGGTTCCAGACGGCGCCGCGGCGCCGATGCGCGGGAGCTTCGCGAGTATGCGGGCGAGGCGCGCGGACTCGTCGACCCAGCGGCCGGTGCGGGAGAGGTTCTCGCGCGCGTGGCCGTCGCCGCGAGGAGAAGCCGAAGGCCGACGGGCCGTCGAGCGTTCTACCGCTCCCGACCGGCGAGGCAGAGGCCGTCGTCGCAGGCGGCTCGGGCGGCGGCGGGCGGTGCGCCGGGGCCACAGCGGATCCCGCGCCGGCGCAGCGCCGCGATCCGCGCGTCGAACGCGTCGAGCGCGTCGCGACGAACCGCCTCGGTGGGCCCGCAGATGCCCGAGGCGACCGCGCAGTCGGCGTCGTCGTCGCACCGGTGCTCTTCGACCGGGCCGAGGACCGCGGTGCACACACGCGCAACGCAGGCGGGTGTCGTGTCCTCCGGGTCGTAGACAGGCGGCCCGCAGGAGGCGACGCGCGCCCGCCGATCGATCCGCTCCTGCACCTCGTCCACGCTGGCGGCGTTGCACGCCTCCGGGTTTCCACAGACTCCGCGGAGCACGCGGCAGTCCGCGTGACGCTCGCAGGCCGTCGTCGGATCCGCCGGCAGGCGCGGCTCGGGCTCGGGCGGCGCCTCGGGCGGCGCCGCGGGTGCGACGGGTGGGGGCGGCATGCGCGGCGTCGCCGGAGCCTCCTCGGGCGAGCGTGCGGGCGCCGCGCGAGACCGCTCCGGCGCGCCGTCACAGGCCATCGCGAGGCCGCACAGGGACAAGAAGAGCGCGCCGCCGATCGATCGCTCGGCGTGGGGCCATCCCCGCGGTCCCATCTCAGTTCCCGTTCGAGTCCGAGTCCGAGTCCTCGGCGGGCTCTTCGGCGGGGGCGACCTCGGCGCGTTGGACCTGCACGCCGGGCGGCTGGGTGACCACCGGCTCGAAGTCCTTCGCCGTCACGGCGCGACTGCGGTGTCGCACCGCGTCCCTCTGGATCGCGGGGCCGAGCTGCAGGACCGGAGGCTGCACGGTCACGTTCGACCTCACGGCTGGCTGGTCGACGCTCTCGGAGGCCGGGGCCTCGGTGGTGTTCGCGGGATCGTCGTTGCAGGCGGCCGCGAGGGCGAGCGGGAGGAGGACGAGGACGCGGCGGTGGGTCATGGCGGCGCCACGAGGCTACCACGGGCCACCCCGAGCGGCAGGCAATCCCCGAGAACGACCGGGACCTGCGGCCTCACGCTGCTGCGCGTCACCGTGGCAGCCCACTCGCGCGCTGTGCGATGATGCGCACCCATGCGGACCACGCTGATGACTCTCGCGCTCGTCGCGGTGACGGGTGGCAGCGCCGCTGCCCAGACGCGCATGCCGGTCTCCTACCAGGCGCGCCCGCTCACGCTGCCGCGCGGCACGCTGCGGCCCGACGTCGGTTTCAACCTGGCTTCGTACCCGGGACCCGGAGAACGGCACGAGCGGTTCTACACGTACTTCGGGCTCGGCGCCGGTGTGACGAGCGACTTCGAGCTCGGCGCGCTGGTCGTCCCGCTCGAGCTCGCGCCCGACTTCGACTACGGCGACGGTGGCGTCGGGCTCCCGCCGGCCGTGACGCCCTGGTTCGGGCACAACCGCCCCGAGATCTACGGCCGCTACCGGTTCGTCGACGAGGAGGTGGTGGAGATCGGCGTCGACCTGCGCCTCGTCCTGCCCGCGCCGGACCCCTTCTTCCTGATCGTCGGAGTCCCGTTCCTGTTCCACGCGGGCGACATCGTCCGCATCGATACCGGGTTCCACCTCGCGACGGACTTCGACGACAGGACGAACGCGTTCCTGCCCTTCGTCCTGTCGTTCAACCCCACCGAGCGCTTCTTCCTCGGGCTCGACTCGGGCCTGTGGGTGCGTGGGCCCGACGTGCCCCTGGGCTTCTTCGTCGGCGGCACGCTCGGCCGGCCCCTGGTGGATCTCAAGGGCGGCGTCCGCATGGTCGACGCCGAGCACGGCTTCCGGACCTGGCAGATCTGGTTCACCGCCGACTTCTTCGTGTTCTTGTAGCCTGAGCGGGCTCGACCGCCGTTCGGAGCGCGATGGGCCGAGTCACTCTTTGGCGGCGCCGGTGGTATCCTCGGTCTCCGTGATCCGAACCGCGGTCCCGGTCGTCCTCGTCCTCGGGCTCCTCGCCGTGGGTTGCTCGCAGGTCGGCTCGAGCAGCATCCGCACGGGCGGCTACGTGCCGCCCTACCAGGGGATCGTGACCCTGCGCGCAACGGAGATCCCTCCCTCCGCCACGGCCCTCGGACCCGTCGAGGCGTACGGGACGGGCGCCGAGCTGTCCGCGGTGATGGAGGAGTTCGCGAGCCAGGTTGCCACGCTCGGCGGCGACTTCGGGAAGATCGATCGGATGGGCGTGCGCTTCGAAGTCGTGACGACGACCAGGACGGAGACCTACCCATGCGGCAATACACAGTGCACACGGGTCGTTCCCACCGCCATCGAGGTGGGCACGACCTTCCTCCAGGGCCGAGCGTTCCGGTATGGAGGCGCGCCGTGAACAGGACATGCGTGCTGCTCGCGATCGTCTGGCTCGCAGGCTGTGGCACTCTCCGAGGAGACGCGGTCGCCACAGGCACTACACGTCCGAGCCACGGCGCCGACGTACAGATCTTCATGGAGGGGCAGCCGCTGCCGGGTCCGTTCGAGGAGATCGGGATCGTGCAGGCGGTCGGAACGGGATCTTACGCGAGCCTGGAGTCGGTCACGACGGAGCTGAAGAATCAGGCGCGGCTCCTCGGCGCGACCTTGGTCACCGCCGTGCGCTTCGATCGTGGTGCCGGATCCGCGAGCGCCACGGGCATCGCGGGAGTTCCCGGACAGGCACAGGGTCCCGCCCCGCCGCCACCTCCCCCACCCGGTCCATACGGCTACGCGCCAGCGCCGGCAACGCCACCGCAGCAAGCTCCGCCCCCTCCGCAGCAACCTCCGCCCCCGCCGTCGTCCCAGTCACACTCTGCCGGTGGGTCGACGCAGTAGCCGTCGCGGCCTCACGAAAGGAGGCCGCTCCACCGCGCGCGGCGGCGTTCGGCCACCAAGCGGTCCATGGTCGCCTGCATGGACGACAGGACGTGCGTGTGGCACTGCTCGACGTACTCCGCGTCGGACGCGGCCTCCTCGCCTTCGCGGTCGAATTGGATGGGCTCCATGATCTCGACGAAGATGCGCGTCGGGAGCGGGAAGTAAGGCGGGCCCACCCCGACGAAGAAGCCCCACGGCAGGCTGAACGTGATCGGCCAGACCTCGAGCCGGAACAGGCGCCGAAGCCCGAGAGCGCGCGCGAGCCAGCGCCCGTCGTCGAAGACGACGAAGGTGGAGTGCGCCCCGACGGCGACGACCGGCACGATCGGGACGCCCCCGCGCACCGCCAGCCGGACGTAGCCCCGGCGAGGCCCGAAGATGATCCGGTGCCGGTCCCGGAACGAGCGCATCGAGTCGAGGTCGCCGCCGGGATAGACGAGCACCTTGCGCCCTTCGGCGAAGAGGCGCCGGCCGTTGTCGTGGCTCGCGCGGACGGCGCCGAGCGGGACGAGGACCTGGTGCAGCCCCGGGATCTGGATGCCGACCTCGTGCCCGAGCCCGTAGGGGACCGCGTCGATGCCGTGCGCGCGGTACGCCGCCGCGGCCCACACGAACGTGTCGGCGCTGAGCAGCCCGCCGTTGTGGTTGCCGACGTACAGCGCCGCCCCGTCGGGGATGCGCTCGATGCCGCGCACGACCGGGCGGAACCACGCCTCCATGAACGGGGTGAGCCGCTCGATCGACCGCGCGATCAGGTCCGGATCGCGGTTGTCGAGCCGGTCGATGTCGTACGTCGTGAGCACGGGCGGTCCCCGAGCATGGACGGGCCCGGCGTGCCCGGCGATTGATCCATGTCACCTCCCGGGGCACGGACATGGCCGATGGTGCCTCCTGACCGCACGGTCAGACCGAGCGGTCAGACGGGCGATGGCGAACGGGGAGCTCAGGACGGGGCTGTTGCGCGAGGGGGAGCCGATCGACCGGATCCTCGGGGCCGCCGAGGCGTGCTTCGCGTCGAGCGGCTACGCGGCGACGTCCATGCGGCAGATCGCCGAGGGCGCCGGCGTCTCGAAGAGCCTGCTCCACTACCACTTCCAGTCGAAGGAGCACCTGTTCCTCGAGGTGCTCGTCCGCATCTACAACCGTCTCGCCGCGCAGGTGACCGAGGCGCTCGGCGAAGCGGGCACGCCGGTCGAGCGCGGCCTGTTCGCACTCGACGCGCTCTTCGCCTCGCTCCGCGAGAACCCCTACTTCCAGGTGCAGGCCGAGGTGTGGGCGCAGTCGCTCCAGAACGAGTCGCTCCGCGCGCACGCCCAGCGCATGCGCGAGCACCTGCGCGACCGCATCGTCGAGACGATGGCGCAGATCCTGGGGCCCGCGACGGCGCGCATGCCCGTGAGCCTCGAGGCGGTCGCCGACCTGCTCTGGGCGACCGTCGGCGGCCTCGGGCTCTCGGCGTCCATGGACGACCCGGCGCGGGTCGAGAACGCATTCCGCGCGTTCCGCGAGCTCGTCGCGGTCGCGCTCTCGGAGGGTGATGGAAACGCATGATGTCGTGATCATCGGCGCCGGGCACAACGGCCTGTCGCTCGGCTGTTACCTGGCGCGGGCGGGGCTCGACGTCGTGGTCCTCGAACGGCGCGCGGAGTTCGGAGGCGGGCTCAGCACCGAGGAGGTGACGATCCCCGGCTTCTACCACAACCTCCACTCCAACTTTCACGGGGCGATGCCGTTCTTCCCGCCGTACATGGACCTCGACCTCGAGGACCACGGCGCGACGTACATCCACCCGGACGCCAACATCGGCATGCCGCTCCGCGACGGGCGGGCGCTCGTGCTGTACGTCGACGAGCTGCGCTCCTACGAGGAGATCGCCAAGTTCTCGAAGAAGGACGCCGAGGCGTGGCTCGAGACGCGCGGCGTCATCGCGACGCACGTCGAGGAGATCCTCGCGTCGGGCTACAGCCCACCGGTCGGCGGCGCCGACGTGGCCGAGCAGATGGTCCGCGAGCAGCTCCTCGAGTGGTTCGGCGCCGACATCGCCGACATGTCGGCGGTCGAGTTCGTCAAGAGCCGCTTCGAGAACCCGCACGTCCAGGCGCTGATCCTCTTCCACATGGCGGTCGGCGGCTGGGACGTCCGCGAGCCGAAGCTCGCCACGCTCGCCACGGCCTTCCTCGGGTACATCACGAACTGGCAGCTCTGCCGCGGCGGCTCGCACCACCTCGCGCACGTCCTCGGGACCGTGCTCCTGAAGAGCGGCGGGGACCTGCGCGAGCACAGCGACGTCGCGCGCATCCGGGTGCGCGAGGGGCGCGCGGTGGGCGTCACCCTGGCGGACGGGACCGAGATCGACGCGCGCATGGCGGTCGTCTCGACCGTCGACCCGCACCAGACGTTCCTCCGCATGCTCGACGAGGGCGACCTGCCGGACGGCATGGCCGACGGCGTCCGCGCGATCCGCTACGGCCACGGGGACGTGCTCTTCGGCGTCCACGTCGCGCTCGACGAGGCGCCGCGGTTCACCGCCGCGAAGTTCAACCCGGACATCGACCGCACCTTCAACCTGAACATCGGCTACGAGACGCCGGAGGACCTGCTCGAGCACTACGAGGAGATCGACCGGAACGAGCTGCCGAAGACGCCCCGCCTCGAGGTCGGCTTCAACACGCTGTTCGACCCGTCGCAGGCGCCCGAGGGCAAGCACACGGCGGTGCTCTGGCAGTTCGTCCCCTTCGCGCCCGGCAAGGGCGACGGCGGCGCCGCGGTGTGGGACGAGCTGAAGAAGGAGTACGCCGAGCGGTGCATCGAGACGGTGCGCGAATATGCGCCCAACCTGACGCCCGACAAGGTGCTCGGCGTCTACGCCTACACGCCCCACGACATCGCGCGCAAGATGGTGAACATGAGGCGAGGCGGGTTCCACTGCGCGGCGGTCCTCGAGTCGCAGGTCTTCCACCGGCGGCCCGTGGAGGCGGTGGGGGGGCTGCGCACGCCCGTCGAGGGCCTCTACATGGGCGGGGCCTCGGTGCATCCGCACGGCGGGATCATCGCGGGGCCGTCTTACAACTGCCTGCAGGTGCTCGCAGACGACTTCGATCTGTGGGACCGGCTGAAGCTGAAGAAGAAGATCTGGGACGACGCGCGCGACGAGATCCGGGCGCGCCTGCGGGCGGCGGGGGTGCGGCTGTGAGCACCATGACCTACGACGTGGTCATCGTCGGCGGCGGCCACAACGGGCTCATCTGCGCGGCGTACCTCGCGAAGGCCGGCCTCGAGGTGTGCGTCTTCGAGCGGCGGCTCGAGGTGGGCGGCGGCCTGTCGACCGAGGAGGCCACCCTCCCCGGCTTCCAGCACAACTACCACTCGGTCTTCCACGACGCGGTCGAGCACATGCCGGCGATGGAGGACCTCGAGCTCGAGTCCCACGGGGCCGAGTACGTCCGGCCCGACGTGCAGGTGGGGCTCGCGCTCCGGGACGGCCGGGCGCTCACGGTCCACGCCGACCGCGAGCGCACGCTCGCCTCGCTCGGGAGGTTCAGCGCGAACGACGCGGCGGCGTGGGCGCGCATGGACGACGACTACCACGAGTTCATGGAGACGCTCGTCGTCCCCGCGCTCTACTCGGCGCCGCCCAAGCCGTCCGAGCCGCTGATGGCGCTCGAGGGGACGCCCGAGGGGATGCGCTACCTGCGCCTGTCGCGCTCGAGCCCGGCGGACGTGACGCGCGAGACGTTCGAGCACGAGGCGGTGCGGGCCGCGGTGCTGTTCCAGCTCGCGGTGCCGCGCGGGGTGGTGACCGACTACGCAGGGCTCGGGATGCTCGTGCCGCTGGTCGTCTCGCAGGTGGAGCTGTCGCACCTCGCCAAGGGCGGGTCGCACGCGGTCGCGCACGCCTTGTGGCGCGCGCTCCTCCGGGCCGGCGGCACGGTGCGCGGGACGCGCGAGGTCACGCGCATCGTGGTGGAGAACGGGCGCGCCGTCGGCGTGGACCTCGCGAGCGGCGAGCGGGTGGTCGCGCGCAAGGCCGTCGTGAGCGCCGTCGACCTGCCGCAGACCTTCCTCCGGCTCGTGGGCGAGCAGCACCTCAGCCCCGAGGTCGCGCGCGCCGTCCGGAGCTTCAAGCTCGACGAGTTCTCGCTCTTCGGCGTGCACCTCGCGCTCCGCGAGCCGCCCCGGTACGCGGCGGCCGCCGACGACCCGGACCTCGACCGGGCGTTCAAGGTGGGGATCGGGTTCGACTCCGTCGACGACTTCGACTCGATGTGGGCGCAGATCCGCCGCGGCGAGCCGCCGGACCCGCCGCGCCTCTACGCGTGCTGCCCGACGGTGCACGATCCGACGCAGGCGCCCGAGGGCCACCACACGGCGTTCTGCTGGGCGCCCGCGCCGTACGCCCTTCGCGACGGCGGCGCCGAGGGGTGGGACCGGATCGCGGCAGAGTACGCCGACCGGTGCATGGAGGCGTGGCGCGCCGTCGCGCCCAACATGACCGCCGACAACGTGCTCGCCCGCCGCGTGCTCTCGCCGCTCGACGTCTACCGGAAGATGACGAGCATGCCTTTCGGCGGGGTCTTCCACGGGCGCATGACGTTCGACCAGCTCGAGGGCTTCCGGCCGCTGCCGGGGATGGCCGACGGCCACACGCCGATCGCGGGGCTCTACCTCGGCGGGGCCGCGCTCCACCCGGGCGGCGGCATCCTCGGCGCCTGCGGCTACATCGCGGCGGGCACGGTCCTCGCGGACCTCGGCGTGGAGGCGTGGTGGTGAGCGGCACGCTGACGGTCGAGGGGAAGGTCGACGTGCGCTGCACGAAGGAGGCGGCCTGGGACCTCTTCTGCCGGTTCGGCGACATCGCCGCCCTCATCCCCTCGGTGGAGGAGGTGGAGGTGGACGGCGACCGCGTGCACGCGCGCGTCGCGACGAAGCTCGGCGCGCTGGCCGTGTCGAGCCGCGTCACGCTCGAGGTCGTCGAGCGCAAGCCGCTCGAGTGCCTGAAGGCGCGCGGCGTGAGCTACCTCGGCGAGACCATCGAGGCGCAGATCCCGAAGGCGGTGGAGGGCGTCTCGTCGGACTCGGCGGGACAGCTCCTCTTGCACCTCGACCTCCGGCCGGGCGACGAGGAGGGCACGATCTCGGTGCTCTACACGGCGGAGGTCCAGGCGAACGGGCGGCTGCGCCGCATCTACCGCGCCGTGCTGAAGACCAAGGTCCCCTCGATGATGGAGGAGTTCGCCTCGAACATCCGCGGCGCGCTCGAGTCGGAGGGCGGCCTGGCCGAAGAGGCGCCGCCCGGCGAGCCGGCGAGGGCCGCGGCCGAGCCCGCGCCGTCGGCCTCGACCGATCCTGCGCCCGCGCGCGAGCCCGCGGCCATCGTCCCGGCGCCGCGTGGCTTCTTCGCGCGCTTCGTCGCGTGGCTCCGCCGCCTGTTCGGCCTGACCCGGGGGACCGCATGAGAGTCGTGAGCAAGATGCTGACCGCCGACGTGCGCATCGTCTCGGTGCGCCTCGAAGGCCGGAAGGTCGTCGTCGAGGGCATGGTCAAGGAGATCATGCCGATGACCGTCGAGATGCAGCCCGCCGACCTGGCGCCCTTCTTCCGCGCCGTCGCCGCCCCGCTGCGCGAGAAGCTCGAGGGCCGCCTGCCGGGCCCGCTGGCGAGGTTGCTCGTGCGCTGAGGGAGGTGGCGAGAGCGGCGCCAGCTCCTGGTGTGGATGGGCGGCGGCGGTCGGTGACCGTGCGGGGTCAGCGCTCCGACGCGACGTCGAGCCGGTAGCGCCAGCGGCCGACCCGGTTCCTCTCCCGATGCAGCACGAAGCTCCGGCCGAGCACGTGGCTGTGCCGCGGCGAGACGGCGTCGGGGTCGAGGTAGCCGCCCTCGCCGAGAGACAGAATGTCGAAGCGCAGCGCGGCGCCCCGCGCGTCGATGATCCAGTACTCGGGGATCCGCGCCCTCGCGTAGGCCTCGCGGAGGCTCACGAGGTCCTTGCGCTCGGAGGAGTCGCTGACGATCTCCACCACGACGTCGGGCGTTCCCGCGAGCTCGACGTAGTCGTCTCCTCTCTGCGCGCGTGCGAGGAGCCGGAGTTTGCCGGACTCGAGGGTGGTCCACGACGCGAACATGACGTCCGGCTCGGTGCTCAGCTCAGCGGCCGGATGCGTCAAGAGCGCGCGGTCGGAGTACACCTCCCCGAGGTCCTCGTCCTGGACGATCCATTCGAGGGCCGCGGTCACGGCGGTCTTGACCTTGTTGTGGCTCTCGATCGAATCGGGGCTCATCTCGACGAACACCTCGCCACGGACGAACGCCGCCCGCACGTCTGCCGGGAAATCATCTGACGTGACCCACCGGCGGAAGCCATCGTGCTCCCACGCCGAGGCGGGCATGCGGACCCGCCCCCCCTCGATGGTCAGGGCCGACGTGGCTGAGATCACGATGGAACCATAGGCCAGGCACCCTCCCCCGGCCAGCAGGACGCCTTGCACGGGCCGCTGGCGGCCTGACATCCTTCTCCCGTGGTCCACATGAACGGCGATCACTCCCACCGCGAGTGTCTCCACCTGCCCCGGGACGCCGTCCGATACCCGGTCGCCTGGCGCCCACCCGCCGGGTTCGTCGCCGAGGACCTGTCGACGTGGCCGGCGCTCGACGGCCGGCTCGAGCTCGTGGAGGGGAGGATCCACTACATGCCGCCGTGCGGGGAAGAACAGCAGGACGTGGCCACGGACGTCACGGGGATCCTGCGCGACTGGGTGCGGGGCCACGCGAGCTTCGTCGTCGGCAGCAACGAAGCGGGGATGCTGCTCGAAGGGGAGGTCCGCGCCGCCGACGCCGCCGTGTGGAAGCGCGCCGACGTGGGGGTGACCTCGGGCCTGCGGCGCATGCCACCGATCCTCGCGGTGGAGATCGCGGGTGACGACGAGGACGAGGAGACCCTGAGGGACAAGGCGCGCTGGTACTTCGGACACGGCACCGCCGTCGTCTGGATCGTCCTGCCGCGCGAGCGCAGCGTCGTCGTCCTCTGGCGCGAAGGGCGGGACGAGCGGTGCGAGGCCGGCGGGAGCCTCCCCGTGCACCCGGCGTTGCCGGACCTCGCTCCCCCGGTGCAAGAGCTCTTCTGGCAGCTCGACCGCCGCGGCTGACCGCCGGCCGGCCGGCCGGCGACGGAGCGATGCCCGGCGACGGTGGCGCGCCGCCGCGGCGAAGGGCATCCTGCGCGCCGATGCGAGCCGAAGGTCGCGCGCGGCGCAGACGGGACGAGCGGGCGAGCAGCGAGACACGCGCTCCGCTGACGTGCGGCCTGACACCAGGCGGCCGGATCGTCCTGTCCACGTCGCCGCCGGAGGACGGGGTGGCCCTGCCGCCGGCCGTCGAGCAACGGATGACGGAGGCATTCGCCCGGGGGCGAGGGCACGCCGTGGTGCACCTCGCAGCCGCCGAGCTCGACACCGAGCTCGATCCGACCCTGGCGTTCTGGCGAGAGCTCGGCCGGTCGTTCCTGACGCGGGTCTGCGCCGCCCTCGATCCGACCGAGCCGGGCAGGTTCGTCGTGCCGGAGCCCGAGGCCGGTGAGCTCGACGCGCTCGCGGCCGCCGCCCCGCCCATGCGAGGCGCCGAGCTGGTCTCGGCGACCCTCTTGGCCGAGGTGTGGGCGGACGCGGGCGACGCCCTCGCCGCCGCGGCGGCCGCGCACCCCGGCGGCGTCCAGGGCTACCTGCGCGCCCACGGGGCTGCGTGGAACGTGGTCGGCCGGGTCTGCTTCCACCTGGCGGAGAACAAGCGCGACCCGGACTACCCGTTCGCCTTCATCGCCACCTACGCGCACAGGGTCTCGAAGCAAGCCAAGCCGCAGCACCTGCCGCTCGGCCGCGCGCTTCGCGAGTACGCCGGCGCCGGCAACAGGAAGAAGCTCCTCGCCCTTCTCTCACCACTGTCCCGTGCGGCCGAGGAGAGCGAGCTCGTGCGGGAGCTCGTGGACTCGGGCGACGTGTACCACCCGCTGTCGTGGACCGCCGAGGAGACGCACCGGTTCCTGTGCGAGGTCCCCGCGTACGAGCAGGCGGGCGTGGTGGTGCGGATGCCGGACTGGTGGAGCGCCCGCCGCCGGCCGCGACCGAAGGTGACCGTGTCGGTGGGCAAGAAGCCGCCCTCGCGCCTCGGGATGGACGCGTTGCTCGACTTCGACGTGAGGCTCACGCTCGACGGCGAGGCGCTGTCCGAGGGAGACCTCGAGGCCCTGCTCTCGTCGAGCGGAGGCCTCGTGTCGCTCAAGGGACGGTGGGTGGAGGTCGATCGGCAGAAGCTCTCCGAGGTCCTGTCGCACTGGCGAGAGATGCAGGCGCGCGCGGCCGACGGCGGGATCCCGTTCGCCGAGGCGATGCGCCTGCTCGCGGGGGCCGAGCTGGGCTCCGCCCCCGAGGACGAGCACGAGGGGGACGACGGTCGGCCCGAGTGGTCGGAGGTGGTCGCCGGCAAGTGGCTCTCGGCCGAGCTCGACGCGCTGCGGTCGCCGCGGGTCCGGGCCGAGATCGACCGCGGGGCGGGCCTCCGGGCGGAGCTTCGGCCCTACCAGAAAGCGGGCGTCACCTGGTTGTGGACGCTCCGAAGCCTGGGGCTCGGGGGGTGCCTCGCCGACGACATGGGGCTCGGCAAGACGGTCCAGGTGCTCGCGGTCCTCTCGATGATCCGCAAGAAGAAGGAGGAGGGCACCGATCTGCTCGTCGTCCCCGCCTCCCTCGTCGACAACTGGCGCGCGGAGATGGAGCGCTTCGCGCCCTCACTCCGGGCGTTGATCGCCCATCCGTCGCACGTCCCGGCCAAGAGCCTGCGCGCGATGTCCACGGCCGAGGTGGACGCCCACGATGTCGTGATCACGACCTACGGCACGGTCGTGCGGACCGCGTGGATGAAGAAGCACCGGTGGCGCAGCGTGATCCTCGACGAGGCGCAGGCGATCAAGAACCCGGGCGCCAAGCAGACGCGCGCGGTCAAGGCGCTCGAGGCCCGCTTCAGGCTCGCCCTGACCGGCACCCCGGTCGAGAACCGCCTCGGTGATCTGTGGTCCCTCTTCGACTTCCTGAACCCGGGGCTCTTGGGCTCGGCCGACGCATTCAACAGGTTCTGCAAGTCGCTGGCGTCGCGAGAGCGGGACGCGTACGCGCCGCTCCGCACGCTGGTCCAGCCGTACATCCTGAGGCGGCTCAAGACCGACCGGAACGTGATCGCCGACCTGCCGGACAAGACCGAGATGACGGCGTACTGTCTGCTCGCCGAGCGGCAGGCGGCTCTCTACCAGGAAGCGGTCGAGGAGCTCCGGCGCTCGCTCGAAGAGCTCCGAGGCATCGAGCGCCGCGGCGTGGTCCTCGCGTTCCTCACGCGGTTCAAGCAGATCTGCAACCACCCTTCGCAGTGGCTCGGCGACGGCGAGTACGACCCCGCCCACAGCGGGAAGCTCGCCCGGCTCGGGGAGCTGTGTGAGCCGATCGCCGCCCGCCAGGACAAGGTGCTGGTGTTCACGCAGTTCCGCGAGATGACCGAGCCGCTCTCGCGCTTCCTCGCCGAGGTGTTCGGACAGCCGGGCCTGGTCCTACACGGAGGCACGGCCGTGAAGAAGCGGCAGTCGCTCGTCCGGGAGTTCCAGGACTCGGAGGACTCCCCGTTCATGGTCCTCTCGCTCAAGGCCGGCGGCACGGGCCTGAACCTCACGGCCGCCTCGCACGTGGTCCACTTCGACCGCTGGTGGAACCCGGCCGTCGAGAACCAGGCGACCGACCGCGCATTCCGCATCGGGCAGAAGAAGAACGTCCTGGTCCACAAGCTCGTCTGCAGGGGCACGGTGGAGGAGCGCATCGACGAGCTGGTGAGGGAGAAGCAGCGGCTCTCCGACGAGGTCCTCTCGGGAGGCGCGGAGGCGGCCCTGACGGAGATGAGCAACGACGAGCTGCTCGCGATGGTGAGCCTCGACATCCACCGGGCGGTGGAGGTATAGCGGGCCCGGAGGCGGCATGGGCTACCATGGTTACGGGTGGCGTCCCTACGTCCCGGTGGCGAAGCGCCGCCGGCAGGCCGCGGCGAAGATCGCGAAGCTCGCGAAGTCGGGGCGTGTGGTCCGTCCCGTCGAGATCGAGGGGCGCGCGATCGCCAGGACGTTCTGGGGCGAGGCGTGGTGCGAGAACCTCGAGGCGTACAGCGACTATGAGAACCGCCTGCCTCGCGGGCGCACCTACGTGCGCAACGGATCGGTGATCGACCTCCAGATCGAGGCCGGCCGCGTCCGGGCGCTCGTCAACGGCACGAGCATCTACGACGTGAAGATCTCGATCGCGCCGCTGTCGGCGACACGCTGGGGCGCCATCAAGAACGCGTGCGCGGGAAAGATCGACTCGGTGGTCGAGCTGTTGCGAGGCTCGATCTCGAAAGGGGTGATGGAGGTCGTGACCCGCGAGGGCGAGGGGCTCTTTCCTTCGCCCCGGGAGATCTCGCTGAGCTGCTCGTGCCCGGACTGGGCGGAGATGTGCAAGCACGTGGCGGCGGCCCTCTACGGCGTCGGCGCCCGGCTGGACCACGAGCCGGAGATGCTGTTCACGCTGCGCGGGGTCGAGCCGGCCGAGATGATCGCGGCGGCGGCGGAGGTACCGGCAGGGCGCGGGCGGGCGCGCGGACGCGTCCTTCGGGCCGACGACGTCTCCTCCGTCTTCGGAATCGAGCTTTCGGACGAGGAAGCCAGCGCGGAGGAAGAGACGGCGGCCGCGCCGGCGCGGAGACGAGGGAAGGCCTCCGGCAAGCGGCCGACCAAGACCCCCGCGGCGAAGTCGCGCGCCAAGAAGGTGGCGCGCGCCTCGACGGGGAGGAAGCCGAAGGCCAGGGCTCCGAGCGGCGACACCGCGGACGAGGCCGCGGACGAGACGGTCGCCGCGAAGCGGACGAAGGTCGAGGCGAAGGCGAGCCCGAAAGCGAAAGCGAAGCCGAAGACGCGCAGAAAGGCAACGGCGACGGCGACGGCGAAGCTCGAGTCGAAGACGACGGCGAAGGCGAAGGCGAAGCGCGCAGCGAGCACAGGCGCTCGCAAGAAGACGGCCACGAAGAAGCGAGGGGGCGCGCGGCGGCGGCCCGGGTGACCGTGTCGTGATCCGCCGGCGAGAGCATTCGTGCTCCCAGCCACGGGTGACAACGGGCGCAACTGCCGTCGGTGGGGGCGGCGGGCGGCAGGGTTGCCTGGCATCCCCCGGGGGCCGCGCGAAGCGCGCGCCCAGGATCCTGCAGGTGGTCGGGCAAGCGGATGCGTCGGCCGTATCGCTCGTCTCGCGCGCCGGCTCGTTCGCTCTCTTCCGTTCGCGCCGTTCAGCTCGTCCTTCGCTCACCTCCGCGCCCGCTCGCAACCCGAGCCATCTGCGCTTCTCCCCGAAGGGACCGGGCTACCATTCGGGCCGAAGCCCAGGGTCTTCCCACCCACCGTTGCCTTCTCCCGGACACCTGTGCGGCCTCTCCTCCTGTTCATGCCATCCCCGCGTGTGCCATGGGCGGTCCCCTCTGAGGGCTCGAGCCCGGGCTCCACTCCCGTGGCGCCGTGTCGGCAGCGGGAGCGCTGCCGGGCGGCGCCGGAGCCCTTCCCCGAGGAACGGAGGGGACGCCTTCTGGCACGCGGGTGGGCAGTGCAGCCCGCGTGCCGGACCGCGACGACGGGATTCCGGGCACTTGGGTGGGCCGATCTGGCGAGATCGGCGGACAGTCCCTGGCGGCCGCCGAGCTGGCGCGCGTTCCGGCTGATCCCGTGATGATCCGGACCCCGGATCTGCCGGGAGCCCGTTCACGCGGCGTTCGCGGACCCGGAGTACACCATGGAGAGGACGCCCAGCTCCTCGGCGATCGGCAGCGCCACGGGCGGGCGGAGGATCTGGCGCTCGGCGAGCCGCCGGTAGAAGTCGCAGGACCACCGCAGCGTGTTCGCGGTGAACCCCGGCGGCGCGTCCGGATCCTCGCGTTCCTTGGCGTCGAGCGAGCGCGCGAACGCCTCGGGGTCCAGGCGCTCGAGGCGCGCCGGCAGACCGTCGGTGAAGGCGAGGTGCAGAATGAGCGTCAGCGCGGCACAGACCCGGCTCAATCCCTCGAGCTCCGACTCGTCGCCGTCCGACAGGCCGATCCCATAGGACCAGGCCTCCCACTGGGCGACCACGCCCGAGACCTGCAGCGGCGACAGGTCGCCCGGGCGGGTGGGGCCCGGCAGCTCGACGGCCCGCGGCTCGGCACCCTCCCTGCGCCGCATCATCTCCAGGTTGGCGACCTGGATGGCCGCGTCGAGTTGCGGGAGCCGGCCGGCGCGGTGGGCCCACCGCTGGAGCCGCTCCACGAGATCGATCGCCTCCATCACCGTGCACTCCGCCACTCGTCGGACCCGTTCGACACCGGCCTCGAGCCAGTGCGACGTGTGGTAGAGGCGGCGGGGCGGCATCGCGGCGAGGAGCGCCCGCTCCTGCACCGCGTCGCCGCCCACCTGCCGGATGAACGCGCGCACGTGACGTTCCCTGGCGGTCGCGTGACTTCGCGTCCTACGACGGTGACTGCTCTGCTTCTTCTTCCGATGCTTGGGCATGCCGCCTTATCGGCGGCCTGTGCCCCGGGTTGCCTCGCGAGGGGCGACCTCGACACGATCTCCGGTTGGTGACGGCAAGGCTCGTGGCCTCACCCCGACCAGGGTGAGGTAGGCCGGACGCTCGGACGGTAGCCTGTCGGCATGCCTCCCGATCCGTGGCGCAGCTCACCCTATCACCGGCCCGGCTCCGCGCTGACGTTCCCGCGGGACGAGGGCTGGCACCGCGTGCTCCCCGGCGACTTCACCAACCCGTCGCTCGAGCACATGGAGTGGATGTACCTGAACGCGCACGTCGAAGAGCCGGTTCCGCCGCACCGGCGGTTCGTTGTCTTCGCCGCGTACTTCACGCAGCACCTGCGGTTTTTGGTGGTGCGCGAATTCGACTCGGAGGACCGGTACGTCCGATCGTTCACGGGCTCGGCGTGGGGACCGCTCCGCGCGTCCGAGGACGAGCTCCACCTCCGGTTCGAGCACGGCGGCGGCACCGACACCTGGCGCAACACCGGGACACCCTTCGCCTCGCGCCTCGACGCCACCGACGACGCGGGCGCGTTCCGGGTCGAGCTCGAGATGGAGAGCACGAAGGAGCCGTACGACGCGGGGAGCGTGGGCGCGATGCCGTTCGGGACACGCGGCTCCTTCTTCTACTACTCGCTCACGCGGCTCACGGTCGGCGGTCACCTCACGCTCGGCGGCGAGCGCGTGCGCGTCGAGGGCCTCGGCTGGGTCGATCACCAGTGGGGCCCCTTCTACGTGACGCCCTTCCGCAGCTCCGGGCGCGAAGAGTACGAGTGGATGAGCATCCAGCTCGAGTCGGGCGACGACCTCGTGCTGACCACCGTGTGGGAGCCGAACGGCGTCACGCCGAGCCTGCCGGCCTACGGCGGCGCGGGGCTCGTGCGTGCGGACGGGTCGCGCGGCGAGCTCGTCGGGGCCCATCGGTGGAAGCGCGTCGGCTTCTGGCGCGCGCCCGACCAGCACGCCGTCTACTCGGCCCGGTGGCGCTTCGAGGCGCCGGAGTGGGGCGCGTCGCTCGAGATCGTCCCGCGGCACGAGGACCAGCTCACGCCCATCGTCGACGCCGCGCCCGCGGGGCTCCCGAACGCGCTCGCGAGCCTCGTCTCCGGCGCCGCCAACTACCTCGGCGCGTTCTGGGAGGGGAGCTGCCGCGTGACGGGGACGTTCGACGGCGCGCCGGCGAAGGGCCTCGCCTTCGCCGAGCTCATCAAGCGCTACGAGGTGCCCGAGCTGTCGATGACCCTCATGCGCAACCGGCCGGGCCTCGCGGTGGTCGGCTGGCGGGTCGACAACCCCGACGAGCAGGTGCCGCTCGTCCACCGCTTCTACCTCGAGCGCGTCACCGGCGAGGTGCTCTTGCAGCTCGAAGACCTGTTGGTGCCCGTCGCCGTCATCGATCAGCCGGGCCTCCCGCGCGGAGAGCGGCTGATCGCCCGCGCCGTCTCCGCGTCGATCGACGGTAGCCTCTCGGGCACCGCCACCCTGGACATCGAGCTGAGGTAGCCATGCCGAAGAAGAAGATCACCATCCTCGGCGGCGGGCTCTCCGCCCTGTCGGCCGGAGTCCATCTCCTGCAAGAGGGCGGCCGCGACCGCTTCGACGTGACGCTGCTCTGCATGGAGGACCGCCTCGGCGGAAAGGCCGCGAGCTGGCGCCTGCCCGACGGGCGGTACATGGAGGTCGGCTTCCACGCGGTCTTCGGCTACTACCGCGCCATCCAGACGCTGCTCGCGCGCGCCGGCCGGCCCGTCGACGACCCCCGCTTCTTCACGCCGAACGGGGGCGTGCACCTGATGTACGAGGCCGAGGCGCGGGCCGTGAACCGGCTCGACATCCCCGCGGGGCCGCTCGACGTGGGCGCGTTCTTGAACAACGGGTTCATCGGATATGACGGGATGTCCATCGGAGAGAAGCTGGAGGCCGCCTCGTGGATGGCGCGCGTCGGCGCCGAGCTCTTGCTCCTCGACGTGGACGAGTCCATCGACGAGCACTCGTTCACCGCCTGGTGCGTGTCGAAGGGCCTCGACATCGGTCTCACGCGCAAGAGCTGGTTCCGCTACGTGCTCGACCTCGCCTTCAACTACCCGAACGCCGGCTCGGCCTACGTCGGGATGTACGGCTTCCAGCGGCTCATCGGGCCGGAGAACAGCACGGTCCACTACCTGAACGGGCCGCTCAGCGAGGTGATCGTGGAGCCCGTCGCGCAGCTCTACCGATCGCTCGGCGGGCAGGTGGAGATGGGCACGACGGCGACGTCGGTGACGCTCGATCCGGCGACGCACCGGCTGACCCGCGTCGGGACGCGGCCGACGGCGATGCCCGAGGCGCCCGAGAGGACGCTGGCGCTCGGGACCGACTTCGACGAGGTCGTCTGGACGCTCCCGGTCGACTGCACGCGGACGCTCCTGCGGACGACGCCCGACTTCGAGCGCGCGGTGCTCGACGAGCCGCAGCTCCGGCGCATCTGGGGCCTGCGCACCGTGGCGTCGCTCTCGCTCCGGATGTGGCTCCCCCGCAAGATCCTCCCGTCCACGTACGACACGGTGGTGATGGGTACGCCGCAGCCCGCCGCGACGATCATCGACTACACCAACCGCGTCGACGAGCTGCGCACGAGCGCGTGGGGCTCGGTGGTGGAGATGGAAGGCCAGGAGGGCCTGCACGGCGACCTCACCGACGTCGAGATCGTGCGCGAGTGCCTCCGGAACCTCGACGCCCTACCCTTCGTCGAGAGCACCGAGCTCGACGTCGACGCGGTGCTCGCGCAGCGCGACGGGAACCTCTGGGAGCTCCAGCGCAACGCCGCGTCGCACATGCGCTACCTGCTCATGGAGCCCGGCCACTGGCGCCACCGGCCCGAGCAGGACCGGAGCCCCTACGAGAACCTCACCTTCGCGGGCGACTGGATGAAGGGGACGCAGCCGACCGCGAGCATGGAGGCCGCCGTCCGCACCGGCCGCGTCGCGGCCGACCTTTTGCGCGCGCGCGAGGGCCTACCGCCCGCGGGGGAGTGAGCGGTGAAGGCGAGGCTCATCGGAGACATCGCGCGGCCGTACGGCTACTCCTCGTACGGCAGCGACGCGAGCTGCACGCGCAAGAGCGACGGCCGGCCGTCCACGCGCGTCGCCACCAGCATCTCCTCCGACGTCACGTAGAGCGGCGGATCCGCGATGACGTGCCCCGCCGGCATCCGGAACAGTCGCCGCCGCCCGTCCACCAAGTCGTGCAGCTCGACCCGATCGTTGCCGCGTCGGAACCCATAGATCCCGTCCCCCATCGTCGGACCGCGATAGCCATCCAGTGTACGCACGAGGCGTGGTGCAAGCGACGCGGGGTCCTCCGAGTACGGCGCCGCCCACAGCTCCGCCGCGGTGTACGGGCCGCCCACCGGCGTCGCCTGCTGCCACGCGACCCACTCCCCGTCGACCTGCCCGCCCACCACGTCGGCGCCGTCCACCTCGAGGTAGTGGCTCTCCGGCTCCGACAGCGACCCGCGCGCGATCCGCGCCTTGTCCGCGTAGTCGGTCCAGTACACCGTGCTCGCCACCATCTGCAGCCGCTGCGGCGTCCCGCGCACCGCGCTGCCGGCGTCGATCAGCCGCCCGAGCACGCCGTCCTCGACGAGCGCGATGTACCCCGCGAGCTGCACCTCGGCCGCGACCGCCGCCGCGCTCACCGCCAGGTGCTGCACCGCGTTGCCCCCCGGAAGCCACGACGAGTCCAGGATCGCCACCGGCTCGGTCAGGTGGCCGATCTCGTCGAGCGGCGCATGGTAGATGCGGTCCTCGCGTGGCCAACCGTCGCCAGATACCGAGACACTGAAGCCAACGTGCGTCGCCGCCGCCGATAGCGCGACGGGCTCGACCATGCAGACTCCAGCGGACGCCGTAGCGTTTCCCTGCCACGCGGCGACGGGGGGACCCTCGGTTGCCGCGAGCACGACGACCCTGCCGCGACTCCCGCTCTGGATGACCGAGAAGTAGCCCTTCTCGCCGTCGTGCGCCCCGACCTTCGGATCGACGATGTGCGAACCCATCAACACTTCGCAGCCCTCGCCACAGCTCTCCCACTCCGGCATGAACAAGGCCTCGGGGTGCTCGGCACGCTCCACGAGACACCAATCCGGCAGCCCCGGCAGGGGCACCCAGCCCGCCGGGTCGTCGGCCCCCCCGTCGCTCCCGCCATCACGGCCAGCGTCACGGCCGCCGTCGCGCCCTGCGTCGCGTCCGCCGTCCCGGCCCGCGTCCTGCGCCGCGTCACGCCCCGCGTCGCGGCCCGCGTCCGTGTCGTCGCCGCCGTCCGGGCAGCCCGACGCGGCGGCGAGCGCCGCGAGCGCCGCCCACGCGCTCGCTCGATGTCGGAGCCTCAGAAGCATCGCGCGGTCGCCGCGTGTGACGGCGGGCGCAGCTCGTCCCACCGGTGACCGACCACGGTCGAGCCGTGCGAGTCAGCGACCGCGAGGCTCACGCCGTGCCGCGACGCCCGCGCCGCCTCGGCCGCGAGCGCCCCGGGCGCGACACGCCAGCCCGCGATCCGCCCCGCCGCCCACGGCGCCTCGAGCGCGAGCACCGCGTGCGTGCCCCGCTCGCCGGAGCTCGCGATCCACAGGCCGCCGCCCGGGTCGGCCCCGAGCGCGAAGCGGCTCGTCCCTGCGACCCGCGGGAAGCTCGCCACCACCCGGAGCTCGCCCGTCAACGGGTGCACCCGGACGAGCCGCGCGAGCGTGCGGCCCCGGCCCTCGGGCGCCCGCACCTCGTCGAGCACCGCGAGCGCGTCGCTCGCCGGGTCGTACGTCGCGCCGAGCACGCGGCCGAGCCGCTCGTCCGTGAGGGCGAGCTCGCGCGTCGCGCCCGACCGGAGGTCGGTCACCGCGAGCGACGCGCCCGACGCCACCCAAAGGAGCCGGCGGCGCGCGGACAGCACCGCGACCGGGGCGGCCGAGCCGCCGCCTGCCACGCTGGTCGCGGCCGCGAAGGGCTCCTTCGGGTCGTTCGGTTGGATGCCCGGCTCGGCCAGGCCCTCGGGCGTCTGCACCAAGAGCCGCTCGATCGTGCCGTCCGGCAGCACCGCCGCGTAGCGCAGGCCGTCCGCCGGCAGCCACGGCTCGGGCTCGCTCGCCGCGACCCAGCGCCCGGTGACCGCGAGCAGCGGCAAGGGATCGGTCGCGAACGACGGGCCCGCCTCGAGGAGCGCACCGGGCAGCACGATGCCGGGCGGCTCCGACGGCGCGGCCCCGCACGGCAGGGACGGCGGGAAGCCGGCGGTGCCGGGCCGGCCGAGCCACGGGATCGGGAACGACTGCGCGCAGGTCGGGCACAGCGAGCGGTCGGGCAAGAACGGCCCGACGAAGTCGTAGCAGGGGAACGGCGCGCGGGCCGTCGTCCGGCCTCGCATCGGGCCGCTCGTGTAGTGGTGGGCGAGGAACCGCTCCTCGGAGGCCACCGGATAGTCCGGGCCGCCCGCCGGGCCCGGCGTCCGCGTCCAGAGGACGCCCCGCACCGGGCGCAGGTCGCCGAAGCCGTCGTGCGGATAGCTGTCGCCAAAGACAGCGCTCCACCGGAGGACGTCGGCGTCGAGGTCCCAGGAACGCACGAGGTCCGGCACGAAGCCCGAGCTCCGCGCGTCGTAGACGAGCACCGGCTCGGCGCGCAGGGAGTCCGTGCCCTGCGTCGTCAGACGCCAGGTTCGCTGTTCATCGCTCTCGTTGTACGTGTCGACGTCCGCGATGGCGCAGCCGCCCGTGCCGTCGTCCTCCAGCACTGCGCGGCAATCGAGACGAGTGTCCAGGTCGTCGTGGCCCGCCGCCGAGCACCTGCAGAACCGGAAGCCCGTGCGCGCGCTCCGGCGCTCGGTCGCGATCGCGTCGACCTCCACGTTCGGCAGCCCCATCGCCACGTACGGCACCCCGTAGCGCTCGAGCGGTGTCCGCTCGTCGCTCGTCTCGATCTCCGTGTCGCCGCACGGGATCGGGTCGCACGCGTCGCCCACGCCGACGGCCCCTTCCGCTACATCGGGGACGAAGAGGCCGGCCGCGCGCTCGGCGTCCGCGTTGCAGTTCGCCTGGTCCGGGTTGTGCACGCCCACGCAGTTGTCGCACCCGTCCGGCGTGCCGTCGCCGTAGGTCTCGAAGCCATACGGCGCACCCGGCACCGGGTCGGCGTCCGTGCCGTCGTCGGCGTGCAACGGGCATCGATCGCACGCGTCCGGGGTGCCGTCGTCGTCGGAGTGCTGGTGCTGCGCCTCGCCGGGGTTGAAGTCGTCGATGCACGTGTCGCACTCATCCCCCACGCGGTCGAAGTCCCGGTCGAGCTGGCACGGGTTGTACACGTCGGGGCAGTTGTCCTCGGCGTCCAGGATGCCGTCGCCGTCGATGTCGTTGTCGGGCGTCGCGCGCGGGTCGAAACCCGGACCGCAACGCAGGCCTCCGCTGTACGTGTCGTACCGCCCGTCGCCGTCCCGGTCGATCTGCTGCCAGACCCACTCGAGGTTCGCCGGGTCGGCGAGGGACGCGAACAGGTTGCCGGCGCGGCCCTCGGCTGCGAGCGACGCCACCCCGAGCGGAGGCGCAGGCCAGTCGTAGGCCGAGCCGCTCGGCGCGGCTTCCCACAGCGCCGGACCCCCCGAGTCGCCCGTGCCGGTACCGCCCGCGCCGGTGTACACGAGGCCTGGCACCCCGTGGAACTCGAGCGCGTAGATGCCGCCGGGCAAGAACCGCCGCCAGCCGACCGAGCTGCCCGTCGAGTCGGCGGGATCGTCCAGACCGTACCCGACGATCGTCAGCGGGTCTCCGACGCTCGCGCCCGACGCATCACTCACGGTCGGCACCGGATGGAAGTCGCGCCGCCACGGGCCACCATAGAGTCGCGAAGCGGTCGACCAGCTCACCGGAATCGGTCGCGTCCGGAGCGTCACCACGCCGACGTCGTTCGTGAAGTGGAACAGGATCTCGTCCTCCGCCGCCGCCGCCTCACCGCAGCCTCGCCCGTCGTAGTAGCCGGGATGGATGGCGCACGCCTCGAGCGATCCCTCCGAGGCGATGGCGGTTTCGTGGAACACGAAGCTCGGCGGCCGTGTCGGCAACATCGCGCCCGGGTTGTACCCGCCGTAGAAGTCGATGGACGAGCGGTCCCAGTCCCCGAGGCAGTGAGCAGCGGTGAGAAGGTGGTTCGGCGTGATCAGGGTGGCCGTGCAGATGCCCGCCTGGTCGGACCGCACCGAGGGCGCGCCGATCATACCCACCGCGGGGTACCGAACGCCTGCGTCCGGCGTGGGCACGTCGTAGTAGCCCCCCACGATGGCGGCTCGCGCGCTACCCGCCGGAGACGGCTCGCTCGCGCAACCGGCAAGCGTCAACGAGGACAGACAGACAGACAGACAGAACGAACCGCATGGGCACCCCCTCTCCATGCCGAGAGTAGCGCCCGCGAGCGGACGCGAGCAACGGGTGGGCGAGTGTGCGCTCTTTGGTGACCGTGCCTGCAGGCACCCTCGGCCGACGGCGTTCGACCACATCGCCTCACCCGGTAGGCCGGGAGAGATGATCTCGGCGGGGCGCTTGGACGGCAGCCTCCCCGCGGCGCCTCCCGAGCCTTCACGCCCCGAGCTGGATGCCCGCGCCTGAGAGCCGGGACTTCACGCGTCGTCGTCGCAGTCCGGATCCTCCTTCGACTCGAGACGCCGCCACACGGCCGCCCCCGCCAGGCCGCCCAGGAACAGGAAGCCCCAGAACGCGCGTCCACCGAGCATGCTGTCGGCGCGGCCGAGCGCCACGACCGCGCCGTACCCGACCAGCCAGACGACCGTCGTGACCGCGAGCGCAGCCAACTTCGCGCGTCGATTGATGCGGTCGATGCGCCGCATGCGCGCGACGGCCTGCTCCGCAGCCTGCACTCCGGGCTCGTCCCCGACCTGCGAATCGGACACCGCCGAATGCTACCGCAGAATCGGACGCCTGGCGGCACCACCGTGATCGTCCCGACCCGTCGGCTCTCGAGCGTCGTCAGGGCGCGGGTGCCACACGTACGGCGGACGTCGTGCTGTAGAGGATGAGCACACGATCGGTGCCGTCGATGACGAGCGCGGTGTTGTCGTCCGAGGCAGCGACGGGGCTCGACCGGACCTGCCACGTCGATCCGTCGTGCCATACGTGGGCCAGGTCCCAGGGGCCGGAGGCGGACGTGCCACGGCGCGTCGCGATGTGTGGCCGTCCCATCGAGTCGAGCGCCAAGGAGCTGCCGTAGCCGGAATGCACGTCCGCGACGCCATCGAGGACTTCGACGACCCAGCCACCGGACTCGAGGTGCGCGTAGCGGAGCTCGGAGTAGGTGAGGTATCGGTATGCGATGTGCAAGGTCCCGTCGCCGGCCACCACGATGTCGACGTCCCAGCCCATGTTCCCGGTCGAGTCGATGAGCTCCGGGTGCCACCCGGTGCCGTCCCGGGACGCGTAGTGCAAGTCCGTGTCGGCGTAGGTCCGGGCGACGACGTGCGGCTCGTCGCCTGGACCGAGCGCCAACCGTGTGTGGTCCGCCGCGGGGAACGCGTCCTCGAAGGTCCAATCCCCGGCGGGCGGCCGGAAAGCGTAGCGAACGCCGCTCGTCGCCTGGCTGAAGTACCCGACGTGCAGCGTCCCATCCGATCCGAGCACGAGCGAGATGTAGAACGCCTGCGAGGGCATCCCGAGCGCCTCGATCACCTCGATGGTCCACGTGCTCGCGCCCGGCTCGCGTGTCGCGAGCTTCAGCGAGTAGTCGGGCAGGCTGTTGAAGACGACGAACACGCGCCCCGACCGATCGACGGCGATGGCCGAGTGTCCGTGCATCCACACGTACTCGAGGTCGCTCACCGCCCACGACACGCCGTCGAAGGTCGCGTAGCGGATGTTGCCCGTGGTGTCGTCGAAGTAGGTGGCGTGCACGTGGCAGTCACCGTCGAGCACGGCGCGGAGAAACTCCCCGCGTCGCGCGTCGACCTCTCCGAGCGGGCTGCCTGGGACGGCGCCCGTGCATCGCGCCGGTCCCGCCGTTCCCGTACCGCCGGCGTCCATGGTCGTCGAGCTGTCCGCGACGGTTGCGTCGATGAGCGCCGTGCCTCCGTCGCCGGAGACCGGCCCGGCGTCGACCCCGGGCGTGGACGCGTCGCTCCCACCGTCGACCCCGGGCATTGATGCGTCAGCCCCACCGTCGGCCGGTGCGTCCGGGTTCGCTCCACCGTCCTCTCCCCTTCCGAGCGCGGGGTCATAGAAGAGACGGCCGCAGCCCCATGACAGAGGCGCGATGATCAACCAGAGCGCCAGACCGCTCCGCATCCGGAGAGCGTCTCATGAACCGCGACCTCTCGTACGGTATGGATCAAGCGAGGTCGTCGTTCTCCCGCCCGGCTTGCTCCTCACGACGCGGGGTGAGGACTCCCGGCCTGGTCGCACCACAACTGGGAGCGCTTTCCAGGCTTCTTCTCAGGGGGGCACCTGCATGTCAGAGACGTGCGGCGTGTGATGCTCCGTGTCGCGCTCCACCGCCTCCATCGCGTAGACGAACAGGGCGAGCGCCTGACTGGCGTCGTCCGCGGGCGGAGGCTCGATGCGCGCGGCGAGCAACCCGGGCGCGCCGGGATGCTCCGAGTAGGTAACCTTGATGGCGTCGCCCTCGACCTGCGCCACGAAGGACTCCGCGCAGCTCTCCTCGTTCCACACCCGATCACGCACCGACGCCCGGAGCTCGTGCCGGCAGCGAAGCGCGGGCTCCTCCGTCAGACGGCAGAACAGCACCTGCGCGGCCCCCTCGGCCCGAAACAGCCCCGCTCCGACCAGGGCGCCATCCGACTCGAGCACGAATACGGCCTCGCTCCCCTCTGCTCGCCGGAGCGCGAGCCCTGGGCCGAGGACGCCGGCGGGGGCGGGGCTGAAAGAGCGATAGAAGACCTGCCGGTCCCCGGTCACCTCGATGTCGCACGGCCGCTCGACGCCACCCGCGACGCAGGGCACCGGCTGCCCACGATGGTTGACCGGCGTCACGCGGATCGGGCGCACCGCGGCCGCCCCCCACGAGAACGGGCCGGGCTCCGACGCCTGCGCAGCACCCCGATCGCCGTGCTCCTCTACGACGGACGGAGCCGTACGCCCCCCGTGAGCCTGGGAGGGGGCCTGCGACCCTACGCACGACGCGCACACGAACGCGCCCGTCACGGTGACCAGCAACCGCGGCACCCAAGAGCAGGCCATGTCCTATGCTACGGCGTAAGCTCCGGGGGGCGATGAAGAACTGGCCGGAGCGCGGGGTGGCCATCGTCGGTGTCGCATTCGTCGCGCTGTACGCGGCCGTGGCCGTGCTCCGGATCGGTCATCCCTTCGAGCTCGGTTGGATGGAAGGCGCATCCGCCGATCACGTGGTTCGCGTCCTCGAGGGCGCGCCTCTCTACGTGGCGCCGAGCCCGGACTTCGTCGTGAGCCCGGACTTCGTCCCGTTCTCTATCCGCCCCTGCACTTCTGGGTCTCGGGCGGCGTGGCGAGCCTCGGCGGCGGCATCTACTCCTCGTACGGCAGCGACGCGAGCTGCACGCGCAAGAGCGACGGCCGGCCGTCCACGCGCGTCGCCACCAGCATCTCGTCCGACCTCACGTAGAGCGGCGGATCCGCGATGACGTGCCCCGCCGGCATCCGGAACAGTCGCCGCCGCCCGTCCACCAAGTCGTGCAGCTCGACCCGATCGTTGCCGCGTCGGAACGCATAGATCCCCTCCCCCATCCTCGGACCGCGATAGCCCTCCAGTGTACGGACGAGGCGTGGTGCAAGCGACGCGGGGTCCTCCGAGTACGGCGCCGCCCACAGCTCCGCCGCGGTGTACGGGCCGCCCACCCGCGTCGCCTGCTGCCACGCGACCCACTCTCCGTCGACCTGCCCGCCCACCACGTCGGCGCCGTCCACCTCGAGGTAGTGGCTCTCCGGCTCCGACAGCGAGCCGCGCGCGATGCGCGCCTTGGCGGCGTAGTCGGTCCAGTACACCGTGCTCCCCACCATCTGCAGCCGCTGCGGCGTCCCGCGCACCGCGCTGTCGGCGTCGATCAGCCGCCCGAGCACGCCGTCCTCGACGAGCGCGATGTACCCCGCGAGCTGCACCTCGGCCGCGACCGCCGTCGCGCTCACCGCCAGGTGCTGCACCGCGTTGCCCCCCGGAAGCCACGACGAGTCCAGGATCGCCACCGGCTCGGTCACAGGGCCGATCTCGTCGAGCGGCGCATGGTAGATGCGGTCCTCGCGTGGCCATGCGTCACCGAACACAGTAACGTTGAAGCCAACGTGGCGGGCTGCGGCCGACAGCGCCAGCGGTCGAGCCGTGCGCGAGCGCCCGCGAGCGGACGCGAGCAACGGGTGGGCGAGGGTGCGCTCTTTGGTGGCCGTTCCTGCAGGCACCCTCGGCCGACGCGAGCGCAGCCAACTTCGCGCGTCGATTGATGCGGTCGATGCGCCGCATGCGCGCGACGGTCTGCTCCGCAGCCTGCACTCCGGGCTCGTCCTCGAGCTTCGAACCGGACACGGCCGGAGGTTGCCACCTTCGCGCATGCCGCGCGGCTCGTGGAGATGATCAGCGCCGGCCGCGGGTGAGCTTCCAGAGGAGCGCCTTGATCCGATCGAGCAGCTCCGCCGGCCGCACCGCCTGTTCCCGGTCGATGTACCCCCAGGCCTCGGCGACCTCGAGCGCCCCGAGCGTCTCGTTGGCGCTGCCCGCCGCATTGAACAGCCGCGCCCGCCCAGTGCCCGGATCCGAGTACTCCGCCTCGGCGATGTTGAGCAACGTACTGCTGGCAGCCCGCTTCAACTGATCGGCCAATGCCCGGTCATGCCGCCGAATCGGCCCGACCAGCGGCCGCAGC
The DNA here is from genome assembly GCA_039794305.1 of Candidatus Neutrinellum sp. Classification (GTDB taxonomy): domain Bacteria; phylum Myxococcota_A; class Polyangia; order Polyangiales; family JBDIVX01; genus JBDIVX01. The sequence continues at coordinate 31,495 of JBDIVX010000014.1, forward strand.
TCCACGATGAGCTGCCGGGCGAGTGAGTGAACGACGAGTGCCAAGGCGACCTCCTCCGGTTTGGGTTGGGGCTCACGCCCCGCCGTGAGCCCCAACCCAAACCGCAGGAGCTCTCCCAGCTCACACACTGCGCTGGCCCCTTCCCACCAGGACGACAGCGCGCCGTCCAGGCGCAGCTCGCGTGACAGCCGAAGGCTGGCGCGCGAGCTGCGCCAGGCGCGCGGCCGATCTCCCAATCCCTCACGGCCGCAGTCACGGTCACGGCCCCGGTCGCGGTCTCGGTCGCGGCCCCGGTCTCGGTCCCGGTCACGGCCACGACCCCGGTCACGGTCGCGGTCACGGCCCCGGTCACGGTCGCGGTCACGGCCCCGGCAGTGATGATGCCGGGCCTCAGCTTCCCCCATGCTACTCTGCCGAACGGAGGGGCGAGTGAGACGGTCTTCGTGCCTGGTCGGCGCGTGTCTCGCGAGCATCGTGCTCGGGACGCTCGTCGCGCTCTCGGGCTGCGCGGGCGATCCCGAGCCGACCGGGCCCGCCACCTTCGACGAGCTCGAGCAGGCGCTGCTCGAGCGGGCGTGCGAGAGCATGTTCCGCTGCCCTGTCGCCGAGTACGACGCCACGCGCACGCGCGCCTTCTACGGGACTCCGGAGCGGTGCGTGCAGGGGCTCGGGCCGCGGTTGCGTCGTCGCATGCGCGTCGTCCGGGCTGGTCTCCTCGCCGGCACGTTGACGTACGATCCGGACGCGGCTCGCCGGTGCCTCGACATGATCGATCGGGCGTGCGGCATGATGGCCGATCCGCTCTCCAACGTGATGTTCTGTCGTGAAGCGGTCGACGGCGCCGTCCCCGAGGCAGGGGCCTGCATCTGGGACTCGGAGTGTGCGGGCGACGCCTTCTGCGACGCAGACCCGAGCGCGTCCGACGGATGCGCCGGGACGTGCACGCCGAGGAGAGGCCCCGGCGACGGCTGCGACGACCTCACCGAGTGCTCCACCGTAGCGAACAGCGTCGGCTTCTGCGGGGCGCTCGAGACTTGCATCGAGGTGCGGCTGTCCGCGGCACGCGCCGGGCTGGGTGAGCCGTGCGGGACGGTCGAGGAGAGCGCCACCGAGTGGACGCGGACCGGGTGCGCCGTCGGGCTCTATTGCCGTGCCGAGCCGGACGGGAGCGCGACCTGCGCGGAGCCGCTCGCGCCCGGCGAGCCGTGCGACTACCGAGAGGTGTGTCGGACAGGGTACCTCTGCGAATCGGATGGCGGCGGCGCCACGTGCCTGCCGGTCGCGATCCTCGGCGAAGGCGACCGCTGCACCGAGCGGGAAGCCACGTTCTGCGACAGCCTCGAGCGGCTCTTCTGCGCCGACACGGGCACCTGTGAGCCTCTTCCCGACGGCCTCGAGGGCAGCGTGTGTCGAGGCGACACCTGCCAGGAGGATCTGTTCTGCGACGCCGAAGCCGGAGCGCTGGGCACCTGCGGCCCGCGCCGCCCCACGGGCGCGGCTTGCTTCGGCGACAACGACTGCGAGAGCGGCTGGTGCGACACCCGCTCCGGGTTCGAGGGCACGTGCGGTCGGCCCTTCTGCGGCTGAGCCCGGCGCGGTGAGACGGAACGCGGCGCGGAGCCGGCGGTCAGGCCGGCTTGCGTCCGGTGACCACCGCCTCGCGCCCCTCGGCGAAGAGGTGGACCGTCGGCTCGAGCCCCGCGCGCGCCAGGGCCTCGGCGATCTCCTCGGGTCGCAGGAAGCGGTTGCCCTGCACGTGCTCCGAGAGGTTCATGAACGCGAGCGGCCGTATCGCCGGATCGCGCAGCGCCGCGCGGTCGCTCGGCCACGCGGGCTCCCAGATCACCGCCCAGCCCCCCGGCGCGAGGCTCCGGGCGAGCAGGCTCATCACGCCGTCTCGCTCGCTCCACACGTGGTGCAGAGCGCGGTTCATGGCGATGAGATCGACCGGCTCGTCGACCGCGAACGCGTGGATGTCGCCGGCGCGGACGTCGAGACGGTCGGAGAGCCCCTCGGCGTCCGCGAGCGCCCGCGCGCCGCGCACGTTCTCCTCGAAGCCGTCGAGGCCGATGCCTCGCACGTGCGGGAAGCGCGACAGGAGCCTGCGCAGGTACCACGCGTTGCCGCAGCCGAGGTCCACGACCACCCCTCCGCGCGAGTCGACGTCGCGGTACGCGGGCACGCTCGCGAGGATGTGCGCGTCGAAGAACGGGCCGAACTGGGCCTCGAGCATCGGGCCGAACCACGGCAGCACCGTCTCGCGCTCCGCGAGCACGCGCTCGCCCGGCTGCTCTCCGCTCTTCATGAGCCCGGCGGCGCGCTCGGCCATGTGCGCGCCGAGGGCCCCCTGGACGGCGAACGGCATCAACGTCCCCGGGGCGCTCGGACGGAAGGCGTCGCCGAGCGCCGTCAGCGAGAAGACGCCCGGTTCGGGCTCGTCGAGCAGCCCGAACGCGAACGCGGCGTCGCACCAGCGGGTGACGTAGCCGGCGTCGCGCCCGGTGGCGCGGGCGAGCGCCCGTGGGTCCATGGCCCCGCGCTCCGCGAGGGCCTCGAAGAGGGCGTTGGTCACGCCGATGAAGGCGATGTGAAGGCGCGTAGAGCCCTGGACGGCCGCCACCACCTCGCGCCGGATCGACTCGAGCTCCTCCGCGGTCATGGGACAGTCATACTTCGGCCGCCCGCGCGCCGCCACCTGCGGCTCCTGAGCCGTCACCCGAGCGTCGCGTCGAGGATGACGACGTTGTCCTGGTGGCGCACGGCCACGCGCTCGTAGCAGTGGTGCACGAGGGTGAGCATCGGGGCGTTGTCCGCCTGGACCTCGAAGCGGAACCGGCGGACGCCACGCTCGCGCGCGGCGACCTCGAGCCGGCGGAGCAAGAGGTGGCCGAGACCGCGCCCCTGCACCTCGTCGAGGACGGTCACGGCGACCTCCGCGGTGTCCGGCGCCCCTTCGATGCGCACGAAGCGGCCGACGCCCGCCGGCCGGAGCGGGCCGGGCGGCGCGCCGAGCAGCGCCCCGATCGCCACGTGGCGCTCGTAGTCGAGCTCGGTCAGGTAGCGCACCTCCGACTCCTCGAGGCGGCTCTTCACGACGAAGAACCTCCGGTAGCGCGAGTCCGGCGACAGCCGGTCGAAGCCTTCGAGGAGAAGGGCGCGGTCGCCGGGCGAGACCGCCCGCAGCGTGACCGGCGTCCCGTCCATGAGCCGCGTGACCTCGCGGTAGTCGCGGCCGACCGCCCGCTGCCGTTCGCCCCGTCGCTCTCGGGCACCTCGCATCCCGGGACCCTAGTTGCACGATCGCGACCCGGCAAACGCTCTACGGAGCGAGACACGCATGCATCCCCGGCCCGTCCTCGTGATGCGCGGCTCAGGGCTCTGACGCCGCCGGGAGCGGCCTATCGAGCACCTCCAGCGAGTCCAGGATGGCGACGGAGGAGCGTGACGGAGAGGAGCCGAACCGGTGGAAGAGGATGCTCTCGAGCCGTCCGTGCGCCTGCACGCGCGAGCCGTCGGGCGGGATGACGCCGCTCCGGACGTAGTCGCGGTCCGCCTCGATCGTCCCGGTCACGACGAACGACCGCGCGGAGCCGTCCTTCTTGTACTGACCGAGCTCCTCGACGGTCATCCGCGTCGCGACGCAGCCGAGGGGCTTCACCAGCGCGACGGACAGGAGCAGGGCCACGAAGCCTCCTCCGATGAGCACATACCAGATCACGCGGCTCGGCGAGATCGGCGAGGGCGGCGGTCGTGGCGGACGCGCCCGCGCGCTCTGCTGCCAGGTCACCTCCGCGCGAAAGGCGAGGTAGGCCTTCGCGATCCTCTCGACGTTGGCGAGGGCCCGCTCGGAGCTCACCTCGGAGCGCTTGCGTTCGAGCCACGCCCGCACGTCGGCCGGGTCCGGCCTCGGCTCGAGCTCGCTCAGAATCATCTCGATGCCTCGGATGTACGCAGCCACGGTACGGTCCTCGTACCCCTGCATCCGAAGGTACGCTGCGAATGCCTCGCTTGGTCGCTCAGCGTCCACCGCGCGATCCTAACAAGCGCTGCTCTGCCCTTCAGCAGCCGCGTGTCCGAGGTTCGACGTGGACGGCATACCCGTACGGCCCCATGCTTGTCGGGTGCGGACGTTCGCAGCCGCCCTCCTGCTCGTCGCTGCCTCCGCGGCCCCGGCGGCGGCCCAGCCGCCTCCGAGCGACACCTCCATCGACGCGAACCGGCTGTGGCTCCCCGTGGGGCCGACTCACTTCACCACCCTGCGGGGCTCCGAGGTGCCGCCCCACCTGCGCGTGCACGGCGCGACGTTCGGCGTCTACCAGCACCGGACGGTGGTCCTCCGGCAGGAGGGGCGAGGCGAGTTCGACGCCGTCGAGGCGCAGGTCGACGCGCACGTGATCCTCGCGGTCGGGCTCTGGGACCGGCTCGAGATCGGGGCCGCCGTGCCGCTCCGGCTCGTGCAGTACGGCGTCGGGATCGCGCCGCTCCTCGACGAAGAGCCCGACGGGCGCGTCGACGTGATCATGCTCGGCGACATGCGGTTCGCCGCGGACCTCTCGGTGCTCCGGCGGCCGGCGGACGGCGACGGCCTCGGGCTCCTCGTGTCGGCGGCCCTCGCCGCGCCGACCGGAGACGACGGACTGTTCACGTCGGGCGACACCTGGGTCGTGGCGCCGCTCGTGAGCGCGGACTACCGGCTCGGTCGCTTGCTCTTCGCCGCCGAGGCCGGAGCCCGCATCCGCCCCGAGACCCGCGCGCTCGGCGCCGCGCGCTTCGGGAGCACGCTGGTTGGACGCGGCGGCGTCGCGTGGTTCCCGGTGGACGACCCGGTCTCGCTCTCGCTCGAGGGCGGGGCCGAGCTCGAGCTCGCCGGCCAACCCGGGGAGTCGAGCGAGTCGCAGCACGTCTACGACCTCGCCGCGGGTGTCCGGTGGAGCCCGGTCGACCCGGGCGACTACACGATCCGCGGGGCCTTCGCCCTCGGCGCCGGCGGGTTCGGCGCGCCGGTCTTCCGCTTCGTGCTCGGCCTCGAGTACGGCGCACGCGCCGAGCCGCTCGGCACGTCCGCTCCGGCACGTTAGCTCGGCCCGCCGGCCTCACGGAACGCGATCGTCCCGCGGCTGCACTCGACCTCACCGCGGGCGATCACGAAGCGCACGTCGAAGCCGTCGCGTTCGAGCCCGAGCCGGAGCGTGTCGCCCGGGCCCAGCGCCTTCGTGAACTTCAGGCGTCGGATCGTGCGCGGTGCCCCGAGGTCCTGCCACGTCCGCCGCGCAGCGCGCTCGGCGAGCAGGAGCTGGGCCACGCCGGGCACGACCGGGCGATCGGGGAAGTGGCCCTCGAGCGTCGCGAGATCCTCCGGCACCGCCACGACGAACCACGCGGCGGAGCCGCCGTCCGCGAGGTGCGGTCCGTCGAGATCGAAGTCGCGCCCCGCCGTCACCGCGCCGACCGTGTCACGGGCGCCCGCCCGAGTCGAGCGCGCGTTGCCCCGGGCTGCTCTCGCCCGTCGGCCGGTCACGGCACGGTGATCTGCGTCTCGGCGCTCACGGTGTTGCCGCCGGCGTCGGTCGCGCGGATCGCGACGATGTGCGAGCCCGACGGCAGCGGCGCGACGTCGAGCTCGAACCGCTCGTCGGCCGTGTCGAACAGATCGTCCACCGGGTAGAACATCCGCCACTCGCCGCCGTCGACGGCGTACTCGAGCTTCGCGACGGGGCCGAGCCCGTCCACGGCGCGCCCGGTGATCACGGTCCGCTGCGCGCGCAGGCCGTCGATCCGCGGCGGGTGGTTGTCGATCAGCAGGGGCTCGCTCACCGCCGTGTCGCGCATGACCTGCCCGCCGGGGTTCGACAGCTCGTCCGACGCCTCCACCTGCACCACGTACCACCCGTCCGGGATGCCGCTCGTGTTCCACTCGTGCTCGTCCTCGGTGAGCACCTCGCTCTCGCGGAGGATGTCGCGCCAGACGCTCTGGCCCTCCTCGCGGAACCGCAGCCGGTAGCGCAGGCGGTCGTTGTCGGGGTTCTGCACGTCCCAGGTCAGCGCGTACTCGACCGACGGCTCGGGCGGGTCCTCCGGGCTCCGGTTCTTGTTCTTGTTCTTCGAGCTGTCGCCGCTCTCCTTGATGCGCACGTTCGAGACGCGGGCGCGCTGGTTCTGAGGAAGGTAGTACGCCGTCACGGCGTAGAGCCGGGCGTCGGCGCCCTGCGGGAAGCGCGCGCGGATCTGGAGGAAGCGCGCCGCCGGGCTCCGGATCGGGCCCGACGTCGAGATCGGCTGCGACCACTCGCTCCAGGTCGTGTCCGGCTCCTCGACGTTGCCCGAGCGCGTCTGGAGCTGCACGCCGCCGTCGGCGCGCCAGTCGAGGCGGCCGAAGCGCGACACGAACCGCGCGTCCAGCACCTTGCTCGTCCAGACCGCGCTCTGCGGCCGCCCGCTCACGACGCGGTACACCGCCCCCGCGTCTCCCGTCACGAACATCGGCTCGGGGCCGATCATGTCGATCTGGAGCACCTGCCGCTCGTCCACGTCGATCCACACCGCGTGGGCGCCGTCGGGCGAGACGCGGTGGATCCGGCCTTCCTTGCCCGCGCCGGCCCACAGGGTGCCGTCCTCGGCGAGCTGCACCGACGTGAAGTGGCCTTCGTCCTGCGAGTAGACGGCCTCGGTGCGGCCGTCGCTGTCCACGCGGAACAGGCGCCCCTTGCCCGGCGAGGGCCGCGGCGGGAAGCCGTTCGTCTTCGTCTTGGTCGAGCCGCTCACGCGCGGCGGCTCCGGGAACTCGTTGGCCGCGACCGCGAGCCGTCCGTTTCTGACGGCGATCGCCGTGACCTCGTTGCCCGGGAAGTCGTGCACGACCTCGGCGCGCCCCGGACCCCTCAGGCGGACGACCAGCGCCTCGTCGCTCGTCCCCGCGTAGAGCGTGCCGTCGGCGTCGAGCGCCAGGCTCATCACGTGGCCCGCGTCCGAGTCCCAGAACAGCTCCGCGGCGCCCCGCGCCGGGTCGATCGCGAAGAGCTTGCCGTTCGGGCCGGTGGCCGCGAACAGCCGGCGCCGCTCCGGGTCCCACGCGAGCGCCCACACGTGGTCGGCCTCGTCGAGGTCCACCACCTCGTGCACCTGCCCCTGCGCGTCGACGCGGTAGACCTTGCCCTCGGGGAGCGTGCCCGCGTAGAGCGTCCCGTCCGGCGCGACGGCGAGCGCGCTCACGAGGAGCTGCTCGGTGTCGGCGTGCTCCGACAAATCGTCGCCGCGGAGCCGGTAGATCTTCCCGTCGTTCCCGGTGCCCACGAACACCGTTCCGTCGGACGCGCGGGCGAAGGTCCAGGCCGTGGCCACGCCGTCGAGCGCGAGCCGGCGAGCCTCGGCGCTCGTCGTCACCGAGCCGTCCGAGTGTGTCGCGGTGCCCTCCATCTCGCCCGCCGACAGCGACGCCTCGTCGTCGAGGCGGAAGGAGCGCGTCGAGACCGCGTCGGCGGGGCCGTGCAGCGCGACGAGGGCGGCGGAGAGGAAGGCAGCGGTGGCGGTGAGCGCGAGGACGCGCGATGTCTTCGTGTTCATCGATCCCGTGGGTTGTCGCGGACCTGCAGGCGCACGCGGGCGGATCCGGAGAGCACGCTGCCGACGTCGACCGCCTGCCGGCCGTGCGTCTCGAAGGGCTGCCCGCGGCCGCTGTCGTTGACGAGCTGGAGCGCGTCGAGCGCCGAGCCCGGGAGGTCGCGCACGACGTGGCCCTCGAAGCGGAGGCCGCGCGTGGGCATCTTGGTCGACACGACCAGGCTCGTCGAGGGATGGCGCTGCCGGACGTTGCGGACCATGTCCGCCATGCTGCGCGCCTCGGGCTCCTCGAGGTCGACGCGGTCGCCGGGCTCGAGCAGGAGCTCGATCTGCTCTCCGGCGGCGTGCGTCGGGACCCGCACAGGCACCACGCGCACCCGATCGGGCCGGCCGAAGCGGCGCAGGACGACGCGCACGTCGACCTGCTCGCCCGGATCGACCTCCTGTGCCGTCACCGAGGCGTCGGCGATCTCGAGCGCGTCGCGGGCGAAGCGGACGTGCAGGTCGATGTCCACCGAGCGCACGCGCGACTCCTCGAACGGGTTGCCGTACGCGATCTCCATCAGCTCGAACAGGCGCAAGCCGCTCAGGGTGCGCGTGTCGTTCGGGCCCGTGGGCATGTAGCCCTGGTCGCGCAGCTCGACCGTGCCGTGGCCCTCGAGCTCCACGCGCATGTCCGCGCTGAACATGACGTCCGTCTGGTCGCTCGCCGTCGCCTCGACCGCGTTGGCCATGCCGGCGAACACCAGGACGGGTGTCAGCACCCGGTGGCTCACGACCTCCATCCGCCACGTGTCGCGGGGCGCGCCGTCGATCCCGTGGATGCGGAGGGTCACCGGGACCGTCGCCGCCTCGAGCTCCGTGTCGACGACGATGGCCGGCTGGCGGTCGTGGATCAGCGTGCCGAGCGGGCTCGCCGCCTCGGCGATCTTGAACGACCGGCTCTGGCTCGCCAGGACGTGGAGCACCCGCGCCGTCGACGTCGGCAGCCCCACCTCGCCCGCGTTCATCATCGGGTGACCGAAGGCGACGAGGCGCCGGCTGCCGACGTGCGTCACCGTCCCGACCGCCGTGGCCGAGACGTCGCCCCGGATGAGCTGCACCCCGATCGCGCCGCCGTCGACGAAGCGGTCGCCCGCCCCGGCCTGCCCCTCGCGCGCGCCGCCGCCCGCCTGGAGCGCGACGAACCCGAAGGGCTCGAGCAGGTCGCCGAGCCGGTTCGCGGCCGTGTCGGTGAAGCCGCCGAGCATGAGCGGCGTCGACGCGCGCTGCATGCCGCGCGGATCGGTGACCTGTGCGACCGTCCCCCGGCGCTCTCCGTGGATGCGGAGGGGATCGAGCGCACCGCGCCGCTCGCCGCCGCGGTACGGGGGCAGGCCCGCCATGCGCGGCCCGGGCCCGGCCGGGCGGCGCGCGACCGGACGCGCTGCCGGGATGGGGCTCGCGCCCGGGAAGGAGTCGGGCCGAACGGGGCGGCGCATCTCGTGGAACATGGACGCGATGGGCGTCACGCCCGCGATCGGGTCCTTGCCGAAGGGCCAGCCGTACGCGTAGGCGCCGGCCAGCCGGTCGTCGATGTAGATGGGGCTCCCGCTCATCCCGGCCACGGTGGAGGCGTGGTCGAGGATGGGGTGGTCGGTGCGGACCAGGATCAGGTCCATGTCCGGCCGGAAGTTGTGCAGGACGTCGATGACCTCGACGTCGAACCGCTCGGGCGTCGTCCCACGGAAGACGGTGAGGCCGTAGCCGCGCATGCCCGGCCGGATCTCGTCGACGCCGATGGTGGAGGGCCGCGCCGATTGACCGACCGCGACCGCCGCGATCAGGACGGAGGCCGCAACCGCAAGAGTAGACAGCGCTTTTCGCACGGCCGGCAGCTTTTCACCGGCAGCGGGCCCAGTCAAACGCGGCTACTCCGCGGGGTCGGCCACGGCCGCTGCCATGGTGCCGTCCGGTCCCAGGAGCGCGAGCTGGCCCAGCAGATCGAGCAGGGACTCGACGCGGAACGGCTTGACCAGGCAGGCGACCACGCCCGCGATCCGGGCTGCGGCCCGGGTCGCCTCGCTGTCGTCGCCCGTCATCAGGACGACGGGCACCTCCCGATGCTGCTCGCGGATGCGCTTGGCCACCTCGATCCCGCTCATCCCGGGCAGATCCTCGTCGATCAGGACCAGATCCACCGGCCACTGGGAGATCAGCGCGAGGGCGCCGTCCCCCGAGCTGGTGCCCACGACCCGGCTGCCCTGGACGGTCAGCATGCGGGCCAGACGCCACTGGAGATCGGGATCGTCCTCGACCACCAGCACCCCACACTGGCGGCGGGGCGCCACCTCGCGCACGGCGCGAACGGCCTGGTCGAGCTTCTGTCGGTCCCTCCGATCCATCCCCTTCTCGCTCACCCAGGCCCCCCCCGACGAGCCACGTCTTGCGCCGCGGCCCGGCCCCTCGAGCCCAGCCGGCAGAGCCACGGAGGCCGCCCGACTGGAGGCCGACCCATCATAGGACCTGGGGGGGGCCGTTGCAACGTGGACCCCGAATGTTCTTGCAGTGCTGGGGGGTTGGACGGCCTGACCGCCACGCCGTCCCCGGCCGGGGGCCTCTCGGAACGTCGTTGCCGCGGTCGATTCCTGGCGGTACCGTCCGGTATCGACGTGCGACCCCCTCCGCTACCGTCTCAGATCGACGTACTCCAGCGGATTCTCGAACGGATCGCCGGCTCGGCCGAGGCCGGCGCGCCGCCGCTCGTGGTCTTCGACCTGGACGGGACGCTCTACGACAACCGCGCGCGCAGCCTGCAGATCCTCCTCGAGTACGCCGACGACGTGCGAGACGAGTTCCCGGACGTGGCCCAGTGCCTGACGGGCCTCACCGGCGACGGAATCCGGTACCTCCTCAGCGACACGCTCCGGGGTGTCGGCCTCACCGACGTGCACGTCCAGCGCGACATCTCGCAGTACTGGCACGACCGCTTCTTCAGCGACGACTACCTGCACTGCGACGTCCCGTGCGACGGCGCCGCCGATTACGTGAACGCCTGTCACGAGGCCGGCGCGACCATCGTGTACCTGACCGGCCGCGACGTGCCCGGCATGTTCCTCGGCACCGTGGCCAGCCTGCGTGACCACGGCTTCCCGCTCGGCCAGGCGGGCGTCGAGCTCGTGCTCAAGCCGGACGCGGGCCTGGCCGACGAGGCCTTCAAGCGCATGGCCCTCCCGACGCTCGCCCGCGTCGGCGAGGTCATCGGCTTCTTCGACAACGAGCCCGCCAACTGCAACACCGCGCTCACCTGCTACCCCGACGCCGACGTCGTCCTGCTCGAGACCCAGCGCGTCGAGGGCGCCCCCGAGCCCGACGCGGCGGTGCACCGGCTCGTCGACTTCCGGATCCTCTGAGGACCCGGCTGTCCGACGGGTTCCTCTGGTCGCCTGCGGTGTGACACCATCCGCCTGGACCGAGATGGTGGCATTCGACGACCAGCCTTTCGCGACCGCGCCGCCGGGCGCGCGGTGCGCGGTCCACCCGGACGTCGCGGCCACCGAGCTGTGCGGGCGATGCGGCAGCTTCGCTTGCGAGCCGTGCACCGTCGTCTCGGACGACGGCGTCCTGTGCCGCAGGTGCGCGAGCCGGTTCGCGGGCGGGCGGTACGGCTCCTGGCTCGCCATCGGCGCCGGCATCCTCGGCTTCCTGGGGCTCGGGTGCGCGCCGCTCGGGCCAGCGGCGGTGGTGCTCGCCGGCGTGGACCTCGTCTGGATCGCGGCGCGCCGTTCCCCCAAAGGAGGGCTCAAGCTGGACGTGCTCGGGCTGGTGATCGGCCTCGGCGGCACGCTCCTGTGGGCCTACCTGACCTACCAGCTCCTCTTCGCACCGGAACCGTACGAACCGTACGGGTACGAACCGTACGGGTACGAGCCGTACTAGTACAGCTCGGGCGCGCCCGCCTGCGCCGGCAAGGCGTTGACCACGAAGTAGGCGATGACCGCCCCCACGATCGCGAACAGGATGGCGATGCCGTAGGCGCCCATGTCGAGCCCCAACAGGGCGCCGACGATGAAGCCCATCAGCTCGCCGCCGATCCAGAAGCACGCGCCCAGGGCGGCCCACCACTTCGAGCGGCCCTTGCCGGCCGCGAGGGCGCTCAGCTTCTTGCTGAACCAGATGAGGAACAGGAGCTCCAGCATCGGCCCAGGATAGCCGGGGGGGCGCCCGAGCGGAATAGCCGGTCCGTCGGTTCCATCGGCCCTACCGGCGTCGCCTGCGCGCCGGCGCGTGGCTGCCCTTGCGGCCGCGTGCGGTCGCCCGGGCGACGGCGCGCTCGATGTGCTCGCCCTCCTCCACCCGGGGGAAGCGCCCGGGGTCGCTCAGCAGGTGCTCGAACAGATCGGCCGGCGTCCACTCGCCGGGGTCGCGGCACTCGGCGACCCCGACCGCCTTCAGGAACTTGGCGACCGCTTCGGAGCAGATGAGCTTGCGCGGATCGTCGAGCAGGTTCTTGCTGCGCTTCTGCCAGCGGCGGAGCGCGAAGCCGAACAGGCTCAGGCTGTCGTACTCGGAGCCCAGGTCCTCGGCCAGGCCGTGCAGCGCCCGGACCTGGGTCGCCACCGGCTCGTCGATCGCGAAGCGGGCGACCAGCCGGTTGTGCTGCTTCCAGCGCCGCCAGGGGACGACGTTGAACCCGCGCCCCGTCGCCTCCATGACCATCACCCGGGCGAGGGTCCGGCAGCGGTACGTGATCAGCGCGTGGCTCACCGGGGCTCGGGTCACCAGGCGGATCCAGCCCGACAAGAGCGAGCTCGTGGTCGAGAAGCAGACGTTGATCGAGGGATCCTCGAGGTCGGGCAATCCGGTGGCCGCCGGACCGCGCTCGGCGGCTTCGGCGGAGGCGTCCAGGTTCGCGATCATGTCACCCCCTTCGGCGGCGCATCCTACGCGGGTCGGCTCGCCGCTACCACTCGACGGGCAGGGCCACGGGCCCGCCCCTACCGGAGCGCCCGAGGGCGCTGTCGATGTTGCTGCCCCAGCACAGGATGCGATCGTCGCCCTCGTCGACGCAGTTGTGCCGGAGGCCCGTCGCGAGGTCGCGCGCGCCGGCGACGCCCTCGACGACGCGCGGAGACCGCACCTCCTCGGATGCGTCCTCGCCACCGGCCTGCCAGCTCTCGTTGATGCCCCAGCACAGGACTCGGCCGTCGGCCCGGCGAGCGCAGGTGTGCAGACCGCCGACGCCGACCTGTACGACGTCCTCGAGGTCGGGCACGAGCAGCGGGCGGCCGGCTTCGTGGTGGTACCCGTCCCCGAGCCAGCCCGAGCCCCAGCAGATCACGCGCCGGTCGCGCCGGAGCGCACACGTGTGCCAGTCCCCCGCAGCCACGGCGACGGCGTCGGCCACCCGCTCGACCTCGACCGGACGGCGCCGGTCCACCTCCGTCCCGTCGCCGAGCTGTCCGTGCGCGTTCTCGCCCCAGCACAGGACGTCGCCGCTCCGTCGCACCGCGCACGCGTGGAACTGGCCCGCGTCCGCGTACACGGCGTCGTCCACGCCGTCGACCCACACGGGCCGGTCCACCCGCATCTCGCCGGCGGCCTCCGACGAGCCGAGCTGCCCGTGCGTGTTGTCGCCCCAGCAGGCGATCCGCCCTTCGTGCACCACCGCGCACGCGAACGAGCCGTCGGTCGAGACGTGCGCCACGTTCGCGAGCCCCCCGACGGGCTCGAGCGGGCCACGGTCGGCCCAGCGGTCGCCGCCGAGGCACCGTACGGTGTCGTCGTCCTCACGCGTGCAGACCGGCCGCCCGCCGGCCGAGAGCTGTCGCGACGACTCGCTGCCGGGGACGGCGCGCGGCGCGAACGTCGTGCAGTCGTCCGTGACGCAGATGCCGATCCTCGCGCCCCAGCACCACACCCTCAGCCGCTCGGCGGGTCGGACGAGGCACGTCTGGAAGTAGCCCGCGGACAGCCTCCGCGGCGACGGCGGCGGCGGCGGCCCCGCGTCGACGTCTCCCACGCCGAGATCGCCCGAGTCGGGCTCGCCGGCCGCCGCATCGGGCGCCCCGCGCGCGTCGGACTCCGCTCCGGTCCGGGCCCCGCAGCCGTAGAGGAGCGCGCCCATCACGACGACGACGCCCGCTGTGTCCCGCACGCACATGCGCCCTGATCGTCGTCCGGGTCCGCCCGTTTTTCCAGACCACGAACGGCGACGGGCGCCGGCCCGGCTCTCAGCGCGAGGCGGGCGTGTCGAGCAGGTGCTCGTGGGCGCGCGCCATCGCCATCCGGAGCACGCGCTTGCCGAGCCTGTCGAGGTTCGGCTCCTTCGTCGCCTGGAGCAGGTGGCGCACGTGGGTCTTGAGCGTGTTCGGGCCCACGCGCAGGGCCTGGCAGATGTCCTCGGAGCTCGCGTCCGTCGCCGACAGCGCGATGATCTGAGTCAGGTTCGGCTTCACCTCGCCGCGCGTGGCGAGGTCGGCGACGGCGAGCGCGACGGTGGCGTCGCCGCATCGATCGACGGCCGCCGCGAACCGGAGGAACCGCGGCAGATCCTCGGCGGACTCCATACACCAGCAGCGGTCGCCGCGCCCGCGGGCCTCCCGCTCGAGCGCGGCCGGGAGCGGTCCGGTTCCATAGAGCGCGATCGCGCGCTCCCAGCCGATCGCGGCGACGATCCGCGCCGCCTCGCGGGCGGGCAGCTCCTCCGTCGCGACGATGACCGCCTCCGTCTCCCCCGGCTTCGGGCCCTCGCCGAGCCAGCGCCGTGCTCCCGCCAGATCACGAACGACGGTGACGTTCGCCGTGCCGAGGGCCGCGAGCACGTGCGGGTCCTCGCCCACGGCCAGGATCCGGATCCCGTGCATGCGGCCCGTGCCGCTCGGCACGAACAGGGCGGCCCGGCCCGAGTAGCCCCGGGCCAGCCGGCGCCGGACCATCGCCGCCGCCAAGCCGAACCGGTGCGCCCAGGTGGCCACGGCCAGCGTCTTGCCGTCGATGGTGAGCTGCTCGGAGCCCCTCGCACGACGTCGGCCCGGCTTCGATGCGCCGCTCGGACCGCCCTTGATCCTGGTTCGAGATGCCATCGCGCGGAAGTCTATCACCCGGTCGCGGTCGCGTGGCGCTCGTCACTCGGCCGTGACGACCAGACCGAAGCTGCTGGCCCCGTAGCCGCGCACGAGGGCGTGGAAGACGGCCCCACCCGCCTCGTCGTGCTCGCACCGCTCGTCGGTGTCCGCCGGCTCGTAGGGGCGGCAGTCGTAGGCCTCGGCGGTCGGCGCCTCGCCGCGGCGCACGTACAGGTCCGGATCCCCCTCGGCCGTCAGCTCGAAGCGCACCGTCGACGCGCCCTCGGGGACCGTGACCGTGAAGCGCCTCTCCTCGCCGCGGGCGAGCGTGCCGGTCTGCTCGAGCAGGACCTGCGGGCCGCCGTCGGGCTCGGTCTCGGGCTCGGGCTCGGTGTCGGTGTCGGTGTCGGTGTCGGTGTCGGTCTCGGTGTCGGTGTCGGTGTCGTTGCCGCCTTCGGGGCGCACCATCGACCAGTGCAGGCCGTGGCCGACGTAGCTCAGGCCGAGCAGGCCGCCCGGGTGCCGCCCCTGCGCGATGACGTGCATCAGGCTCGGCGGCACGAACAGTCCGTTGCCCGAGCCGTCGCGCGGGCCGGTGACCGCGCGGGCCTGCGCCATGAGGGGAGCGAGCGCCTCTCGGAAGGCGGCGTAGCTCTCGTGGGGCGTCCCGACGACCTCGACGATGGCGTCGAACAGCTCCTCCACCGCCACCCGGCGCGGGTCGCCGGCCGGCAGCTCGTCCATGCCCATCGTCTCGAGCAGCCCCGGCTTCATCTGTGCGAGCACCGCGCCCTGCAGCGGCGCCACCGACTCGCCGAGCTCGCGGCGCGGCAGGTGCGTCGCCATGAACTGCTGCACGATGTCGGCCATGGTCATCGGCTGGAAGGCGAGGCGCTCGGCGGCGTCGCTCCCGGCCGGCGCGTAGGCCGCGGCCGGCTCGAGGTCCTCGGGCGCGAGCGCGAGGTCGACGAGGCTCACCAGCTCGTTGTCGTTCAGCTCGGTGAACGCGCTCGGCTCGCCGGCCTCGTGCTTGTCGACCTCGGCGACGAAGGCGGCCCAGGTCTCCTCGCCCACCACCGGGACGAACGTGCGCGCGTTCAGCGGCGCGACGAGCCCCGCGCTGAACGACACGTGCGCGAGCTCGGCGCAGTAGATCTTGTTCTCGTCCTCGCGGAACCAGGCGCGCGCCTCGGCGTCGCCGGCGATGGCGCGGACCATCATGGCGGCGTGGCGCCGGACCTCGTCGGGGTCGCGGGCGCCGAGCGGGTCGCCGCCGTTGTAGTCGCCGGGGAACTCCGAGACGGCGTTGAAGCCGGCGAGCATCGTCCGGATGTTGTCGCGGAACGCGGCCTCCTGGTCGGCCGTGAGCCACTCCGGGTAGACGGGGCGCAGGAAGATCATCGGGTAGCCGGCGCTGCCGAACCGCCCACGCTCGTAGGTCTGGGGGTTGTTCAGCGTGATGGCGCCCGGCTCGCCGTCGCGCTCGACGCCGACGACCACCTCGATGTGCGTGTCCTGGAGCTTGAAGTGCTCCTTCATCGTCGTCGGGTCGGCCCCCGCGAGCGACAGGACCCGGTGCTCGGGCCGGTGGTGCTTGACGCCGATGCCGATCTCGCCGGGCGGGAAGTAGCCGGCGATGATCGCGTCGCCCCGCGCGATCGGCTGGCCGTCGGCGTCGGTGACGCCGTCGTCGTTGTGGTACGGGATCACGTTCACGGGCACGCCGAACAGGTGCGTGTCGGCGACGAGCTGGTGCTCGCCGAGGTCCACGCGCACGCGGAAGGCGTCCTCGACGGACTCGACCGGCGCCTCGCCCGGCCAGGTCGCGTTCAGCTTCTCGAGGTCGGCGACGAACGTCGGCGCGTCGTTCCATCCGTCGCACTTGCCGCTGCAGCGGCCGCCGGGCTCGGGGCCGGCCGAGAGGCTGCCGCCGGTGTCCGCGGCGCAGCCGGCGAGGGCGAGGATGGTGAACAGGACGAGGGCGCGCTTCATGGCGAGGCTCCGTGGCGTGGGGTCGTGTGGAAACACACAGCACCGCGCGTGCCAGAGGCCGGAGAGCCCCGATCTCCCGCGAATGGGCGCTCTTCGCGAGGCCCACCGGCTGCCACGGACGCCACCTGCGGGCGCACACCGGCTAGCGCAGTGGTCGACCGGTCTCGGGCCGAGGCTCGCGTCTCACCGAGCCACGACGCGTTCGGGCTTGCTCGGCCTGCGCCGTGGCTCCACCATGACCCCTTCATGGGCGACCCCACCGATCGCGACCGCTCCGAGCGCCTTCACGCGCTCCTCCTCGAAGAGCCCATCTCGAGCCTCGAGCCCGCCGCGCCCGTCGTGGTGACGCCCGACGCGACCATCGGCGAGGCGGTCCGCACGATGAAGGAGCACCGCATCGGCTGCCTGCTCGTCGTGCGCGGCGAGGCCCTCGTCGGGATCGTCACCGAGCGCGACATCCTCACCAAGGCCGTCGGCACCGACGTCTCGACCGAGACCGCCGTCGGCGCCATCATGACCTCCGATCCGGAGACGCTGCGCCTCGAGCACGAGCTCGTCTACGCGCTCAACCGGATGAGCGTCGGCGGCTACCGCCACGTCCCGCTCGTCGACACCGCCGGCCGCCCCGTCGGAGTCGTGTCGATGCGCAACTTCATCGACTACATCGTGGAGTGCCTCGCCAGCGAGGTCCTCAACCTGCCCTCCGACCCCGACAACCTCTCCGGCCGCGGGCGCGAAGGGGCCTAGGGGCGCAGGGGGCGCGGCCGCGGCGTCCCCGCGATGGACGATGCCGGCACCCGGCGGGCGATGGTACCCTCCCCGTCGAGGGTGAGGTGGGCATGCGGCTTCTGAGGTGTTCGGTCCCGACGGCGCGGGTGCTCTCGTTCGTGCTGGCGGCCGCGGCGTGCGGCGAGGCGAGGGACACCGGGGACGCGTCCGAGGATCGGACCCGGCCCGCCGCGGCCGAGGGCCGCCTCGACCTCGAGGCCGTGGTGGCGCGCGTGCGCTACGGCTTCCGGACGGAGGGCGACGCCCTCGTCGGCGGTGCGGGGACGTACGACGTCCGCGTCGGGCCGGACGCCGTGAGCCTCGAGGCCGTGCACTTCGGCGGTCCCGGCGGCGAGCCGCGACAGAGCGGCCCCTTCCGCCTGCGCACGCGCCGGGTCGGCGGCGAGCCCGCGGGCGCCGGGCCGGCGACGACCGCCCCCGACGGACACGCCGTCCGGCGGCTCGGCGCGGTGACCGAGCACTGGCGCAACGGGGTCGCGGGCACCGAGCAGAGCTGGGAGCTCACGTCGCCGCCGGGCGAGGGCGCGTTCGAGGTCGTGGTCGAGGCGACGGGCCTCCCGTACCTGGCGACCACCGAGACCGGGCTCCACTTCGGCGCGGGCGACGGCGCGCCGGGGTTCCGCTACGGGCACGCGACGTGGATCGACGCCGATGGCGACGAGACCGAGGTCCGCGCCCGGTGGACCGACGGCTCGATCGTGCTGCGCGTCCCGGCGGACGTCGTCCGATCGTCGCGCTACCCGGCGGTCCTCGATCCGACGGTGTCCCCCGAGATCACCATCGACGTGCCGGCCACGGGGCCCGCCGACAACCAGAGCGACGTGCGCGTCGCGAGCAACGGCACGGGATTCTTCGCGGTGTGGACGGACTACCGCGCCACCTCCCCGCACCTGCGCGCCACGCGCGTGGACGCCTCGGGCGCCATCCTCGACGGCGACGGGATCGCGCTCGGCGAGGCCGACTCCGGCGACGTCGCGTCCGACGGAACCGACTACCTCCTCGTGGCCCGCGCCGGCAGCGCGGTCGCGGTGGCTCGCTACGTGGTGGCGACCGGGACCCTCGACCCGCCGGTGGAGATCGCCGCGTCGGGGTCCTATCCGTCGATCGGTTGGGACGGGGTGAGCTACGCGGTCGCCTACCGCCCCTCGTCGGGCGGCATCCGCCTGCAGCGCGTGGCCCCGGATGGGAGCCTCGTCGGCGCGGCCGTCACGGTCACGACGAGCACCGCGGCGGGCTACCCCCGCGTCGCCGGCGCCACGGGCGGGTTCCTCGTGGCGTGGGCGCAGTACTCCGACGGGCTGGTCCGGGCGGCGCGCGTGAGCTCTGCCGGGAGCCTCCTCGACGCGGCCGGCCTCGACCTCGGCGCCGGAGCGCAGCCCCTGACCCCGACGGTCGCCGGCCACGGCGCCGACTGGGCGGTGACCTGGTCGGATCGGCGCTCCGGGGTCAACCAGGTCTACGTCAACCGCGTGACCGGGCCGGGCGCGGTGCTCGACGGGACCGGCCGCGCGCTCACGCCGTCGAGCGCCGACGTGTCCGCGCAGGCGCTCGGGCCTGGGCCCGGCGGGTTCCTGCTCACCTACGCGAGCGCGGCGCCGTCGTCGCCGCTCCTCGCCGTGCGCCTCGACGCCGCAGCGAGCGCCGTCGACGACCCGCCGCTCGAGGTGGTCCCGTCCCGGCCGGGACATCGGCTCGCGAGCGCGGTCGCGTTCGGTGCAGGGCGCTGGCTCGTCGGCTTCGGAGACGACCCGGCGACGGGCTTCCGGCGCGCCTCGGCTGCGCGCATCACCTCCGGCGGGACGGTGGAGGACGTCGGGGGCTTTCCGCTCAGCAGCTCCGACAACGCCCACCGGACGCCGGCGGTCGCGGCGGCCTCGAGCCAGCTCCTCGTCGCGTGGATCGACTACCGCTCGACCGGATCGGTCGTGGTCGCGGCGCGGCTCGCGGCGGACGGGACGGTGCTCGATCCGGCGGGCATCATGCTGGACGAGGACACGCCCGCGGTGCGGCGCTGGGACGTCGACGTCGCGTCCGACGGCACCGACTTCCTGGTCGTCTGGCGGGACGGCGGCTCGGCGTCGGCGACCGTCGTGAGGAGCACCGGCGCGGTCGACTCTCCAGGTGGCGTCCCGGTGGGATCGCTCGGCTCGGTGCAGCGCCCGAAGGTCGCGTGGGGAAGCGGAGCGTACCTCGTCGTCGGCGACCAGTGGGTGGGCGGGTCCGACTCGCGCGACATCGTCGGAACGCTCCTTTCGTCCGACGGCACCGAGCTCGCCGCCGGGATCACCCTCGGGGGCGGGCCGGGCTACGCGTCGTCGCCTCACGTCGCCGCGATCGGCGGCCGCTTCCTCGCCTGCTACACCGAATCGAACGACGTGCTCTGCGCTCGGGTGGAGGAGTCGGGGACCGTGCTCGACACGACGCCGCTGCCCGTCGCGGTGGATCCCACCAGCGGCGACGGCCTCTTCGGGATCGTCCGGGCCGGTGCCTCCTGGTACGTGCACGTCGCAGGCAGCGTCACCGACTATCGGCCGGTCGCGTTCGACGGGACGCTCGCGCCTCCTCTGGCCACCGGAAGCCACCCCGTGATCGCTTCCGACGGCGTGGACATCCTCGGCCTCTACGCGAGCGCCGACCGGCTGCGCGGCGCGCTCACGGCGACCGACGGCTACCCCCTCGGCTCGTTCGACGTCGAGCCGTCGTTCGGCCGGTCGGCCGCGCGGGCCGACCTGACCGCCGTCGGGCCGAACCGCTGGCTCGCCGTGTACGAGTACTCCCCCGACGGGGTCACGCCGGAGGTGCTCCGCGCTCGGTTCATCGACGTGGGCTCCTCGCTCGGCGAGCCCTGCGGCGACGCGAGCGAGTGCGAGAGCGGCTTCTGCGCAGACGGCGTCTGCTGCACCACCGCGTGCAGCGGCGGCTGCGCCGTGTGCACGGCCGCCGCCGGATCCACCCGCGACGGCGTGTGCGCGGCGGCCCCGGCGGGGATCGAGTGCCGGGCGGCGGCGGGAGCCTGCGACCTCGCCGAGACCTGCACCGGCGCGAGCCAGGCGTGCCCGGCCGACGGCTTCGCGGCGGCGGGGGTCGAGTGCCGCGCATCGGCGGGCGACTGCGACCCGGCGGAGGCTTGCTCCGGCGCAGGTTCGACCTGTCCAGCGGACGCGCGCGCGCCGGCTTCGACGGTGTGCCGCGCCGCGGCCGGCCTCTGCGACGTGGCGGAGAGGTGCGACGGGAGCAGCGTCGGGTGTCCGGCGGACGCGCTGGCGTCGACGGGGACGGTGTGCCGCGCCGCGGCCGACCTCTGTGACGCGGCGGAGACGTGCGACGGGAGCAGCGCCGCGTGCCCGGCGGACGCGCTGGCGTCGACGGGGACGGTGTGCCGGCCTGCGGCGGCCGGCTGCGACGTGGCGGAGACGTGCGACGGGGGCAGCGTCTCGTGCCCGGCGGACGCGCGGGTACCCGCGGGGACGGAGTGCCGGAGCGCGTTCGGCGTCTGTGACGTGGCGGAGGCGTGCGACGGGAGCAGCGTCGCGTGCCCGGCGGACGCGCGGGTTGCGGCCGGGACCGAGTGCCGTGCGTCGGCCGGCGCCTGCGACGCCGCGGAGGCGTGCGACGGGAGCAGCGTCGCGTGCCCGGCGGACGCGCTGGCGCCTGCGGGGACGGAGTGCCGCGCCGCGGCGGGGGCATGCGACGTGTCGGAGGCGTGCGACGGGAGCAGCCTCGGGTGCCCGGCGGACGCGCTGGCGCCCGCGGGGACGGAGTGCCGCGCCGCGGCGGGGGCGTGCGACGTGCCGGAGGCGTGCGACGGGAGCAGCCTCGGGTGTCCGGCGGACGTCGCGGCGAGCGACGGCACGAGCTGCGCGGACGGCCTGATCTGCAACGGCGACGAGGTCTGCGCGGCGGGGAGCTGCGCGGGCGGGACCGCGCCCTCGTGCGACGACGCCGACCCGTGCACGGCCGACTCGTGCGCCGAGACGGGCGGCTGCGCGCACGCTCCGATCGCCGGGTGCTGCCTCACCGACGCCGACTGCGACGACTCGGACCCGTGCACGGTCGACGCGTGTGACACCTCGTCGAACACGTGCTCGTCGAGCGCCGACCCGAGCTGTCTCGACGCTGGCGTCGAGCTGGACGCGGGCGCGGCCGAGGACGCGGCCGTTCCGGACGACGCCGGGGCTTCCATGGACGCAGGGGTCATGGGCGACGGTGCCGTGGAGGACGCCGCGACCGAAGGCGACGGTGCCGTGGAGGACGCCGCGATCGAAGGCGACGGTGCCGTCGGGGACGCCGCGACCGAAGGCGACGGTGCCGTCGAGGACGCCGCGACCGAAGGCGACGGTGCCGTCGAGGACGCCGCGGCACCCGACGCCGGGCCCGTGAGCAGCGCATCGGGCGGCTGCGGCTGCCGCACGGCCGGCCCGTCGCCAGAGGGCGCGGCCGGTTGGGCGCTGCTCGGGCTCGCGTGCGTCGTCGCTGTCCGCCGGCGCCGGCCGCGCTCTCGCCGCGCGGACACGCGGACATGAGGTGGACGGCTGTCGAGCGGCGGTGGCGAGACGCCCTGATCGCCTCGGTCATCCCCGCCGGGCCGAGCCTGCCGGCGCTCGGGGACATCGAGCTCTCGGAGTTCTGGGCCCGCTTCGAGGAGACCGCTCCGGTCCACCTGCGGCTCGGCATGCGCGTCTCGACCGTCACGATCGGCGCGCTGCTCCCGTGGCTCCTCGGGTACTTCCGCACGCTCCCGGGCCTCGACGACGAGCAGCGCGACGAAGTGATCGAGCGCGCGCTCCGCCTGCCCCTCGCGGCTCTCCTGGTGGACGTGACGAAGATGGTGGCGTGCCTCGCGTACTTCGCCGACCCCTCCGTGCAACAGAGCGCGCGGAGGAAGACTTGACGCCCGCCGGCGGACGCATCGACGGCCGGGCCGTGCGCGCTCCTCTCGAGCTTCGCGCCGACGTGGTCGTCGTCGGCAGCGGGCCCGCCGGCGCGGCGGCGGCGCGCGAGGCCGCGCGCGCGGGTGCCTCGGTCGTCGTGGTCGAGGAAGGCCGCTGGTTCGAGCCGCACGAGTTCCCCGAGCCCGCGTTCGACGCGATGACGCTCCTCTACCGGGACATGAGCGCGTCGATCGTGCTCGGCGTGCCGCCCATGCCCTACCTGCAGGCGAAGATGGTCGGCGGCAGCTCGCCCATCAACGGCGCGATCTGCTGGCGCATGCCGCGCGACGTCTTCGACGAGTGGGTTGCCGCAGACCCGGCGCTCGCCGACGCGCTGCCGTGGCAAGCGCTCGAAGACATCACGGACGAGCTCGAGTCGCGGCTCGGTGTGCACCCGACCGAGGCCGCCGTGGCGGGCGTGAAGAACGATCTCATGGCGCGCGGCGCCGAAGCGCTCGGGCTCGAGCACCGGCGCATCCGCCGGAACGTCCGCGGGTGCGAGGGGCTCGGCCGGTGCCTGCAGGGCTGCCCGAAGGGGCGGAAGCTGTCGGTCGACGTCACGCTGCTCGCCGACGCGGAGGCGGCGGGCGCCCGCGTGCTGAGCTCGGTGGAGGTCACCCGCGTCGAGACCGAGCGCGGCCGCGCCACGGGTGTCACCGGGGTCAGCGACGCGGGCGCGCGGGTCCGGGTGCACGCGGGCCGGGCCGTGGTGCTGGCCGCGAGCGCCGTGCAGTCGCCGGCGCTCCTGCAGAGGAGCGGGCTCCGCCAGGGGCCCGTGGGGCGCAACTTCCAGTGCCACCCCGGCGTGTCGATGGCGGGCCGCTTCCCCGAGCCGGTGCGCATGTGGGAGGGCGCGACGCAGGGCCACGAGGTCATCGGGCTCAGGCACGAGGGGCTGAAGTTCGAGGCGCTCGGCTTCGGCCTCGCCGTGCTCGCGAGCCGCCTCGACGGCGTCGGTCGCGCCCTCGCCCGGGAGATCGACGACATGGCGCACCAGGTCGACTGGGGCGTCGCCGTGCGCGCCGAGGCCCGCGGGCAGGTGCGCCTGTTCCGCGGCGGGCCGGTGGTGCTCTACCAGCCGACGCGGCGCGACGTGGCGAAGTTCCGGCGGGGGCTGCGCGTGCTCGGCGAGATGATGCTCGCGGCGGGCGCCGACCACGTCTCGCCGGGGGTCGCGGGGTTCGCTCCGCGCACCTCCCGCGTCGACGACCTGGTGCGTCTCGAGCAGGCCGGGCCGCGCCGCCCCGGCGCGTTCAAGGCCGCGCTCACGCACATGTTCGGCACCTGCCGCATGGGCAGCGATCGGCGCCGGAGCGTCGTGCGCCCCGACTTCCGCCACCACGTCGTCGACCGCCTCTACGTCGCCGACTCCAGCGTGTTCCCCACGAACATCGGGGTGAACCCGCAGATCCCGATCATGGCGGTCGCGACGCTCGCCGCGCGCCGCGCCCTCGGCGGCGATCCCGCGTAGGGGTTCCGGGTGTGACGCGCTGTGCTCTACGGCGCGGGCTCGGCGTCGACGATCATCGGGTCGTCACCGAAGTTCGCGCTCGCGCCTCGCCGGACGGTGAAGCGGTAGCTCCGGTTCGACTCGAGCGCCTCGAAGGACGGGCCGGACGGCTCGCCGCACCGCTCGAAGTGCACCCACAGCCGCTCCCCGTCTGCGCGCTCGACCTCGTAGGACTGCTGGACGCAGGCGCCGTGGCCGAGCGGGCCGCGGCCCACGATGCGCCCCACGAAGACCTCCGGCTCCGCCGGCGAGGCCGAGTGGGTCGGTCCTGTCGGCTCGCTCGGGACCTCGTGCCTGCGCTCGGTCGGCGTGTCCAGCTCGGTCGACGGCGAGGTCGGCGTCTCGGGGCCGCCGCAGCCCAGGCAGAGGAAGAGAGCGGTGAGGCTGTGAACGGTCGTGTCTCTCATGGCGCGCGTGCTGTGCGTCTAGAATGTAGACCCCTTTGGCCGGTTCCGGGTGGCGGGCGCGCACTTTTCCCGCCCGGAACGTCGCCTCACTGTGGTAACGAGCGCCCCATGATCCGGATCCTCGCGTTGTTCGCGCTCTCGCTCACCTTCACGCTCGGCTGCGGAGACAGCCGCGAACGCACCTCGACCGGGGACGGCGGAGGCGGAGGCACCGGGACGGTGGACCCGAGCCGCACCATCGCCTCGCTGAGCCTCGAAGAGGCCCGCGCCATCTGCGAGGACTTCGTCGAGGCGCAGGGCGGGGCCGGCACGACCGCCACCTGCAGCGGGGGCATCGAGCTCACCGTCCAGCCGGTGGACGACTGCGCCGCCAGCGTCGAAGCGGCCACGTGCACCAACACGGTCGCCGAGATGAACGCCTGCTTCGCCGCCCTCGACGGCGACGCGTGCAAGCTGCTGACCGACCCGGCCTGTGCGTTCGTCGCCGAGTGCGCGACGTCGGGCGGCTGAGCCCTCGGGCCGGCCATCCGCGCGCTTGCGCGAAGCGGGTGTGGTTCGGCGCAGAGTTGTCGGGCGGGTGCGTCAGCCATCCGTAGTGATGTCGGGCCGGCTCGATGCTCGAACGCGGCGAGCGTCACCACCGCGTGGCGGTCGAAACGGCGTGGATGTACGAGCACGGCGCGCGTAACGACCGCGTGGCGGTCGAAACGGCCTGGATGTTGGGACGAGTCGAGCGTAACGACCGCGTGGCGGTCGAAACGGCCTGGATGTTGGAACGAGTCGAGCGTAACGACCGCTCGGCCCGGGAACCTACACGGCGTCTGCGGGCCACTCCGCCTCCCGTCACGCCGCCTCGCGTTCCTTCGCCTCCGGAGGCTCACTCGCCTTCGTCTTGGGCTGAGGCCGCGCGTTCCACACGCGCAGGGCGAGGAGCAGGCCGATGAGGGCCATCGGGATCATGGCCACGGGCCACGACAGCCAGTTGTCCGGGTTCGTCGCGGGGCCGACGATCTCGCCGGCCTCGTTCAGCCGCTCCTCCGGGAGCAGGATGGCGTAGGTGAACGACATCAAGGCCGTCCCCGCGTAGACGAATCCGTCGATGATGCCGACCGCGACGCCGACGTTCTTGCGGCCGCCGAAGTCCATGCTCGCGGTGCCGGAGAGCATGCCGTGCACGCCGATGACGGCCATGGACATGACCAGGACGAGCCAGCCGACGATGGGCGTCGCGTAGGTGAAAGTCAGCGCCACGGCGCCGAGCAGCATGATCACGTACAGGATCCCGGCCACGGGGCCCCGGCGAGAGTGGAAGACGCGGTCGCTGATGATGCCCGCCACGGTGCCGCCGAGGATGCCGGCGACGCACAGGAGCATGCCCCAGTTGTCGTAGACGAAGCTGCCCGCCTCGCCGAGCGCGGCGTCGGTCTGCTTCGCGAAGCTGCGGTACCACTGCATGATCGCCTGCCGCAGAAACCCGCTGCACAGCTCGATGCCGGCGATCGTCATGATGATGGGGTTCTTCAGCATCACCTTGAAGACCGCGACCGCGCCGAGCTGCGGGCCGTCGTCCCCCGACGACGCGTCGGCCGTGTCGAAGTCCTCGTGGCCGGTCTGGCTCGGCGTCGTCTTCACCCACGCGACGTCGATGGCCCAGAACGTCAGGAGCAGCACGGTGGGCATCAGGAACACCCACTCGAGCGGCATGTGCTCCATGATCAGGTAGCCCACGTCGAAGGCGAAGTAGATGCCGAGCGAGATCAGGATCCCGAAGATGGCGCCGAAGACGCCGCGCTCGCGCACGTGGAACCAGGGCGCGTTGACCTTGACGATGGCGACCGCGCCGAAGCTCTGGAAGTACATGTTCGCGCCGTAGAGCGCGCTGAAGAGCCAGAGGAAATTCTGCGCGACGAAGCCGTCCGTCTGGCCCCCGCTGAGCTGCATGGTGCACAGCCCCATGAGCAGGTTCATCACCGCCGCGCCGCCCGCGCCGAGCAGGATGGCCACCTTGCCGCCGTAGCGGTCGGTGAGCGGACCGTTGATCAGGAACGACACGCCGTAGACGGCGGTCCCGATCCCGAAGATCGTCCCGAAGTCGGCGTTGCCCATGATCGGGTCGCCGCCCGGGCCGGCCATCTCGCTGAACGCGTGTTGGCTGACCTTCAGGTTGTAGCGCCCCATGTACAGGAACGCGTAGGTCATCCCGAGCGGGAACCAGTTCAGGAAGCGGCGCCGGCGGAAAGCGTCGCTGTGGCCGAGGTCGATCTTCGGCAGGCGCCACAGCACCACGCCGATGACCACCGTGAGGATCGCGATCGGTAGGAGCTCGCTCATCGGTTCCCCCGCGAGGGCCGCGCACGATGGCACAGCCCCGCGGGCGTGTCACGCCGGGGCGTCCTGGGTGGGCGCGGCCGTCGCCGACCGGGCGATCGGGCGAGATCGGCGGACAGCCCCTGGCGGCCGCCACCATCGCACGATCCCGCGCACCCGCACCGGCGCCGCGGAGCCGCGCCTCGTCCTGCGCCGGGGGGCCCGCGCGTCGTCCTCTGCTCAGTCGATCGTCGTCGTCGTCGCCGCCGTGAGCGCCCAGTGCGTGCCCGATCCGTCGCGGAGCCGGGCCGGCGCCGTCTGGAAGACGCCTCGGGCGAGGGCGACGAGGGGGAGGCGGAGGGCGGCGGCGCCCGGGCCGCGGTCCCAGCGCAGAAGGACGGTGCCTTCGACGACGCTCATCCGCGCGCCCGCCGGAGCTTCGGCCCCGCCCGACAGCTCGAGGCCGGCCGGGAGCGGGAGCGACACCTCCACGTCGCGCGCCCCGGCGGGCACGCTCAGCTCGACGTGCGCCGACCAGACCCCCTCGGCGTCGCGCTCGAAGCGGCGGGTGAGAGGGGCGCTGCCGGCGTGGCGTGTCGGCGGCGTGGTGCGCACCGTGCCGTCGACGCGCACGCGCACGAGGCGGTCGCTCCGCCCGTCGAAGACGAGCCGCAGGTCGTGGGCGCCGGCCGGCACCTGGACGCGCCCGTTCTGCAGGCGGACCGTGCGGCCGTCGAGCTCGACGCGCATCGTCGGCTCGCGCGCGCCGGCGGGCGGCAGGACACGGCTCGAGAGCGCGAGCACGTCCGCCTCGGCGGTGCCCCAGATCCACCACGCCTCGGTCGGGCCGCGCCGGGCGAGCCACCGGAGCGCCGTCACAGCGACGTCCCGTGAGTCGCGGCGCGCGTCGAGCAGCGCCGACGCCGCGCGCGCGACGTCGCCGCGCTCGCCCCACCTGCGGTAGCAGAGGAACCAGACCGCCCCGCGGCACGGCCCGGGCGTGCCGCCATCCGCGACGCGGCTGCGGAGCGCCTGGCCGAGCGCGTCGCCGAGCCCGTCGGCGGCCGTCTCGTCGCCGAGGCGCTGCGCGGCCCGGTAGGCGAACGTCATACGGGCGAGCTGATCGGGCGCGCCTCGTCGGGCTCCGTCGAGGAGATCGCGCGCGATCTCCACGTCGGTCCTCTCGGCCGAGCCGGCGAGGACGAGCGACGCGAGGGCGGCCGCCTCTCCCTCGAGGCCGCCCGCGCGCGCCCGCCGCCGCAGCGCGTCCCACGCGCCCGCCCACCGCTCCTCGTCGGCGTGCGACCCGAGCGCCCAGAGCGCCTCGGCCGTGAGACGCCCGCTGTCCGCGAGCCCGTTCCACCAGGCGAGGCCGCCGCCCTCCGACACGAGGCGGGCGAGGGCCTCGGCCTCCGAAGTGTGCGCGTGCGCGAGGCGCGTCTCGAGCAGGTCGCGCTCGGCCGAGTCGGGCAGGTGCGCCGCGGCGTCCATCAAGGCGCGGAGCGACGCGAGGCGGTCGATGCGCATGGACGGCACGTGCCAGCGCGGCTCGCGCAGGCCGTCGAGCACGTCCTCGATGCTGCGGCGGAGCCCGGGATCCACCGCGACCGACAGCGTGGTCGGCTCCACGAGCTCGGGGAGCGGCACGTGCACGTCGGTGGTCTCCGGTCCGACGAGCGCGCGCATCGCGACGGGATGCTCGGCGTGCGACGGCAGGACCTCGACGCGGGTACGCACCGCGTCGTGATCGGCTCCGCTCCGGGCTTCGACGGCGATCGCGGCGGGCCCCGGGTCGTGAGCCGACAGGCGCAGGGGGACGCGCGCCTCGCCTCGGGCGTCGAGGGTGACGCGCGCCGGCACGCGCTCGGTGACCGTGAGGGCGAGCGGGAGCTGGACGGCGAGATCGACGGGGCGCCCCGCGAGGGACGGCGCCCGAAGGTGGATCGCGCCGGGGGCCTCGTCGCCCGGCGCGAGGCGCGCGGGCAGATCGGTCCACACCTCGAGCGCGCGCTGCGTGTGCACCACCGCGTGCGCGCGCGCGCCGCCACCGTCGTCTCCGACGACGAGCGCCTCGACGCGCCAGCGCCCCGGGTGATCCGGCAGGCTGAGGTCGATCTCGAGCCGCCCGTCGGGGCCGAGCCGCCGGAGCCCGACGAGCAGCGTGCCCTCGAGGCGCTCCTCGCGGATGGTGCCGATGCCGGCGGCGCCCGTGCGGATCGACGGCACGCCTACTCCGTTGCCCATGCCGAGCCCGCCTCCGCCCGCGCCCGCGACGCCACACTCGAACCGGAGCACGCCGGCCTCGACGTGCGCCCACGTGGTCGTCCGATCGGCGATCTTCACGGCCACCATGTCCCACGGCAGGTCGTGCGCGAGCAGCGTGACGGCCCCGGCCTCGCGCGCCGCCTCCGGGCACACCCACGCGCCCCGAAGCCCCGCCGCGCGCGCGAGCGACCGAGCCGCTTCGCGCAGGCCGCTGCTCGTCCGCACGCGCACGACGCGCCCGTAGTGGCCCCATGCGTGCCGGTAGGTCGTGCCGTCGACGCGCTGCCCGTTCCACTCCATGCGCGCGTCCGGGAGAACGCGCCCCTCCTCGGCCCCGTACCCGATCGGCTGCGTGCTGTCGGCGGCGGACGCCATGCGGCCGGGCAGACGCAGGTACTCGGCGGGCAGCGGGTAGTCGTCCTCGCCCATCTCCCAGTAGCCCGCGTCCGCGAGCCACAGCGTCGCGACGCCACCCGCCGGGCTTCCGTCCGGGCGCCTCGCGGCGAGCGTGACCTTCGCGCGCTCGGCCTGCGCGTAGACGCGGCGGTCGGTCGTCGCCGCGAGCGTCACGTCCTCGCTCGTCGCGACCTCGACGGTCGCGCTCGCCGTCGCGACGCGGCCCGCCGCCACGTGCGCGACGACGATCTTGGCGAGCCCACGCGCGCGGCCGGGCACGGGCATCTCGACCCGGACCGTGCGCCCCGGGTCCGCCGACAGCACGCGCCGATGCCACACGCTCCCCTGCTCGAGCGTGAGCCACGCGCGGCCGCGTCCGGGCGGGAGCCTCACGTCGACGGCCAGCCGGCTCTGCGGTTCGGCGCGCCGCGCCGCGGGTTGCACCGCCAGCGGCCCGCGCCCCGAGAGCGCAGGCGGCCGCTCCCGCGCCCAGATCACGACGTGCGCGGTGGCCTGGCCGCGCGTCGCCTCGATCCACCACGGGCCTTCGCCGGTGAGCGGCACCTGCACGCGCGCGGCGCCGGTGTCGTCCACGCGGGCCTCGCTCCTTCGCCGCGGCGCGCCCGGCCGGTTGCCGTCGGTCGCGCGCACGGTGAGCCGCACCGGCCCCGGCCTCGGCTCGCCGGCCAGGCTCGTGGCGCGCACGGAGAGCGCGATGCGCTCGCCCGGGGCGCCGCGCTCGCGCGCCGTCTGGATCTCGAGGAGCGTCGAGGTGCGCCCGATCCAGACCTCGCCCGACGTGGTCGTGACGCGGTTGCCGTCGGTGAGCGTCGCGTGCATCGGGAAGCGCTCGAGGGGCTCGACCGTCGAGGGGACCGGGACGTGGAAGACGGCCGGCGTCCCCGGGCCGACTCGGCCGAGGAAGCGGCCGGCCGGCGTGTCGAGCACGACGTCCCGCGCGATCGGCCAGCCGCCCTGCTCGTCCTTCACCTCCACCCGCAGCACCTCGCCGCTCGTCGCGAAGGCCCTGTCGACCTCGAGCGCGATGCCGCGCACCGGGAGCGAGCGGTGGTCGAGCCGGATGGTGCGGCGCTGCTCCTGGCCGCGCACCTCCGCGACGAGCTCGCCGCTCGCGCCCATGCGGGCGACGAAGTTCCCGTCGGCGTCGGTGCGCACCTCGGCCGGTTGCCCTCGTGCGACGGGCGACAGGCGCACCGGCTCGTTCGCGAGAGGGACGTAGCGCCCCTGCCGATCGCAGCCGCGCACGTGGCCGCGCACGTAGACGGTCTCGTGGGAGCGGTACAGCGGCCGGCCGGTCGCGAGGTAGACGCGCGGGTCGCACGGATCGAGCCGGGCGTGCAGGACGTCGGCCCAGGCGACGTCCGGGCCCTGCCGGGCGACGAACCGTGCGGTCGGCGCGTCGGACGGCCGGAGCTGGACGGCACCATCCGCGCCGGTCGTCCCGCGCCGGACGGCCGATCCGTCGACCTCGACGTGCACAGGGATCCCGGCGCGCGGGTTGCCGTCCCGGTCGGTCACGAGCACCGTGTCGTGCGTGTCGCCGCGGCGGGCGAGCACGACGAGCTCGCCCACCGAGAGGACCGCCGTCGCGGCCCACGGTCCGGCGTGCACCCGCACGAGGTAGAGCCCGGCCGGCAGCCGTCCCACCGGGACGTCGCGTACGGCCCACTCGCCGGTCTGGACCCAGTAGGTCGCGATGTCGTCCTCCTCGGTCTCGTTCGAGTCGTACACCTGCGTCTCGTCGGTCACGTGCCGGGCCTGGCGCGGCTTGGGCATCGAAACGCGGCGCACGCTCACGAGCTCGAGCCGCCGCCCGCGCGCGAGGTCGCCCGACAGGAGCGCCTCGGCCTCGGCCCCGATCGGCGTCTGCGCGACGGCGATCCCCTGCCGCGCGCCCGCGAGGCCGAGGACCGACGCCGGGTCGCGCACGCGGAAGAGCGCGACGCCCACCCTCCCACCGTCGCGGAGCTGGACCCGCACGTGCGCGCGCTCCCCCGGCACGAACCGCCGCGGGGCGTCCACGAGCAGGAAGGAGCGCTCGGGCGGCGGGATCGGCAGCGACCGCTCGGAGGCCGTGCCGGGCTCGTCGGCGCGCGCGCCGGCGGCGAGCGCGAGGGCGAGGAGCGCCGATGCGCCGAGCCGCCTCACTGCGCCTCCCGTGCCGCGCGGATCATCTCCTCGCTCACCTCGATCTCGCCCAGCGTGGCGAGCTGGCCGGTCCGATGGACGACGACGTCGAAGCGCCACCGCCGCTCCGCCGTCGTGCCTGGGAACACGACGACCTCGGCGTGGACCGGCGTCTGCGGCGCGCCGGGAGTCGCCCACCGGTCGAGCTGCTGGAGCGTCCGGCGGCGCTCCTCCTCGGCCGCGCGGCGCTCGTCACCCGGCGAGAGCGCCGCGATGCGCGCGTCGAGCGCGGTCAGGGCCTCGAGCAGCTCGTGGTAGGCCCACCTACCCCGCTGGTCGTCCTCGGCATACCCGCCCCAGTAGTGCACCTTGACCCGAAACCGTCCGGCCCGGACCGACGGCAGCACGTACGCCTGCGAGCCGAAGCCGATCGCGTCGGTCGAGAAGTCGAGCAGGTGTCCGCCGGACGCGGTGCGGCGGTGGTCCCACTTGCAGGTCTCGCCCTCGGGCTCGCGCACCCAGAGATCGACGATCTCGCCTTCGCTCGGCCACGTGAGCAGGACGACCAGCTCGACCCGGTCCCCCTCGTACCGGAAGGTCACCGAGTCGCGCGCCACCCGGTCGCCGCGCCGCACGACGACCCCCACGCGGTTGTTGCCCGGCACGGCGACGATCGACTGCGAGACGACTCCCTGCTCGACCGGGACGTGGTACGCGGCGCCGTTCACGACGAGCATCGCCTCGGTCGCGCGGGGGTCGCTCACCTCTGCGGTGAGGGACACCGTCGGCCCCGGGACGACGCCGCCGTGAGGCGAGACGATCCGCACGGACAGGGCCGGCTCCTGCGCCGCGGCCCCCGCGTGGAGCCCCTGGAGCAGGAGGGCCGAGGCCCACCAGGCTTTCCAGCTTGCGTTCACGTCCCGCGCACCCTCCACCCCGGCTGACACCGGCGGCGGATGAAAGTTCGGGATCGGTGCGCTATCGTCCGGCTGCGCTCCTCGAAGAGCAGTCGTGACCGCGTCCTCGTTTCCAGATGTTTCGACCCGCGCGACCGCAGCGCCGCTCGACGTGCTCGAGTCGTGGGGCTATCCCCTCGAGCCCCTCGTCGACGGCCTGCCGTACGATCTCGCCCACCTGCGCAGCGCGCACAACCGCATCGACTGGGACTCGTTCGCGCTCTTCCTCGAGCGGGTGCGCGAGACCGTCGGGTGGGAGCGGCTCGGACAGTTCGCCCGTGCGCTCAGTACGAGCCCCTCGTGGGACTGGTCGCTCCGCTTCGCCCGCTGGTTGGTGAGCCCGCGGCAGTTCGTCCTGGCCAGCCTCCGTTTCGCCGGTCCGATCGTGTGGCCGTCGATGCCGTACCAGGTGCGGGAGCTCGCCGACGGCCGCATCGAGCTCGAGCTGCGCGTGCCGCCCGGCGGACGGCCCTCCCCGGAGTTCTTCACGATCAGCCGGCACCACATCGCCTCACAGACCAGGTTCCTCGGCTTGCCGGACAGCCGGGTGGAGGCGGAGATCGAACCGGAACGCGCGCGCTACCTGGTCACGCCGCCGCATTCGAAGACGTTCGCCTCGGGGCTCGCCCGCGGTGTGCGCACGCTCCTCGGCTCGCCGGCGGCGATGCGGGAGCTGGTCAAGGACC
Organism: Candidatus Neutrinellum sp.; assembly: GCA_039794305.1. Lineage (GTDB taxonomy): Bacteria > Myxococcota_A > Polyangia > Polyangiales > JBDIVX01 > JBDIVX01. Next base: position 64,485 of record JBDIVX010000014.1, read on the forward strand.
AGGACGAGCTCCGGAGGACGACCGAGGAGCTCGGCCGCACCCGCGACGAGCTGTACGAGGTGCTCGCCAGCCTGCCGGTCGCCGTCTGCCTCCACAAGGACCAGAAGGTCGTCTACGGCAACCCGGAGCTCGCGCGGGTCATGGGATTCGGCTCGCCCGAGGAGATGATCGGCGAGCCCATCCTCTCGCACGCGCACGTCGAGGACCACGAGTTGGTCGCGAAGCGCCTCGCGGCCGTCGCGGCCGGCGAGCGGCTCGATCCGGCCGAGCTCCGGTTCGTCCGGCGGGACGGGACCCTCGTCGTCCTCGAGCTCACGCCGGTCCCGCCCGTGCACTACGGCGGGCAGCGCGTCCACGTGGTGGTGGCCCGCGACGTGACCGATCAGAAGCGGATGCAGCGCCAGCTCGTGCTCGCCGATCGGATGGCGTCGATCGGGACGCTCGCCGCGGGGGTCGCACACGAGATCAACAACCCGCTCACCTGGCTCTCCGGGAGCCTGGACATCCTCGAGCGCGAGCTCGACCGCATGGAACGGGACGGCTCCGCCGGCGATCGGCTCGGCGTCCTCCGCGACGCCGTCCGCGCGGCCGTGGACGGCACGAGGCGCGTGTCGACGATCGTGGGTGACCTCCGGACCCTCTCGCGTCCGCCGGACGAGCCGCTCGAGCCGATCGACGCCGCGGACGTGCTCGACTCGGCCGTCCGCATCGCCACCAAGCAGCTCCACGAGCGCGCACGCCTCGTGCGCGAGTACGAAGACACGCCCGAGGTCCTCGCGACGCACGGCAGGCTCGGTCAGGTGTTCTTGAACCTGCTCCTCAACGCCGCGCAGGCGATCCCACCCGGCGCGCCCGATCGGCACGAGATCCGGCTCCGGGTCCGCCCGGGCGCCGACGGCCGTGTCGTAGTCGAGGTGAGCGACACGGGCCCCGGGATCCCGCCGCACCTGCTCTCGCGCATTTTCGATCCGTTCTTCTCGACCAAGCCGGGAGAGGGGACGGGCCTCGGGCTGTCGATCTCCCTCGCCATCGTGACGCGCCTCGGCGGCGAGCTCGTCGCCGAACCGGGGAAGGGGGAAGGCACGACCATGCGCGTGCTCCTTCCGGCCGCGCCCCGCGCTCGCCCCGCCGTGCGGCCGGCGGCGCACTGATCCGGCGAGGCCGCACCCGGCCTCCGGGCGCTCCGACGGTGGGGCCGAGGGCACGGGGCTCGTGCTACGTTTCGGCGATGGCCGGGCAACCCGAAGCGCTGACGGAGCTGCTCTCCCGGAGCCTGCGCGGGCGGAAGGACCTGTGGCTCGTCGTGCTCTTCGGGTCCCGTGCACGCGGGACGGAACGGGTCGGGTCCGACGTGGACCTCGGAGTCTGGGCGCCCGGGGCCGATCTTCTCGCCTTGTCGGCGCAGCTCTCGAGCGCGCTCGGGCTCGACGTGGACGTGGTGTCGCTCTCGGACCCGGACATCCCTCTGCTCGAGGAGATCGTGGAGCATGGGATCGTGGTCCACGAGGGACGGCGGGGCGCGCAGGGGAGCTGGCGGGCGAGGGCGCTCTCGATCCTGGATCTCGATCGACCGTGGTACGCGCGCATGCGCGACGCGTGGCTGCGCCACGTGGCACGGGAGGGCATCTGACGTGGTGAACGCGGACCTGGTGGCCGCCAAGCTCGCGGATCTGCAGGATCGTGTCGATCGCGTGCGCGCGCACCGGCAGCGCGACGCGAGCGCGCTCCGTTCCGACCGTGACGCCCTCGATCTCGTCTCGTTCAACCTGATGCTCGCGGTGCAGACGTGCGCCGACATCGCGAGCCACTTGATCGCGGACGAGGGTTGGCCGGCGGCCAAGAACCTCGCCCAGTCGTTCGCGCGACTCAGGGACAACGGGGTCCTCGACGCGCCCACCGCCGATGCGCTGAGCCGGGCAGTGGGGCTGCGCAACGTGGTCGCCCACGGCTACGCGGGCGTCGACGCATCCATGGTGCACGAAGCGTCGACCCGCGGGCTCGAGGATCTCGATCGGTTCGCGCGCCAGGTCGCGGCGTGGGTCGCCTCGCGCTGACTCGGCGGCGTCAGCCGTCGGCTGCCGTCGCCGCGGGTTGCGGTCGAGGATCGGGTCGGCGCACTATGATGGGCCGATGCGACTTCACCCGACGGTCCTCTCGGCGGTCCTGATGCTGGCGGCTTCGTGCGGCGGGCGGGAGCGCCCGTCGGGCGCCACGGACGCATCGGTGCCTCCGACCGACGCCGGCCGGGACTCGGGCACGGTTCCCGGCGAGGACGGCGGCGGCACGCCCGACGCGGCGACCGCGGACGGCGGCGGCTCGACCGCGGACGCCGGCGGCTCGACCGAGGACGGTGGCGTCTCGACGGATGACGCAGGCGCCGACGCCGGCTGTACGCCCGCCGACCGCGACGACGACGGGTACGACGCGGTCGCCTGCGGCGGCGACGACTGCGACGACGACGACCCGCTCGTGCACCCCGGCGCGCTCGACGGCCCCGACCGGACCGTGGAGATCATCGACTCGATCCCCGGCTACGAAGGGCAGGAGATCGCGGCGGCGCCCGACGACGCGGGCGACCTGCACGTCGCCTACCACTGGTCGAACACCGGGCGCACGGACGAGGGGCTGCGCTACCTCCGCCTGACCCCGTCGGACGTGGTCGCCGACCGCGAGGAGGCGCACCGCTCGACCGATCCGCTCCGGAGCCGCATCGGCCGCGACGCCGCGATCGCCGTCGACTCCTCGCGCGTCCCGCACGTGTCGTTCGTCGATCAGCGGAACACCGGCGCGTACACGTTCTTCACCGGTTCGCGCGAGGGCGGGACGTGGTCCTTCGAGAGCCCCGCCGGCGGGACGCAGGGGACCGCGCTCGCGCTCGCGCCCGACGGCTCGAAGCACATCGCGGTCGCCGGCGTCACCTACCTGACCGACGCCGGCGGGAGCTTCACGAACGAGCCCGTCGCGACCGGGCGCAACCCGCGCATCGCCTACGATCCGAGCGGGACGGTGCACGTGGTCTACGCAGCCACCGACGGAGTGCGCCACGCGATTCGAGGCACGGGCGGCTGGACGGATGGCAGCATCGAGGACTTCACCGTCTCGCCGCCGCCCATCCCCGGCGTCACGCTCACCATGGACGGCGCCGGGACGTTGCACGTCGCGTACGGGACGGGGAGCGAGCTCGTCTACGCGCGGCGCCCGGCCGGCGGGACGTGGGCACGCGAGACGGTGACCACGACGGCATACGTCCCCGACTCCATCACGGTGCTCGCGGACGGCCGCGTGGGGATCGCCTTCATCGAGTACGTGAGCGGCGCGGGCTACACGATGCGCTTCGCGTTCTCGTCGGCGTCCGGCTGGCACGTCGTCGACGACACTACGGCCTGCGGCTGCTACGACGTCGAGATGGTGGAGCGCGGCGGCCGCATGTCCATCGTGTACTCCGCGGGCGGCAACCTCGCCCTCGGCACGTTCGTCATTCCCGACGGCGTCGACGACGACTGCGACGGGACGCCGTGGTAATCGTAGAGGTCTTCACGGCCGCGCCGCGGCGCCCGCCTCGACGCGCGGGATCTCGCCCGGGCGCACGGCGCGCTCGCCGTGGAAGGTCAAACCACCCCTCGCCATCGCGGTGAGGAGCGGGGCGGGCTCGAACCGCTTGCCGTGCCGCTCGCGGTACCGCCCGAGCATGCGGACCACGTTCTTCGCGCCCACCGCGTCGACCCAACGGAAGGGGCCGCCGCGGAAGGGCGGGAAGCCGAGGCCGAAGACCGCCCCGACGTCACCGTCGCGCGCGCTCCGGAGGATCCCCTCCTGGAAGCAGAGGGCGGCCTCGTTGACCATCATGAGCGCGCAGCGCTCGGCGATCTCCTCGGCCGGCATCTCCGTCGCGGGCGTCACGCCGAGCAGCTCGTAGACGCTCTCGTCCACCTCACCCTTCTTGCCGCCGTAGAGGTAGAAGCCGCGCTGGTTCTTGCGGCCGAAGCGCTCGTCCTCGAGCAGCTTCGAGAGGCCCTCGGGTGCCTGCATGCGGTCGCCGAAGGCGTCGACCATGATCTTCCCGACCTTCGCGCCGACGTCGATGCCCACCTCGTCCGTGAGCTTGATCGGTCCGACCGGGAAGCCCCAGTCCAGCAGCGCCCGGTCGATCTCCTCGACGGGCACTCCTTCGGCGAGGACGTGGGCGGCCTCGTTCATGTATGGCGCGAGGATGCGTGATGTGTAGAAGCCCACGCCGTCGCGCACCACGATCACCGTCTTGCCTTGCCTCTTGCCGAGCTCGACGCAGGTGGCCGTCACCCAGGGCGCCGTCTCCCCGGTCACGATGACCTCGAGGAGCGGCATCTTGTGGACGGGCGAGAAGTAGTGCATCCCGATGACCGTCTCGGGGTGCTTCGACGTCTCCGCGATGCGGGTGATCGGGATCGACGACGTGTTCGAGGCGAAGATCGCGTCCTCGCGACACGCCTCCTCGGTCTCGCGGAGCACGCGGTGCTTCAGGTCCAGGTCCTCGAAGACCGCCTCGATCACGACATCGCAGTCGCCGAAGCCGCTGTAGTCGGTCGTGCCCGTCACGAAGGTCATCTGCCAGTCGGCCACGATGCGGTCGACGCGCCTGCGCTCGACGCGCTCGTCGAGGATGCGTCGCACGTACTCGAGGCCGTGCAGGACGCCCGCGTCGTCCTTGTCCTTGAGCCGGACCGGGACGCCCGTGGCCGCCGTCACGTAGGCGATGCCGCCCCCCATGAGCCCGCCGCCGAGCACGCCCACCTTGTGCACGGGCCGCGGCTCGGTCGAGGGATCGTCCACGCCGCGGTCCTTCTTCAGCGCGGTCGTGGCGAAGAAGATGCCCATGAGCTGCGCGGCCTCGGGGCTCACCACGAGCTCGCCGAACGCCTCACGCTCGGCCTCGAGCCCGCGATCGAACCCCTGCGCGAGGCCGACCTTCACGACCTCGAGGATCTTCTCGGGCGCGGGGTAGTTGCCGCGCGTCTTCTTCCGGAGCTGCTTCCTCGCCTGATCGAAGAGGACCTTGCGGCCGACGGGGTTGTCGGCGAGCGCGCGCTCGGTCAGCTCCTCCCTGTCGAAGAAGTGCTTCAGGCGGTCGACCGGCTTCTCCTTCTTCTTCTCGGGCGCAGCGGCGAGCCGGAGCGCGCGTTCGGCCGCGACGTCGACCAGGATGGGCTCGGAGACGACCTCGTCGACGAGGCCGAGCTTCTTCGCCTTGCGCGCCGAGACGTGCTTGCCCGTGAGCATCAGGTCGAGCGCCTGCTGCACGCCGACGAGCCTCGGCAGGCGCTGCGTGCCGCCCGCGCCGGGGAGCAGCCCGAGCTGGACCTCCGGCTGGCCGAGCTTGGTGCGCGGGTCGTCGGTGGCCACGCGCTCGCGGCACGCCATCGCCATCTCGAGCCCGCCGCCGAGGCAGCTCCCGTGGATCGCCGCGACGATCGGCTTCGGGAACGCCTCGATCCGGTCCATGCCCTCCTGTCCGGCGCGCGAGAGCTCGGTCGCCTCGGCCGCCGTCCGGACGCCGCTCAGCATGTGGAGGTTGGCGCCCACGATGAAGTCCTTCTTCCCGGAGGCGAAGACCAGCGCCTTGACCGAGGCGTCGGTATCGACCTCGGTGAGGGCACGCGACAGGTCGCTGCTGAGATCGGCACTGAGCGTGTTGACCGACTCGGCCGGGTCGTCCAGCCACAGGACCGCCACGCCATCCGGCCGCCGCTCGACCCGGACGACGCTGCCCTTCGGTCCGTTGCCCTTCGTCTTGGTCCGTGCCGCCATGCGTCCCTCCGGTTCAGGCCCGCTCGAGGACCATCGCGGCGCCGAGCCCGCCCGCCGCGCAGGCCGTGCACAGGGCGAGCGTCCCGTCCCGGTCCTCGAGCGCCATGAGCGCCTGGAGGATCTGGCGCGCGCCGGTCGCCGCGAACGGGTGACCGATCGAGATGCTGCCGCCCGCGACGTTGAAGGAGTCCCAGTCGATCTCGCCGATGGGCTCGCTCCGGCCGAGCTCCTCTTCGGCGAACTTCTTGCTCTCGAACGCGCGCGTGTTCGACAGGACCTGCGCCGCGAATGCCTCGTGCATGTCGACGATGTCCATGTCCTTCAGCGTCACGCCGGCCCGCTCGAGCGCCTTGGGCGTCGCGTAGCTCGGCCCCATCAGCATCTGACCGCGCGGATCGAGCGCTGCGAAGGCATAGCTGCGGATGAACCCGAGGACGTCGAAGCCGAGCGCCTTCGCCTTGTCCTCGCGCATCAAGAGGAGCGCGCTCGCGCCGTCGGTGAGCGGGGAGCTGTTGCCGGCGGTGATGGTCCCGTGCCTGCGGTCGAAGACGGGCCTGAGCTTCGCGTAGCTCTCGAGCTTCGACCCGTGCCGCACCAGGTTGTCCTCCTTGATGCTGGTCTCGTACTTCGGTGGCACGTACACGTCCATCACCTGATCGTCGAAGAAGCCCTCCTCGTAGGCCTTCGCCGCCAGCATGTGGCTGCGGTGCGCGAACCGGTCCTGCTCCTCGCGCGGGATGTGGTTCTCCTTGGCCATCTTCTCGGCGCTCTCGCCCATCGTGAGCCCCGTCGACGGCTCCTTGAGCGCCGGCGGCACGGGGACCAGGTCGCGCGGCGAGATCCCCTTGAACGCCTGGAAGCGACCGGCCATCGTGCGCGCCTTGCTCGCGGTGAGGAGCGCGCCCGCGAGCTTCTTGCTCACCGCCATGGGCACGTCGCTCGCGCTGTCCGCCCCGCCCGAGACACCGCAGTCGACGGCGCCGTCCGCGATCGCCTGGGCGACGCTCACCGTCGACTGGTAGCTCGTCGCGCAGGCGCGCGAGACGCTGTACGCCTCGATCTCCTGTGGCATCCCGGTGCCAAGGACGATCTCGCGGGCGATGTTCGGGGCGGAAAGCGACGGGACGACCTGCCCGTAGACGACCTGCCCCACCTCCTTCGGGTCGAGCTCCGTGCGCGCGAGCAGCTCGTTGACCACGATCTTCCCGAGGTCGAGCGCGCCGATGTCCTCGTAGGCGGTCCCCTGCTTGGCGAAGGGCGTCCTGAGCCCCGCCACCACCGCGACCCGCTTGCCGCCGGTCCGCTTGCCGTTCGATCTGGCCATGGTCTGCGCCACTTAGGCCCACCCCGAACCGTTGCAAGGCCCCCCCACTTGCATTGGGGAGTGTCCCCAATGCAACTCACCGACTTGCATTGGGGACACGCCCGGATGCAACTCACAGAGAGAAGAAGTCGCGGATGCGCGTCAAGAGGACGGCGCGCCGGTCGCCGGCGCCGTGCTCGGAGGGCTCGCGGCTCGACCGTCCCTGCGCCACGGTGAGCTGCTCGTCGCGCTCGGCGAGGACGTCGCTGATGTGCTGGACGAGGTCCGGGTAGGCGTCGAACACCTTCGAGAAGGCGTCCTTGCCGACGACGAGCACCTCGGACTCCACGACCGCGCGCACCGTCGCCTTGCGGCGCTCCCCGGTCATGAGCGACATCTCGCCGAAGAAGTGGCCCGGCTCGAGCCGCGCGACCTCGACGGCCTCACCTCCGTTGCCGCCCACGAGCACCGCCACGTCGCCCCGCCGGAGGATGAACAGCTCGTCGCCCTCGTCGCCCTGGTGGATGATGTCCTCGTCCTCGTCGTAGAGGCGCGTCCGGCTCATCTCGGCGAGCGTGTGGATCGCACCGTCAGGGAGCTCCTTCAGGAACGGGACCGCGCGCAGGTAGCGCTCCCGCGCCTCGAGCTCCTTCTGGCGCTCCTTCTGCGCGGCGAGGTGGGTCGAGTCGAGGAGCTGGATCGTCCGCTGCGGCACCGGGATCTCGATGGCCGCGCGCGCGAGCGCGTACCACACACGGTCACGGACGTTGCCGCCGATGACGTCCCGCCGCTCGAAGTCACGGACGAAGAACCGCACCTCGTACTGCACCCCGCGCTCGTCGAAGCCGTGCGGGATGACCGACGGCTCGGGGCGCTCGAGCACGCCCTCGACGCCCTTGACCGCCTCGAGCAGCGCCGCCTGCACCCGCCGGAGCGGGATGTGGTACGGAGCGTGGGCGAACACGCTGCGCCGCACCTCGAGGTTCGGCTTGGTGAAGTTGCGGATGGACGCCTTGGCGAGCGTGCCGTTGGGGACGACGACCTCGTACTGCTGGATGGTCACGAGCTTGGCCGCGCGCCAGTTGATCTCGACGACCATCCCGATGTTCTCCGGGTGGTCGTCGTACTGGATCCAGTCGCCGACCTCGAACGGCCGCTGCGCCTGGATAGCGAGGCCCGCGAACAGGTTCCCGAGCGTGTCCTGGAGCGACAGGCCGATGACCGCCGTCAGGAGCGCGGAGGTCGTGAGCAGCGAGCCCATCTCCACGCCGGCGGCTCGCAGCACGACCAGCAGCACCCCCGCGTAGATCGCTCCCTGCAGGATGTCCCGAAAGATCTTCGGGAGCGGCCGCGTGACGCGGCGCGAGAACGCCGAGTGGACGACCAGGAGGAACCCCGTGCGCCCGACCGACAAGAGCAGGAGCAGGAGGGCGAGCAGCCGGAGCGGCTCGTGCGCAGGGGAGTCTTCCGTCAGGAGCGAACGGATGGCGAGGACGACGGCGTGGCCGACCAGCGCGATCAGCGGGAAGCGCAGGTGCGCCCGCTCGCCGGCCGGAAGGAGCAGCCGCGCCAAGAGCAGCAAGGCGACCGCCGTGACGAGCCCCACGCCCCCGAAGGCCGTGAGCTCCTCCATGCTTGCGACGAGCCGTCCCAGAAAGTCCACGCCGCGCATTGTAGTACCACCGGCGCCCGCCTTGAATGCGTCGTGCGGGTGGGGCTACTCTCCCCGGTGCTGCGAAGGGAGGTTGCGATGCGCCGCGTGCTGGTCCTGCTGCTCGCCGTCCTGGCGGCGTGCGCCGGCGAAGACGACGCCGCCCACGTGCCGGAGTCCGGCCCGATCGTCGCGCCTGCCGGCTTCGCGCAGGTGCGGCTGCCGAGCATCGCCCCCTCCGTCGTGACGCCACCCGCCGCCGACCCCAAGCTCCCCGGCTTCGACGGATGGCCGCTCGTGTTCGACGCGCGCTTTCACGACGTGGACGGGCGTACGTGCGCGGTCACGCTGTCGCGCGACGGCGAGCCCGTCCGGACCCTCGAGCCCGCGTCGAGCCTCGATGCGTGCGTGGCCACGTGGGACGGCCGCGACGCGTCCGGAGGTTGGCTCGCTCCGGGTCCCGTCGATGTGCGCGCCCAGGTGCTGGACGCTTCCGGCGCCGAGCTCGCCGCCGCCGACGCGCGCGTCGAGGTCGTGCGTCTCGGCATCGAGCGCATCCAACTCTCGGGCGAGGGCCGCACCGGGCTCCTGTACCGCGCCGTCGGCGGCGTCCGCGAGGGCTACTACGAGATGGCGGCCGATCGGTTCCCCTGGCGGCTGTCCGCCGACGTGGGGGAGACCGCCGGCGCTTCCGCGCTCGAGCTCGCCGACGGGACCCCGCGCGAGCTGCCTCCGCCGTGGGACGACTTGACGACGCCGCCGATGGACTCCGGCTCGCCGACCGGGATCGAGGTCGACACCTACAACCTGCCCACCGCCTTTGTCGCGGGCTCGCTCGTGGACGTGACCGCGACGCTCTCGGCCGACGTGGCCGGCGTGCCGGGCGGCGGCGAGCCGATGGAGACCGACGTCCGGATCGTCCCGCCGGACGGCACCGAGGCCCCGGGCGACACGGCCTTCACCGACGGCGGCATGGTCACCGTGCGCTCGGGAAGCTCGCCGGTGCCGGCCGTCGGCCGGTACGACTGGACGCTCACGTGGACCTTCGAGGCGCGGCGGCCGGGCGGCGACTGGGTCGCCGTCCCCGGCAGCCTCGAGACCGTACACCGCCTCTACGGCCTCGTCGCCGCTCCGATCTTCGACTACACGGCCGTGCCGCACCGCGCCTGGGTGGACGTCGTGGACGCCGTCGCGACGTGGGTCGACGGGGCGACGGCCGACCCGGACGAGGTCGCCGCGGCGCTCGTGTCGGGCGTGTACTACGACCTCGGGCTCCGGTACGACCGGGAGCGCGGCGCTTCCTTCTATACGAGCTACCCGACCGGCTGGACGGGCGCGCGCTTCGACCTGTCGGCGTTCCAGCTACGCGCGAACGGCTCCACCATCAACTGCTCGGACGCGGGCTCGATCCTCTCGACCTACGCGAACATGGTGGGGATCGACTTCCGCTACCACATCCTGCAGCACGAGTGGGCGTCGGGGTTCGACCTCAATTACATCCAGGCCATCGGGTGGGAAGGGTTCACCGAGACGCCCTTCTTCAGCGGCCGCGGCGCCTTCCGGTACCACGCCGTCGTCGGACCGCCGGACGGACGGATCTTCGACGCGACCCTCGCCCTCGACGGCGACGGCACGCCCACCGCGCTGCCGGCGACGCTGCTCCTGGTGCAGGGGCTGAGCGAGACCGACTACCTGCGCGGGCTGTCGAGCGAGTGGATGAACGTCGAGGCGACCGTCGACGAGAAGGTGAGGGTGCGATGAGCCGCTTCTTGACGTCCTGCTTGGTGGTCTCCGCGGCGCTTTTCGCCACCGCGGCATGCGCCTCGGCGCAGAACGCCCGCCCGCTCGCCGACCTCCTCGCTCCGCCCGCGATGGAGCGCGTCGGCGTGCGGGCGCCCGACGACCTACGCCTTCCCGTACGCCTCGAGTACGCACCGTCCGGGCAAGACCGCGCCGAGGTGTGGATCGACGTCTTGCGCGCCGACTCGCCGCGAGCCGCGGCCGCGCGCGCCGAGCAGCTCGCGGGGACGGCCGCCGCGGCCGGCCTCGCGCCGCGGGACGATCTCGGCGATCGGGCCTGGGGTGATCGAGGGCTCGTCGTGCTCGTGCGCGGATCGACCGTCGTGTCGGTGCGCGTGCTCGCCGGCGCGCACGACGCCGTGGCGATCGGACGGCGCGTGATCGGCGCGCTCGACCGGGCGCCCGGCGCGTCCGGCGCGACCCCTCGGCTCCGCCTCGAGGGGCAGCCGACGGCCGAGGTGCCCGCGCGCGTCGCGTTCGACGGCGAGGTCCTCGCAGCCCACGTCGTGGCCGACGGTGGCGCCTACGCGCGCCGGGCGCCGGAAGGCTGGGTCGTCGTCCGGAGCGGCGACGGCCCCTTCGAGGTGCGGGCGTGGGTCGTCGGGCCGGACCTCCGCGTGAGCGAGGTCACGCTCGCCTCCCCGTGAGTCACCGCGGCGTGAACGACGGCGGATCGCTGGCAGGGAACGACTCCCAGATCGCCTCGTCGACCGAGTCCTCCGGCGGCTCCGGCTCGCGCGGCTGCTCGACGGCCTGCTCCTTCTCGGGCTTCGGCGGCTCCTTCTGCTTCTTGCCGCGGGGCTTCTTCGGCATGTCGGATGTCGTCTGCAAGATCCGTTCGGAGCCCGCCGTGCGCCCGTTTCTCCGGAGGCCGTGCGCCGGTGGCGCGGCTCGGGGCGGGGCAAATCGTCACTGAGGGTTGACGTGGGGCGCCCTCTGCCGAACGCTCCCGCCGTGCGCCGGCTGACGGTCCTCGGCTCCTCACCCGATCCGCTCCCTCCGATCCCGAACGGATGGGGCGAGGGCGGCGTCCCGCCGCTCGTGGACGGTGAGGGCCGCCGGTACAGCTATCTGCGCATGTCGGTCACCGACCGCTGCGACCTCGCCTGCCTGTACTGCATGCCGCCGGCCGGCGAGGACGACCACGCGCTCCGTCCGGACCTCCTCGCCTTCGAAGAGGCCGCCCGGGTCGTCGCCGTGTTCGCGCTCGCCGGAGTACGCCGGGTGCGGTTCACCGGCGGCGAGCCCCTGGTGCGCAAGGACTTCGTGCGGCTGGTCGACGTCGTGCGGCGGACGACGCCCGTCGACTCGCTCGTCATGACCACCAACGCGACGCGCCTCGCGGAGCTCGCGCGGCCGCTGCGCGACGCGGGGCTCTCGGGCGTGAACATCTCGATCGACTCGCTGTGCGCCGAGCGCTTCCGCGAGATCACGCGAGGGGGAGACCTCGGGCGCGTGCTCGCGGGGATCCACGCGGCCCGCGACGCGGGGCTCGAGGTCAAGCTGAACATCGTGGCGCTCGGCGGGACGAACGACGACGAGCTCGGGCGCATGGTGGACTTCGCCTGGGACGTCGGCGCGACGCCCCGGTTCATCGAGCTGATGCCGCTCGGTGAGGCGGCCCGGCTCCCGAAGAAGGCGTTCCTGGACGTGGAGGCGGTGATCGAGCGGCTCGGCGGGCGCGTCTCGCGCGTCGCGTCGCCCGGCGGCGCGCACCACGGCCCGGCTCGCTACCTCGCGGCGGCCGACGGAACGGGCCGGCGCGTCGGGTTCATCACCGCCGTGAGCGACAGCTTCTGCTCCACGTGCAACCGCGTGCGCATCACGGCCCGCGGCGAGATCCGCGCGTGCCTGGCCTCGCGGCGCGCCGTCTCCCTCCGAGACCTGATCCGCGCGGGCAAGGGCGACCGCGAGATCGCCTGGGCCGTCGCCTGGTCGCTCCTCGGAAAGGCCGCGGGCCACTCCTTCGGCGACGAGTCGGTCGACGAGCACGAGCGCGTCGGCATGTCGCTCGTCGGCGGGTAGGTTCGGCTTCGGCGGGTCGGGCCGGCCGGATCAGGAGCGGATGAGCCCGCGGCCCCGGAAGTACTCCACGGCGTCGCGGATGGTCTCCTCGATCGGCCGGAACGTGGCGCCGAGCTCGTCGCGCGCCTTCCGGTTCGAGTAGAAGCTCGGCTTGAGGCTGTACTCGAAGAAGTGACGGGCCAGGAGCGGCGGCTTGCCCGTGCGCCGCGCGCGCGCGTCCATGGCGTTGACGACCGCTCGCGCGACCGCCACCGGCACCTTGATCTGGCGGCGGTTCCGGCCGGTGGCCCGATCGATCGCCGCCATGAGCTGCTGGTTGTCGAGGTTGTGCGCCGTCGCGAGGTAGCGCTCGCCGGGGCGCCCCTTGCGCGCCGCCAGCAGGTGGACGCGCGCCGCGTCCCGGACGTCCACGTAATTCGCGCCGCCGTCCATGTAGACCGCGGTGCCGGTGGCAAACGCGTTGACGATGAGCATGCCCGAGGGCGTCGGGCGGATGTCGCCCGGACCGAGCACGATCCCCGGGCACACGACGCGCACGTCCTGGCCCGTCGCCGCGAAGCACTCGGCCAGCTCGCGGCTCAAGTACTTCGACCGCCCGTACGGGAAGTCGATGTCCCACGCATCGTACGGCGTCGCCTCGTCGCCGGTCCGGCCGGGCTCGGGGCGCCCGACCGACAC
>JBDIVX010000015.1:0-76733 GCA_039794305.1 Candidatus Neutrinellum sp.
AGCGCGTCGCCGCGAGCATGCGCCGCGTGCGCGATCCGTTCGCCGGAGTCACGCGCATCGGCATCGACGAGGTGTCCTACCGCAAGGGACATCGCTACCTGACAGTCGTCGTCGACCACGACTCGGGCCGGCTCCTGTGGGCGAGGTCATGCGGCAACTACCCTGACACGGGGGGCACCGGACGTCTCATCGCCTGCGGTGGCGCAGATCGGCCTCGTACTCTGCCAGCGCCGCGCGCTGTTCGGGCGTCCCCGCGTGACGAGCGGCCGCGAGCAGCTCCGCCATCTGATGGCCGGCGAAGTCGTTGAGCGCGTCGACGATGGTCTCCGCCCACTCGTGCGCGTCCGTTTTCGGCGACAGGCTCCTGAACCAGGCCGGGAGGACGCGATCCCAGAGGACGCCGGCCTGCCAGGACCCGGCCTCGTCGGCGAAGAAGACGATGTCCCGCTCGGACCGGTCGATCTCGCGCATCAGATCGATCAGCAGCTCGAGCCCCTCGGCAACCGTCTCGAGATCCCCGGCCGGCTCTGCGCGGAGGCATGCTTCGACCAGGCGCGAGTGCTCCGCGATGAAGATCTCGGTGCCGCGTGACTTCTCCATGCAGTTGCGCGAGTTGACGTTGAAGCTCTGGTAGTAGCGGCCCGCCATGCTCTCGCTGTGAAACGCGCGGATGGAGCCCAGGAGGTCGGGCTGGGTCGCCTCGTCGGCGAGCACGTCGCGGAGGTGGACGTAGTCGGCGATGAGCGCGGGGAAGGCTTCGTCTGGGAGCATCTCGATCGCGCGGTCGAGCCACACCCGGAGCCCGGTGCCGTCGAGCCTGCGCACCTCGTTGCGGACCTTGTCGCGGTCGATCCTCTGGTCTCGCTTCATCGGTCAGACTCCGTCTTCGTCGATGGCGCAGCCCGGCGCGGGAGCCTCGGAGGTGCGCAGCACTCGAGGATTGCCTTCCAGCCGTTGCGACGGGCCGGGGGTGGTTGCCACCCGTTGGCTCGTCGCGACACCTCGGCCACGAGCGCGTTCTCGAGGTCGGCGCTCGCGAGCTGAGCGCTCTCGAGGAAGCTCTGGCCGGACCACGCCGCGTGGTACGGCTCGGTGTCGCCGGTCCGGAGGTACCGCTCGATTTCGTCTGCGACGGACGGAGTCCTCCGCGTCATTCGCCGCCTCCGGTCGACGTGCGTGCTTGGGGCGCGGCCATCAGCTCCTCTGGATCTCGCGTAGCTGCGCTTCGAGTTGGTCGGCCTCGTCCTCGTCGATGAGGCCGCGGTGCCGGGCATCGGCGATCGCTCGCTCGATATGCTCCGGGGATAGGTGGGTGTCGATGACGTCGCGGATCGCCCGCACCGGCTTCGTGATCGGGACCGGACCGAGCCAGGTGCGCTCGGCCTCCGGGAGGTGCCCGTAGCGCAGCACCAGGCCCTCGGGCACGCGGAGTCGACGCTGACGCCACGTTTCGGGGACTGTCAAGTGCACGTGCTTGGGCAGGACGTCCGAGAGGTCGTGGTAGAAGAGCGCGGTCTCGTGCGAGAAGACGCCGGCCTGTTCGGCCCAGAGCCAGCACTCGACGAGGTGTTCCTCGTCGCTTGACGGGAAGTGGACGAGCCGATAGATGCCGCGGCGGACGCGGCGGACGCGACCGGCCTTGAGGTGCTTGTAGAGCAGCTGCGGCGAGTACCCGGCTTCGGCCCCCTGCGCCGTCGTGAAGTACCCGGCCTGAAGCTCGGCCGTGGCGTAGAGCGCATCCCAGCTCGGCGATGTTGCATCCGGCATCGCGCTCACCCGTCGGCGTCGGGCAGGGCCAGCCGCTCACCGGCCACCGCGCGGGCACGCGCGTGCTCGATGCTCTCGAGTAGCTTGCGCTCGAGGAGCTCCCGAGGCGGCAGCTCGGTCAGGTAGCTGGCGACGCGCACGGAACCCTCGGTCAGCTCGAGGAGCTCGATCTGCTCCTCGTTCTTGTCGGCGCAGAGGATCAGCCCAAGAGGCGGGTTCTCATCCCGCTGGCGCTCGTGCTTGTCGAGCCAGCGCAGGTAGAGCTCCATCTGCCCCTTGTCGTGGGCGTCGAAGCGGCCGAGCTTCAGCTCGATGGCCACTAGCGCTCGCAGCGGGCGGTGGAAGAAGAGTAGGTCCAGGTAGTAGTCGTCCGGTCCGATGGACATCCGCTTCTGGCGAGCGACGAAGCTGAACCCCTGGCCGAGCTCGAGCAGGAACGCCTCCAGCTCTCGGAGGATGGCGGCCTCCAGCTCGGCCTCGCTGAAGTCCGCGGGCAGCCCGAGGAAGTCCAGCACGTAGGGGTCGCGAAAGACCAGGTCCGGCGACATCCGGTCCTCGTCTCGCAGCGCCTCGAGGGTGCCCTCGACCACGGCGTCCGGGCGCTTGGCGATCGCCGTCCGCTCGAAGAGCATCCCATCCATCTTGCTCTTCAGGGTTCGGGTGCTCCACCGCTCGACGCGGCTGAGCTCCGTGTAGAACTGCCGCTTGAGCGGGTCGTCGATGGCGATGAGCTCGCGGAAGTGGGTCCAGCTCAATTGTGAACGCAGTGCGTGCACAATCTTCGCGTCGGGGAAGACCTCGGCAAAGCGAGCCATGTAGTGCAGATTCCGTTTGCTGAACCCGCGGCCGAACTCGGCCGACAGCGCCTTGGCCACCTCGGCGACCACCTGCTCGCCGTAGGCGGCGCGCTCGTCCCCGAGGACTTGCTCGCGCAGGCGTTTGCCGACCTGCCAGTAGAGGGCGACCAACTCGCTGTTCACGGTCTGCGCGACGCGACCGCGGGTTGCCTCGATCAGGGACCGTAGCTCCTGGACGAGGCCGTCGGATGATGGGACGAGCTTGTCGGTCATGGGGGCTCCGCGGATGCGCCGGCGCTAAGCCCGGCTCGGCGTAATCTAAACCCGTGGTTTAGTTGTGTGCAAGCGCTAATGCGTCCGCAGTGTCCCACCCGACGAAGAGGCCGGCTCTACTCAGCTGAGGGGCGTGGGTTCGGACCCGCGCCAGAAGGCTCTACTTCCTTGAACCGTGACCGATCAGCGACGCCGGGATGCGCGACGCGGCGGGCCACGTAGCCGGCGGTTTTCGGCTTCCGAGAGGCTCAGCCGAGCGTTTTCTTGAAGGCCGCCGGGGTCATGTCCGCGAGCTCGAGGCCGAAGACGTCCCGGTGGGTGCCGAGTCGCGAGTGCTCCGCACTCTCCGTCTGTCAAACGGCGCCGACTCGGAGAGGTTGCGATCGCTCGACCACCGATCGCAACCTCTCTCCGCGCTCCGTTTGACAGCGGCTCTCCGAGAAGGAGGAGAGACGCGGCGTTGCGCGGCGCGATCGGCGACGGAGAGGTGTTCGAGCTTCTCGGCGATTCTCTCCGTCTGTGAAGCAGAGCGAGGGTCGGCTCCAAAACAGGATCCGAGGCTCTCCGCCCACTCTCCGCCCCGTCGGGCGCCCGAGAGAGCGGTCGCGGACCTCCGAACGACGCTCGCGACTCTCCGCGTCGATCGAGTGGAGAGCGACGTCGAAATGCATGGTCACGCAAGCACGCGAGATGACGCCGAAACAACGAAGCCCCGATCGCGTGGTGACGATCGGGGCCTCTGCCGAACGTTGGGTCGCCTGGTTCGACTGGCGACATTTCAGCTCCGGGAGCAGACTCGAACCTGCGACCAATCGGTTAACAGCGCGATGCGCCACCGAAGGATCCCGCGAGGTTAGACCCTCTCGTGGGCAACGCGTGGACAACGGCGAGCTCGCCGCCCGCTTCCTCGCCGCGCTGGATGCGGGGCAGGTCCCACCCGGGCTCCGCGACGAGCTCGCCGCGGTGGGGATGGTCCTCGGGGAGCGCCTTGTTCGCATGGCCCGCGAGGTCCAGGAACGCGGGCCCTTCGCCTGGCGGCGGCCGTTGAGCTCGCGGAGCTGCTGCACGGGCTTGGGGCTGTAGAGGGGATGGTTGGGGAGAAGACGAACGCCGAGAGCGGGCAGTGACCTCCTGTTCGCGCAACAGTCCCGCCGAATCCGTCGCGGTAGCTCGGGTTGACCCGGAGGCTGGCGGGGATCTCCTGCAGCGTGATCTTGGGCGGGTGCGTGACGCCACCGCGCGTGTAGGGGTAGAGGCCGGCGATCATGGGAATCGACATGCGACCTCCTCCAGGATGCCGAAGCCGCCGGCCCCGGTCCGTCGGTACCGCTCGATCAGCCCCGCGCGCAGCTCGGCGTCTTGAGCCTCGAACACGCGCCACACTTCGGCCTCCTCCTCCGCGGGCACCGAGAAGGACAGCTCGTCCGCGTAGCGGCGCATCCGCTCCAGCGTCGTCAGCGCGTACTTCCAGTTCACCAGGGGCTTGAGCAGCCGGACCTCGCGCCGACGCACCGAGTCGAGCGCGAGCGGATGCACCATCACGGACCACTCGCCGTCGGGTCGATGTTCGACGCCCACGGCGGAGAGCCCGATGTCGAAGCGCGCCAGCCGCTCGGCGAGCGTGCTCGGCTCGGTCTCGTGGGCGACCTCGACCACGCGCCCGGCGACATCGAAGGCATCGGCGAACGGTCGCGCGCCGGCAGGTCGAGCACCGCGAGCTCGCAGCGCCGCGAGGAGCAGGGCGCGATCGTGCTCCGAGACCGCCCACAGGTCGAGGTCCCTCGGGGGACGACCGGTGAGCAGCGATTTGTAGGAGCCGCCCGCCAGGAAGAAGCGCGCGCCGGAGTCCAGCCCGACCGTCGCCGCGATCTCGCGCCGGGCGAGCTCGGCGACGTCGGCCTCGGCCAGGCCGCAGAGCGGACCCGGGTGGATCGCCTCGTCGTCCCGGTAGGCGACGTGAACACCGTCTTCCGCGGGCCAGAAGAAGGCCCCCTCGAGGTACCAGGGCCAGTCGTCGAGGCCGAGTGGCCTGCCCAGCAGGCGCGCGGCGGTTGCGGTCACGAGCGAGTCGTGCGTCACGAACACATGCACGCCCGGGCGGCTCGCGGCCTCCCCGAGCATCGACTGAACGAGGAAGCGCCCGGCCTCGTCGGGGCGCGCCATCCCCGAGAGCGCAGTGGTCTCGCTGACGAGGTGACGCATCACGCCCTCGTGGCCGAGCTGCTCCCAGTTCGCCCACGCACGCCGTCCGTCGAGAACGAACACGCCGGGGTCGCCGAGAAGCCGATTCGGGACGACAGCGAGCTCCGCACCGGCTCCCTCCGCGAGCGCCTGTGCGGTCTGAACACACCGCAGGAGTGGGCTCGCGTGGAGCGCGCGCAGCCGCCCACGCAGGAGGCCACCCAGCTCGAGCGCGAGTTGGCGCCCAACATCGGTGATGGGTAGGACGTAGCCCGCGTCACCCGGCGGCAGGTGGTCGCGGACGGAGTGCCGAAGGAGCACGACGACGGCACGGTCGGCCGGCGCTCGCTCGAGGAGCCGCAGCACCGACGGTGGGATCCGCCACTGCACATGGGTCATGACGCCACCCCCACGATGACCGACGGGAGGGCCGGCAGCCTTCGCACCGCAGCGAGCTCGAAGCCGGCGGCAGAGAGCAGTCGCCCGAAGTGCTCCGCCGAGCGCTCGCGCCCCCCAGTCGCCATGAGCAGGTGCAGATCGCAAAGCGCTCCGGCCACGCTCTCCTCAGCGACCAGCATCTCCACGATGTAGAGCCGCCCGTCGCCGGGAAGCGCGGCCCGTGCATGCCGCAGGATCTGCAGTGCCTCGGCGTCATCCCAGTCGTGGAGCACACGCGACAAGACCACGGCATCCGCTGCGGTCTCCCACGGTTCGAACAGGCTCCCGCTCCGCCAGCGCACCCTCGAGGCAGGCGGCGCCATCGCGACCACCTCCGGACGCTCGAGGACGGTGACCTCGACGGATGGGTGCGCGTCCCGGATCTGCTGGGCGAGGACGCCGAGCCCGCCTCCCGCGTCGATCACGCGCTCGTCGCCCTGCAGGTCGAGGGCGCGACAGACTTCGGAGTAGTCGTGCCGCGCGTAGCTCCGCAGCATACGGTGGTGGCCGACACGACGCGCGTCGTCGCGCGCGACCTCGCCGAACACATCGGGCGCGTTCCAGCCGGAGCTCCGCCGAAGGGCCTCCGGCAGGCGTCTCCACATTGCCGAGAATGGCCCTGCGTACTCGATGGCGGCATCGGCCAGCGTGAGCGGGTGATCGGCCCGAAGCAGCTCCCCGCGTCCCGTGAGCGCCCACTGGTCACCCTGTCGAGCCGTGAGGCTCAGCTCACCGAGCGCTCGCAGAAGGCGCTGGGGACCGTCGCCGCGGAGCCCACACCGCTCGGCGACCTCCGATTCGGTCGCCGGCAGCGCCTCGATGACGCCGAGCTCGACGGCGGCGCCGATGGTCTGGGTTCGCCAGAACCCCACCATGTCTCCGGAGAGGCTTGCGAACTCCGAGCGCCGCGCGGGCCGCAGCTCGACCAAGCCCGCCCCGCTCTCGTCGATGACCTCGAGCGCTCCATCGAAGCGCTCGATCCGCGCCTGCCCGTTGTAGAACGGCTCGACGGCCTGGAAGCGTCGCGCGTAGGCCGGTCGCCCCTGGAGGTCGACGTGCATCCACCCGTCTTCGTCTCGGGCGCGCGCGAAACCCTTGTGGAACACGTCGAGATCCACGAACCACTTCCCGTGAACGAGCGTGCCGTCGAGCCGGATGTGGGTGGAGTGGCCGTCGGCCGCCTGTACGACCGCGATTCCGTCGCGATAGTCGCCCGCGTAGCGCCATCGGGCCGGATAGGCATCCTCGCCACCGGGCGTGACGTGAAAGTAGGCGCCTTTGTGGTCACGAACGGCGCATCGCCCCTGCTGGAAGTTCCCGCACCAGCCGTTGCGGCGCACGTAGGCGTCGCTCCCGTCGGCGGTGATGTGGTGCCAACCGTCTACCGCCACGACGGCGGCCAGCCCCTCGTAGTAGCCGAAGGTGCGGATGAAGCGTCGGTCGTATGCTGCGGAGCCGTCGCTCCGCACGTGCCACGCTCGACCGCTGCGGAGCACCGGGGCCAACCCCGGCGCGTGGAACTTCAGAACCTCGTCGAAGCGCTCGACGTAGGCGGGGTGGCCGTGTTCGTCGAGATGGTGCGTGCCGCAGGACGAGACGAGGTGAGATCGCCAGCTCATGCCTCACCCCCGGTCGGCTTGCGCATGTTGCAGCTGAGGCAGAGCGCGCGGTCGCGGTACGTGGTCATGAGCTCGCGGTAGGCCTCGCCGTTCCAGATCTCCATGAAGCTCCGCTCGGCAAGGTTGCGGAAGTCCGCGAGCGTCCGACGCTGCGCATCGGGGGCGCAGCAGGGGTCGAACCGCCCGACCGCGCTCACCCACGCCTCCTGCCCGAGGAAGGGGCAAGGACCGCCGGGCGCGAGATCCTCCGTCGCGGAGGAGTCCAGCAAGAAGACGTTGTCGAGAAGCACGTGCTTCCCATTCGGCAGGGTCCGCTCGGCGGCTGCCTCGCGAGCCGCGAGGACAGCCTCGTTCCAGCGGTCGATTGCGCCGCGACTGCGCCTCATCGACTGCTCACGGATCTCCTCGAAGTGCGCCCAGACGTGGTGTCCCTTCACGCGGTCGACGCCGAGGTCGATCGCCATGCGCACCATGTCGGCCAGCTCGGCCACGTTCGCCTCGAGGAACGTGAGCTGGAAGGTGACCCGGCAGCGATTCCCTCCAGCCCCGGCGTGGGCGTCACGCACCGCGATGAAGGCGCGGACGTTCTCGACCACCTTCTCCCAGCGGCTCCCGAGCATGATGGCCTCGTGGGTCGCCTTGGTCGCGCCGTTCCAGGAGATCTTAACGTCCGACGTGACCGGGACGATCCGCTCCGCCCATGCCGTGGCGCCGAGTCGAGGAAAGGTACCGTTCGTGGTCAGGTTCAGCTTGACGGCGTAGCGGTCGCACAGGTCGAGGATGCCCTCGAAGTGCTCGTACAGCAGCGGCTCGCCCATCGTCGACGGGATCACCTCGTGCAGCCCGTGGGGCGCGGCCTCTGCGATGACCCGCTCGATCATCTCGAAGGGCATGAGGCGCCGCGGCTTTCCGTCCTGCTTCCGGCGGATCTGAAGCGGGCTGTGCGGCGAGTGCTCTTCGCACATGATGCACTGTAGGTTGCAGGTGTCCGGGTTGGTGTCGAACGTGATGCGCCAAGGACCCGCCCGTCGACCTACGCGTGCGGACCTGCGCCGATCGAGGACGCGCTCGTAGACCGCCTCGACGTCGCGCGCGTGCTGCTCGACGGGGGGGATGTCACCCGAGTCGCTGAACAGGTACCCGCGGGCACCGAGTCGCGCGGCGAGCCCGGGATCATCGACGAGGCGTTGCATCTGCTCGGCGAGCGCCACGACCGACCGGTGCTCGAAGAGCAGGCCGTTGACCTCATGGTGGACGTACTCCGCCATCCCACCGACGTTGGCGGTGACGACGGGGACGCGGGCCTGCTGCGCCTCGTGGATCACGAGGGGCGAGTTCTCGACCCACACCGAGGGCACGACGATCGCGTCGCATCGATCGAAGACGTCGGCGACGATCTCCTGGTTCTTGTACTCCGGCAGCCACTCGACCCGGCCCGCCACGTCCGCAGGAAGGGACGCCGCGATGCGCTGGAGCGCGTCGGTGTCCTGGCCTCGGGGCCGACCCCAGACGCGAAGCAGCACCTCGCCACGGAGCGAGCCGAAGGCCCGGATGAGATCGTGGATCCCCTTCGCCGGGATGTGCGTGCCGATGTAGCCGAACGTGAAGGGCTCACCGGGGACACGACGACGCCCGGCCATCCGCTCTCGCGCGAACCCGTAGTCGAGGTATACGAGCTTGCGCTCGGGCAGCCCGAGCTCGTCGCGGAAACGCTCGCGGAGGTACCGCGCGGGCGCGATGAAGAGGTCCACGAGCTCGGCCATCTCGCGGACGTGCTGCATGCGCCGCGCGACCCAGTCGGTCCAGTAGGCGACGTCGGCGTCGAGCTCGTCCGGCGCACCGCTGAAGTAACGGGCGTAGCAGCGCTCGGCACACTTGCGGTCTTCCTGTCCATCGCACGCCGCCCAGAGGTTGCTCGGGTCCTCCGGGAACATCTGCATGAACTGCCCACGCGGGCACATCAGCCAGTAGTCATGGAGCGTGAAGACGATCGGGATCTCGCGGCACCCAGCCTCACGCAGGAGCGAGGAGGAGAGATGGTTCAGATGACCGACATGGACGACGTCGGGCGTCACGAGGTCCAGCAGTTCGGCGAAGCGCTGGTCGATCTCCGTCGCGCGGTACCGGTCCTTGAAGCGGGGGTTGTTGACCACGTGCACGGTGACGCGAGGGTCGTCGGCGTCCCGCTCCGTGCGAAGTCGGAAGTCGGGCGCGAAGGCGTCCTCCTCCCGCGTGAACACGTGGACCTCATGGCGCTCGGCGAGCGCGTGGCACAGGGTCTGGCTGTAGACCTCGGACCCGGCGTTGTAGCGCATCGGGTAGCCGTGGATGACCTTCAGGATCTTCATCGCACGACCTCCTGCTCCTCAGCAGCTCGGTGAGCGTCACGGAACGCCTGGACCAGCCCGGCGAGACCATCCTCGAGCCGCACGAGCGGCTGCCACCCGAGCAGTGCGTTCGCCCTCGAGGGGTCTCCGAAGAAGCGCGTGACGTCGAAGTCGCGGGGAGCCGCAGGACGGATCGCGGAGCCTGACTGACCGAGCCGAACGGCGAGACTCGCGAGCTCTCCGAGCGTCGTCGGCCGTCCGCTGACGAAGTGAATGGGCGGGGGCGGCGCATCACCCGTGGCCAGCAGCGCGACCAGGGATACGACACCGCCGGCTACGTCATCGATGTGCGTGAAGTCGAACGTGTGATCGAGTCCGTCGACCCGTAGCTCGGCCCCGATTGCGGCAGCGCGGGCGAAAGCAGGGACCACTCGGTCGGCGTGGTCGGACATCGAGCCGTACACGTTCGACAGGCGGATCGTGCAGGCACGGACGCCGGCGCGCTGTGCCTCCGCGACGAGCAGCTCGCCCTCGACCTTGGAGCGCCCGTAGACGTTCACCGGACGCAGCGGAGCATCTTCGGTGGCCGGGAGCGATTCAGGTTGTCCGTAGGCCTCGCGGCTGCTGGCGGAGATCAGCCACGGCGTGCGTGCACACTCCGCAGCAGCCTGGAGCACGTTGCGCAGTCCGCCGACGTTGGTCGCCCAGCACAGATCGGGGTCCCGCTCGCCCCAGACGACCCGCGAGACGGCGGCCAGGTGGACGATGCCATCGACGCGCGCGACGATGTCGTGCAGGCGGGCCCGGTCGCGAACGTCCCCCCGTGCCTGTCCACGTGCGCAGAGATCGAGGCGAACGACTTCGACCCCCTCGGCCAGCAGCGCCGACGTGAGCGCGGTGCCGACGAGGCCAGACGAGCCGGTGATCAGGATTCGTTGGTTCATCGCTGTCCTCCAGGTGCACGCGCCCCCCTCGGCCTGACGAGCCGAGAGGGGCGGTGCGGTTCAGGTCACTCGGGCTTGGCCGGCGACGGGTTGGAGGACGTGGACGACGCCGTCGACTCGCCCCGCGACGCCGCGTGGGCGGCGTCGTCCGGGTTGAGCTGGTTGGCGCGGTTGTCCCGCGCGGGCTTGCTCAGCTCCGCCATCCGCTGCGCCTCGTCGGAGCTACTGCCCCGCGACTGGTGATAGGCCGGATGGCTGGGGTTGAGCTGGTTGGCGCGGTTGTCCCGCGCGCTCTTCGAGGACTGCGACATGTTCTCGCTCCGGGATCATCACCATCTCGGACCGTCATCCCCTCCGCGGGTCTCGGAGGTCGCCTGGAGCGTTGGCGTGCGCGCGAGCGCAGATGGGGTCAGAGCTGGCTGGTTCGGGTCATCTCCTGCGGGGGTACGTCCTCACCGGCACGCCGTCGTCCCGGACCCGGTTCTGGGACGGAAGAGGGGTAGTCTCGCTCGATCAAGAGAAGGGGCAGCGAGGTCCGATGTCAAGAGCAGCATCGTCGACGACGAGAAACTCCGCCCAACTTCTCCACGGCCGACGCCATGGGCCGGCTCACGCTCAACGTCTTGATGTCCTTCGCGGAATTTGAGCGCGAAATGATCAGCGAGCGCACCCGGGACAAGATCGCCGGCTCAGGCCGCCGCGGAAAGTGGACCGGCGGTGCGGTGCCCATCGGCTACGAAGCGCAGGACAAGAAGCTGGTGATCATCGAGCACGAGGCCCACGTGGTACGCGACATCTTCGACCGCTACCTCGACCGGCAGTCGGCCCTGGAGATCGCCCAGCACCTGAACGACACCCACCGGCTCACCAAGCAGCGCGTCACCAGCAAGGGCCGCGTCCGAGCCGGGCGGGATTGGACCAAGGACGCCGTGCTGCGGATCTGAAAGAACCCGGTCTACGCCGGGCTCATGCCCTATGGTGGTGACGTCTTCGACGGCGAACACGAGGCGATCATCGAGCCGGCCATCTTCCATCGAGTCGCCACCTATCTGAAGAAGCACGGAGCCGGGCGGACCGGCAAGCCACGCAGCGGCGAGTACCTGCTCACGGGCTACTGGACGGTCCCGGCTCAGCCGAGAAACGCTTCATTCCGGTGCCACTCGAGCGCAGCGGGATCCGGGCGCATCGCGGGTTCGTCGGGGAGAGCCAGCTGCTGTCCTTTCAGGGCGCGGTACGAGCGCCCGTTGTCGAAGTCCAGCTTCAGCCGGTCACCGACGACGAAGCGGTAATCCTCGTCCACGGTGACGTAGCCGCGATCAAACAGGCGGTGGAGATCGGACCGGAGAGACAGGCCGTTGGCCACGCTGTGCTCGCCGCCAACCGCGTACGGCTTGATGTGCGCCGCTTCGAGAACCGGCAGGGAATGCTCTTGCGTCACGGTGCACGCGCGGCCGTAGGCATCGAGGACCTTGACGCGGAAGATCCCCTGGCCGAGCCGCGGCATGTGAAGGATGGGCTTGCCGTACCGCGCTACCGGCTCACGCACCGCGAGTGCTTCCTGCGGCTTGGTCGTCCGTGCGAGGCACTGGCTCCACACTCGAAGCCCTTCGCCGACAGAAAGATCGTACCGAGCCCCCGTCTGCGTGCGCGGCTTCCAGTCCCGAGGTGCCTCCACCCATTCGTCCGGCTTGAAGAAGACCGACTCCGCGATCAGGCAGCACCCGATCCGACCGCCCGGGTCCGCCTCGATGCGCGCGCCCTTCTGGATCTTCGAGAGCCGCCCACGGAGCTCGTCGAGCCCTGCCACGCCGTTCGCCTCACCAAACGTCTCCCATGCCAGCCAGTCCGGCAGGATCGTGAATCCCGCAAAGTACCCGAACCCGGCGATCGCGTGGTGCGGCACCTTGAGCTTGAACAGAAACGGCGTCCCCACCTCCAGCCGAAACGCCCGCGCAGACGGCCTCCAGAAGTTCGCGTCCTTCGGCCCAGGCTCGCGGCTGAGGTGCTCGTACCAGCCGGGATCCGTTACCGCGACGTAGCCGTTCATGGTGCGTTCACCGTCAGGCCATGGGGTGATGTGGGAGTAGATGACCGTGACCCGGTTTCGTGGACGGGTTAGTTACGCTGCCTGAGTCGTTGGCTCTTGTCGATGGCGCCGCTCGTACTCCGCAGGGCTCACGTACCCGAGCGCAGAGTGGCGGCGGTGGGGGTTGTAGTAGGCCTCGATGTACTCCGCGATCGCGCGCTTGGCTGACGGCTCGCGCTCCTCCACCGAGAAGGTGCCCGACGCGAAGCGCTGCGCGGTCTACACCCGCAAGTCCACCGACGAGGGGCTTGATCAGGAGTTCAACTCACTGGACGCCCAGCGCGAGTCGGGCGAGGCGTTCATCGCGAGCCAGCGCCACCAGGGATGGGAGTGCCTCCCCGATCGCTACGACGACGGCGGCTTCACCGGCGCCAACATCGAGCGGCCCGCGCTGCGCCGGCTCCTCGCCGACATCGAGGAGGGCAAGGTCGACGCGGTCGTGGTCTACAAGGTGGACCGCCTGAGCCGCTCGCTCCTCGACTTCGCGCGCCTGATGGAGGTCTTCGAGCGGCGCCAGGTCTCGTTCGTCTCGGTCACGCAGCAGTTCAACACCGCGACCTCGATGGGCCGCCTGGTCCTGAACGTCCTCCTTTCATTCGCTCAATTTGAGCGCGAAATGATCGCCGAGCGCACGCGCGACAAGATCGCCGCGGCGCGCCGCAAGGGCAAGTGGACGGGCGGCCCGGTGCCGCTCGGCTACGACGTCGTCGACAAGAAGCTCGTCGTCAACGAGCTCGAGGCGGTGGTGGTGCGCGAGGTCTTCTCGCTCTACGAGCAGCACCGCTCGGCCCTGGCGACCGCGCGCCTGCTCAACGAGGCGGGCCGCACGACCAAGCACCACCGCGCGAACAACGGCAACGTCCGCGCAGGGAAGCCGTGGAGCAAGGACGCCGTGCTCCGCGTGCTCAAGAACCCGGTCTACGCGGGCCTGATGCCCGGCGCGGGCGAGCTCCACGAGGCCGAGCACCCGCCGCTCATCGAGCGCGCCCGCTTCCTCCGCGTGCAGGCGATGCTCGACGCGCGCAAGGGCGAGAAGCGCGACCGCGGCCGGAACCCGGCCTACCTTCTGAGGGGGATCCTCCGCTGCGCGGGGTGCGGCGGCGCGATGACGCCGGCGTCGACGCGCAAGGCCAGGAAGGAGCATCGATACTACCGCTGCGTCACGCGGGATAAACAGGGCCGGAAGGCCTGCACCTCCCGGCCGCTGTCAGCCGACGCCATCGAGGCGTTCGTCGTCACGCGCATCCGCGAGGTGGCGGCGGACGGATCCTTGGCGGCGGATGTCGAGCGCCGGCTCCAGGCGCGCATCGAGAGCCGCCGAAAGGAGCTCCTCACCGAACGCCGCGGCCTGCCGCCGACGATCGCGAAGCTCTCGGCCGAGGGCCGGCGCCTCGTCGAAAGGACCGGCGAGGCCAACGGCGCCGCCGTCTCGCTCCTCGACCAGCGGATCGCCGAGGTCGGCGACCAGCTGGGGCGCGCGGAGCAGCGCCTCGCCCAGGTCGAGCGGGCCGCCACCGCCCTGGACCACGCGGAGATCGAGACGCGGTGGATCGCCCGTGCGCTCGCCGACTTCGACGCGATCTGGGACGTGCTCACCATCGACAACCGCGCCCGGCTCGTGCGCGCCCTGGTGCGGAGCGTCAACGTCGACGAGCCGAGCGGCAACGTCACGGCCCTCCTGACCGACCTCGAGCTCGACGACATCTGCCCCGAAGGCAAGGCCGGCGATCGCGCGGACACCCACCAAGCTGCCGGCGGACGAGCCGCGCCGTCGATGGAGGCGCGCGCATGAACGAGTCGGCGCGCACGCAGCCCGCAAGCCCCGCCAGCGGCGACGACGATGAGAAGGGCGGCGTTCGGATCCTGACGGGCCAGCTCTTCCGCGTCCGCGACGGGCGAGGCTGGACCTTCTCCGAGCAGCCGCCGCCCGCGCCGCACGAGCCCGTCCGTCGCCCCGCCCGCGTGGCCCAGGTGCTGGCCCTCGCCCACCGCCTGCAGCGGGCCGTCGATCGCGGCGAGTACTGCGACCGGGCCGAGCTCGCCCGCCAGCTCGGCTTCACGCGCGCGCGGGTCACCCAGATCCTCGACCTCCTGCTGCTCGCGCCCGACATCCAGGAGCACGTCGTCCACCTCGAGGCCGTCGATGGCGCCGAGCCCTTCGCCGAGCGCGCGCTCCGCGAGGTCGTTCGCCACGAGAGCTGGGCCGAGCAGCGGCGCGCATGGCAGAAGCTCCACGAATCGGCGAAGGATTCCATGTGCTCTTGATGACCGGAGTGCCCTATGTTACACGCAGCACATGACTGGGAGCGGCCGGCTCCCCACGACGAAGCGAGAGCCCATCCGATGTCCCGCGGCCCCAGTGGCAGGATCGTAGTCGAGGTCGACCCGGCGCTGAAGAAGCGCTTGCACGCAGCGCTGACGCTCGACGGAGTCACGCTCAAGGACTGGTTTCGACAGCAGGCGGAGGCCTACCTCACGGGTCACCAGGGCCTCGCGCAGGAACCGTCGGTCGACGAAGCAGCGCCCCGACGGCGGCGTAAGAAGGGAGCCAAATGACGGCCGCGGGATCCGTGCGCGACCCCGTGCGAGCGCCTCGAGCCGTGCTCGAGCAGCAGAGCGCCAGCTCCCGAGCCGAGGGCCGCGATCAGGAGGCTTCTGATGACCCAGCGAGCTAGAGGCGGGCGCTCATCACGCGCCGACGCAACCAAGTCGCGCACCAAGGCAAAGGCGAAGCAGCGGAACGGAGACAGCAGGGACGGCATGAACGGCGCGAACCAGTTCTCCATCGTGGCGGTCGACCGATTCATCCAGGCTACGCGTGACTCCGGATACAAGGCCACGCCCAGCGCCGTCGCCGAGCTCGTCGACAACGCGATCCAGGCTGAGGCCACCCGGATCCGCATCGCCGTGCAGCAGGCGACCGAGGGCGAGGACGGCGCGATCGAGGTGGTCGTCCAGGACAACGGCACCGGGATGGATCCGTTCACGCTCAGGACGGCCCTTCGCTTCGGCGGCAGCACCCGCTTCAATGACCGCACGGGGCTCGGCCGTTATGGCATGGGCCTCCCCAACAGCTCGCTGAGCCAGGCTCGCCGCGTCACCGTCTACACGTGGAGAGCGCCGGGCGAGATCTACATGTCCTACCTCGACGTCGATGAGATCGCGGCGGGCGACGTGACCGAGGTTCCGACTCCGCGTCGCGTCACGTGCCCGATCGACGGCGCGAGCGGGCGAAGCGGGACCATCGTCGTTTGGTCTCGGTGCGATCGCCTCGACAACCGGCGCATCTCTACGATCGCGCGCAAGCTCCTCACCGACCTCGGCCGCCAGTTCCGCTACTACCTCACGGATCGAGTGAAGATCACAGTCAACGGAGATCGCGTCGAGCCTATCGATCCTCTGTACCTCAACCCTGCCACCAAGCATCCCGGCGCGACGCTCTTCGGCCAGCCGATCGAGTACGAGGTCCAGGCAGCAGAGCCGAATGGCAAGCCTGGCGCGGTCGGGCGCGTCCGGATCACCTTCTCCGAGCTGCCCGTCGCTGAGTGGCACAAGCTCTCCAACGACGAGAAGCGCCGCCTCGGCATCTCCAAGGGCGCCGGCGTGTCGATCGTCCGCGCTGGCCGCGAGGTCGACTACGGGTGGTTCTTCTTGGGCGCCAAGAGGCGCGAGAACTACGATGACTGGTGGCGGTGCGAGATCCAGTTCGACCCGATCTTGGACGAGGCGTTTGGGATCACGCACACGAAGCAGCAGGTCCGTCCGAAGGCATATCTGATCGAGACGCTCGCGCCGGACGTCGAGGCCGCCGCGCGCGCGCTCAACGCGCGCGCCCGCAAGGCGCACCTCGCGGCGAAGGCCGCCGAGCGCTTCACCGAGTCGGAGAAGCTCGCGACAGAGCGGGAGAAGCTTCTGCAGCCGCTCCCCCCTGGTTCACGTAGCCGCGACCGGAGCGTCATCGATCAGCTTAAGAAGCGGCACCCCGAGCTTCGCAAGCCCGCTCCGACCAACGGAAGCTCCGGCAACCAGGTCTCGTACAAGATCGTCGAGACGCCGGTCCGCGACACGTCATTCTTCAACTACGCGCGCCAGAACGGGCGATTGATCCTCGTGCTCAATCCTCATCACCCGTTCTACAAGCAGATCTACCAGCAGCTCGCGGAGTCGGACACGCCTCGCGACCAGCAGCTGCGCACGCAGCTGGAGTTGCTGCTCCTCGCCGCTGCGCGCTCAGAGGCGGCTGAGGACAACCCTCGCGCGATCGCGCAGCTTGAGCGGCAGCGCCAGCTATGGAGCGACACTCTGGCGACGTTCTTGAACGGGTGATGGATGAGCAAGACGTCGCCCGAGAGATGGATTCGCCTCCGACCACCCTTGCCTCCCAAGAGGCGATCGTCCGCCGCGTTCGTCGGCTTCGCTTCAGCGCTCGCGAAGCTCCAGCGCCGCTCTTTGAATGCTGAGGCGCGGAGCTGCGCCCTCGCCGAGGTTCTCGACGCCACGCGCGCCGACATCGAGCGCGCGTCGAACGAGGACCGCGCGATCCTGGACGCTGCGACCCGCGTCATCTGTGACCTCGCGCAGCAACGGTGGCGGATCCGCGTGCGCAACCAGGAGGTCGAGGTCTGCCCTCCGGAGGAGCTGCGCGCCGATCCCCAGGCGGAGAAGGAGCGTGTGCGAAGGCAAGAGCTGTTGAAGCGCGACGAACAGCTCGAGCAGCCTGCCGTCGTCAGGTTCGTACGGGACATGGAGCGACAGCGCCTTCATGGCGACCGGTTCGTGTCGGTCTTCTCGCTGATGCGGGATGGTCGCGAGTTGGCCGCCGCGCTCGGCAAGGCTCGCGAACTCTCTGGACCGGGGCGGCGGGGCGAGGCGCTCCGAGAGGTCATCGACCCGTACCTCAGCTTCGTGACCGAGGACGCCCGCTGCGAGTTCACCGGGCTTCGGCTTCAGGACATCTGGCGATACTTCCGGCACACTTGGTCGAACCAGTACACGAGCACTCCGGGGCGCACGATGGCCGTGCTCGTTCGAGATCGAGCGGCGCCCATGCACCCAGTGATCGGCATCGCGGCCCTCGGCAGCCCGGTCGTGCAGATCAAGGAGCGCGACGCCTGGATCGGCTGGCACCCCGCGGCATTCTTGGAGAACGCGACGGAGGCGCCGAGCCCCAGGCTCGGCGAGTGGCTCCGGCGGGTCGTCACGACGGCGATCTCGGAGATCTACACCGACGACCTCATCACGGAGGAGGTCGTTCACCTCGCCGAGCTGCGTGAACCAAGCGCGAGCACGCTGGCGCGCCTGCACGAGTACGCGAGCGAACAGAGGAAGCTTCATCATCGCTACGTGCGCGCGCAGGAGCACAAGGGGAACGGCGCACCGCGTCGCGGCCAAGACAGGGCCGAGCATTGGATCGCGAAGTCCCAAACGCACCTGTTCCGCAGCAAGCGGGCTCTGGCGCTCGCCGAGATGCTGCGCGCCCGACTGGCGATCGACAGGCACCTCGGTCCCACGCCCACGGGCGCGGAGGTCGCCGCGCTCCTCGAGGACCGCGAAGGAAAGAGAGCCGCCTTGAAGATCCTCCGTAAGGCCAAGGCGGACCGAGTGGGGATCGCGATGGCAGACATCACCGTCTGCGGCGCCGTGCCGCCGTACAACGCGATCCTTGGGGGGAAGCTCGTCGCTATGCTGTCCGCGAGCCCCGAGATCGTCGACGCTTACCGCGAGCGCTACCTCGACGCTGAGAGCGAGATCGCGTCATCCATGGCGGCGAGGCCGATCGTTCGCCCGGCTCAGCTCGTGTTCTTGGGGACGACGTCGCTGTACGGCGTCTGCTCGAGCCAGTACAACCGAGTCCGCGTTCCAGCCGAGCGGCTCGGAGGACGGGCCGGCGAGGAGATACGTTATCGCGAGCTCGGACGGTCTGAGGCATTCGGCACCTCCCAGTACAGCTCCGCGACTGTGGAGGCGCTGGTCAGGCTGGTGCACCACTCGAACGGGGGCCAGCGCGTGAACAGCATCTTCGGCGAAGGCGTCAGCCCCAAGCTTCGCAAGGTCCGGGAGGGCCTCGAGGCCCTACGCTTTCCCACCGAGCACCTGCTCCGCCACGGACGCCGCCGCATCGTCTACGGTGTGACGCTCGTCCGCAACACGCGAGAGTTCCTCCTCGGCCTCGAGGACACCCCGGACTACCTCTTCTCGTTGACGGGCGCCGACGCGACGGCGGCCGTCTCGGAGTGGTGGCGCGAGCGCTGGCTGTCCCCCCGAATCGAGCGACACCACGTCCTCGAAGAGGTAGCAGCCCACACGCTCGTGCGACCAGTACGCCACGGCGCGCGCGTAGAGCTGCCCGCCGAGGCGGCGGGCCAGATGTCGTTCATCGATGACCCGGCGTGACCGCACACGCCCGCTGCGAGCTTCCCGCCGCGACGGAGCTGAAGACCGTGAGGGCAGTCATCCGTCGCCGGCGCAGGTCCGGCTGACGAAGGAGATCGTGGGCTGGTACCTTGCCCGGTACCACGACACGCCAGGCGACGTCGGGGTGGTCTCCATGTTCTGCGACCCACACCGCGTGGGTCACTTCGCGGTCGACCTCGACCACGTACGTCGAGGAGAAGCCAGCGCGTTGTTTCGTCTGCTGGTGGCGACGACGATGTTTCAGCGCCGGCAGGATGTGCAGATCATGCGAGTCCTGCGTGGGATCTCGCTGAAGGACGCAACTGAGCTGGCGAGCGCAGGCACGCTGCTTCGGCTCATCGACGAGACCGACTGCGACCATGGTCGGTCCACCGCCGCGCTCCGCGAGAGCTGCGACCTCTCGAAGGACTCGCGCGGAGAAGGGACGTGCGGTCGGGATCCCGAGCGGCCGTGCCACCTGAAGCGCCACACCGTGCTGCTGAAGCGCTACGGCCACTTCGGCAAGGTCCCCTCGTCGGCAGCCTTGGCCCTCCACGAGGCCGGCGCCGCCGACCTCGCGGACTTGAGGGCCGCGGTGCTGCGCCGCATCGAGGCGCCGCACGAGCGCGCGCGAGCGCTCGAAGAGGCGCTGTCGAGAGCGTGGCGGGTCAACGACAAGATCGCCGCGATGTTCCTCTCGATGCTGTGCAACCCCGACCTGACGCCCGGGGCCGCGCCATGGTCGGACGGCATCGACTGGACGCGCTTCGTCGTCATCGACAGCAACGTAGACCTCTTCCTTAGCCGAACGGGCTACGGCGGCCCGTGGACCTACGACGCGCGGCGGACCTTCCTTCAGCGGCTCGCCGAGCGCGTGGACCTCC
Organism: Candidatus Neutrinellum sp.; assembly: GCA_039794305.1. Lineage (GTDB taxonomy): Bacteria > Myxococcota_A > Polyangia > Polyangiales > JBDIVX01 > JBDIVX01. Next base: position 19,710 of record JBDIVX010000015.1, read on the forward strand.
AGAAGATGAAGCCGAGCCTGCGGCGGTACAACCCGCGAATCATCCAGCAGGCGCTTTACCTCTTCATGAGCGTCACCAACAGGAGGGCATCCGAGAAGGACTGCATGCACACGGGGCCCCACGCCTGCTCCGCATGCCCCAAGGTCTTGAGTCGCGCCTGCGACGCGCGGAGGGGAGAGAGCCCGGACCAGGCGCGGTCTACGGAACGGCGTAGGCCTCGCTCAGCGCGCCAAGCGTGATCACCGCAGGCTGGCTGTTGTCTTCGTCGTCTATGGTGATCGCTGCATCGAGGACGCGAAGCCGATCGCCAGCGCGAAGCTGGAGATCGCCGCTCGCCCTGACCACCGCGGGCTTTCCTGCGGCGACGTCCCGCGACACCTCGACGCGAGCGTCCCAACTTGACGGACCGTGACGACCCGTGATCGTAACTTCGGCATCTCTAAACGTTCGCTCCTCACCCTCCTGGACCATGCGGCGCTGAGTCTCCGGCCTCCAGTAGTCGGTGCACAGGTGCCGCACGCTGCAGTAGCGGCAGTGATCTGGCGTCGGGCGAGCCTCGGGCGGGTGGACCGACACGACCTGGTGCGCGGCGTCGCGCCGGGCGACCAGCAGTACCTCGATCTCGTCGAGCTCGGACTCGGTGGGGGCCGCGACCTCGACGTCTCCGCTCCCGTACGCGAGGATCAGGCGATCAGCCCGCCGTCGATCGGGGTTCAAGTCGGCGTCGCGGCTCCAAAGCAGCGCGTAGACCCGGATCTGAAACTGGTGCTCCTCGTCAGGAGCGCCGGTCTTGAAGTCCGTGATCTCGCACGCGTCGGGCGACAAGACGAGGAGATCTGCCTTGCCCTTCCAGCCGATCCGCTCTGCGCGAAGATCGATCTCTGGGAACGCGCCCGCGGTCAACGGGCCGCGCCCCTTCGGCGCCCCACCTTCGGCACTTCGGACCTGGAGCCGAGGCAGGCGCAGCCGGCACAGCATCGTCTGCGCGCGGGTTCGGAGCTCGGGAACTTGGGCGCGCAGCGATCGAGCTGCGTACTCAAGCACGCGTTGCGCCCGCGGGCTGCTGGCGAGGAGCGCGAGCGCACGGTCGATGCAGTCGTTCACGACCTTCGTGTAGCCGCCGAGGTCCTTCATGACCCGGAGCGCCGTGGGATCCTGGAGAGATGGGCAGCCTGCCTTGACCAGCGCCCTTGTGATCACCTCGAGCGCGAGGTGCACCACCGTCCCCGAGAGCGCGCCGAGTTGGACGCGCGGTGGGTACCCCCGCCCGCTCCAGAGCTCGGGATAGTGGGCAGCGCCGAGCGCCCACCGGCGCGGGCACGACTCGATCCCGCCGAGTGTCGTCACGGTCATCTCGGTCGGCGCGTCAGGCCACGCCGCTGGTGCGGCGGCGGTCCAGATCGACACGTTGGCGTTTAGCCCCATTCATGACCTCCCGTGGGCTAGCCCATTCGTTCGAGTAGGGCGGCGGTGGCGCTGGGGAGGTTCCGGCGCACGACGAGCTCGTCGACCAGTATCACTGGGACGGTCGCGGAGAACTCCTTGAGGTCGCGTAGCGCCTCGTCGGACGGCTCGTCGGGTGTGAGCGGCCCGTGGAGGCCGATGACGAATTGCCTCCCGGGCCCCTTGGACGCGAGGATCGGCGCCACGACCTCCGTGAGGCCAGGGACCGTGAGCGGCTTGTCCCGCTCCAAGGTCAAGCCGTCGACTCCGTGTCGCTCCAGGTCCTGGAAGAGCAAGTCCGTCGACCGTTCGAGGCGCGACGCTTCGAGCGTCGGCGCTGTGCCTCGCAGGGCGAACCGAAGGAGGCTCGCTCCCACATGGCGATCGAGGAGGTCGTGCTCGAACTTGTTCTTGTAGCTGCGGAGGCACCGATAGCAGGATCGGTCGCAGCCCTCGGGGCACTCCTCCAGGACCCGCAGCGCATCCTCGAACACGGCCAACCCCAGCCGTCCTACCCGCTGAGCGAAGCCGGCTCCCCCTGGCAGGGTGTCATACAGGTAGATCTCAGCCTCCCGTCCGTCGCGCCCCGCAGCCGTGAGGGCGGGCCTGTACTCGGCCTGAAGCTCGTTCGCCTCCAGCTCCAGCCGCGCGCACGCCGCCTTCGTGAGCGCCTCGCTGATCGTACGGAGCGCCACGTCGGTGGCTAGCAGGCTCGGCATCAGCGTGAGCGGCGACGTCACGCTCACCGAGACGAGGAGCACGTCGCTGATGAAGTCGGTCCCGAGCACGAGCCCCTTGGTCGCGCCGCCGCCCGGGCAGTTCGCGTCCTTCGGATCGGGGTACGGCTTCCGATGCGCCGCGCCGACGACGCCCTTGGGCAGCGCCGTCGGCTCGATGAGCCCGCACTTCGTGCAGTACGTGTAGCCCTCTTCGCGAGGCCCGCGGTTCGTGACGAGGAGGTGCTGCCGCGTGTAGTGCACGCGGATGTAGTCGTTCAGCCGGGTCCACTTTGACTCGTCGGGCGGCGTATGCATTGTCAGCTTCGCTCGGGTGGCGTAGCTGCGTGCAGGCTGGTCGTCGGGCGACGTCCCCTCCTCCTTGCTCACCGGGTGCGCGAAGCCCGGAGGACGCAGCCAGTGTCTCGCTGGGCCGAAGGTCCCGACCCCGCCGCACGCCTCGCAGTCCTTGGTCTCTCCGCGCGTCCCTTCGTCGAGCGTCGCCGTTCTGGCGTAGTGGCAGTATCGGCACTCGTAGTAGAACCGCCGAGCCAGCCACGCGCGGTAGCGGTCGTTCCGCATCGGCGAGTACACGGCGCCCGAGGTCCACAGCTTGCTCCCGATCCACACCTCCTTACCGGGCGCGTACTGCGACAGCGCCACCGGGAGGCCCTGCGACGGAGTGAAGCGGAACGCCGGCCGGTAGTGCGTCGAGCGATCCGGATCGAAGACGTGGAAGGAGGCTACGTCCGTCGGGAAGGCGTAGCGCGGCAGCACTCCCTTGTAGAGGAGGCGGTCGAGGAGGTTCTCGGATGCCGGATCTCGCCCAGGTCGCTCTTCCCCCTCCTCCTCGGGCGCCTCGAGGCTCGTGTCCAGTTCGCCGTCGGCGGCCGCAGAGTCTTCCGCAGCCGACCCGCCTGCGTTGCGAGCGCTCCCCGGATCGTACTCGATCGCCTCATCGATCGGCTGCAGGGTGCCCTCGACGAGGGCGTCGAGGAGCTGCTGGCGATCGGCGGCACCAATCTCGCTCGGAAGCCAGGCCGCGACGTCCGACTTCAACGCGGCCTCGTTTGAGCGCAGCCACTCTTCGAGGTCAGGGCGGTTCAAGACCTTCTTCGGGTTCTTGAAGTCCTGCACGGTGCCGAGCACGGCGAACAGGTGCGGCTGCGCCTCGGGCTCGATCTCCGGCAGCTTCGCCTGGTGATATCGCTGCAGCAGGTACGCGGTCACGTGGCGGCGGGCGATCTCGGGGTTATCGAGGGTGAGCGTCGGATCATCCACGGCGCCGCGGATCATCTGGTCCGGGTGGGTGAAGTAATGCTCGTCGTGGCTGTCCGCGCTGCCGAAGGCGGTCACCGTGGCTACTGCGTTCCCACGTCGCCCAGCGCGGCCGGCGCGCTGCTGGTAGTTCGCACGCGCCGGCGGCATGTTGCGGAGCGACACGCCCGACAGCGTGCCGATGTCGATGCCCACCTCCATCGTGGTCGTGCACGACAGGACGTCGATCGCCGGGCGCTCGCGGCCCGTGTCCTCCGGCCCCAGATCCACGTCCTGGAACAGGAGCTCGTGCTCCTCTGCTTTCGAGAACACCTCGTCCGCTTGGGCGGTGTTGAGCTGGGCCGTGTGCTCGGCCGCGATGAGCGCCATCGGAGCGGTGGGTGGGGCCCGCAGCGCGTCGAGCGTGCTGGCCCGGTAGTAGCCCTTCCGAGCGACGAAGACGGGATCCTTGTCGGGATCGATGGGCGCGACCGTGTCCTGCCCGCAGTTGACGCAGGTCGTTCGCCCTGGGAACGGTCGCTGAGCCGTCCGGCAAGACTGGCAGTAGGCCCAGGCCCCACCGATCTCGAGCGAGAGCTCGCCTCCCTTCAGCCGGAACTTGCCGGGGGCGGTCTGTTCCGCGAAGAGCCCGAGGAGTCGAGGCACCCACTCCTTGTCGAAGATCGTCCGCGCCGGCTTGTCGCGGAGGAGGCGATGCATGTCCTTGAACTTCCCCGACCTCGGCTGGACGTCGCGCAGCCACCACGCCGGAGGCATGCGGCTCAGCCAGAAGCCCGGGCGGCTCCAGCAGCGGAGCCAAGCACGCGCCAGGGCGATCTTCTCGTCCTGAGACTGCGCGTATCCCAGCACATCAGGCAACGCGTGGATCTTGGGAGCGTGCTCGGGGCGCTCGACCAACGAAGCGAGGGCGAGCGACTCGAGGCCATAGTAGCGATCCGCGAGGGACTTGGTGATCGCCCTGAGGAGCGACTCGGGCGGGGCGGAGCCCCTGAGCCGCACGAGGAGTTGCAGGAGGTCGGTGTCCCTGGTCAGCGCGCCGTTCCTGACGGCCTCCTCGACCACGTTCTCGTCTTGGAAGCTCTCGCCAACCTTCAACTCCGGACGGAGGCGGACCCCCATCTCCTTCGCCGCGATCAGCACGCCGAGGTAGAGGTCTTCGAGGGAGAGCAGGTTCGCGATGATCGCCGAGCCAGCGAGGCGCGCGTAGCCGGAGACGATTAGCGGTCGCAGCGCGTCCTGGGTTGAGTACGTCTGCAGGTTCGGCGCGAGCCGCGCCGCCGTCTGTCGCGAGTCGGAGAAGATGAGGACCTTCCGCCCGCGCAGCGGGGCGAGCGGCGTCGCTTGCACGGGGCTCGGCGGCTGCACCTGGATCTGCTTGGCGATCAGCGCCTGGAAGGGCTGGTCTCCCTTCGTCTGATGATCCTGAACGGAGGAGCGTCCGAACGCGGCGCTCTCGCCGCAGACCGCGCATGGGCGAAACTCGCCTGGCGCTGCGTTGCGAGGCTCGTCGTCTGCGTCAGGGGGCGCCGAGCGCCCTGCGCGTAGGTACACTTGGCGGTTGCGCGGACCGAGCTGCTGCGGGTTCAGGCGCCCGGTCACGAGATCGTACTCCGCCGGCTCCACCGACTCGACGAACACCGGCTTCTCCAACAGCAGGTCGATGGGCGCGAGCTCGTCGAACTGCCCTGAAAGCGTGCGAAAGGCCCCTCCGGGCTCCGACCAGAGGAAGTTCGGATCGTCGACGTCGTTGGTATACGCGCGGCCGTAAGCGGTGCCGCAGTTGCGGCACGTGTAGAGCTCCAGCACCCGCGCCCCGCAGTCGCACGTGTCCCGCGGCTGGCTGAACAGCATCCCAGCGGGTCCGCCGCGTCGGTCCGGGGGCAGGCTCGCGCACTGGGGATCCATGCAGACCCAGAGCCCGGCGAGCCCCCGATAGAACGAGTGGACCCTGCAAGGCAGGAGGCCAGGCTCTGTCGGATCGCGCCTGGCGACGCTGCCGAGCGCGATCAGGTTCGTGACCGCCCGAGCCGCGACGTCGGGAGCAACACCGTCGAACAGCGCCTCTCCGAGCGCGTCCACCGGCTGTGCCTCGCTCATGGTGATGTTGATCAGGTTCGCCATCGGCGCGAACGAGACCAACGCGTCGTAGAGCGCGCGCTGCAGCTGCCACGGACGGTCGATGTTCCGGTACTCGAGGAACGACGCGACGTGTGACAGGCGGGCGTCGTCGCTGTCGGACTCGTAGAAGGCTCGCAGGTCGATCGCGTCGAGCGCGGCCGCGTCCTGAGGGCTGCCCTTGCCCGCCCCCGATCGAAGGAGGAGGTCGCCTTGCACCTTGCGGAAGTCAGCTGGGTCCTTTCCTGCGAGCTGCGCGCCGAACCTCACCGCGTAATCCGGATCCTTGAAGCTCGCGCTCGTGCAGATGACCTGGAGGCGCTCTGCCGGAATGCCGAGCCGCATGCGCAGCCGGCGAATCAGGAGCGCGACCTCGGCCCCCGCCGCTCCGCGGTAGAGGTGTGCCTCGTCGATGACCAGGAGAAACCGCTCCTCGGGGTTAGCGCGCAGCCAGTCGCGCGTGTCATCGAAGATCGGCCGCTCGAGCGGGCGCATCAACATGTACTCGAGCATTGAGTAGTTCGTCACGAGGATGTCGGGCGGCGCCTCGTGGACCTCGTGTCGCGTGACGAGCTCTGGATCTCCGGGGAGCGTCACGCATCGCTTGAAGTCGCCGCTCTTCGCGTCCCGCCACCGCGAGCCCTTCTTCCCGTACCAGCCGATCAGGTCCGGCTTCGCTGGCCACTTCCCGCGTTTCTTCAGCTCTCGTACGAGGGCTTCGGCCGCCTTCTGCTGAGGGGACGTGGCACCCTGGGCGAGCTCCAGGTTGCGCACGTAGTACTTCCCGATGGGGAGCAACCGATCCTTGTCCTTCTTCTCGTCGCGCACGCCGGGATAGAGGGTCCGGCTCGTGTATCTCGCGAATCGAGCGGGTCGCCCCGACCACTGCATGAACCTCTTGACGATGCGCGGGTCGCCGAAGAGCAGCCGGAGGCGTCCGAGCTGATCGTTCACGAGCGCGTTCATCGGGTAGAGCACCATCGCTCGTACAGCCGGCGTGGCGCCGAACTCCTGGCCCTTGCTCTTCGCCTCGCGCGCCAGCTTGCCGAGGATCGGGAGCAGGAAGCACTCCGTCTTCCCCGAGCCCGTGCCTGTCATCACGACCAGGCTCCGTCCATCGACCAGCGAGAGCTTGGTAGAGGTCGCCTGGTGCTGGTACGGCGGGTCGTGGATGAGCAGACCGAGATCGCCCTCCGCTTTGGAGACGGCTGAGAGGACGTCGAGCGTAGCGGCGTCCAGGCCGAGGTCCCGGAACGCAGCGCCCGTCTGGTATCGCGGCGTGCTCTCCAGGTAAGGGCGCTGGTGGATCACACCAGGCTCTTCCAGGAGCCTCCGCCGCTGCGCCACCAGGATCGGATGGCTCACGTGGTAGGTGGCCTCGATGTAGTCCCGCAGCGCCCGGTGGAGCTGCTGAATGGTCTCTCCGATGGTCAGGGACATGTCGTCGTCCTCGTCATGGTCGCTGCCTGCTCCCCCTCATCTCGTCAAGCCAGAGCGCCTCTCGCGCGAAGCGCAGCTCCTCCGCGAGCTCGGTGTCTGCCAGCCGGTACGCGAACAGGCAGCCCGACGCCGAGACCGGCTCCCCGACGGCATCCCACCTGCGACGCGCCCACATCGGGACCGGCGAGAAGAACTCCATCACGCGCGCACCCTCGGGACCCGGGCGGATCCTCAACCGCTGGGGCTCCCCACGCTGTGCGTCGATGGCCATCTGTAGATGCCACGCCTCGTCGCACCCGCGCCAGCGGCTGCCTGCGACCGGGAGGTCGATGAGGCGCTCAGGGTTGCCGTCGCGCATCTCTACGTAGCACCAGAGATCCGCGCCGTAGGCTTGGCTTCGGCGCGCGACGAAGCGTCCAGACTGAGCGCGTGGGTCGACCCACCGTCCGCGGTAGTAGCGAACGCCCCGCGCGGGATCCAAGAGCGACAAGCCAGGCACGTCACGGGAGGGCTGCGCAGCGCCCAGCAGCCGATCGAGACGCGCGATGTGTTCCGCAGCGGTCTCGGGCTGCGGGGCTCTCAACCAGGCGCTGTAGGAGGTTTCGATGAGGCCGAGTTGGAGGAGCTCGGAGCGCAGATCCTCGCCCGGACCGGGGTTCAGACGTCGCAGGTGGTTCACGTACTCGATGCGCGCCTCGAGGTCATCCGGCAGCGCGGAGAGCTGGTCGGTGGTGACGCCGAGCAGAATGACCGCCCCGCTCTCGCGCGCGACGAAGCCGGCGGGCGCCGCGTAGAGGAGCGCCGCGGCTCCGCGCCCGGGGTCTCCTTCGACGTCGCGGTGCTCGAGGATGTCGCCGTGAGCGATCATCGCCTCGAGGGTCTCCTCGACGAGTCCCTTGAACGCGTCGAGGTCCGGGACAAGGCCACGCATCGGACGGACCACGCCGCGCACCAAGGTCGGCGCGGTGCACGGGCACAGGAAGCTCGCCGCCCTCCGCAGAGCCCCTGCGACCGCCTCGACCGATGTGAGATCGAGCGCGCTCGGGTCGAGCCCCAGCTCGGCGATCTTCTGCGCGTGGACCTCGGCGGCGCTGAGCTGTCTCATGCCCACCCCCAGCTTGCATAGAGTTCACCCGACGCCACCCGTGACTGGAGGTGCCGGTCCGTCGCGACGACCAAGAACCTCGCGGCTCTCGCCAGGGTCGGGATCTCCAACAGGCGCGTCGTGCCTGCGCGAAGGTTCTCTCCGGCCCACTCCTCGACGACCGCGGGGTCGCTGGCAAGCCTGAGCGCCAGCTCGGAGAGCCACGCAGGGTCGCGCTCCCCGGTCGGCTTGCCTCTGCGGATGACGGCGCCGCCGCTCGGGAGCGGTCCACGCGGCGCAGGTGGCAGGAGGTGGAAGCTCGTCGCGAGAGACGCCATCCGCTGGACCCGCTCCTCGCAGGTCGCTGCCGAGAGCGCAGCGCATTCGATGGCGAGCGCGGCGCCGATGCCGGCCTCTTCGCGACGCTTCGAGATGGATCGCTTCAGCTCGGCGAGCCCGTCAGGCCCGTTGCTCGCGGACAGCTCCGCCGACGCCCAGGTGTCGCCACCGATCAGGCGGAGGATGTGCAGCGTGAGCGCGCGGAGGACGTCTCGCTGCCGAGTCGCCGAGAAGAGGTCTCCGGGCAGTCGCGCGCTGCCCCACGTGCGCGCAATCGCGACAGCACGGAGGACCGCGTCTGTCGAGCGCTCACGCCCGTCGATTCGCGGTGTGCATCGAAGGTCGGCGAAGCCTCGGACCGTTGGCGGGATGATGACCGCGGCAGAGGACGCCCCCCGACGGGCGACGTAGAGGCCGCCAGCCGCCGGCGCCTCGTACACTTCGGCAGGTTCGAGCCGATCCTCCACGAGCGGCGTCTCGAACGTCATCCGCACGACGTGGGGTGGGGTGGCGTCCCCGCTGTCGTCCAGCAGGCGCGCTACGTGGCCTTGCCCACCCCTTCGAACCGCCCAGCGGAGCGGCGTGAACTCGCGCTCGCAGCGGATCGTGAAAGCTCCGAGCTCCTCGCACGTAAACTCGATCTCGCAGACCCGAGCGGTGTCGTAGGCGAGCGGCGCCTCGCGTGTCTCCTGAAAGTGCTTCTCGAAGTGACGCCTCCATACCTCCGGGGTCACCGGGAGCGGGAGCGGCGGGAGTTGCTTCGTTACGGTGGGCGCGCCGGACTCCGTCTCGCGCAGCGAGACGGAGCACTTGACGTGGCGACCGGTGGGGCCGCGCACTGACACCTCGACTCGCCCTTCCCAGAGCTGCTCGAGCGTAGGCGCAGCCGGATCGATTTGGACGACGAGAGGGCCGTGGGCGCTGACGCCAGGAGACCATGGCCGAGCCTCACGGATCCGCATGACGACGTCGAGATCGCCGAGCGGTTCCACGTCTGCCGACCCGATGCTCCGCGTGCAGACGCGGACGGTGTGGAGCCCCACGGGGAGCTGCGGGAGCTGCACGAAGATCGGCTCGCCTGGCGTGACGGAGGTCAGCTCCAGCGAGAGGTCTGGATCTGTCCCCATCGATACGAGGAGCGCTGCGATCGGGTGGTCCGTTCGGATCGCGAGGCATGGGCGCTCGGACGCCAACCACTCCCCATGACCCTCCCCATCCCAGACGACCGCGCCGAGGCCCGCGGGCCAGACCTCGACGGTCTTCGCCTGCCCGAGGCCCAGGCTGCGCAGCGCCTCCTCCCAGTCTCCGGTGAGCGCCGCGGGCAGCCCGAGGAGCGCGCCGTGTATCCCTTCGCACTCAAGCTCAACCGGGCGGACGTGATCGCTGGCCGCTATGGGCCCGGCGGTAGTGACCAGGACGTAGCGCTCACCAGGGCGGACCCGCAGGCTGCGCGACTCGTACGCGAGGCCGTCAGAGGCGATCCTGAAGAGCCGGCTGGGCCCGGGGCGAAGGAGGCACTCCGCGCGGAGCAGGTACTCGAGCTGGCTGTCCTTCTGCTCGAACTGGAGCAGCACCTCGTCCTCGCGCGGCCACCGCGACAACGTGACCCGCTGGGCGCCATGCAGACAACGACCGCGCGCGAGCGGCCGGCCCGACGCGCCGGCGACCGCGCAACGAGACCCTGTGAGGACGTCGCGAGTCTTCGGGAACCGAAACAGCAGGTGTGACAGATCGGGGATCTCGAGCGAGACCTCCCAGCATGATGCGTCCGAGGCCTTGGGTCGGAGCACGAGGCGCGGCTCGATGCCCAGAGCGGCGACCTCGGCCCGCGCCTCATCTGGGCGACGCACGGGGCTCGACGCTACGCCGCGCCCAAGCGCGAGGCCGCGGATCCTCGCGCGCTCCTGAGCGAAGCGGCGCGCTCCGCGCAGCCACTCGCGCGACCGCCGCTCGCGGTCGAGATCCGCCCCGATCCGCTGCAGCGCCGCAGGGTGGATCAGGCTGCCCGTACCGAGTTGCCCCTGCAGCAGCAGGGCCGCGGCGATCTGGCCGACCAGATGCGTCTCTTGCGCGAGGTTCTGAAAGCGCGAGGTCCCGTTCCAGCTCCTGGCCGCGATGAACTCGCCGAGCTTCGGCGGCGACTCGAAGAGCTCCGCCGAAAAGGAGTGCCGCAGCTCGTAGAGGATGCGCGCGAGCTGGCGCTGCAGGTCTCGCGGCAGGATGGCGTGGGTGATGGGCCAGCAGATGATCGAGAAGTGCTCGGCCCACGCGCCAGACGGCTGCGCGCCGCCGTACTTCGTCTTGAACATCCGGTAGCAGTCGCGGATCCAATAGCGGTCGCCGCGGACACTCCAGCCCGGGGTCTGCTCCTCGAAGGTCTGCCAGTACTCGTCGCCGGAGTAGCCGTAGCCGATCTCGGCGGCGTAGACGATCCACGGGAGCGCGTGATCCACGGACGGCGCGGCGCGACCGATGTGCGCTCGCACGGCGGCGGCGACGGCTTGTACCTCCGCCGCTTCGAGTCCGTGCTCGAGCGCGAAGATCGGCCTCTCGCCCCTCGCGGCCTGACGGGCCGCGCGAAGCTGCGCGAAGTGCTGCGCGAGGCGCGCATGCCAAGACGCCAGGTCCGTCATCGCTTCGTCGGCTTCTTCTTCGGTCGTGGCGCGCGGCGCTGCTCCTGCATCCACGCGTCCAGGTCGGCGCGCCGGATCCTCCACTGGCCGCGCACCTTGAACGCTGGGAGTTCGCCGGCCTGGGCCATCGAGTACACGGTCTTCTCCGCCAGCCTCAGCAGGGCCGCCACCTCCTTGATGTTGAGCAGCTCGTCCGTCATGTCGTGGCAGTCGTCGGCGACCGGCGGCGTCGAGCGCCATCCCGTACCAGCGGACGCCATCGTATTCCAAGGCTGGAGCGCCAACAACCCGCGCCTGTAGAAGGCGGCCGCGGTCGCGCCCCGCGATCGCCAGCCGTGCTGGTCGGCGCGCCGCCGGAGCGCTCCTCACGCGAGCGCTGCTCGAGCCTCGTCGCGGACGACGATAGTGCCCTCCTCGACGAGCCTCCGGTAGCGCTTCTTCTCGCAGTCGCGCAGGACCGAGCACGCGACGACGAAGCAGCGCTCGGCGTGATCTCGGATCTTGCTCGCGCTCGCCCTCCAAGAGTTCAGGTATGCGGCCGAGCCCTGCGAGCAGTCGATCCCGGAGAACGCTAACAGGAGGAACGCGGTGAGCTCTGCCTCGAGCTCCTTCAGGTCGCGGCTCGCCGGCAGCTTCGGGTCATCGACCAGGAGCGTCTGGCCGCGCTGCTTGCGGCGGAAGTGCAGCTTCACGTGGGCGATCTCGTGGGCGAGGACGGCCAACCGCTCCACCGGCCCGAGATCGGGCCGGACCCAGATCGTGAGCCCGTTCGTGGCGCCGTCTACGAGCGAGTTCACGACGGGCGCCTTGTACTGGAGAGCGAGGCCGGACCCGCGAACCCACTCCTCGAGATCGCGCAGCCGCTCCGCAGCGAGGTCCTCGCCAGAGCGCACTTCCACGGAGGATGGCGGAGAGAAGGGCGGGCCGTCGGTGTCGGCGACGTCGTACACCTTGACCTGCGTGAAGCTCCTCGTCGTCGCTCGCTCGTCCGCTTTCAAGGCCGGCGCGAGGATGTGGATCGCCCGAGCGCCGCGCCGCACCACGCGCCCATCCTTCTCCCACTGCTTGCGCCCCTTCAGAAAGGTCGCGTCCGGCCGCTGCAAGAAGATCATCGCGCGGTTCATCGGAGAGTAGTCGTGGAATCGGGCTGCGAACTCTCGGGCTCGCGCGCCGAGCTCGCGGGGATCCTCTGCGAGGGCGGTCTCGAGCTTGCGCAGCGCGCCGGCGAGCCGGCTACGAGGCTTCGCAATGCTGCGGCGCCTGGTCTTCGGCTTCTGTGCTGCCTTCCTCGCCGTCGCCTTCCTCGTGCGGCTCATCGGTCACGGGCCTCCGGGTGGACGCGGTGACGATGTTAAATAAGGACGGCCAGTCCAGCCAGCGATGGCGCCCGCCGTTAAATACGGCCCCGCGCTCTCTCCCCGCTCTCCGCTCTGGAGAGCACGATCGGCCCCGAGACGAGGCGCCAGCGACGTCGCGCGTGCTCTCTGCCGTCGCGTCGCCGAGAGTCGCGCGCGCCGACCACGACGCGCAAACCCCCGCGAAACCTGGCGCAGAAGCGCGCGAGCCCCGGCCGTCGCCAGCCAGGGCTCGTGTTAAAAGGCGCGGCCCCACCGGTTGGTGGGGCCGCAGGAATGGCTCCGGGAGCAGGACTCGAACCTGCGACCAATCGGTTAACAGCCGACCGCTCTACCAACTGAGCTATCCCGGAATGGGGCGCGGAAAATGACAAGCGGCCGGCGGGCTGTCAAGGCGGAGGATGGGCCCCGCGAGCCCCGCGGCCCCGCGGCCCCGCGCGGCCCCGCGCGGCCCCGCGCGACCCCGCGACCCCGCGGCCCCGCGAGCCCCGCGAGCCCCGCCGCCCGCCAGCCCGCCCTACTCCACCCGCTGGATGACGTGGAAGCCGTACTCGGTCTCGACGACCGCGCTCACCTCGCCGGGGGACAGGGCGAAGGCGGCCTCTTCGTAGGCGGGGGCGAGGCGGCCGCGGCCCAACATGCCCACGTCGCCGCCGCGCTCGGCCGAGGAGTCCTCGGAGCGCTCGCGCGCGATCGCGGCGAAGTCGGCGCCGGGCGCGAGGACGGCGTTGTGGATCTCGTCGGCGAGGCGGCGGGCCGCGTCCTCGTCGCGGTCGAGGTCGTCGGGGGCGTTCTTGGCGCCCTGGTAGCGGACGAGGATGTGGCGGGTGTGGGCCTTCTCGATGGGGCAGCGGCGCGCGATGACCCAGCCGTAGGGGGCCTCGACGACCTCGCCGAGCTGGCCGACCGAGAGCGCGAAGACGGCGTCGCGGATGGGCTCGTGCGCCGCCGGCCACTCGTCGCGCGTGTAGGTGCCCATGAGGCCGCCGCGCGGGGCGGTGCTCGCGGCGTCGCTCTCGGCGCGCGCGACCTCGGCGAAGTCGGCGCCCTGCTCGAGCCGGGCCCAGAGCTCCTCGGCTCGGGCGCGCGCCTCGGTCTTGCTGCGCGTGATGTCGCCCGCCGCGTACTCGGCGCCCTGCCAGGCGACGACGAGGACCTGGGCGCAGGCCTCGTTCGGGTCGGCGGCGGGAGGCGCCTCGGGCTCGGGCTCGGGCGCGGGGGCCTCGGCGGCCGCGCTCTCGGCCGCGGCCGGCGCCGCGGGCTCGTCGTCGTCGCATCCCCAGAGAAGAAGGGCCACGAGGAGGCCCGCGGTCGTCGTCGCTCGCATGAGCCCCGATGCTACCCGATCAGCGCGGCGGCTGCTCCTGCTCCTGGGTCGCCTGGATCTGCTCGACCGTGGTGATGGGGAAGCTCGCGAGCTGCTCCTCGCTCCGCACCGGCTGGCAGGCCGAGCGCTGGAGCGAGGCGCCGATGACGGCGTCGGGCGCGATGTAGAGGGTCTGCGAGATCCGGTCCCCGTAGATCAGCAGGATGTCCGCGAGCGCGGTCTCGGCCCGGCGCCAGGTGAAGCGGCGCGTCGGGACGCCCCCGGTGTTCGGGCAGTCCCAGACGCCCGTCGGCCGGCCGTAGGTCTCGATCATGCTGGTGAGGTGGGCCCGCAGGGCCCCGGCCGAGGGCAGGACGCTCATGATCTGGATCTGCGCGAGCCGGTCCTCCCGGTCGAAGCCGTAGACCACCTCGGACCGGTTCGGCAGCCGCTCCTCCATGAAGGTCAGCCCGAGGGGGCTCTGCTCGCCCGCCTCGCGAATTCGCGGCCGGATCTGGTCCCGGACCGCGCGCACCTCGTCGCGGGACTGGCCGAGGGCGAGCCCCTCGAGCGGGATGAGCTCCCCGGACTCCTCGCGCAGGGCGGCGAGGGCCTGCTCCCGCCGCTCCTCGCGCTCGACCCGGCGCTCCTCCCGCTCGCGCTCCCGCGCGGCCTCGCCCCGCGCCTGCTCCTCGGCGCTCCACCAGAGGTAGCCGCCGCCGGCCGCCACGGAGACCACGCCAAGGACCCACCACACCGTCGCCCGGGAGCGCGCCATCGCGGGCCGAGCATAGCAGCCGGTGACGCGCGGCGCGGCTTCTGGTACCAAACGGCCCCGATGGCGACGAAGAAGAAGAAGAAGAACGACGGCGCCGCGGAGCTCCGAGCGACCGGCGCGCCGGTCGTCGGCATCCTCACCGGCAGCCCGAGCGACCTCGAGGTGGTGAACAAGGCGCGCGACGTGCTGAAGGGGCTCGGCATCCCGTGCGAGGTGCACGCGATGAGCGCCCACCGCACGCCGGACATGGTGGTGAGCTACGTGGGCTCGGCCGCCGAGCGTGGGGTCGAGGTGCTGATCGCCTGCGCCGGCATGGCCGCGCACCTCGCGGGCGTGGTCGCCGCGCACACGACGCTGCCGGTCATCGGGGTCCCGCTGAAGTCGGGCTCCCTCGGGGGCCTCGACGCCCTGCTCAGCACCGTCCAGATGCCGCCCGGCGTCCCGGTGGCCACGGTCGGCATCGACGGCAGCAAGAACGCCGCGTTCCTCGCGGCGCGCATCCTGGCCCTCAAGCACCCGGAGCTGACGGCCCGGATCGAGGCCCAGCTCGCCGCCGATCGGAAGCGCTACGAGGCCCCGGCCAGGGGTGCCCGAAAGGCTCGAAAGAGGAAGTAATTTCGGGCTGTAGCCTCCCTCGGCGCGAGCGTGTATGGTTCGCCGCCCATGGACATCCTCGTCGTCACGTCCGAGGTGGCGCCCTACAGCGGCGCCGGTGAGGCCGCGGAGGTCGCGGCGGCCCTGCCGAAGGCGCTCAAGGGGCTCGACCACCGTGTCACGGTCGTCTCGCCGCTCTTTCGCGGGATCGATCCCACCGCGCGCTCGCTCGCGCGCAAGCTGACGAAGCTCGAGACGCACCTCGACGGCCGGGACCTCGCCTGCGAGGTCTACGACGGCCGCACGGCGGGCGGCGTCGATCTGACCTTCATCGGCCACGAGGAGGTGTTCCACGCGGCAGACGCGATGGGCGACGGCACCGAAGCGGACGTCGCCCTTCGCGCCGGGCTGTTCGCGCAGGCGGTCGAGCAGCTCCTCCGTGCCCGAGGCGCGGACGTGGTGCACGCGTACGGCTGGGTGGGGGCGCTCGCGGCGGTGCGGATCGAGGCCGCCCGGGACCTCGACGTGCCGACGGTCCTCACCGTGCTCGATCCGGCGTCCCAGGGGCGGTTCGATCCCGGCCTCGCCTCGAAGCTGGGGCTCGACGATGCGTTTCGCGCCGACCTCGAGCACGGCGGCGCGCTCGTGGCGCTCGCCGGTGGCCTTCGGCGCGCCCGCCGCGTGGTCACCGTGTCGCCGACCTTCGCGCGCGAGCTCGTCACCGCGCCGCACGGGGCCGGGCTCGAGGACCTGTTCGCCGCCCTCGGCGAGCGGTTGAGCGGCGTCCTGAGCGGCGTCGACGTCTCCGTCTGGAACCCCGCCACCGACGCGCGGCTCCCGGCCCGGTTCGACCCCATGGACCTCGAGGGGAAGGCCCGCTGCAAGGCGGATCTACAGCGGAAATTGCTCCTTCCGGTCCGGAGCGATGTCCCTCTTCTGGGGATGATGGCGACCGAGGCCGAGGACGAGGGCTTCGACCTGTTCGCGAAGGTCGCGCCCGAGATCCTGCGCAACGACTGCCAGGTCGTCGTGGGCTTCGAGGACGACCGCGACGGCGATCTCGGGCGCGTCTTGCGCGAGCTGTCGGAGCGGTGGCCCGATCGCATGCAGCTCGCGATCGACGAGGACGGCTCGCTCCGCCACCGCGTCCTCGGAGCGAGCGACCTCGTGCTCGCCCCGTCGCGGCACGAGCCCTGCGGTCTCGTCCCGATGCAAGCGCATCGCTATGGGGCGCTGCCGGTCGCGCGCCGCACCGGCGGGTTCGCCGACACCATCGTCGACTGTGATCCCAAGCTGCGGACGGGGACCGGCTTCCTCTTCGACGAGGCGACGGGCGAGGGCCTGCTCGGAGCCGTCCGCCGCGCGCTCGCCGCGTTTGCGCGCGAGCAGGCGTTCGACGCGGCGCGCCGCCGGGTGATGACCATCGACCACTCCTGGGAGCGCGGCGCCCGCCTCTACGAGCGCACCTTCAAGGGCGCGCTCGCGTAGCGACGGTCATTCCCGGAAGTTCGTGAACTGCAGGGGCAGGCCGAGGTCCTCGTCCCGGAGGAGCGAGATGGCCTCTTGCAGCTCGTCGCGCTTCTTGCCGCTCACGCGCACGAGGTCGCCCTGGATCGCGGCCTGCACCTTGAGCTTGGTCCCCTTGAGCATCTTGACGATTTCCTTGGCTTTTTCCGTCTCGATGCCTTCCTTCAGGCGGACCGTCTGGCGGTAGGTCCGGCCGCCGGCGGGCAGGACCTTCTGCGGGTCGAGCGCCTTGAGCGAGATCTTGCGTCGCACCATCTTCTCTTCGAGGACCTTGCGCGCGGCGTCCACGCGACCCTCGCTGTCGCCTTTGATGACGATGCCCTCGTCGGTGCGATCGATCTCGGTCCCGGTGTCGCGGAAGTCGAAGCGCGTCTGCACTTCCTTCTTCGCCTGCTGGACCGCGTTTTCGACTTCGTGATGATCGAGCTTGGAGACGACGTCGAACGACGGCATGCGCCGCACCTTAGAAATGCGCGACGCACATGACAAGACCTCAATCGATGCGAAGTGGCCGTTTCGGCAACGTCGCGTCGCTCGGTCGCACGTACGTCGGTTCGATCGCAGCGAGGTCGCTCGCTCCGTCGCGTTCGTATCGTTCGATCGCTTCGAGCGCGAGCAGTGACGCGCGCGGCACGTCGAACACCGGCGGCGCCTCGACGAACGCGCCGAAGTGCTCGCGCACGACGCCGGCGTACTGCCGCAGGCCGTCGCCGCACACCACCGGAGTCACGTCGCCGATCGCCTCGCGCACGTGCTGCACCGCCACGTCGGGTCGGGCGTGCGCCGGCGCGACGAGCTCCTCGGCGACCGCGCCACCCCGCAGGCGGTAGGCCGCGACGTACAGCTCCCCCTTGTGCGCGTCGACCATCGGCACCGCGACGCCCTCCGCGCCGAGCCCGCGCGCCAGCACCCGGAGCGAGCCGACGCCCGAGAGCGGCACCCCGCCCCCGAGGGCGAGGCCCTTGGCCGTGGCGACGCCGATCCGGGTCCCGGTGAAGGAGCCGGGCCCGAGCCCCACGGCGACGAGACCGATCTCCGCGAAGCAAAGCCCCGAAATCGCGAGGGTCTGCTCGACATGGCCGAGGAGCACCTCCCCGTGCTTGGCGCGCACCCGGGCGCTGATCTCTGCCCGGAGCGCTCCCTCGGACACCACGGCGACCGATCCTACGTAGGTGGAGGTATCGAGGGCGAGCACGTGCATGACAGCCAAATTCCCCAGGATTCCGCGGCGCATGGCTTGACCGCGAAGTAGGGCCGTTCTAGCTTCCGCACGCGCGGCCGGCCAGTGGGGTCGGCGCCGCCCGCCGAATGCTCTGCTTGCGCGAGGCCTGCGACTCCCCCCGGGTCGAGGCGGTCGAGGGGTCCCTCGGCCGCCCGCCGTCGCGAAGCGCCCGCTCCATCGCCTGCCGGCCCGGCCGGACGGTGCGCTCGTGAAGGCCCCCGAAGGCGCACGGGCCAAGGAGAAGCCCGCCGCGAGCAAGGAGACGCGCTGGGAGCGGACCAAGGCCAACCTCAAGACCATCGGCGGCGCGGTCCTTCTGGCGATCATCATCCGCATCGGCCTCTTCGAGGCGTTCGAGATCGAGGGGCCTTCGATGGAGCCCACCCTGCTGAACGGAGACCGGGTCGTGGTCGCCAAGTTCATGTACGGGCTGTTCCTGCCCTTCACGACCGAGGCGGCGGTGAGCTGGGGTCAGCCGGAGCCCGGCGAGGTGGTCATCGTGCGCAGCCCCGCGGACAACATCGACATCGTGAAGCGCGTGGTCGGGGTGGGCGGAGACACGATCGAGATCCGGGACGACGTCGTGTACCGCAACGGGGAGGCCGTCCCGCACGAGGGCGCCGGCGAGTGCCGGGATCACGAGGACCGCCGCGAGCCCGACCTGAACGGATGTGAGTGGGTGCGCGAGACGCTCGGCGACACGACCTACCGGACGAGCCACTCGATCGACACCCCGCCGTCGAACCACCCGCCGGTCACCGTCCCCGAGGGCCACGTCTACATCATGGGCGACCACCGCGACCGCTCGAACGACAGCCGGTTCTTCGGGGTCGTGCCGGTCGACCGGGTCAAGGGCCAGGCCCTGGTCATCTACTGGTCGAACGAGGACGGCGTCCGCTGGCACCGCCTCTTCGAGGGCGTCGACTAGTGCCCCGGCACTGGCGGTAACACCGCGGCGGCTCTAGATTTTCCCGCCCTCATGGCGAGCACGGCGCTCATCAAGGCGGCCGCGCGTGCGCGGGCCGCCGACGAGACCGGGACCCTCCGGAAGGACGCCCCGGAGCGCGTGGCGCTCGTGTACCCGAGCCCCTACCACGTCGCCATGAGCTCCCTCGGGTTCCAGACCATGTACCGGGAGATCAACGGCGTCCCGGGGCGCTCGGCCGAGCGGGCCTTCCTCCCGGACGACGTCGAGGCCTACCGCGCCACACGCACCCCGCTCTTCACGTACGAGTGGGAGCGGCCCGTCGGCGACTACCCGGTCATCGGGCTCTCGGTCGCCTTCGAGATCGAGCTCGCCGGAGTGGTGCAGGTTCTCGAGCTCGCCGGCCTGCCCGCGCTCGCCGAGGAGCGGGACGGGCGCCACCCGCTGGTCCTCGGGGGCGGCCCGCTCACCTTCTCGAACCCCGTCCCGCTCGGGCCGTACGTGGACGCGGTCTTGATGGGGGAGGCGGACGAGACCGTCCACGCCGCGCTCGACGTCGCGTTCGGCGCGGCCTCGAAGGCCGAGGCGCTCGAGGCGCTCGCGCGCGAGGTGCCGAGCTGCTGGGTCCCGTCGATCCACGGCGAGCGGCTGCCGCCCCTCGGGACGTGCGGCGATGACAAGCTCCCGGCCTTCGCGCAGATCGTGACGCCGCACACCGAGCTCCGGGACATGTTCCTCATCGAGGGCGAGCGGGGCTGCTCGCGCGGCTGCACGTACTGCGTGATGAGGCGCTCCACCAACGGCGGCATGCGCGTCGTGCCGATGGAGCGAGTGCTCGAGCGGATCCCGAAGAGCGCCAGGCGGGTGGGCCTCGTGGGCGCCGCGGTCAGCGATCACCCCAAGATCACGGAGATGGTGAGCCGCCTCGCGGACGAGGGCCGCGAGGTGGGCCTGAGCTCCATCCGGCCCGACAAGCTGAGAGGTGAGTTCGTCCGCGCGCTCCGCCGCGCCGGCCACCGGACGCTGACGACCGGCGCGGACGGCGCGAGCCAGCGGCTGCGCGACCTGGTCGACCGCCGGTGCCGCGAGGAGCACCTGGTCCGCGCCGCCGAGCAGGTCCGAGAGCTCGGCTTCGACCGGCTCAAGCTCTACATGATCCTCGGGCTCCCGACCGAAGAGGACGCGGACGTCGAGGAGCTCATCCGCCTGTCGGTCGAGCTCTCGCGGATCGCCCCCGTCTCGATCGGGATCGCGCCCTTCGTCTCGAAGCGCAACACGCCCCTCGACGAGCTGCCCTTCCCGGGGATCGACGTGGTCGAGCGCCGCCTCCGGCTCCTGCGCCGCGGCGTCAAGGGGCGCGTGGACGTCCGTTCGACCAGCGCGCGGTGGGCCTGGGTCGAGTGGGTGCTCGCGCAGGGCGGCATGGCCGAGGGGCGCGCGGTGCGCGAGGCCGTCCGGGAGGGCGGGCGGTTCCGGGCGTGGAAGAACGCCTTCGACGCCCTACCCTAGGATCATCGTCTCCTCGAGCAGCCTGCCCTCGCGGAAGCGCCTCGGGTTCCACTTGTCGAACAGCTCGCGCTCGGCGTCCGGCTGGCCGGTGAGGTAGCGGGCCATCAGGCGCGCCATGACGGGCGCGATCATGAAGCCGTGGCCCATGAACCCGCACATCTGGACGAACCCGTCCAGCTCGTCGACGTGCCCGACGATCGGGCTTCCGTCGGGCGTGATGTCGTAGCACCCGGACCACTGGCGCAGCACCCGGACGCCGCCGAGGATCGGCATGGTGCGCGTGAGCGCGCGCGCGTACAGGCCGAGGAACCGGAGGGAGCTGTCCTGGTCGAGCCCCTCGGGGACCTTGGCGTTGCTGATCCCGCCGACGATCTCGCCGCGCATCGACTGCGAGCAGTACAGGCCGCTCGCGAGGTCGCCCACGAACGGGCGCAGGAACGGCTTGAGCGGCTCGGTCGCGCAGATCTCGTGGCGGTGGGGGTGGTTCGGGAGCTCGATCCCGACGAGCCTCGCGATCTCGGGGCTCCACGCGCCCGCGGCGTTCAGGACCAGCGGCGTACGGACGCGGCCGCGGGGCGTGACCACGCCGGTGATCCGGCGCCCCTCGGTCTCGAGGGCCGTCACCTCCGTGAAGGTGTGCACGGCGATCCCCTGCTGCTCGCACGCGCGCGCGTACCCCCAGACGAAGGGCCACGGGAACACCACGCCGTCGTCGGGGTTGTAGCTCGCGGCGACGACGCGGCTCGCGTCGAGCTCGGGGACGAGCTTCTTGGCCTCGGCGGCGTCGACCATGCGCGTCGGCAGCCCGTGCTCGCGCTGCAGCCGCACCGACTCCTCGAGCTTCCGGGCCATCCGCTCGCTCCGGGCGAGGAAGAGGTAGCCGCCCTGCCGGAACCACACGTTGATGCGCATCTTCGTCGCGAAGTCGCCGCAGATGCGGATGGACTCCTTCATCAGGCGGATGTTCTCCGCGCTCGACCACTGCGCGCGGACGCCTCCCCCGTTGCGCCCCGAGGCGCCGCTGCACAGGTAGCCCTTCTCGAGGACCACGATGCGCTCGACGCCGAGCTTCGCCATCTCGAAGGCGGTCGCGAGCCCCATGATCCCGCCGCCGACGACGACGACGTTCGCCTCCTCGGGCAGCGCCCCGGTCACACCGGCTCCTCCTCGTCTTCGGCGAGGCGCGCGAGCAGCGCGAGCGGCACCGGATGAAGCGGCGGGCGCGGGGTGATCGGCGCGGCGGGGGGCTCGCCGCCGAGCTTCACGAGCAGCCGGGCGCAGAGCGCGACGCACTGCTTGCCCTGGCACCAGCCGGTCCCGAAGCCGGTGTAGCGCTTGACCGACTCGAGATCCCGGTTGCCCTGCTCGACGGCGTCCTGCACGTCGCGCACGGTCACGTCCTCGCAGCGGCAGACGAAGGTCTTGTCAGCCACGCGCCCCTCCACGGACCTCGGCCGCGACGGCGCGGCCCGCCGCGCGCGCCTGGCGCAGGCCCAGAGGCAGCTCCCGGACGCCCGCGCACTGGCCGACGGCGCGCACGAACGAGGACGCGGTCGCGCCGTCCTCGGCCGCCGCCCCGAGGACGAAGCCGTCGCCGTCGAACCGGACCTCGGCCCCGGCCTGCACGCCGATCTCGTAGGCGCCGCTCCGCGGGCCGGACAGGGCCACCGCGTCGCACGCGATCCGCTGCTCGGCGCCGTCCTCGCCGGCGACGTCCACGCCCTTGACGGCCGAGCGACCGCGGACGCGGCGGACCGACTCGAGCGGGAACGGACCGAGCGCCTGTGCGCCGTGCGCGCGGAGCGCCCCGGCCACCGCTTCGGCCCAGTGCCCGCGGCCGCAGAGCGCCACGCGCTCCCCCGGCAGGACGCCGTGGGCGAGCAGGCGCGCCGCGGCGCGGACCCCGAGGACGCCGGGGATGTCGTTGCCCGGCACGTCGGACGCGCCCTCGTGGACGCCCGTCGCGACGACGAGCCGCGCGGGACGCACGAGGAGGGAGCCTTCCTCGGTGACGGCGAGCACGGTGTGCTCGGGCGCGCCCTCGGTGGCGCCCCGCTCGGAGTTCCGCGCGTCGTAGACGCCCACGGCCGAGCACGACGCGAGCAGCGTCGCGCCCGAAGCGCGGGCTTCGTCGGCGAGCCGCCGGGCGAGGTCCCGGGCCGGCCCCTCGCCGTGGCGGTCGTCCTCGACGTCGCCGGGCAGGAAGGCGAGGTGCCCTCCCATCTGCAGGCCCTCGTCTACGACGACCACGTCGAGCCCCGCCCGCGCCGCCTCGGCCGCCGCGGCGAGCCCGGTCGGGCCGCCTCCCACGACGAGCAGCTCGCACGACAGCTCGCGCGGCGCGACCGGGCCGGCGACGCCCGACGGCAGCTTGCCGATGCCGGCGATGCGCCGGGCCACCTTCTGCATCATCCGGTTGGCGGCCTTCGACCAGGTGAACATGTGGTGGTGGTCCATCCCGTCCGGGAAGAACCAGTCGGTCGCGGCCAGCAGATCGTGGCGCGCGCTGCCGACCACGTTCTGGGTCTCGAGCACCATGCCCTCGCGGGCCGGCAGGGTGCACGTCATGACGCTGCTCACGCCGTCCACCCGCATGAGGCACCCGTCGCACTCGCCCGCGTAGCAGGTCGCGCCGCGCGGCCGGTGGTACTTGACGCTCCGGCCGAGCACGAGCCGGCCCGCGGCGGCGAGCGCCACGGCCACCGGCTCGCCGGGCACGGCCCGCACCTCTTCGCCGTCCACCCGGATCGCGCACGTCTCGGTCGGTTGGACGATGCGTCGGGGAGCCATGCGGGTCGGCAGCATACCTCGGCGGCGGCCTCGCCTCCACGGCAGCAGGCGGGAGCACGAGAGCCGAGGCGGTCAGAACAGCGTCTCGGAGTCGTCCTCCGGCTGCTGCGGCTCGTCTCCCTCGGCCGGCTGCGGCGCGGCCGGCTCCGGTGGCGACGAGGGGACGAGCTCGAGCTCGACTCGGCGCGTCTCGCCCGCCGCGACCGTCACGGTGGCCGACGCCTCCTGGAACAGCGGATGCCAGGCGTGCACCTCGAGCTCCTCGCCCGCCGGGACCTCGAGGCGGAACCGGCCCGCGTCGGACGTCACGGTGTGCAACGGGTGGTACAGGACGACGACGTCCGTGCGGCCGCAGGCGGCCGCGAACGTGCAGGACAAGGTCTTGACGCCGCCCTGGTCGAGCGGAAACGAGCGGGTCTGGTCCGCGAGGAGCGCCTGCGCGAGCCCGCCGCCGCCCATCACGGGCATGAACGGGTAGTCCGTCTCGTTCTTCAGCTCGAGCGTGTCGCCGCGCGTCGCCACGAGGAACGGAGGATCGAGCCGGCAGTCACGGATGGCCACGCGCCGCGTCTCGGGCTCGTGGGGGACCTCGGCGTCGAACTCCGCGGCGGCGACCAGCACGCCGCCGAGACCGCGCCCCTCGCCGAGCCGGACGGGCTGCCGGTCGACCACCCGCGCGGGCGTGCAGGACTCGGGCGGCGGCGGGCGGCGGGCGTCGACCTCGCGCGGATAGGACGGCAGCTCGGCGCCGTCGGGGAGCCGGACGACGCCCTCCACGACGCCGAGCGGCGGTGCCTCCGGCGGCGCGGACGCGGCCTGCTCGCCCTCGGGCTGGCTCGCGCCGCAGCTCCCGCAACCCATCGCGAGGACCGCGACGCACGCTCCGAACGTCGTCCACTTGCTCACGGCTGCCGTTGTAGCTTATGGCACCCGAGGGGGCTAGGGCTCCACGTACACGGCGATGAGTCGGAGCTGGGAGCAGTACCGCGACGCGCTCCGGGGGATTCGGCTTCCCCTGGCGTACTGCGATCTCGACCTCTTCGATCGGAACGCGCGCGACCTCGTGCTGCGCGCGCGCGGGCGGCCGCTCCGGGTCGCGACCAAGTCCGTGCGGTGCCGGGCATTGCTCGAGCGGGTCGGCTCGTTCGGCGGTTGGTCCGGGCTCATGTGCTTCGCGGCCGGCGAGGCGGCGTTCCTCGCGGAGCACGGCTTCGACGACCTGCTCGTCGCCTACCCCACGCTCGAGGAGAGCGAGCTCGCGGCCGTGTGCGAAGAGGTCGGGCGTGGCCGGTCGATCACGCTGATGGTGGACGACCCGGTGCACGTCGAGCGCCTCGGCGCGGTCGCGCGGCGTCACGGCGTGACGCTCGGCGTGTGCATCGACCTGGACGTCTCGACGCGGCTGCCCGGGCTGTGGTTCGGCGTGCGGCGCTCACCGATCCGCGACGCGGGCGCGCTCGTCGCGCTCGCGCGGCGCGTGGCCGACACGGGCGGGCTCCGGCTCGAGGGGCTCATGGGTTACGAGGCGCAGATCGCCGGTGTGCCGGACGCGGTGCCGAAGAGGCGCGCCGCGAACGCGGTGATCCGCCTGCTGAAGCGGCGGTCGGCGCGCGAGGTCGCGCTCCGCAGGCGGGACGCGGTGGAGGCGCTCCGGAGGGAGGGCCTGCCGGTGCGCTTCGTGAACGGCGGCGGCACGGGGAGCCTCGAGAGCACGGCGGCCGATCCGGTCGTCACCGAAGCGACCGCGGGCTCGGGCCTCTTCTCGCCCGGGCTCTTCGACGACTACGCGGGGTTCCTCCACCTGCCGGCGGCCGGCTTCGCGCTCCCGGTGACGCGCCGCCCGACGGCCGACATCGTGACGTGCCACGGCGGCGGGTACGTCGCCTCCGGGGCGGCCGGTCCCGACCGCCTGCCGCGCCCGTACCTTCCGGAAGGGGCGGAGCTGCTGCCGCTCGAGGGCGCCGGCGAGGTGCAGACGCCCGTGCGCATCCGGGGGCGGGCCCGCCCGGGCCTGGGCGACCCGGTCTTCTTCCGGCACGCCAAGGCGGGAGAGCTCTGCGAGCGCTTTCGCACGCTCGTGCTGCTGTCGAACGGCCGGGTCATCGACGAGGTGCCGACCTACCGCGGCGACGGGCGGTGCTTCGTCTGATCGACGCTGTCTAGGTGAGGCCGGCGGCGCTCAGCGCCATCTCGAGGTAGGCGCCGGGGGCGATGCCCATGCGGAAGACGAAGTAGGTGCTGATGAGGAGCGCGGCGACGACGTAGCCGGAGCGCATCGGGACGGCGGCCGGCGCACCGGCGGCGGGCTGCTTCATGAACATGAAGACGATCACGCGCAGGTAGTAGTAGGCGCCGACGGCGCTCGTCAGGACGCCGAGGACGGCCAGCCAGACCATGCCGCCGCCGGCCTGCACGGCCGCGTTGAACACGTAGTACTTGCCGAAGAAGCCGGCCGTCGGGGGCAGGCCGAGGAGCGACAGGACGCCGATCACGAACGGCAGGGCGGCCATCGGATGGCGGCGCCCGACGCCGGCCAGGTCCTCGTAGCTCACCGCCTCCTTGCCGCGCGAGCCCATCAGGATCAGCGAGCCGAACGCCAGGGCGTTCGAGACGGTGCACGCCATCATGTAGTACAGGACGGCGCTCACCGCGGTCTCGCCGACCTCTTGGGCCGCGGCCACGCCCACCAGCGCGTAGCCGGCGTGCGCGATGGACGAGTACGCGAGCATGCGCTTGACGCTCGACTGCACGATGGCGGCCACGTTGCCGTAGAGCATGGTCACGGCGGCGAGGCCCGCGACGACGGGCGGCCAGCCCGCCTGCGCGCTGGCGCTCAGCTCGTCGCCGAAGCTCACGAGGAGCACCCGCACGAGGATCGCGAAGGCAGCCGCCTTGACCGCGACGGACATGAACGTGGTCGCCGGCGTGACGGCGCCCTCGTAGGCGTCGGGAGTCCACATGTGGAACGGCACGGCGCTCACCTTGAACGCGAGGCCGACCAGGACGAGCAGCATGCCGAGCAGGACGAGCCGCAGCTCCGCCTCCCCGCCCACGATCGCCGCGCCGATCCCGGCGAGGTTGGTGGTGCCGGTCCCGCCGTACAGGAGCGCGCTCCCGAACAGGAGCAGCGCGGCCGCGAACGAGCCGAGCAGGAAGTACTTGAGCGCACCCTCGGTCGCGCGCGCGCTCGTGCGGCGGAACCCGACGAGCGCGTAGACGCCGAGGGACATCGTCTCGAGGCCGATGAACACCGTGAGCAGGTCCATCGCGCGCGCGAGCACCATCGCTCCGAAGGTGCTGAAGATCAGCAGGACGTAGAACTCGCCCCGCTCGAGGTCGTGCTCGCGGAGGTAGCCGCCGGCGAGCATCGCGCTGAAGGCCGCGCCGCCGCAGATGACGATGTCGAAGAAGAGCGCCATCCGGTCGGTGGCCAGATAGGTCGAGATCGCCTCGGCGACCGGCGGGGGCCCTTCGGCCAGCCAGAGCCCGACTGCGCTCCCGCCCGCCACGAGGAACACCACCGTGGAGAGGGTCGCCAGCTCCTTCTTCTCCTCGACGAAGGCGTCGACCAGCATCACGGCGATCCCGCCGATCAGCAGGCAGAGGAGCGGCGTCACTGCGAGCCAGTCGCTCATCGCTCACCTCCCTCGCCGCCGGGGACCACGACCCGGACCGCGGTCGCTCCGTCGGGCGTGGCGCCCTGCGCCTCGGGCGTGCCGCCCTGCGCCTCGGCCGGGGCCGCGGCTTCCTCGAACGCCTCGAGCAGGCGCGGGCGGTCGTCCTCGTTGATCTGCATGAGCTTCACCTGGAAGCGCGAGACGAACCGGTCGACCGAGGAGTCCATCGGCTCGAGGAAGGTCCTCGGATAGAGGCCGATCCAGAAGACCAAGAGCACGAGGGGGACGATGGCGACCGCCTCGCGCCAGGTGACGTCGGGCAGGCCCTCGCTCTCCTTCTTCGTGGGGCCCCAGAACATCTTCAACACCGCGTGGAGCATGTAGATGGCCGCCAGGATCACGCCGAGCGTCGCGAAGATGACGAAGATGCGGGGCCACGGGTGCAGCGCCTCCGACGCGAAGGTGCCGCTCAGGATCATGAACTCGCCGATGAACCCGTTCGTCCCGGGCAGCCCGATGGAGCTCATCGCGACGATCACGAAGAGCGTGGCGTAGACGGGCATGACCTTGGCCAGCCCGCCGAAGTCGTCGAGGTCGCGGGTGTGCCGGCGGTCGTAGATGACGCCGACGAGCAAGAAGAGCGCGCCCGTCGAGATTCCGTGGTTCACCATCTGCAGGATGGAGCCCGAGATGCCCGCGCCGTTCATCGCGAACAGGCCGAGCATCACGAAGCCGAGGTGGCTGACCGAGCTGTAGGCCACCAGCTTCTTCACGTCCCGCTGCACCCAGGCGCAGTAGGCGCCGTACAGGATGCCGACGACCGCGAGGACGGCGATGGTCGGGCCGAGGTAGTGGGCCGCGAGCGGGAAGAGCGGCATCGCGAAGCGGATGAAGCCGTACGTGCCCATCTTCAGGAGCACCGCCGCCAGGATGACCGAGCCGCCGGTGGGCGCCTGGACGTGCGCGTCCGGGAGCCACGTGTGGAACGGGAACATCGGCACCTTGATGGCGAACGCCAGGGCGAAGGCGCCGAAGAGCAGGTACTGCGCGCCCTCCGGGACCACGACCCGGTTCAGCTCGGCGAGATCGAAGGTGTAGCTCCCGGCCAGCTCCTCGTAGCTCGCGACCACGTACAGGATGGCGATCAGCATGAGCAGGCTGCCGACCATCGTGTAGAGGAAGAACTTGACCGCCGCGTAGACGCGCTCCGGGCCGCCCCAGACGCCGATGATGAGGTACATCGGCACGAGCATCAGCTCCCAGAACACGTAGAACAGGAACAGGTCGAGCGCGACGAACGTGCCCACCATCGCCGCCTCGAGGAAGAGGAAGGCGACGGCGAACTCCTTGATCTTCGTGTCGATGCTCAACCACGAGCCGAAGAGCGCGACGGGCGTGAGCAGGGTCGTCAGGAGGATCAGCCACAGGGAGATCCCGTCGACGCCCACCTTGTAGGAGATGCCCAGGCTCTCGACCCAGACGTGCTGCTCGAGGAAGTGGTAGCCCGCGACCGAGTAGTCGGCCTCGAGCAAGAGGAACGACACCCCCAGCTCGGCCAGCATCACCAGGACGCTGAACCAGCGGATGCCGCCGGCCGCCTGCCTCGGCCAGAACATGACCCCGAACGCTCCGAAGAGCGGGATCAGGATGAGCAGCGTCAAGAGGTGCTCCATCACCGGTCACCTCCGATCAGCATGGCCTGGCGCTCGCCGCCGACCCGGGGATCGAGCACGATCTCCTCCGTCGCGGGCCGCACGTTGCCGAAGGCGTTCCTCACCTCGACCGTGGCCCGCGCGACCGGCGCGACCCGCATGAACGCGGCGCCGACCTGCACCGTGTCGCCCGCGGAGAGCCTGAGGACGCCGTCCTCGTCGGCCGCGCCCGCCGGAGCGCGGACGTGGGCGTCGTTCGCGCGCAGGACGACCTTGCCGCTCTCCGGGTCCACCGAGGCGGCCGGCGGCCGCCGGTTGCCCTCCGCGTCGGTCTCCCAACCGCGCCCGAGCAGGTGCTCCGGGATCACCCGGGTGCGGCCCTCGGGATCGAGGCGCAGCACCTCCTGGCCCCGCGGCGGCGTCTCGACCACGAGCGCGTAGCCGACGTAGTCCTGCTCCTCGTAGCGGGTCGTGACGTCGTGCTGGTCGGTCCACTCCTCGACGTCGAAGCGCCCGTCGCCGTTCACGTCCCAGCGGTACTCGTAGCCGAGGCCGCGCGCGGCGACCCAGCGCACCCCGCCGTCCTGGACGGCGCCCTCGACCTCGGGGTGCGGGTACATGAACCACCAGGCGAGGACCACGAGGCCGGCCACCATCACGACGCCGTACGCGAAGACGAGGCCGCTCTGGAGCCGCGTGAAGAGCCAGCCGCTCACCTGGACGCCCATGGCCGTGGCGCGCGTCAGCAGGAAGTCGACGAAGTACTTGTCGATGTAGCCGGCGAAGCGCGCCATCCAGCGGGACGGGCGGATGACGAGCAGCTCGTACAGCTCGTCGACGCGCCACTTGTCCATGAGGAGCCGCCCGAACGAGGTGCCCGCGAAGGCCTCGTCGATCTCGGGGGTCTTGTCCTTGTAGCGGGTCCAGGCGAGGCCGATACCCACGAGCATGGCGAGGGTGCCGCCGGCCATCGCCGCCCACGGCAGCCACTCCGGCAGCTCCCTCTTCGCCGGGGGGAGCGCGGCGAGCGTGGTCTCGAGCCAGTGGCCCCAGACGTTCGGCAGGTGGAGCGCGTGGGGCAGCCCGAGGTAGCCCACCACCACCGCGCCCGTGCCCAGGACGATGAGCGGCCAGGCGATGCGCCCGTGCGGGCGGTGCGGGTGCGGAGCGTAGCCGTGACCGTCACCGTGGCTCGCGCCCTCTTCGCCCGCGCTCCGGTAGCTCCCGGTGAACGTGAGGAAGTAGAGGCGGAACATGTAGAAGGCGGTCATCGTCGCGGCGAGCGCGAGCACGGCGAACAGGAACCAGCCGATCCACGCCGACTCGAAGTACCCGGTCGACAGGAGCGCCCCGTAGAGGATCTCGTCCTTCGAGAAGAAGCCGCTGAAGAGCGGGACGCCCGCGATGGCGAGGCAGCTCACGAGGAACGTCCAGTGCACCGTCGGAAGGTGCTTCCGGAGCCCCCCGAGCTTGCGGATGTCCGCGTCGCCGTGGGCGTGGACGGCGTGCATCACCGCGCCGGCCCCGAGGAAGAGGCACGCCTTGAAGAAGGCGTGCGTGAACACGTGGAAGATGCCCGCCGCGAACGCGCCCGCGCCCACCGCGGCGAACATGAAGCCGAGCTGGCTCACGGTGGAGTAGGCCAGGATCTTCTTGATCTCGTTCTGGACGAGCGCGATCGACGCGGCGAGCAGGGCGGTGAGCGCGCCGACGATCGCGATGACCGCCATCGCGGTCGGCGACAGGATGAACAGCGAGCTCAGCCGGGCGCAGAGGTAGACGCCGGCCGTGACCATGGTCGCAGCGTGGATGAGGGCGCTCACCGGCGTCGGGCCGGCCATCGCGTCGGGGAGCCAGACGAACAGCGGGATCTGCGCGCTCTTGCCCGTGCACCCGAGGAAGAGGAAGAGGCAGGCCACGGTGGCGACCGAGGCGACCTCCCAGCGGCCGAGCACGAAGGGCTGAAGGGCCTCCCGGGCGTTGGCGTTGATGTCGGCGAGCTCGAAGGAACCGATGGTGGTGACCAGGAGGAACATCCCGATGAGGACGCCGAAGTCACCGACCCGGTTGTAGATGAACGCCTTCTTGCCGGCCGCCGCGTAGGCGGGGTTCTCCCACCAGAACCCGATGAGCAGGTAGCTGCACAGGCCGACGCCCTCCCAGCCGACGAACATGAGCGGCATGTTGCTGGCCAGCACCAGGAGGAGCATCGACGCGGTGAACAGGTTCAGGTACGTGAAGAACCGGGCGAACCCCGGGTCGTCCTCCATGTACTCGAGGCTGTAGATGTGGATGAGCAGGCCGATGCCGGTCACCACGAGGGTCATGACCCCGCTCAGCGAGTCCATGACGAACGAGACGTTCACCGGGACGTCGCCCCGCGGGAAACCGAGGCTGAGCCACTCGTAGACGTGGTGGGTCAGCCGGGCGCCGTCGTCGCCCCCCTTCATGCCCACGAGGTGGACGAACGCGAGCACCGCCAAGACGAACGCGAGCGCCACCGTGCCGACCGCGACCGCGCCCACCAGCTTCTTGTGGGCGAACCGTCCGGCGAGGCCGTTGATGATCGCCCCCGCCAGAGGCAGGAGCACGATCCACATCAGCGCCCGCTCGTAGAAGACCTGTTCCAATGCGAGCCCTCTGGTTAGTGCTTCAGCAGATCCGCCTGGTCCGACTGCACCGTCTTCTTGACGCGGAACAGGCTGATGACGATCGCCAGCCCTACTGCTGCTTCGGCGGCCGCTACCGCGATGACGAAGAACGCGAACACCTGGCCCGTGTGGTTCTCCGGCAGGTACCGGTTGAACGCGATGAGCACCACGTTGACGGCGTTGAGCATCAGCTCGATGCTCATGAGCTGGATCAGGACGTTGCGGCGCGTGAGGAAGCCGACCGCGCCGATCCCGAAGAGGATCGACGCGAGCGCCAGGTATTCGCCGAGACCGATGTCCATCCGTCCCTCCCGGTCAGTGCCCGCCGTGCGCGGCGACCTCGGCCGCGAGCCGTTTCTCTTCGGCGCGCTCGTGCGCGGCCTCGAGCTCCCGCTCCTCGCGCCGCTTGCGCGCCTGCGCGATCTCGGCCGCGCTCCGGCCCCGCGCCACCGCGATGGCGCCGATGATCGCCACCAGCAATAGGACGCCGACCAACTCGAACGGAACGAGCGAGTCGACGTAGATGGCCCGTCCGAGCGCCTCGACTCCGCCGAACTGGCCGCACTCGGCGCCCATCTCGGGCGGACAGGGCGGCATGGCGACGTAGGGCGCCGCGACGTCGATCATCGTGAACGCGAGGGCCACCGTCACGAGCGACATCAGCGCGATGCCGGCGGTCCGGATCAGGACCCCCTTGACCGGGCCTCTCGAGATCGCCGCCGTCGGCCCGATGAGCATGATCACGAAGACGAACAGGACGACGACCGCGCCGGCGTACACGAGGAGCTGCAGCGCGGCGAGCAGATGCGCGTTCAGGGTCAGGTAGAGGCCCGCGAGCGCGACGATGTGGACCAAGAGCGCCACCGCCGCGCGCAGCGGGTTCCTGAGCGTGACGGTCGCGACGGCCGCGCCGAGCGCGAAGCCGGCACAGACGAGGAACAGCAGATCGCCCGCGGTGCCCATCAGGCGGCCCTCCCGGAGAGCAGGTCGCGGACCGAGGCGTCGAGCCGCGAGTCGCCGAGGCCCTTCTTCGCGGCCTCCTCGAACTCCTCTCGGAACTTGCGGATGAAGCCCAGCATGGGCATGGCCGTGCCGTCGGCGAAGGCGCAGATGGTGTTGCCCATCATGTTGTTGGCGACGTCGACCAGCCTCGCCACGTGCTCCGGCTCGCCGCGGCCCTCGGCCAGGCCGTCGAGCAGGTCGATGAGCCAGCCGGTCCCCTCTCGGCACGGGGTGCACTGCCCGCACGACTCGTGCGCGTAGAAGCGCATGAGGTTCCGGCAGGCCTCGACCATGCTCACCGAGGAGTCCATGACGATGGCGCAGGTGGTGCCGAGCATCGTGCCGAGCGCCCGGTAGGTGTCGACGCCCATGGGCACGTCGATCTCGCTCTTGCCGTGCCAGGCGTGGAGCGGGTGCGCCTGGTCGGGCGCGTGGACCTCGTGGTCGGGGCGGAGCACGGGGGTCGAGGAGCCTCCCGGGATGACCGCCTTGAGCGGCCGCGAGTCGTCGAGCATGCCGCCGCCGAGGTCGTAGATGAGCTCGCGCAGGGTGATCCCGACCGGCCCCTCGTAGATGCCGGGCTTCTTGACGTGTCCGCTCACGCCGTAGAGGCGCGTGCCCCCGTCGTTCGGGGCGAGGCGGCTCAGCTCGTTCCAGGCCTCACCGCCCATCTCGAGGATGTCGGCGACCTGCGTGATCGTCTCGACGTTGTTGACGATGGTGGGCATGCCGAACGCGCCCTTGACGGCCGGGAACGGCGGCTTGAGCCGCGGCTCGCCGCGCCGGCCCTCGAGCGAGTTGAGCAGCGCCGTCTCCTCGCCGCAGATGTACGCGCCCGCGCCCGAGTGCGTCCACACGTCGATCGAGTGGCTCACGCCGAAGGGCCGCGGGCCGATGTAGCCCTTGGCGCGCGCCTCGGCGATCGCCTGGTCCATCCGCTCGATGCAGCGCGAGAGCTCGCCGCGGACGTAGATCCAGCACTTGTGCGCGCCGATCGCGTAGCAGGCGATCAGGATCCCCTCGAGGAACCGGTGGGGATCGTTCCACATGATCGTGCGGTCCTTGAACGTCCCGGGCTCCGACTCGTCCCCGTTGACGACGAGGTAGACCTCGTCGCCGGGCTGCGGGTTCAGGAAGCCCCACTTGACCCCCGCCGGGAAGCCGGCGCCGCCGCGGCCGCGGATGGCGGCCTTCTTGACCTCCTCCTTGACCTGGTCGGGCTTCATCGTGGTCAGCGCCTTGCGCGCGACCTTGTAGACGCCGTTCTGCTCGGCCACCGCGATCGTGTGGCTGTCCGGGATGCCGTAGCGTCGGGTGAGGACGGGCTCGAAGTCCATGGCGTCAGCGCTCCTCGGCCTTCGCGGCGGGCGCGGCCGTCTTGCCGGCGATCTCGTCGAGGAGCCGGTCGAGCGTGTCGATGGTCAGGTCCTCGAAGTAGTCGTCGTTGATCTGCACCATGGGGGCCTGACCACAGGCGGCGAGGCACTCGGCCTTGAGGAGCGTGAACTTGCCGTCCGTGCTCGTCTCGCCCGCGTGGCAGCCGAAGCGCTTCTCGAGGTGCTCCTGGATGGCCTTGCCGCCCCGCAGGTCGCACGACAGCGTGCGGCAGACCCACACCACGTTGGGGGCCACCGGGCGCTCGTGGAACATCGTGTAGAAGGTCACGACCCCCTTGACCACCGCCGTCGAGAGATCGAGCCGGCGCGCCGCGTACTCGATGACCTCCGGGCTGATCCAGCCGTTCTGCCGCTGGCAGAGCCACAGGAGGGGGATGAGCGCCGCCCGCTTCGTCGGATAGCGGGTCAAGAGCTCCTCGACCTGTTTCTCGCGTTCGGGGCTGAGTGCGAATGCCATGGTGCGGTGGGGTCGGGCACCGCGGCTCCCGAGGCGACGGGATCCGGGCGCGGAAGGCGCAGGCGGGCCGCGAAATACGGCTCCGAGGCGACGCGGACGCTAGGCTGGGCCACGCATCCTGTCAAGGAGCGCTGGGGCATCCCGAGACGTCCCACGGTGGGAG
This sequence comes from Candidatus Neutrinellum sp., assembly GCA_039794305.1. Classification (GTDB taxonomy): domain Bacteria; phylum Myxococcota_A; class Polyangia; order Polyangiales; family JBDIVX01; genus JBDIVX01. The sequence goes on from JBDIVX010000015.1 coordinate 53,703, forward strand.
CGCAGGTCCGCGACAAAGTAGGCGAAACCCTCTTTCCAATTCCCGGCCCGACCCGGTAGGGTACGCGGGCCTTCGACCGGGAAGCTCCGGAGGGATTCACGTGAGCGTCTTCTGTCCGAACTGCGGCAAGCCCAACACCGATTCCGCCACCAAGTGCGTCTCGTGCGGGACCGAGCTCAAGCCCGCCGGCGGCCGCGCCGGCAAGTTCAAGGGCACCATGATGATGAGCGGGGTGAACGCGCCCCCGCCGCCCGGGCCCGGAGCGCCGCCAGGGCCCGGAGCGCCGCAGCCACCTGCGGGGGGACCGGTCCAGGCCGGGTCGCCCCAGTCGAAGCAGAACATGGCGTTCCAGAAGACGATGCTCGGCCCCATGACCCCTCCCGGCGCGCCGCCGGCCGCACCGCCGGCCCCGAGCGCGCCGAGGTCCGCGCCGCCTCCGCCTCCCGCGGCGGGAGGGTTCGGGCAGGGGCCGGCGGCCCCGTCCGGCGGCTTCGGACAGCCACCCGCGCAACCGGCGTCCGGCGGCTTCGGGCAGCAGCCCGCGCAACCGGCCGCAGGCGGCTTCGGGCAGCAGCCCGCGCAGCCGGCGGCAGGCGGCTTCGGGCAGCAGCCCGCGCAGCCGGCGGCAGGCGGCTTCGGGCAGCAGCCCGCGCAGCCGGCGGCGGGCGGCTTCGGGCAGCAGCCCGCGCAGCCGGCGTCGGGCGGCTTCGGGGAGCAGCCGTCGTCGGGCGGCTTCGGGCAGCAGCCCGCGCAGCCGGCGGGCGGGTTCGGGGAGCAGCCCTCCTCCGGCGGCTTCGGGCAGCAGCCCGCGCAGCCGGCGGGCGGGTTCGGTGAGCAGCCGTCGTCGGGCGGCTTCGGCCAACCGCCCGGAGCAGGCGGCGGTGGGTTCGGAGGTCCTCCGGGAGGCGGCGGCGGCCCGGCCGCGGCGCCGCCGAAGAAGAGCAAGAAGCCTCTCCTCTTCATCGGGCTCGGGTGCCTGCTCTTCTCCATCATCGGCTGCGTGGTCGGCGGCTGGCTGGTGTGCAGCGCGGCCGAGGAGGGCGCCAACGAGCTCGGCAGCTCCTTCCAGGCCGAGGCGGCCCGCTTCCCGCTGACCTTCGCGCTCGGCGGCATCAAGATGAGCTGCACGGCCGACCCCTCGGGCGCCGGCACCACGAGCTACCTCCACTCCGGCGTCGCGGCGCAGCTCCAGGGGATCGCCTGCCAGGTCGACGACAACACCATCGACGCCTTCACCGACGCCAACCGGTCGCAGGCGCAGATGGTGCCCGGCAGCGAGGACGAGTCGCTCGCGACCGGTCTCGGGCTCGACCCGGCACAGTGCACGCGGTTCACGTCCGGGTCCGCGAAGATCGTCGGCTGCACGGTGAGCGAAACCGAGGGCTGGAAGATCATCCACATGGAGAACCTGCAGGCCGTCCAGTAGCGACGGCCTTTGGGGCTATGTGGCGCGTCGAGTTCGAGCCTGACGACCGGCGGCTCTCCATCCGCCTGACCGACCACGTCTCCGCGACGCAGCTGCGGGACCTGGCCGGCGCCCACGCCGAGGCGCTCGAGGCCACCGGCGGCGAGCCGTTCAAGGTGTTCCTCGACCTGCGCGGCCTCTTCCCGCTCGAGGGGGACGCGGTCGCCATGCTCGGGGCCTTGAAGCGCGTCGCCGCCGAGCTGCCCGGTTGCCGCGGTTTCGCGGTCCTCGCCGACAGCCCCACGATCGCGATGCAGCAGCGACGCACGCGCGTCGGCCCGACCACCGACCCCGACCGCGAGCTGATCACGCTCGATCCCGAACAGGCGAAGCGGTTTCTACTAGACTGAGCCCCCATGGCCGACGCACAGAAGCCCGCCGCGAGCGACGACGCGAAGACCGCTCCCAAGAAGCGCTCTCGGTTCCGGAAGTGGCTCATCGTGGTGGGCGTCGCGATGCTCGCGCTGTCGATCACGTTCGGCGCCGGGTGGATCGTGGGGCGAAGGGGCATGGGCGAGCTCGAGGAGCGAGCCGAGCGGGCGGCGCTCCTCGAGGCGCGGCGCCGTCTCGCCCAGGCCGAGGTCGCCGTGGGGGAGCAGAACTTCGGCATCGCCGAGGGGCACGTCCGGGCGGCGGCGCAGCAGCTCGACGAGACGGAGCCGGAGGGCGGGCTGGCACAGCTCGCGGCCGAGATCGCGCAGGTCCGCATCGGCGTCACGAGCGACATCCCCGAGCAGCAGCGCAAGCTCCGAGAACTGGTCGCCCGCTTCGACCGGGAGCTCGATCCGCCCGGGAGCCCGACGACGGCGACGCCGGCGCAGTGAGCCGGCGCCGCGCTCACGCCCGGGCGCGGCGGTCGCCGGCGATGGTGTCGCGGTCGCGGTCCGAGACGGGCTGTGGGTAGTTGCCGTCGAAGCACGCGGCGCAGCGGCGTGTGGAGCCGAGGGCGCGGTCCATCTGCTCGACCGTGAGGTAGGTGAGCGAGTCGGCGCCGAGGGACTCGGCCGCCTGCTTCTCGAGCTGCTCGAGCGGGCCCTCGAAGGCGCGCGCGAACAGCTCCTCCTCGGTGGACATGTCGATCCCGTAGAAGCACGGGTGCAGGACCGGCGGGGCGTGGATGGACAGGTGCACGGACGCGGCGCCCGCGTCCCGCACGAGCCCGATCACGCGGCGCAAGGTCGTGCCGCGGACGATCGAGTCGTCGACGAGGAGGACCCGCCGGCCTCGGATCTCGCAGGGGAGCGTGTTGAGCTTGAGGCGCAAGGCCTGGTTGCGCGTGAGCGCGTCCGGCATGATGAACGTGCGCCCGCTGTAGCGGTTCTTGATGAACCCCTCCCGCAGCGGGAGCCCCAGCTCCTCGGCGAGCGTGGTCGCCGCCGGCCGAGCGGTGTCGGGCACCGGGACGACGACGTCGGCCTCGATGCCGGCCGCGCGTACCCGACGGGCCAGCTCGCGGCCGAGCTCGAGCCGCACCTCGTAGACGCTCCGCCCGTTCGAGACGCTGTCGGGTCGCGCGAAGTAGATGTGCTCGAAGACGCAGGGGGCGGGCTCGGCCGCTTCGAGCTGGCGGCGCTCCGGCTCCTCGCCGGCGCGCAAGAAGACGGCCTCACCGCAGGAGGGCTCGTCGACGGCGCGGAAGCCGAGCGCGTCGAGCGCGACCGACTCGCTCGCGGCGATCCAGCTCCCGTCGTCGCGCCGGCCGATCACCGCCGGGCGGATGCCGTTCGGATCGCGGACCACGACGAGGGTCGGTACCTCGTCGAGCATCAAGGCAGCGACGATGGAGTAGCTGCCACGCACCCGACGCTGCATCTCGCGGAGCGCCGAGACCGCGTCTTCGAGCGTGTGGCGCGCCGGGCGCAGCCGGACGAGCGCGTCGGCGAGCTCGCAGAGCGCGGGCTCCACGTCGCAGTGCGACAAGAGGTGGATCGAGCGCTCGAGCAGCCCCTCCCGGAGCTCCTCGTAGTTGGTGACGTTGCCGTTGTGGGCCATCAGGATGCCGGGCTGCCGGTAGAAGAACGGCTGCGCATCCTCGAGCATGCCGCGGCCGATCGTCGGGTACCGCACGTGCCCGACCCCGATGGGGCCGCTCAGCGAGGCGAGCGCCTCGGGCCCGAGCGCCTGGGTGACGGTCCCGAGGCCACGACGGATGTGGAACCGGCGGCCGTCGCCCGCCATCGTGGCGACACCCGCCGAGTCCTGACCCCTGTGCTGCAGGGCCTGAAGCGCGACGTGGATCTCGGGAGCGACCTCCGACTTCGAGACCAGCCCGGTGAAGCCGCACATCGCGCCGGCGACCTCCGACTACTGGGCGGGCTGCGCGCTGATGGTCAGCGTGTAAGCGCCCGCCTCGCCGCTGCTGAGGGAGTTGGCGAGCACGGTGTACTCGCCCGCCTTCGGCGCCGTCGCCGTGACCTGAGAGTTGGTGTTGCCCGAGGCGACGTCGTCGTTTTGCGCGAGGGTGTCCCCGTCGGGCCCGATCAGGTGAAGGTAGGTGTCGAGCTCGCCGCTGTTCATGGCGATGGAGATGTTCCAGCCCTCGTCGGCGCGGAACGTGTACTCGTCGTAGAGCGAGTTGTCCTGCTCGAGGACCTGGTCTCCCTCTTCGAGGCGCCCCTGGTGCGTCTGGTTCACCGGCTCGGGCTTCGAGCAGGCGGTCAGCGCGGCGGCGCAGAGGGCGGCGGTGAGAATCGTCCGTGCTGTCATGGCAGTCCCTCCAAGAGCGGCCACTGTAGACGAAGGCCGGTCAGTCGTCATCCGTCGAATCGGCGCGGTACGCGACGGTCACGACCACGGCCGCGCCGTCGGCTCCGGGCCGCGATCGGCGTACGATGACCGAGCGATCCGCCTCCCCTTCCCGGAACCTCCGGCGGGGGTCCGGGACCTTCGACGTCGTGACCTCGAGCTCGCCGAGGGGCTCGTGTCGGACGCGCACCCACGTGAGCCCCTTCGGCAGCGCGTCGAGGTGCCCGAAGACGAGCTGCCGATCGGGGGAGCGGCGCGTGATCCAGACGGCGGACACCCGGCCTTCCCGCCGCACGGGGGCGAACAGCGTCTCCTCCAGCGACTCCCGGCTCCGGAACGCCGGGTCCCCTTCGAGCGCGCGGCGGGCCCACCGGTCGAAGCCGGCGAAGTGCTCGAGGTGCGGGCGCGCGAGCTCGGTCGCGCGGCTCGGCGACAGGCCGCCGTCCGAGCAGCCCGAACCGACCACGGCGAGCAGCGCGATCAGAACGTGATGCCGAGGTGCAGCCCCGTGGGCCAGTTGATGCGCATGAGGAATGCGTTGCGCTCGTTCCAGTGCCATCGGGCGCCGAAGCTGATGGAAGGCGCGATGAACGTACGCCAGTAGTGCTCGTACGTGCCGAACAGCAGCACCGCTCCCACCTCGGGGAAGATGGACCACTCGCTGCTCAGGTAGAAGTTCCATTGGAACGCGGCGACCGGATAGAAGCCGAAGCCATCGTGGTGGTAGAACCACAGCGCGTCGAACCCGAGGGTGATGCGGAGGTCGTCGTCGGTGCCGTCGGCGATCCCCTCCGACAGAACGGGTATGTCGGCGCGGAAGCCTACCCCGAGGTCACGGTACCAGCCCACCGTGCCGTGGACGTCGAAGCGAACGCTCGAGTGCTCCTGAGCCGCGGCCTCGCCGGGCCGGAGGGCGGCCAGGGCGAGGACCGCGACTGCCGCTGCGAAGGGGGCGCGCCGGGCCATGGGCGGATCATACCGGAGGTGGCTAGGCTGGAAAGCTGGGTCTAGAGTAGGCGCCGTGGCGCTCATCGAGTTCCGCGGCGTCCGGAAGAGCTTCGGGCCGAAAAAAGTCTACCGGGGCCTCGACGTGGACATCTACCGCGGCGAGTCGCTCACCATCATCGGCGGCTCGGGCCAGGGCAAGAGCGTCATGCTGAAGATGCTGATCGGCCTGCTCGACGTGGACGCGGGGTCCATCGAGTTCGATGGTCAGCAGCTCGTCGGGCTGTCGGAGCGCGACATGGTCGGCGTCCGGCGCCGCATCGGCATGCTCTTCCAGGGCGCGGCCCTGTTCGACTCGCTCTCGGTCCGCGAGAACGTGGCGTACGGGCTGCGCGAGCACCTGAAGATGACCGAGAGCGAGATCGACGAGCGGGTGGGGGAGTCCCTGGCCGCCGTGGGCCTGCCCGGGATCGAGCACATGGCCCCCGCGGATCTGTCGGGGGGCATGAAGAAGCGGGTCGGATTGGCCCGGGCGATCGCCGTGCGGCCCGAGGTTCTGCTATACGACGAGCCCACGACGGGGCTCGACCCCATCAACACGACCCGCATCAACAACCTCATCCTGGACCTCAAGAAGCGACTGGACGTCACCTCGGTCGTGGTCACGCATGACATGCAGAGCGCATTCACCATCAGCGACCGCATCGCGATGATCCACGAGGGTCACCGCATCTTCCAGGGTACCCCGGACGAGATCCGGAAGAGCGACCTGCCCGAGGTGCGGAACTTCATCCACGGGATCGCCCCGGACGACGACTCCACCGAGCACCTCTTGCGGTACGGGGGCTGACGATGAAACGAAGCCGCGCGACCGAGCTCAAGGTGGGGCTGTTCGTGATGATCGCCCTGACGATCGGCGGGTCGGTGGCGTTCGTCCTCGGCAACCAGCGCGCCGTATTCCGCGCGAAGACGCAGTACCAGGCGGTGTTCGACCAGGTGGGCGGGCTGCGGTCGGGCAGCCCCGTGCGGATCGCGGGTGTCGACGTCGGGACCGTGGACGACGTCGACCTGCGCGAGAACGGGGACATCCTCGTCAAGCTCTCGGTCATCGACGACGCGGCGCACCTCGTTCGGGTCGACAGCATGGCGACGATCGGGAACAAGGGTCTGCTCGGCGACAAGCTCGTGGACATCCTGCCGGGCGAGGGCGAGCGGATTCCGCCGGGAGGGACGATCCCGAGCGAGAGCCCCGAGGACCTGTCGCGGTACATGGCGCAGGCGGGCGAGGTCCTCGAGGCGGTGCACAGCACCGTGGAGAACCTCGAGCGTGCGACCGAGCCGCTCGGCGAGGAGCAGTTCGCCAACGACCTGCGCGCGACGATGCGCAACATCTCGGAGGTGAGCCGCATGATGGCCGAGGAGGACGGCACGGTCCGGCGGCTGTTGAGCGACCCGGAGATGGCCGACGCGGTCGAGAGCACGATCCGCAGCGCACGCGACACGAGCGCCGAGCTCGCCCGCACGACCCGAGGCGTGCGCGCCATCGTGGACGAGGTCCGGACGGGGGACGGGACCGCCCACGAGCTCGTCTACGGTCAGGAGGGCCAGCGGCTCGTCCGGAACCTGGCCGACGCCACTTCCGAGGTCGCGACGCTCATGCGCGACGTGCGCGAGGGCGACGGCATGTTGCACGACGTCATCTACGAGGACGAGGGCGAGGCGATCGTCGACAACCTGACCGCGATGAGCGGCGACCTTCGCGCGATCGTCGCCGACATCCGGGCCGGCCGGGGCACGGTCGGCGGGCTCCTGGTCGACCCGTCGATCTACGAGGACGTCAAGCGGCTCGTGGGCGACCTCGAGCGCAACGAGATCCTGCGGTCGCTCGTCCGCTACTCCATCCGGCGCGACGAGGCGGCCGGGCCGGTCGAGGTGGATGCGGTGGACGCGGCGGAGTGACGAACGGGCTTGACGGCGTCTGGTTTTAGACCTAGTCTAAGAACCGTGACCCCGGACGTCATGGACAAGCTCCACCACCACGGCATCCAGGCCTCGGCCCAGAGGCTGGCGGTCGCGCAGTACGTCCTGTCCACCAAGGACCATCCGTCCGCCGACGAGGTGTTCGCGCGGGTCCGCGACGGGTTCCCCGCCATCTCGCGGGCGACCGTGTACAACACCTTGAACTTGTTCGTGGAAAAGGGGTTGATCCGACCGCTCGTGCTGGCCGAGGGCAAGGTGGTGTTCGACCCCAATACGGCCGATCACCACCACTTCGTCGACGACGAGTCGGGCCGCATCTACGACGTGCCGTGGGACGCCCTCGAGGTGTCGGACCCGACGCGGCTCGAGGGGTTCGACGTCCGCGAGTACATGGTCGTCCTGCGCGGCCGGAGGAAGCTCTGAGGGGGGAGAGGTCCCTCTTCTCTTTTTTTCTCGATTACTTAGACATCGTCCAACCGTAGACCGCATACAAAGGAGACAAGCACAATGAAGACCGTTGGCGAAAGGTTCCCCGAGTTCCGGCTCCAGGCTGTGGTGCGCACCGATCCAGGCAAGGAGTTCGAGGAGATCACGGACCGTCACTACGAGGGCAAGTGGAAGGTGGTCTTCTTCTGGCCGATGGACTTCACGTTCGTCTGCCCGACGGAGATCGCGGGGTTCGGCAAGCGGAACCAGGACTTCCTGGACCGCGACGCGCAGGTGCTCGGGGTCAGCACCGACACGCACTACGTGCACCTGGCGTGGCGCAAGGACCACGCCGATCTCAGGAACCTCCCCTACCCCATGCTGGCGGACCACAAGCGCGAGCTGTCGACGGCGCTCGGCGTCCTGCACCCGGAGCAGGGTGTCCCGCTGCGCGCCACGTACATCGTGGACCCGCAGGGCGTCATCCGCTGGGTGAGCGTCAACGACCTCTCGGTCGGCCGCAACGTCGACGAGGTGCTGCGGGTGCTCGACGCGCTCCAGACCGACGAGCTGTGCCCGTGCAACTGGGTCCAGGGTCAGCCCACCCTGGACGCGGCGTGAGGGGGGATCCGCATGGAGAACATCGAACGGATCCGCGAGGCGTGTCCCGAGCCGGCGAGGGACGTGAAGCTCAACCTGCAGTCGGTGTTGCAGGGAGGAACCCTGTCGCCCGAGCAGATGTGGGGCGTGGCGGTGGCGTGTGCCATCGCCACGCGCAACCCCCTCTTGCGTGACGCGATCCTCGCGGACGCCGCCAAGGCCGTGTCGCCGGCGGTCGTGGAGGACGGCGTCGCCGCGGCGGCCATCATGGCCATGAACAACGTGTACTACCGCTTCCGCCACGTCATCGAGAAGCCGGAGTACTCGCAGAAGCCGGCGCGGCTGCGCATGAACCGGCTGGTTCGTCCGGCGACCAACAAGACCGACTTCGAGCTGTTCTGCCTGGCGGTGAGCGCGATCAACGGCTGCGAGGCCTGCATGCGCTCGCACGAGAAGGTCGTGCTCGAGGGAGGCCTGACGGAGGACCAGGTGCACGACGCGGTACGTGTCGCGGCCGTGCTCCACTCCGCCGCGGTCGCCATCGAGGCGGGCGCTTGCTTCGCGGCCGGTGGCGGCCGCGAAGCGGCGTGAGCGTGATCGTGCGGGCCTGTCCCCGATGATCCCCCGGCGAGTTGCATTGGGACCTGTCCCCAATGCAACTCACCGGTTGCATTCGGGCGTGTCCCCAATGCAAGTGCGGGCCGCGGGGGGGCGAAGCACCCCATCTCAATTGGCCGCGATGAGGGCGCGCAGGGTCTGGTGGGCCATGCGGGCTTGGAAGTCGTCGGCGAAGGGGGCGCTGCCGTCGGCTCCGGGCGTCGGGCCTGTGCGGGGAGTGTCGCGCGGCGGGAGCTCGGCGGGCTGGACGGCGGCGGTGTCGTCGCCCGTCAGGTGGCCCGGCAGGCTCTCCTCCCGGATCTGGGTGCGCGTCGACGCGGCTTCCGAGAGGAGCGCTTGATCGAGCTGCTCGATGATCATGTCGGGCTCGATGCCGTGCGCCTGGATGGACGTGCCGTTCGGAGTGAAGTAGCGGGCCACGGTCAGCTTGAGGGCGCTTCCGTCCGGCAGCTCGATGACGTTCTGCACGCTGCCCTTGCCGAACGTGCGGGTGCCGACGATCACGGCGCGGCCGTGGTCCCGGAGAGCGCCTGCGACGATCTCCGCCGCGCTGGCGGTGTAGCCGTTCACGAGGACGACGATGGGCCAGCTCGGCCGCGTGCCCGCGCGGTGGGCCTGCGCCTCGCCGAGGAGCTGGCCTCCCCTGCCTCGCGTCGACACGATGGCGCCGGCGTCGAGGAACTCGTCGCTCACGCGGACCGCCTCGTCGAGCAGACCGCCCGCGTTGTCGCGCATGTCGATGAGCACGCCGCGGACACCGCCCGCGTCCTCGGTCTCCGCCTGCGCGCGGTCGAGCGCCCTGCGCAGCTCCGTGGTCGTCGTCTCCTGGAAGGCGCGGATGCGGACGTACACGACCCGGTCCGGCAAGACGCGCGCTTCCACCGCCTCCACCTGGATGACCTCCCGCGTCAGCGCGATCTCGAGCGCTCGCGGCTCACCTTCGCGGCGGATCCGGACGTGGACGCGCGTCCCCGGCTCGCCGCGCATGATCCGGACCGCGTCCATGATGCGCATGTCGCGCGCGTCGCGGTTCTCGATCACCAGGAAGCGGTCTCCCGGCCGCAACGCCGCCCGATGGGCCGGTCCCCCCTCGAAGGTCGACAGGACGGTCAGCCACCCGTCCTGGACCTCGATCTCGACCCCGATGCCGCCGAACTGCCCCTGCGTGTCGCTCGTGAGGATTCGGTACTCCTCCGGGGTCATGAAGCTCGAGTGGGGGTCGAGCGTCTCGACCATCCCCCGGATCGCCCCGTAGAGGAGGGCGTCCTGGTCGGCCTCCTCGACCCAGCTCATCTCCACGTGGGCGAGCGCCCGCGCGAACACGCCGAGGTTGCGGTAGGGGCTGGCCCGCTCGGGCACGGCCCCGGCGACGGAAGCACCCCAGGCGCCGCCGGCGAAGGCAGCGATCACGGTCGCCAAGGTCCAGAGAGATCGCTTCGTTCCCATCGTTGACACCAGATAGAGTATCCTGTTGTAGTACCACGAGCGACACGCGCCCCAGGGCCACGACAACGAGGCACAGGGCAGCACACGGAGGACACCGGGAGCATGGCCGGAACCGACAAGCGCAAGCAGAGCCTGTACTTCCCCGAATCGATGCTCCAGGACATCCAGCACGAGGCGGCGCGCCTGGACCGCTCCCTGTCCTGGATCGTGCAGCGCTGCGTCAAGATCGGGCTCCCGGAAATCCGGAAGCTCCCGTCCGTGAACGACATCGCGGACGACGGCGAAGAGGAAAACGCCGACTGAGCCCGCGTCGCGCGGCCATCTCGCGCATGGAGTACGACCGGCAGGGCTTCGCCACGGCGGAGGACGGAACCCGACTCTTCTGGGGCGTCCGCGGCGAGGGCCCGGTCGTGATGCTGAACGACGGCATCGGCTGCGACGGCTTCGCCTGGAACTACCTCGGGCCGGAGCTGGCCGAGTCCCACCGCGTCGTCCACTGGCACTACCGGGGGCACGGCCGTAGCGGACCGCCCCGGGACCGCGCCCGCCTGGACGTCCCCGCCCTGGCGCGGGACGCGCTGACCCTGCTCGACCACCTGGAGGTGGGCACCGCCACCCTGTTCGGGCACTCGATGGGCACCCAGGTGGCGCTCGAGACGTACCGGCTCGTCCCCGACCGGGTGAACGGGCTCGTCCTCATCTGCGGCTCCTACGGGCGCGTGACCGAGACGTTCCACGGGAGCGACGTGCTCAAACGCACCCTGCCGGGGATCATCGAGCGGGTTCAGCAGCACACCGGGCTCGCCCGGGCGCTCTGGGGCCGCATCCCGCCGAAGCTCGCGTTCCGGGTCGCGCGTCTGAGCGGGGAGATCGACGGGCTCGCGATCCGCGAGGACGACTTCGCCCACTACTGGGATCACATCAACGTGATGGACCCGGAGGTGTTCCTGCCCATGCTCCGCCTCGCCGGCGAGCACTCGGCCGAGGACCTGCTCGAGCAGATCGACGTGCCGACCCTGGTCCTCGCCGCCGAGAAGGACACCTTCACTCCTCCCGCGCTCGCCGAGGAGATGGCGCGCCGCATCCCGGGCGCCGAGCACGTGCTCGTGCGCGGAGGGAGCCACGCCGCGCCGGTCGAGCAACCCCGCACGATGATGGTGCGGATCGACAAGTTCCTGAGCGAGCGGGTGCACCCGGACGCGCGGACCGGCGGACGCGCGCCGCCGCGGTGATCCTTCGGGCCTGTCTCAGGCCCGTCCCCGATGATCAGTATTCGACGCGGAAGAGCTGCTGGCCCATGAGGAGGAGGCTGCCGCTCTTGATGGGGGCCTCGGTCACGCGGACGAAGGTGCCGTTGGAGCTGCCGACGTCGGTCAGCACGATCTTGCCGCCCTCACCGTGGATGCGGCAGTGCAGCCCCGAGACGTACCCGTCGTCCGGGAAGATGATGTCGCCCCGCTCGCGGCCGAGGTGCATCCCCTCGGGAGGGACGCAGTAGGCGTTGCCGTAGCTCTCCCGGCCGATGACCAGGGTGATCCGGCCGAGGAAGCCCGGGTTCGGGCTGCCCATGTGCTCGACTCCGTCGGAGTCGCGCCGGGGCTCGTCGATGGTCTCGAAACGGAGGATCTCCTGCCCGATCCGGAAGATGCTCCCGTCCTCGAGCACGTGCGGAACCTCGGGAGCGATGCGGTGGTAGACGCCGTTGAGGCTGCCTTCGTCCTTCACGCGGAGCTCGCTGCCGCCGAAGGTGAAGGTCGCGTGCCGAGGGGACAGGTAGCTGTCGCTGGCGAAGACGCCCCCGGCGTCGCGGCCGACGACGGTCGCGCCCTCGCCGAGCGGGAAGGACTCGCCCTCGGTGCCGTCGGGCCGGATGAGGACGAGCGTCCCGCGGGGAGCACCGGAGGGCGCAGCCGCGGGCTGCGCGGGCGCCGGCGCCGCGACCGGTGCCGGTGCCGCGGCCGCTTCGGCAGCCGCCTGCACCTCCGCCATCGGGTGGCCGCAGCTTCCGCAGAACTTGAAGTTGAAGGGCACGCTGTTGCCGCACTTGGGGCAGGTCAGCGTGTCACTGCCGGGCGCAGCCGCGGCGGCTGGCGCGGGCGCCGGGGCAGGGGCCGGCGCCGGAGCGCTCGCTGCCGGGGCCGGGGCGGCGCCCGCCGCGGCCGCGCCCCCGAACTGCGCACCACCACCGCTGCCCGCCGCGGGCGCCGAGGGCGCCGCAGGCTGCGCGCCACCCCCGTCGCCCCCCTTCGCCGGGAAGCCGGCGGGCGGCGTGGGCGCGGTGAAGCTCTTCGGCTGGTGAGCCGCGTCCCTGGGGAGCTCCGCCCCGCACCCGAGGCAGAACTTGTAGTGGTCCTGGTTTTCCTTCCCGCACCTGGGGCAGACGATCACCGAGCCCTCCTAGCGACGCTTGACTCACCCTCGGAACATCAAGGGGTTTTCGCAACGCGGTGGCGAGGATAGTTGCGCTCGCATCGGACGGTCAACAGCGCCGTGAGGGGAGGCGCAGACCCACACCGGGCGGGGAGGGGTGGTAGACTCCGAGCCGGCATGGCCACATGCCAGAACTGCAGCGCCAAGCTCCTCCCGGGTCAGCGGGTCTGCAAGGCGTGCGGAGACCCCGTCCCCGACGAGCAGGACGGGAGCGACGCGCCCGATCCGATGCTCGGCCGGACCATCGCCGGCAACTACGAGATCCTCGAGTCGATCGGCGAAGGAGCGATGGGGCGCGTGTACAAGGCGCGCCAGGTCTCGCTCGACAAGCTCACCGCCATCAAGGTGCTGCACAAGCACCTGGCAGCCGATCCGAAGGTGACCAAGCGGTTCCACCGCGAGGCTCGTGCCGCGAGCCGTCTGAGCCACCCGAACTCCCTGCACATCATCGACTTCGGCGAGGACGACGACGGGACGCTCTACATCGCCATGGAGCTCCTCGACGGCGACGACCTCCTGACCGTGATCGAGCACGACGCGCCGCTGACCCCGATGCGCATCTACGATCTGATGCGCCAGATCCTGAGCGCGCTCGACACGGCGCACCACGCCGGGATCATCCATCGCGACCTGAAGCCCGAGAACGTCGTCGTGCTCGAGAGCCCCGGCGGTGAGGAGCACGTCAAGGTCTGCGACTTCGGCATCGCGAAGATCCAGGAGGCCGAGGGCGGCTCGGCGATCACGGTCAGCGGCTTCGTCTGCGGCACGCCCGAGTACATGGCGCCGGAGCAGGCGCGCGGAGAGCAGCTCGACCCGCGCGCGGACCTCTACGCCGCGGGCTGCATGCTCTACCAGATGCTGACCGGCAAGCTGCCGTTCACGGCGGAGTCGGCCCTCGGCATCATCACCAAGCACCTCACCGAGATCCCGGTCCCGCCGCGCGAACGGACGCCCGAGTGGAGCGTCCCACGCGCGCTCGAGCGGGTGTGCCTCAAGGCCATGGCCAAGGACCGCGAGGCCCGCTACCCGGACGCCGCGTCGATGAGCGAGGCGCTCAAGGAGGCGGTCGAGGCGCTCGGCCCCGCCGCGAAGAAGCCGCTCGGGTCCGTGCGCGAGGACCCGACGGCGGACATCGAGCTGCCCTCCGGCGGGACGGCCGAGCTGCCGGCGGCGGGCGGAGGCTCGCTCGGGTGGATCGTGGGCCTCGTGCTGCTCGGCGGCGCCGCGGTGGGCGTCGCCGTCGTGTCCCGGCCCGGCGGCGAGCCCGCCGGCGATCCGCCGGACACGGTCGAGGTGCATTCGGCTCCCGACGCGGCGACGCCGGAGCCGGACGAGCCCGAGGAGGCCGACGCAGGTCTCGGTACGGCGGAGGCGCCGCCCGACGCGGGCCACGACGCCGGCGCCGGCGAGGCAGCCCCCCAACCCGCCGGCCGCCGGCCGGCCAAGGGGCGACGCGCCGAGCGTGGCGCCGTGCAGGGCGGGATGCAGGCGGAGGCCGGAGGCGCGGGGGAATCGGAGCAGAACGGCGGCGGCCCGACGGCGGAGACGCCACGCGAGACCGTGAGCCCCGGACAGGCCGCCTACGAGGAGGGGCGCAGGAGCTTCCTCGCCAACGACGTGGCGGGCGCCATCGAGCGCTTCGAAGAGGCCGCGCGGCTGATGCCGCGGAACGCGCAGGTCCACAAGCAGCTCGGCCGCGCGTACATGCGCGCAGGCCAGGTCGACCGCGCCGCGGCGAGCTACCGGCGGTACCTCGAGCTGTCGCCGAACGCGCCCGACCGGGCCATCGTCGAGCGGATGATCGGCAGCTCCTCGCGGTAGCCGCGCGTGGCTCTACGCAGTCATCTCCACTCGGAGGAGCTGCTTGCCGAGGAAGAGGTAGTCGCCGTGCGCGAGCTCCTGCTCGCCTCGGATCCGGACGTAGGTGCCGTTCTTCGAGCCGGCGTCGCCGAGCGTGAACTTGCCGTCGCCCGTCATCTCGACGCGGGCGTGGGTGCCGGACATGTAGACGTCCTCCGGGAAGTTCAGGTCGCTCTCCTCGCGACCGACGACCGCGGTGCTCTCGCGCGCGCAGAACACCATGCCATCGGCGCCACCCTTGAGGACCTGGACGATGCGGAAGGGGCTCGGGCGCTTGGGCGACGAGTAGAAGTAGGTCTGGTCCGGGTCCGGGCCCGACGAGTCCTTCGGGGTCGCCTCGAGCCGGAAGACCTGCTCGCCGCACAGGAACATGTCGCCGGCCTGGAGCGGCACGGGCTTGCGGATGCGCACGTAGACGCCGTTGGCGCTCCCCTCGTCGCGCACGACCAGCTTCTCGCCGCGGTACACGAAGTTCGCGTGCCGCGGGCTCAACCACTCGTCCTCGGGGAAGAGGATCTGGGCGTCCTGGCGGCCGGCGACGTGCTCGGTCCCTTGCAGCAAGTAGCTCAGCCCGTCCACGCCCTGGTCGCCGCGGATCAGGATGAGGCGGGCCTTTCCGGGAGCCTGCATGGCGCCGAAGAACTCGGTCTGCAGGTGCTGAATCTCCTCGGGAACCGTCCCGCCACAGGCGCCGCAGAACTTGTGTCCCGAAGGCACCGGCGTCGAGCACTGCTTGCAGACGTAGTTGCGCGCTTGCTCCATCAGCTCCTCCCTAGTGGGCTCTCTCTGGCTCTCGCTCGGCACTGCTTGGACGTAGGGCCTGCTGAGCTTGCGCGGATCGAGCAGCTCGATGCCGCACCCCGGGCAATGCTTCGCGCCCATCGGGCTGAACGTGTCGCAAGCGCCACACGCGATCCCGATGCCCTGGTCCGTCACGATGGAAACGAGTTGTAGGCGACTGCGACCGAAGCGGTCAATGGCTGCGTGATCGCAGCGCTTCTCGGGCCGCCCGGCGCACCCTGGGCTCGGGGTCGCTCTGGGCGGCCTCGGACAGGGCCGCCTGCACCTCCGTACCCCCGATGGCGGACAGGGCCCTCACCGCCGCCTCGCGCACGAACGCGTACGGGTCGGTGCGCAGCGCCTCGAGGAGGGTCGGCCCGGCCTCGGGCGCGCCGAGCCTGCCCAGCGTCTCGGCCGCCCGCGTGCGCATCGACCAGTCGGGGTGCTCCCGCAGGATGCGCGCCACGGGCTCGAGCGCCTCGGGACCCGCGCCCCGTCCCGCGGCGAGCGCGTCGAGCGCGGCACGCTGCACGGGCAGCTCGGGATCGGCGAGCGCGCTCACGATGGCCGCGGCCGCCACCGGGTGGGACACGCGCGCGAGCAGGTGGACGGCGCGCGCCCGGATGTCGGCGTCGGCGTGGTGCGTGACCAGGAGGAGGTCGTCGAGCAGCGCAGCGCCCAGCGCGGACAGCTCCTCGGCGGCCGCCTCCCGCGCGTCCGCGGGCCACTCGGCCATCGACACCGTGAGGCGGCCCAGGCCCAGGTGTCCCGAGGGCGCCGCCGCGAGCAGCTCGAGCGCGGTCGCCACGCGCTCGGGCGGCCCGCGCAACGCGTCGCGCGCCGCTTCGGTCAGCGCCTCCCGGTGCGGCGCCACGTCCACCGGCTGGTCCTCCCGCGCCTCGTGCGCGTCGAGGAGCCCGATCAGGTACTCGCCCGCCGAGAAGCTCCCGGCCGGCACCGGCAGCTCCGAGCCTTCTTCCTGCGCACCCGACGCGCCGATGCGGCGAAGCGCCCGGGCCGCTGCGTCCTGCTCGGCGTGGCTCTCGTCGAAGAGCGCGTGCGCCAGCGCCTCGCGCGCCGAAGGATCCCCGATGCGCCCGAGCGCCCAGGCCGCCGCGATCGCGACGAGCCCCTCGCGCCCGCGGAGCGCCGCGACGAGCGCGGGCACGTGCTCGGGGCGGCCGAGCTGTCCGAGCGCCCAGGCCGCCGCGGCCTGCACGTGGACGCTCCGGTCCTCGCGCAAGAGCGCCTCGAGCGCGGGTCCCGCCGCGTGCTCGCGCGCGCGCCCGAGGCCGAGCGCCGCGTAGGCGCGCACCGTCGGATCGCCCTGCCCGACGAGGTCGCGCAGCGCGCCCACCGCGCGCCGGCCGCCCATCCGGGCGAGGCCCCAGGTGGCCACCCCGCGAAGACGGCGCTCGGGCCCCACGGCCAGCGCCTGGAAGCGCGGCGCGAGCGCCTGCGGGGCCACCGCTCCGGCGGCCGCGAGCGCCTGCACGCGCAGATCCGTGTCACCGTCGCCCTCGGCGGCCGCGAGAAGAGGACCGGCGGCGTTGTCGTTTCCGAGGTAGCCGAGGATCTCGACGGCCACGCGCCGCTGCGACGGCTCGTCGTCCGCGAGCGCCTCGAGCAGCGGCTTGATGGCGCGCGTCCCGAGGCGGCGCAGGTGGTCGGCCGCCTCGCGTCCGCCCGGCCCGCCGCGCCGCGCCGACTGGATCAGCGGTCGTGCCAGCCCGTCGTACAGCTCGACGACGAGCCGCCGGTAGATCGGGCGCTGCGGGTGGCCGAGGGCGAGCGGCAATAGATCGCTCTCGAGCCCCTCGAGCGTTCCCGCGCCGAGGTTGATCTGGATCGACGCGCGGGCCGCGCGCGCGACGAGGTCGTCATCCGGCGATGCGCGCATGACCTGCCGGAAGAGGCGATCGGCGTCCTCGAGCTCGCCGCGCGCGAGGTGGATCTCGGCGAGGTCGATGTGCGTCGGGTACAGCCGGTCGTTGAGCTCGAGGGCCCGCCGGTAGCTCGCGATCGCGCTGTCCATGTCCTGGCGCGCGCGGTAGAGGTCGCCGAGCCGCTGGTGGCCACCGGCGTCGTCCGGCGTCCGCTCGACGGCCTGCGCGGCGTACTGCACCGCCTCCTCGTCGCGGTAGAGCGCGAGGGCGTGCTGCGCCATGCGCGAGAGGTAGCTCGTGGCCCGCCGCGGGTCGGCCTCGACCAGGAGCCGCAACGCGTCGATGGCGCCCTCGAGGTCGCCGCGGGCCGTCCGCACCCGCTCGAGGCCGAGGAGGCTCTCCACGTCCCCGGGCTCGAGCCGGATGATGCGCTCGAGGATGCGCTCGGCCTGCGCCGCCTGCGCGGGCCCGCGCCTGCGAAACGCCTCGGCGAGGAAGCGGCCGGCCTCCACGTCCGGCGGATCGGCCACGAACCGGCGCTCGAGCTCGGCGATGCGCGTGTCGAGCCGCCGGCCGCGGTCCCAGATCGCCACGATCCGCTGCCGCGCCTCCCGCCTGGCCGCCCGATCCTCGGCAGCGAGCGCGAGGACGCGCTCCCACCAGCGCACCGCCTCGTCGTCCTGCCGCATGCGCTCGAGCACGTTGGCGAGCCCGCGGACGTGCTCGAGCCGGGAGTCGTCGATCCGGACGGCCTCCCGGTACTCGCGCGCGGCCTCGCTGAGCATGTCGTGGTCGGCGAAGACGCCGCCGAGCGTCGCGTGCGCCCGGGCGCGGTCCGAGTCGACGGTCAGGATGCGCCGCCAGGTCGCGACCGCCTGCGCGCGGTCCCCGGCCTCGAGCTGCTGCGCGCCGAGGGCGATCAAGTGCGCCGGGTCGTTCGGCTCGATGCGGGCGAGCGTGGCGACCTCGCGGGCCGCGAGCTCTTCCTCGCCCCAGCGCGTGTACAGCTCGGCGAGCGCCTGGTGCACGGCGGGCTCGCGGGGATGGCTGCGGCTCGTCTGCTCGGCGCGGCGGAGCGCCTCCTCGCGCCGGCCCACCTGCATGAGGAGCTGGGCGAGCTCGACGACGAACCGCGGCTCCCGCGGCGCGACGCGGATGAGCGACTCGTACTCGGTGATCACGTCCTCGATGCGTCCCGACCGGGACAGGAGCTGGATGACGCGGACGCGGGTGTCGATGTGGCGCGGGTTCTGCCGCAGCGCGCGCCGGTAGGCCTCGAGGGCCTCCTCCTCGTTGCCGAGCTCGTCGTGGACGCGGCCGAGCAGCTCGACCGTCTCGAACCCTCCCCGGTCTCTCGCGAGCCGTTCGGCGAGCTCCGGCAGGCGGTCGGCGCGGCGGTAGGCCTCGACGAGCGTGTCGTAGATCTCGCGCCGCACGCCAGCCGCGCGGCCGGCGAGCGCGAGCGCGCGGTTCAGCGTCTCGATGGCCTCGTCGGTCCGGCCGGCGTCGAGCTGGGCCTGCCCCATCTCGCGGAGCACGGGCGGGAGCACGCGGTTGTCGCCACGCAGCCGGCGGATCACGCGCTCGTACTCCGCCACGGCCCGTTCGTGCTCGCTCCGCTCGGCCAGCGCGCGGGCGTACTCGGTCAGCAAGTAGATGCTGCCGCGGGCGCCGCGCGAGAGCTGGTCGAAGTAGCCGCGCGCGCCGTCCCAGTCCTCCTGCTCGAGCGCGATCTCGCCGAGCTGACGGAGCACGTCCTGCCGCGCGGCGTCCTCGCGGGTGTGCTCGAGGGCGCGCTCGTAGAGCTCGCGCGCGCGCGCCGGCTCCCCGGCCGCACGCGCGATGGCGCCGAGGGCGAGCAGGGGCGGCACCGCCTCGGGGCGCAGCCGCGCGGCGTGCTCGTAGGCGGCGCGCGCCTCGGCGCTTCGGTTCTGCGCCTTGTAGATGTGCCCGAGCAGCATGCGCGGCGCGTACGCGTCGGCGTCCTCGGCGAGCCGCGCCTCGAGCTCGCGCACCAGGCCCTCGATGTTGCCGTCGCGCTCGCGGTAGAGGTCGAGCAGACGCTCGAAGGCGAAGCTCTCCCGGGGGTCGGCCTCGAGCACCCGCATGTAGCGGCGGACGAGGACCTCGGTTCGGTCGGCGCCGGCGGCCGGCGGGCGCGCGGGGTCCGGGCGGCGGACGCGGGGGCGCGCGGGGCGCTTCTCGGGCCGCCGCGGCCGCTCCCTCGTGAGGCCCCAATCGTCCTGCGCGCGCGCGGCCTCGGGTCCGGCCAGGGGCGTCACCACGAGGAGCCCCAGGGCCAACAGCTTCGCTCTCACGGGACCACTGTAGCGCGAAACCCTCACCACACGAGTCAGACGCGCGAAATCCTCGAATGTTTCCCGGGCGCCGACGCTCCCCATCTGGAATTACGCCCATAGCTCCGCGACACTGCCCCGCAACCGATGGACCGCGCCGTTCCCTATGCCCTCGTCGGCTTGCTGGCGTTGGGTCTCGTCGTCGCGCTGGGGTTCGTCGCGGCGCGGGGGCTCGGAGAGCTCGGCGGCGGCGACGGCCCCTACGTCACCGGGGACGAGTGGGCCGAGCCGGTCGGCGCCGACCCGGCCATCGTGTACGTCGAGCCCGCGACCGTCGCGGCCTCGCCGCCCGCTCCCGTCTCCTTTGAGCTGCCCACCTGCAGGCTCGCGGTGCGCGACTTCCACGACCGCCCGAACCCCACGGCGCGGGTGCGCGCCCTGCTCTCGATGGGAGACGTCGCGACGCGGCGCGACGTGCTCCGGGCCATCGCCGCCGCGCGCGACGACGGGACGCCGGCCCCCGAGCTGTCGCCGGTCTTCGACGGAATGCTCCTCGGCCACCCCACCCCCACGCACTGCGCCTGGCTGCGCGAGGTGATCCGCACGGGCGGCGCGCCGGACGACGCCGCGTGGAGCGCCCTGCTGTGGTGCGACGACGGCGCCACCGACCGCTTCGTCGAAGAAGCGAGCCCGCCCGACTGGGCGCTCGTCACGTGGCTCGGTGCGCACCCGTGGCGAGCCCGCGCCGCGCCCGTGGAGCGCATCGAGCAGGCCGAAGAGAGCCTCCGGCGGCGGGGTGCAGAAGCCTACGCCGACCAGGCGCGGGTGCTCCTCGAGCGCCTCCGGAGCGAGACGGCGGCCCCGACTCCCGACGCGCTCGTCCGCGAGCCGACCACGTCGCTGCGCGTGCTCGCGGCGCGCTGGCCGGGGGAGCCGGATGCGCTCGCGCGGGCGCTCGTGCGGTGCGCGGTCGCCGATCCGCGCGAGCCGGACGGGCCCGGCGAGTGGCGGAGCGCCGAGTGCCTGAGCGAGCTGCACGGCCTGAGCGAGCCCATGGCCGTCCATGCGGCGCGCGCGGTGCAGCGGCGCGCGCCGGAGCTCGGCTACCTGCGGGAGACGGCGAAGGCGCTCGCCGACGGAGCGGTGGGCGACGCCCTCGTCCCGCGGCTCGAGCAGCACGGCCTCACCTGGCCGGGCGACTCGACCGACCCGGGCGCGCCTCACGCGGCCGCGCCCCGCGACTTCCTCCAGGCTCGCGGCCGGGCGCTGTGCTTCGACCCGCAGCCCGGGTCCTTCCCGGTGGGCCACGACGGGCTCGCGATGCGCCTCGCCTTCCTCGCCAGGCCCGCGCTCGACGACGTCGCGTTCGTCGAGGAGCAGCCCTGGGAGGCGGGCTACGACTACAGCGTCCACGCGTACGCAGGCGGCCTCAGGTACTCGGCCGCGGCACGCAACCAGGGCGGGCGCCTCGACACGCACGCCGTCGTCGGGCTCCTGAACGCGCTCCTTCGCGAGCGCTACTCGGGGATGCGTCTCGCGTGGCTCGCCGTGCCCGGCTGGGAGCTCGAGTGCGTCGTCGCGGGGT
Source organism: Candidatus Neutrinellum sp. (assembly GCA_039794305.1). Lineage (GTDB taxonomy): Bacteria > Myxococcota_A > Polyangia > Polyangiales > JBDIVX01 > JBDIVX01. The sequence goes on from JBDIVX010000015.1 coordinate 74,766, forward strand.
CCGAGCACGGCCTGCTCGCCGCCGAGCGGGAGGGCCTGATCACGCTCATGGAGCGCTGATCACTTCCGGGCCCAGGGCCGGTGCACGAGGCCGTGCGCGGCGGGCACCGCGGCCTCGACGAAGGCGGCGACGCGGCCGGCCTGCGCGCTCGGATCGCGGTCGCGGGCGACCGCCGAGCACGGCATGACCGCCTCGAGGCCCGGCTCGCGCACCCAGCGCGCGCCCTCCGGCAGGACGGGAAGCTGGCCGAGCGCGTCGACGGGGCTCGGGCGGGCGAAGAAGTAGGGCTCGGCGACGCTCGCGTCCCCGCAGGACAGGCCCACCTCCACCACACGCGGCTCTTCGCCGCTGCGCGCCGACAGCGTCATGCGAGTCGACAGCTCCCCGCGCGCGGCCTCGAAGCGCACGGGGGAGGCGCCCTCGGTGTGGCGCGCCACGTTGCGGAGGATGCGGTCCGCGTTGGCGAGCCAGCGGCCGAGCTCGAAGAGCGCGGGGCGGTGAGCGGACTCGACCACGTCGCGGTAGGAGACGGCGGGCAGCTCGACCGTCAGGCCGCGCTCGGCCAGGTGCGCCGCGAGCCACTCGGCCGCCTCCGAGAGCCGCCGCCCGTCGAGCGGACAGGTGGCGAGGACCGTGCCGTGCAGGTCCAGGAGCACGAGAGACGGATCGCCCGGACGGGCGGCCACGCGGAAGGGCTCGCGGTGGTCGTGCAGGAGGCCGCTCGCGAGCGCCCCTTCCTCTTCGAGCCACTCGAGGCCCCGCGTCGTGTCGTGCACGGCGCCCACGAGCGCCGCGAGCTCGCGCACGAGGACGCGCGCCGTCCCGAGGTCCTCGGGCGGCGGATCCCCCACGTCGAGCCAGTGTTCGACCAGCGGCCCCTGATCGGTCATCGTACCCCCGCGTGAAGCGACTGTGGGGAAGACTATAGGCGCCGGGGCGATGGAGATCGATAGCGTCATCTTCGACCTCGACGGGACCCTGGTCGACTCGCTCGCGGACATCGCGAACGCCATGAACGACGTGTTGCGGGAGCGCAACCTCCCGACCCACGGGCTCGACGCCTATCGGCGCTTCGTCGGAGAAGGGGTGCGGCGGCTCGTGGAGCGGGCGACCGCGCCCTCGGCCCGGCACCTCCGAGACGAGCTGGTCGCCGCCTTCCGGGCCCGCTACGTCCCCCACATGCTCGACGAGAGCCGCCCCTACGCGGGCGTCGCCGAGCTGCTCCGCGATCTCGGCCACCGCGGCATCACGATGGCCGTGCTCAGCAACAAGCCCCACGACGCCACGCTCGCGATGGTCCAGGCGCTCTTCCCCGACGCGAGCTTCGCGGTCGTGCGGGGTCACCGCGAGGGCGAGCCGACGAAGCCGGACCCGAAGGTCGCGCTCGAGATCGCCGGCCGGCTCGGCTCCCCGCCCGAGCGATGCGCCTTCGTCGGCGACACGAAGACCGACATGCGCACGGCGGTCGCCGCCGGGATGGTCCCGATCGGGGTCTTGTGGGGATTCCGCGACGCCGAGGAGCTGCTCGCAAATGGGGCCACCCACCTGGCGACCCGTCCGGGAGAGATCTCCATGATCGTCTGATAGTCCATTGGCGGCCGGCCTCCGGGCGCTATGGACCCTCACGTGGCAGCGCGGGTGCCGGCCGATCGTCCCACGTTCGTCGTGGCAATTGGCGCCGCCGGCGGGATCGAGCCGCTGGAGCAGCTCCTGCGCGACCTCCCGGCCGACGCGGAAGAGAGGCTGCGCGCCGAGGGCGCCCGGATCGCCTTCGTCGGGGTGACCCCGCTCGGGGCCGTGCTCGAGCGCCTCGAGCGTCGCGAGAAGATGCTCTCGATCCTCGCGCGCGCGAGCCGCTACGCGCTCGAGCCGAGGCCCTTGCAGGACGCGCTCGAGCCGGTCGCGCGGGAGCTCCACGCCGCGCTCGGCACCGAGCTGTGCGCGCTCTGGGTCCACCACCCGGACACC
>JBDIVX010000016.1:0-75184 GCA_039794305.1 Candidatus Neutrinellum sp.
CTCGCCCGCCACGCCGATACCAGCTCTTCCCATTCCGACGCTGGCCGCCGGTCACGCTTCTTCGTCATGCCTCCTGTCTACGGCCGACCGCGCGAGAGCGCATCGGGGCGGTCCGTAAGGGGCTTACCCAGGCACTGCGTCCTACCCACGGTCTCATGAGCCCTCCCGCATGGAAGACACATAAGCCTAACAGACTTAGGACGCCTTGGCTTTACGACACGGCGGAGGCTGTTCTCGCGTCACGCACCACCGACGGAATACCGACGGAATACGTAGGCCATAGGGAGAGCGCCGGTGGACATGCGAATACGCCTCTATAGAGCGCAGAGCAGCTCCACCCGGTAGGGGAGATCACACCGCTGGGTCATCGATACTGTAAGACTTAGGCCGCGATCACTCCCCCAGTCGCTCCCCCTTCGAGGCGCCCTGCGCTGGCATCTCGGGATGCGCGCAGCCAGGGCTCTCGCAGGGGGATTGAAGGGGCTTCGCCAGCTCCAGGGCCTGACACAGGCGGAGCTGGCCGAAGCTGCGGGACTGCACCCGCAGTACGTCTCCCAGCTCGAACGGGAGCAGCGCTCCCCGACCCTCGAGACCCTGGACCGGCTCGCCGGGGCGCTCGACGTGCCGGTCTCCGAGGTCTTCGGCGCCGGCGAGAGCGGTAGACCCACCGGCCGGGCGAGCGGCGCTGCGGAGAGGGTCAAGGCCCTGCTCTCGGCCTGGCCGGGCAAGGAGCAGGACCGACTGGTCGAGATCCTCATCGCGCTTCGCCGCGTCGCCGGGGTTCCCAAGCGCCGGCCCCCGCGGGGGAGGTAGGCGGCGGAAGTCCTAGACCTGCCCAGGACTTCCGCTAGCCCTCTACTCGCGGACCCAGAGGGTGTCGTCCTCGAACCTCACCCTCACGATCTCCGCCACCGCCGCGGTGGCCTCGAGCCGGTAGAAGGACTCCCACCACTGCGTCACCGTCTCGCCAGGCTCGATTCGCAGCCCCTCGGGCGATTGGAACTGGGTGAACCTCGCTCCGAGCGCAATCTGCTCCGGCTCGTCGAGGGCCGTGAAGCCGTAGACGAAGCCGGAGAAGGCGACGATGGGCTTGTCCGACCGGTTCTCGATCTCGAGCGCCACGCCGTCGACTCCACGCCGCCGGACGACCGAGGCCGAGACCACTCGAACGGGATCCTCCCGCCGCAGCTCGCGCTCGACCAGCGCCTCGACCTCGCTCTTCGACCTCCGCGGCGAGAGGTGATCGATCTCCGTCGACCGCCTCCGAGCCACCGGAGCCGTGGCGACCTTCGGGGCTGGCGACGGCGCCTCGGCGACTACCTTCGACTCCTGCGCCGCCGGGGCGGGCGGCACCGCGGCCTCGGTGTCGTCACCACAGCCCATACCGAGGGCAACCAGGGACATCACGAGCACTACCTTCGCAAACGCTACGAGCTTCATGGACCACCTCCTTGGGGTTGTTGAATGGGGACAAGGCGCATAGATGCTACCAATGGTAGCAGCCCTACCACCGGTAGCATCTCGCGCCGCGGCCGAAGCCGTTTGACGGTCGGCCATGCAGGCGAACAAGGCCCTCGCCGGGGCCCTGAAGAGGCTCCGCGCAGAGCAGGGCCTGAGTCAGGCGGCGCTGGCGGAGCAGACGGGACTGAGCGTCCAGTTCATCGCGGCCCTCGAGCAGCGCCGAAAGGAGCCATCACTGGCGACCCTCGACGTGTTGAGCCGCGCGCTGGGGGTGACCGTGGCGGAGCTGTTCGTGCCCGACAGCAGGATGCCGCGGCAGGGCTACGCTGCGGAGATCTCCACCATGGTGGAAAGTCTCGATGCGGCGCAGCGCGAACGGCTACTGGTGATCGTGCGCGAGGCACACGCCCTGGCCACGGCCCCGCGCGCGAGGGGGAGGCGTCAGTAGACCCGCGCCCTGCCGTGCAGGAGCACGGCCTCGTCCTCCTCGATGCCGAAGAGGGTCGAGGGGTAGGCGCGAATCTCTCCCACGTAGGCTCGACACGCCGCGCAGTAGCCCCGGGCGAAGTAGTACCGGTCAGAGGGCGAGACCTTCATCCCATCGCCTTGCACGGCCAGGTCCTCCCCGCACGAAGGACACTTGCAGGAAGCCCTGGCCTGTGTCGGTTCGGGCTCGAGCGTGACGGTGGTCCCGTCCTCGAGCTTCAAGATCACCCGCACGACGCCACCCCCTGGGCTTCGGTCTCCCAGTCCACGCGGTAGCTCATCGCCTCTTCGACGTCGGCCGCGGAGGGCTCGCTCCTCCCCTTGAGCCCGGCGATGGTCCTCGCAACTCGGAGGGCACGGTCATCCAGCTCCCGGGGCGCGGCGGCGAAGTCCATCCCGACGCCGACGTGCATGTCGAAGGCCTCGAGCGGGACCCTGCCTCGGTACGCCGCGACCCGCTGGGGCGGACAGGAGCAGGGGGTGCCCGAGAGGTTCGGGCGCATGCCGCAGGGGCACGGGGCCATGGCGCCGACGACGAGTGCCCTCGCGGGCATAGTCGCCGACATCCCGGACCGGACAACCGTGACTTCGTCCCCCTGCATGGCGAGGAGCACGGTGTCGAGGGCCTGGCGGCCGAACTCGGGGAGGTCGTCGAGGAAGAGCACGCCGTTGTGAGCCAGCGTCATCTCCCCCGGACGAATGGGGTCTCCGCCGCCCAGGATCGCGGCGGCCGAGGCTGTGTGGTGCGGAGCGCGGAAGAGCCTCTCCGCGTACCGCACCTCGAGACCCGCGGTGCTGTAGACGGTGGCGACCTCCAGGGCCTCCTCCTCGGTGAGCGGCGCCATCCATCCGGGGACCCGGCGGGCGAGCATCGTCTTGCCGACCCCAATCCGCCCGATGAGCAGCACGTGGTGTCCTCCTGCGGCGGCGATCTTCAAGGCCCTCTGCTCCACCTCGAGTCCGCGAATCGCGGGTAGGTCGCGCGGCTTCGGCCAGCAGGGCTCGAGGTCGTTCGGCGTCGCGAGGACCCTCCTCCCGTCGAGGAACTGGACGACGTCGGCGAGGTTCGAGGCGCCGTAGACCTCGATCCCCTTCACGAGGCCGGCCTCGCGGAGCTGGGCGAAGGGGACGACGGCGGCCCCGAGTCCCCGCTCCTTGGCGTAGAGGAGCTGGGGGATGAGCCCGCGTCCGCACCGAAGCCGCCCGTCGAGGCTCAGCTCGCCGAAGAAGAGGGTCTCGTCGAGCCGCACCGTGGGCACCGAATGAGTCGAGGCGTACACCGCGACCGCCACGGCGAGGTCGAGGCTCGCAACACTCTTGCGCAGGTCGACCGGCAGGAGCCGCACGCGCACTCCGGCCGCGTCGCGCACGTCCAAGGCGCGCTGAAGAGCGGAGAGCACGCGGACTCGAATCTCCCGGGCGACGGCGTTCGACGCCCCGGTGATCTCGAGCCTGTCCCCATCGGCGGGGCTGGCCTCGACGCTCACTTCGAGCGCCCGGGTCCCGATGACCGTCGCTGCGTGTGTCTGAACCGTGATCATTTCGTCCTCCTCCCGGGCCGCGCGGCCCGGCACTGGTTGATTGCCGAGCGCGCAGGCCTGTGGCGGAGCGCGCAGAAGTCCTGTCGACCGCGCTCGAAGGCGCGGTGATCCCCTCTCCCGTAGACCTAACTGGATGGCCCTCCGGCCATCGCGCGGCTCAGCTCAGTCGAGCTGACCGCTGCGCAGGGCTCCCGAAGGCCGGAGCTCTCCCGCTGTTACAGCCCGCGGCAGTTCACGAGCCGAAACCGGACGGGCTCCGTCTCGGCCAAGACGCCGCACGCTCCGTCCGAGGTATCCACAGGAGAGTTCGGAGCCGTGACCTCTCGCAGCACGCCAGGGTCCGTGGCCGCGGGTAGATCGATGCAGACCATCGAGCCGGCGATCTGAGGGTTACCGTCCTCGTCCATCCCGACCTCAACGTCGTACACGCGGCAGGGCTGCGAAGCACTCGGTTGGGTCGGACCGCAAGCCCCCTCGTACGTCGTACCGTTGTCGAGAATGCGGGCTGTGCACCCTGCACCGCTCGGGCTTCCGCCCCCAACGGGAAGCTCGAAGTCCAGCGCGATGCCGTACTCCGTACCCTTGAAGGCGCTGAAGCTGACGGCACGGCCGCCACTTCCTCTCTCGACGGCGGTGCAGGAGATCTCGTGCCCGTCCTCGCCATGCACGTTGTTGATGTCGCGAGGCGTAGCTCCTGTGCATCCGCCGTGGCACCGACACTGCACGTGATAGAGGATGTCGGCGAACAGGGGAGGCAGGTCGGAAGCATCGGCGGACGGCGAGCCGGCATCCGACCCCCGAGCACGCTCCTCGCACGCTGCGGTCGCGAGCACTAGCGTGAGCAGAACGACCACTCGCCCCGCACCGATTCCCCCACTGGTCATCCAGAGACTCTACTCCAAGCCCGCCCGGCTGTCCGAGCGACTACCGGTTAGTGGGCGCAGCGCAACCGCCCGCCACCGCACGGTCAATCCCGACCAGGCCTCGGCCCGGAATCGACTGACCACTGGCGCGGTGGCGGGCAGTGTGCGCGGTACTCCCCTGGGCCCCTCAGCGGCCCTCGTGGCCGAGAACCAGTGCCTCGACCTCTGCGTGGCAGTCGTCGAGCCTCTCGAGCGCGAGCCTGCGCTCGGGACCCCGGAGCCGCCGCACCTCGGCGATGTCCCTCCCCCGCCAGCGAAGGAGGAACACCTCACCATCGATCACGACGACTCGGGTGCGCCGTCGCAGCCTACGCCGCCTCGACATCGAGCACCTGACCCAGACACCGCTTCTGGTACTCGCAGTTGGCGCAGCCCCGCCCCGGCGCCGGCGGGAAGTGACCGGCGTGGATGGCCCGCTCGATGGCGCTCGCCGACTCGAGGAACCAGCGCTTGACCTCCGGCCGCGGCGCGAGCCGCAGCTCCTGCGTCCGAGGCTTCCGGTTCTTCACCAGGACGAGCACGTCGAGCGTGTCGGCGATGTCGTACGCCTCCATCGCGGTCAGGTAGGCCCCGACCTGGATGTTCGAGGCGACGTCGAACTGGTCCCAGTCGCTGCGCGCGGTCTTCAGCTCCACGGCGCCGCGGGGTCCGAGCAGGAGGTCGAAGAACCCGAGGAGGCGTCGCGGCATGACCTCGCCGGTCTCCGGGTCGACCAGCTCGAGCGTGAACCTCGCCTCGACGGCCCGGACGGGCAGGTCACCATGCCGCTCGAGGAAGTGGGTCACGAGGCGCGTGGCGTGGTCGCGGAGGTCCGGCGGCGTCCACTTCCCCCAGCGCACCTCGCCCTCGGTGGCCGCGGCGAAGTCCGCCGGCACGATGGCTTCGGCCTCCTCGATGCGCGGCTTTCGACCGGCGAGGCGCTGCTCGAACCACCACTCGATGCCGCTGTGGACGACGGTGCCGAGGGCGAGGCTCACGGACCTGAACTCGGGCTTCGCCCGCTCGAGGTAGCGGAGGCGGTACTTCTTCGGGCAGGCCGCGTAGGTCGAGAGCTGCGCCGCGCTGGTGTGGTCAGGAAGCTTCACGGCTGCCTCCGTTCTCCGTCTTCCGGCGCACCTGGGCCTGGAGCTGGTCGATGAGGTCCGAGGCGCCGTCGCGGGTCGGCTCGGCGCCCAGGCGGTGGCGGATGAGATCGCGGACCGCGTCGGCGTCGTTCCCGAGCTGGAAGCCGAGGCGATAGATCATCCTGCGCTGGGGGTCGGTCATCCGGGGGGCGCCGAACGCGGTCTCGCGCGCGGCCTCGTGCGCGGTCGTGGCGGACTTGTCGAGGGCGGCCTCGGCGATGCGGACCAGATCGCGCAGAAGCGCCGCGGGGATCTTGATGGTGATGTCGCTCATCTCTCTCTCCTTTCAGGTGAAACTGCGGGATGCAGGAAGGGGTCGGCGCGTCGCGCCTTGGGGGAGCTAGGCGAGGAGTGGACGCTCCTCGATGCGCAGGACGCGGCCTTCGGGGGTGCCGATGTTCGACTGCCAGTGGATCAGGGCGACCTCGTACTCGCCGCGGGCGATGAGGTCTTCGAGACGCCGGCGCAGCGCGGGGTCCACGTCGTCGAGGCTGTCGAGGATCGGCCGCATGGCCGCGGCCAGGGCTCCCTTTCGAGTGCGATGGACGGACAGCTCCGTCCCGTGGCGGTGCTCGTGGACGAGCACCCAGACGGTGGTCATGGGTCGCTCCGTGAAAAGGCGGACGCCCGGGGAGCTGAACCGGCGACAGGTCCAGCGCCCCGGGCGCCCTAGGAGGAGGTTTCCTCAGCGCTGCTTGGGCTGGAGGAGCCCGGCGTCGAGGAAGCTGAAGTACTGCTCCCCGGCCACGATGATGTGGTCGAGGAACGTGATTCCGAGTAGCTCGGCGCCGGCGACACAGCGCGTGGTGAGCGCGATGTCCTCGGGGCTCGGATTGGGGTCTCCGCTCGGATGGTTGTGGACGATGATCCCCGCGGGGCAGGCGTTGAGGACCAGCACCCGGAGGATGTCTCCAGGCGCGACCAGGCAGCTCGCCGGGCCACCCCGCGCGACCTGGCGCTCGACCCTCGCGCGGTTCTTCGCGTCGAGGCCGACTACCCACAGAGACTCCAGGGTGTCGGGCGATAGCCTCGGCATGAAGTGCTTGGCGACGTCCCGGCTCGAGACGATGCGCCCGGTCAGCGGCTGGTCTCGACCCCCACGCCGCACCAACTCCCTCAGCGCCTCCACCCGCTCGGCGAGCATCGAAGGCGGCTCGACGTCTCCGTCGAGCAGGAGCGAGGGGCGGATGTGCTTCGGAAGCCGGCTGCGCGGAAGTATGAGGGAGACCAGCTCGTCGATACGTGTGGGCTCGCTCATCCCATCCACTCCGTCAGGGCACCGAAGAAGTGCCGGAGGAAGGGGTGCATGGGCGGAGCGGGGCTCGGAACCGGCGGCTTGGGGGCGGTGACCGGCTCGGGCTCCTCCTGGATCCCGAACCGCCGGGGCACGACGAGGACATCCTCGTGCAGACGGTGGAGGCCGTCGGTCCGGAAGACGAGGTGGCCGCGGGAGAGCGGCGTCTCGTACTCGATGAGGAGGTGGAGGGGCGCGAGGGAGACCCCCAACCTCCGCACCCCGTTGCACTCCCGGAAGGCCTGACGAAGGAGCGAGGTCTCGAGGACACGCACATCCTCCTTCGCCGGAAGCCCGATGAAGTGGTAGCCGCCTGCGGCCGCCAGCTCGGCGAGGCGGTCACCGGGGATGAGCACGTGGCCCTCGTCGGTGAGCTGGAGTTCGGAGGCGAGGACCTCGGCGATAGCTTCGGCCCTGCTGCGCGCCTTCTCGAGCCTCTGGGCGCGGACCGCATGGGACGCCTCGCCGATGGCGGCGACCATGATGTCGGCGGCCTCTTCGGAGCACCGCACCTTGTGGACCCAGCTCTCGGTTCGGCCGAGGGCGTCGGCGAGAGCCACGGGGTTCGATTCGGCGAGGGTGACCAGGGCCGCGCCGGCCCCGTCGACTCCCTCGCGGTGGAGCTTGGCGAGCTGCCGCAGCCTGTGCTGCGTCACCGTCTGTACGGCCATAGTTCTTCCTCCTCCCCGCGGTCGCGGGGGTCTTCGGCCCAGCCCGGAAGCCGGGACTGGTGGTCGCGGTACGGGTCGTCCTCGACGGGCGGCGGCGTCACGAAGGGCCGGCGCCGGCGAGTGGTGAAGAGCGAGGGCTCCTCGTCGTCATCCCGCGGGGGGTGGTGACCGGTACGGATCACGATCCCCGCGAGCACGCGGTTGCGCTCGATGAGCAACACGCCGCTGTAGGTCGAGCCGATACGGCTCCGGACCTCGATGTCCTCGGGCGGGGTGACCAGGGGCTCGAGGCGCGCGGCGAGCTTCTTCGTCCCCTGCCATGCCAGCTCGGCGGTGACGACGAGGAGGACGCCGAGGTCCCTGAGGGTCTGAACGGGTAGATGGTTCATCGGTCCTCTGGAAACGACGACGCCCGGCCCCCGCACGAAGCAGGAACCGGGCGCCGTCTCGTTGGGTGTGTTGAGGGGCTACTTCTTGCCGCCGAAGATCAGCTCCTTGGCGCCGGCGACGATGACCGCCACCACGACCCCGGCGGCGGCGCGCTGGACGCCGTCGTCGGTGACGACCGACTTGAAGAAGCCCTGGGACTCCGACTCGTGCATGCTTTCGCTCATGGATTCCTCCTCCGTGCGCTGCACGGCTGACAGGTGGGGCCTCGGCGGCCCCGATTCACGTGCTGATAGGGAGTTCGACTGCGGTTTTCGCGGCCCGCTGCGCCTCAGGCCGTCCGCGAGACGAGGTAGCGGTGACCCACTTCCTCGAGCCCGAGCCGGTAGCTCGTGTTGGCTCGGTCTCGCGCCGTCGCCGTGATGGCGTTGGCGACGTCGAAGGCCGTCGTCGGGGTGTCGCGAAGGAGCGAGCGGATGCTCTCGACGCCGGTCTCCCGAGGCAGGGCTTCGTGCTCGTCGACCAGCGTCCGGGCGACCATCTGGACCTCGGCGTTCCCGAGACCGAAACCGCGGAGCGACTCGACCTCCTCGAGGGCCGAGTCCATGAGGGTGTCGACCGCTCGCCTCCAGCGATCGATCTCGCCCCGGGCCTCGGCGAAGGCCACGGGGATGGCATCGCGAAGCTGCTCGCGCAGCCGGTCGGGGTCGCCGATGTGCCGCATCCGCATCGCCGCCTCACTCTTCCACGACCGCATGCCGTTCAGGCACACGAGCCGGTAGGTGATCGGGGTGACCTGGACCGAACGCAGGCCCAGCTCGCTGTTCGCGATGTCGATCCCGTGCTCGACGACATCACCCACCTTCACGGGAGTCCCCTCACCGGGCAGCGTGATCCGCATCACGGTGTGGGGGCCGGTGGCGACGGACCGGACCATGGCGTCCTCGCGGTAGCCGAGCCGGTCGAGGGTGTCGGCGACCATCTCGAGCAGCATGGGGTCGTCGAGCGCCGCGTACCGGTCGCTCAGGACGGCGCGGATCTCGGAGCCCGCCATCCGGAGGAGTGCGGGGCCGTCCTGACGTGCCAATCCCCAGTTCATGTTGGCGATCTGGAGCTTCGAGGGCAGCCCCCGGACGTACGACGCCGGAGCACCGACTCGAGCGCAGAGCTGGCTGAAGGCGAGGTCGCGAAGCGGCATGGGCTCCCCCACCTCACGCCCGGCGAAGGGAACGCGGACGAGCTGCATCGTGCGCTGGTCGGTGGAGCCGAAGGCGAAGGTGTCGAGGCGGTTGGCGACGATGTCGTGACGCCGGCCGTCCTCGAGGTGGGCGCTGACGACAGTATCGGCGGCGTCGTCGAAGGGGACGGGATCGCGGTGCGCGACCCAGCGCTCGGGCTGGTCCGAGCGGGGGGCGAGACGCGGGACGGAGCGGTACGTCTCCGCGGCGGCGGCGGTGGCTGCGGTCATAGTTCCTCCTTGCTGGACGTTCAGGAGCGGCGAGGCCGCTTCACAGGCTGATAGGAGGAATCCCCGAAGGTTTCACACGCGACGCGATATCACACCGCGGCGCGCAGAACATCAGCGTGGCGCCCGCTGAAGCTATCCGATGCGTTCCAGAGCCCACTCGAGTTGCCCCCGAACAGTGCGGATAGACGGACGACTCTCTGCGCCGCGCAGGTGCATGTCGAGAATCATCTCCGCGATCGAGGCATCCTGGTCCAGAATGGTGTACCCCATCGCCAAGTACCTACTCGCCGTCGTGCCCCGCGCGAGTCGTGCGTTCATGACCTCGAAAACATGGTGGGGGCTTAGCAAAATTTGCCCAGTGAACAGCTCAAAGAGCGTAATCCCGAGGGAGTAGATGTCGGAGCGGACCGTAACTTCCTTTGGACGGACAGCTTGCTCAGGCGACATGTACTTGAGGGTACCCAGTCCCGCCTGGCTCGTAGCAGTCAGCGCCCCGGTTGAGAGCGCCGCGTGGAAGTCGCCCCACTTGACTACCCCGAAGTCTCCGAGTTTCGCCGTCCGCAGCCCGTCCGACCTACGGGGGCCCAAGAACACATTCGCCGGCTTGACGTCCCGATGCACCAACTTTCGAGCGTGCAAGTACTCAAGGGCCTGAGCGAGCTGGACGGCTATGCCCAGCTTCTCCCTCGAAAGCACAAAAACACCCTTCTGCTCATCCGGGAGATTTCTAATAAAGCTCTCGACGGTTTTTCCTGGCGCATACTCCATGATCAAAAATGGATTAGTCGGCGCTCCCGACTGAAAGGCCGAGCCACCGGCGTTCTCCTCGTACGCTATTACCCTCACAATGGCATCGTGCTCAAGCTTTGCTCCGCGCTCGCCCTCTCTCTTGAAGCGGGCTGCGACGTCATCAAACACCGACTCCTCGATGTACTTTGGATCCGGGGCTAGAAACTTGATCGCAAACGTACGGCGATCGCGGACACGCAAAGCCTTTCGCACAAGCCCGACGGCACCGTCGCCGATCTTGCCGCCAAGGACGTACCGCTCCTTTCTTACCGTGAAGGGTTGCTTTGCCTTGGGCCGACACGCGTTTCGCGCGAGAGGGTGTCGTGAGGAGCGGGAACTCGTCTTTGACATAGCGGTGGTTCAGCAGATTCTCTAGCGGGCCCTGTGGAATCGTGTACTTGACGCGAGAGACGGACACGTGGCCGGAGATGAGAGCCGGAGATCATGACCGAGGCCTTGGGAATGACCGAGCGCATCGCTCAACATGCCCGCCACCTGGACGAGTCGGGCCCGGGCCAGACCACCTCGATCTGCTCGGCCAACCATTCGCATCTCCGCTCGATCTCGTCCTCGCTCCAGGTCTCTCTGGCAGAGCAGAGCATTGAACTGGAGCTTCGAGTGGTCTCGCAGCGCCTCGCGCTTTGCCTCCCAAGGGTCATTGCTGAGCGCGGGATTCAGGGTCTCGGTGACCAGGGTAAGGTTGCCGATACAGTGGATTCGCCCTTCCCTTCGCTGCGTCGCCCGTAGTCGCGCGGCCTCGTCCGGTTCGGTGATGGGCCAGAACTCCCGCCACTTCTGCGGAATGATGTGCTCCACCGTCAGGTTCCGATAGTCCACCGTGAGCGGCTCGCTCTTCGTAGCGGTGGCCTGAAGCGAGGCGTCCACCGCGCCCAGGGGGAGCCGAAGGCGGCTCTGATTGATGCCGCCCGCCCGTAGTAGCGTCCCTTGCGGAATGCCTCGCGCAGTTCGTCCAGCGTTGGCCAAGCGTAGCCACCCGGGCCTTGATTGAGAGCGTCGACGACAGCCTGGCCCGGGTTGGTCTCGGCCGCCCTCGCCACCTTGAGCACGTCCACGAAGAGCTGACCGTAGCCGCGGGGTCTGCCACTTCTCCGCCATGCGTCTGACGACGAAACTCTCGATGGCGCAGATGGCGCGCTCCCGCTCGCCTCGCGGCAGCCGATCTTCCGGTTGCACCAGGAGCCACAGCATTAGCGGCGCAGCAGCCGTGATGTTCAGGACTTCGAGCCGCTCGAAGGCTCGCTGCTCGCGGCCTGAAGCTCCCGCGCGCCGCCCCCGCATCATCTCGTACGCATCTGCGTACCCGTTGAGGTGGGATAAGGAGTCCGACAGTCGCCCGCTCTCTTCGAGCCAACGCCGGAAGTCGCCGTACAGCTGGCCGATGCTGATGACCCGGCCCGTCTCGGCGATCAGCCAGTCACCGAGGAGCCAGTCCTGTCGGGGCCGCTGGGCGTGACCGACGCCGATCGTCTCGCGCCACCAGTCCCCGTCGTCATCGAAGCGCTGCCAGTGGACGTCATAGAGCTTCTGGGCGTTCCCGGTCTCCCGCTGCGCCTTCATGAAGAGCAGGTTCTTCACCAGGTCGGTCGCCGAGAGCGGGGTCCCACGGGCGTTGAGAGCCTCGAAAATCACCTGCGCGTCATCCACGTCCTCGAGATCGATCACGACCACCTTGAGCAGGCCGGTCAGCGTAGAGACGAGTAGCGACGCCCGTCGCTCGATATCGGATCCCTGGGTGTACGCGTCCTGAGGAACCTTGGGGTCTTGGACGAAGGAGCGCGCCGCGTCGGCGAAGAAGGCGCGCGCGGCCGCGAACGCGGAGAGGTGCGGGGCGAGACGCCGCTCCGCCATTGCAGCAAAGAAGTCGTCTCGATCGGCAGGTCTCGGCAGAACCCTGGAGACGTCCGTCCCCTCGACGATCTCGTCATCGTTTGCGACGAGCTTCCGGAGCTGTGCGACCGGCTTTCCGCTAATACCGACGTCCACGAGAGCATCAAGCACGCCGCGAAGCACGAGCTGAAGAGTAGTCAGCCGCTGCTGGCCATCTACCACGGAGCGGACGTCGGCCTCTCCTATCGCCGTGGCCTGCTGCTCGACGACGATGGCGCCGAGAAAGTGCGGCACCGCCTGTCGGTCGGCCATCGCGACGTCCTGCCCCTCCGCCATGGCGCGCAGCCGGATTTCACCGAGCCGGCACGCCGTGTCCTCGATGTCAGACCAGAGGGGCTCCCACTGCGTCTGCTGGTCCCAGACGTACGGTCGGTGGGACGCAGGGATCTCGAAGCAGCGGTCACCCTGGCGGATGAGCTTCAGCGTCCGCGTCTCGGCTTCCATCGGAGAGCAACGATACCCGGGAGAGTCCGGCTGCGGTCACCGATTGTACTCACAACGAGGCCTCCTGAACGCCTGTGCGCCATCCCCTGGGGGTGAGCGCTGACCGGTAGATCCGGTCCGCAACGGCCCGCAACCGGAGCGATCGATCGGGTACCATCGCCGCCCACAGAGACCTTGGATGGGTTGGCATACCCAAAGAGCTGGCCTCTGGACGGAACGGAGGCTGCGCTCGCAGGTGGGAAGCGAGCTCGGCGTGCCGCGGAGTTGAACTGAACCATGACCCAAGCACCCTCATCTCGAACCGTGCTCGGGGTTCTTCCGAAGGCTCGCCTTGTCGACCTGGGACGCACGCTGGGAGTTTCCGTTCCCCCGGCGGAAACGAAGGAAGCACAGGTCGATCTCCTGATCGGAACCGGCCTCGTTCGCTTCCAGCATCTCCTCCAGCAGCTCGGTCGGGACGAGCTACGGGCTGTATGTCGCGCCCACGGGCTCGACGACAGCGGCCGGGCGCGCCCGAAGCTCGCCGCGCGACTGCTCGAGGCCCATGGGGCTGCCGACACGGTTCCGCCTCAGCCGATCTTCCAAGCGCACGAAATCCCTCGGTATGCGCCCCGCCCGGGCGACATCGTCGCGTGCAGGCATCGGCAGTGGCTGGTCGAGGACGTGCATCCGCCTCCCCAGGAGGGTCACGCGACACGGGTGCGGATGGTCTGCCTCGACGACGATGATCAGGGTCGCTTGCTCGAAGTGTTGTGGGAGCGAGAGCTGGGAGCCCGGGTGCTTCAGCCGGAGGCCCAGGGGCTCGGCGACGTCACGCACATTGATCCGCCGCGCTACTTCGGTGCCTACCTGCACGCCCTGAAGTGGAACTCGGTCACGGCCACCGACGCCCGCCTCTTTCAGGCTCCGTTCCGAGCGGGCATCAAGCTGATGGATCATCAGCTCACCCCGCTGAAGAAGGCGCTTTCCCTCCCGCGCGCCAACCTGTTCATCGCCGACGACGTCGGGTTGGGGAAGACGGTCGAGAGCGGGCTTGTCCTTCAAGAGCTGCTCCTCCGGCAGCGGGTGGAGTTCGTGCTCGTGATCTGTCCTGCGTCGGTCGCGCTCCAGTGGCGGGAGGAGATGAGCAAGCGCTTCGGGCTGCACTTCGAAGTGATGAGCCGCGCGTTCATCGCGCGCCGCCGACAGGAGCGAGGCTTCGGGGTCAATCCTTGGAGCACTCACAACCGATTCATTGTCTCCCACCAGACCATCCGCCGGCCCGAATACCGTGACCCCCTGGTCCAGCACCTCGGCGACAAGGCCAAGAAGAGCATCCTCATCCTGGACGAGGCCCACGTAGCGGCTCCGGCGAGCGCGTCGAAGTACGCCGTCGACTCTCGGATCACCAAAGTCATCCGCGACGACATCGGGCCGCGATTCGAGAACCGGCTCTTCCTGAGCGCTACTCCGCACAACGGGCACTCGAACAGTTTCTCGGCCCTGCTCGAGATCCTCGATCCGCAGCGGTTCACGCGGGGCGTCAAGGTGGAGAGCGCCGAGCAACTCGCACCGGTCATGGTGCGGCGCCTCAAGGAGGACCTTCGTCAGCTCGGGGTCGAGCACTTCCCCCTTCGCAAGCTCGTGCAGCTCAACCTTCGCCATGATGGGGAAGCCTGGTCGAGTCAACCGCTCATCTGGGATCCGGCTACGAAGACGCGGGAGTCGGCTGAGCCAACCCAACTCGGCGAGGGTGAGCCATTCGAGCTGCGCCTCTCCGAGATGCTCGCCGAGTACACCGTACTGATGCGCCCGAAACAGGGGCGCGGACGACTCGTCTTCATCAACCTCCAGAAGCGCCTGCTCAGCAGCATCGAGGCGTTCTACCGGACGCTTTGCAAGCACGCCCAATCCGTTGCCCAGGGAACGGCGGCGACCCAGCTCCAGCTCGCGAGCACCATCGCTTCCGATGACGACGACGAGTACGGGCAAGAGGACGAGGTGGCCGAAGAGCAAGCCGGGGCCGAGATCGCCCAGGCGTCCAAGCTGCTCGAGACGCCCGAGGGCCGGGCACGGACTCTTCTCGACGAGATGCTCGCGCTCGCGGCCCAGACCCGAGGCGCGGCGGACGCGAAGGTGCTCGCCCTACTCGACTGGATCCGACGGGAGCAGTGCAGCGGAGTACGGCTTGGTGGAGCCGAGAGGCTGTCGAAGGATGAGCGAGCCTGGACCGACCGGCGGGTCCTGATCTTCACCGAGTACGGGGACACCAAGCGCTGGCTTTGGCAGCTCCTGAGCGCGGCCGTTCAGGGCACCGAGGGTGCCGAGGAGCGCATCATGCAGTTCCACGGCGGGATGAGCGATGAGCAACGCGAGGAGGTGCAGCGCGCGTTCAACGGCCCGCCCGGCGAACATCCGGTTCGCATCCTGATCGCGACCGACGCCGCGCGTGAGGGCGTGAACCTCCAGGGCCACTGCGCCGACCTCTTCCACTTCGACGTCCCCTGGAACCCGGCGCGCATGGAGCAACGCAACGGCCGCATCGATCGAACGCTCCAGGACGCCGACGTCGTTCGCTGCCACTACTTCATCTATCCGGACCGCACCGAGGACCTCGTCCTCGAGAAGCTGGTCGAGAAGGTCGACACGATCCAGCACGAGCTGGGCTCCCTCGGGGCCGTGCTCATGGACCGGATGGCGAACGTAATGGAGGAAGGCATCGATGCACGCACGGCGGAACGTCTGACCGAGGCGGAGGACGTCCCGCGGCTGCGCGAGGTGGCGAAGACCGAGCTGGAGAGCCAGCGCGATGACCGGACGAAGCTTCGTGCGGAGATCGAGGAAGCTGCGGAGATCCTGAACCGCTCTCGGAAGGTGATGGACTTCGACCCGGCGCTCTTGCGCGACGCTCTCGATGTAGGCCTCGAAATGACCGGGGCAGGCCGGCTCGAGCGGTTCGACGGTGCCGACGCATGGCGCGTGCCTGAGCTACCGGACTCCTGGCAGGTGACGCTCGATTCGCTTCGACCTCCGCGTGGCCGCCATGAGCCCATCTGGGAGCACCGAAAGAAGCCGCCACAGCCGGTCCTGTTCCATCCGCCGCCAAAGATGAACAGCGCGCTCGTCCATCTGCACCTTCAGCACCCGTTCGTGCAGCGCATCCTCGGTCGCTTTCTCGCCCAGGGCTACAGCGCCCACGATCTCAGTCGCGTGACAGTCGTGCGCACTCGACACGACTCCCTCATTCGCGTGATCGCATTCGGGCGGCTGAGCCTCTTCGGCCCGGGTGCAGCACGCCTGCACGACCAGCTCATCTCGGTCGCCGCCCGTTGGGTCGACGGGAGCAAGGATTCGCTGCGCCCCTTCGCGGACGAAGCAGACCGGAAGGCCGTGGAGATGCTCGAGCGAGTGCTCACGGAGTCGCCAACGCTTGAAGGAGTGTCGAGGACGACCCAGGAGAAGGTGATCGCTGCCGCTCCTCGCCTGTTTGCTGATCTGTGGCCGCACATTCGCGATGAAGCGGACGCGCGTGCCAAGGATGCCGCCGACAAGCTCCTGCGTCGGGCCACAGAGGAGTCAGAGGCCCTGCGGACGATTCTCAGCCAGCAACGGATGGCGATCATCCGCGAGATAGAGACGAGGGCGCAGCTCGTGCTCGATTTCACCGAGGCGGAGCAGGAGCAGCGGAACCAGTTCGAGCAGGACAAGCGCTTCATGGAGGACCGGCTTGTCGCAATCCAACGGGAGATCGAGACCGAGCCCAAACAGATCGAGAAGCTCTACGAGGTCGTGCTCCATCGGCTCGAGCCGGTGGGGCTCGTTGTGCTCTGGCCGGAGACTCGAGGATGAGCATCAGCGTCAGGGATCGCAAGCTGCTGTGGGGTCGTGCGGGCAACCAGTGTGCCTTTCCGGGTTGCGGCGTGTTCCTGATAGAAGACGCGGGCGGAATCGCCGACCCGACTATAGTTGGGGAAGAGGCCCACATCGTGGCCCGGCGCGCCGATGGCCCCCGCGGAGACCAGGACCCACCCGGCGGCAACCGGGATGGGTACGGGAATCTGATCCTGCTCTGCGCCACCCACCACACGGCCGTAGACGCGAACGTGGCGCAGTACCCGGTCAATGTGCTCGTGGAAATGCGACGCACGCACGAGGCGTCCATCAGTGCCGCACGTTCGGCCGAAGACGCCAAGGAGCTCACCGACGAGGTTCTCTATGCCGAGATCGTCGACGAGTGGTCCGTTCGAGCGATGCTCGACAACTGGGACAAGTGGACCTCCGGGATCCTCCTGTGCGGGCAGCCCTCCATCAAGGTCCGCCATGTCGAAGCCCTGCGAGAACTTGCCCATTGGTTGCTTCGTCGTGTCTGGCCTGGCTCGAAGCCCCGACTCGAAGCTGCGTTCTCGAACTATCGAACGGTGCTGATGGACCTCCTGAACGAGCTGCACGCCAACAGCCTCAAGGTCGGCCCGCCTGGTCACGAGGATTACGAAGTCGAGAAGTTCTACAAGCAGCTCGGCGCACTGTGGGACCCTCCCGCGTACGCAGACTTGGAGCGCAAGTTCCTTCGGGCCGTCTTCGTCGTGGAGGAACTCGGAGTCGAGCTGACGAGGGCGGCCAACCTGGTCGCCGACACCGTTCGCGAGACGCTCTCCCCGCGGTACCGACGCGAGGAGGGTTACGTGGCGATCACCAGCGGGCCAACGCTCATGGACTGGAACAAGACCACGACCTCTGTCTGCCTCTACCCCGCGGGGACGGATCCAGCGACAGCCTACGCCGGTCTAGACCATTTTCAGACAAGAGCTGAGGACCGCCTTCGCCAGGAGGCACGTTCGTGAGCGAGGTCGAAAAGCGCTTTCACGAGACCTGGCTGGGCATGGTCCAACCTGTCGAGGGCCTCGTGGTCTCCGTCCCCGTCCTCGTCGAGGCGCAGTGCATGGCGCGGCAGTCGCCGGAGGTGCAGCAGCGGCTGATCGAGCTGTGCCCGGCACGCCGCGAGGGGGCAGCAGGTCCCGAAGGGCACGCGATTGCCGACCTGGAGTCGTTCCTCTCGGAGCTGCTTGGCCTCGGCGCCGACCTCGTGGATCGCGCAGATGCACTCGCACCCGAGCTTCAGCTCTACGTGCCTGAGGGCCGGCAGACCATTCGCCCCACGCTCGGGCTGCGCAAGCTTGATTCCGAAGGCAAGGCGAACGCGGAGGCCACGGGAGAGGGCACGCCCGCCAGCCGCGCGGGCGAGCGGTACGTCGCGTTGCTCTGGGATCTCGCCGAGGTGGCGGGGCCCGACGGACTGAGCCTCGAGCTGGACAAGCCAGAGACCAAGACCGGAGCCTGGGACTACCCGCCCGCGGCGAAGTTCGACCGGCTGCTGCGACATTGCCGGGTTCCGATTGGGCTCTTGACGAACCGAGAGGTCGTGCGGCTCGTTTACGCCCCGCATGGCGAGTCGTCCGGGCACATCACGTTCCGGATAGAGGACATGGCGAGCGTCGGAGGTCGCCCGATCCTCGACGCGTTCGTCATGCTGCTCTCGGCGACGCGCTTCTTCGGCGTGGCCGAAGAGCACGCGCTTCCTACGCTCCTCGCCGAGAGCCGAAAGCGGCAGGCCAACGTCACCAACGAGCTGGCGGATCAGGTATTCGACGCGCTCCAGATCTTACTGCGGGGATTTGAAGCGGCCGCCGAGCGCGACGGACGCGAGCTGCTCGACGATGCCCTCGCTCGCGAGGGGGACCACCTCTACAAGGGCCTCCTGACCGTGCTGCTCCGCCTGGTCTTCATCCTCTACGCCGAGGATCGGGGACTCATGCCGGTCGGGCATCCGCTCTACGCCGAGCACATGAGCCTGCTCGCGCTCTTCGAGCGCCTGCAAGCGGACCACGGCGCCCATCCCGATTCCATGTCCCGACGCTTCGGGGCTTGGGGCCAGCTCGTGTCGCTGTTCCGCACCGTGTTTCTTGGCGTAGAGGCGGGCGACCTCCGGATGCCCCCTCGACGTGGTGCGCTGTTCGACCCGAACACCTATCCGTTTCTCGAGGGCTGGGGACCTGCGGGAGCGGCGCCGATCGTCCTGCCGGAGCATCGCGCGGCCGTGAAGCTCCCCACCGTCGACGACGAGACGGTCTTCCGGGTGCTCGAAAAGCTGTTAGTGTTCGAGGGGCAGCGTCTGTCGTATCGGACCCTCGACGTCGAGCAGATCGGGAGCGTGTACGAGGCCCTCATGGGCTTCCACGTGGTCCGCCTCGAAGAACGCGCGGTTTGCCTGAAGCCAGACGGCGTATGGATGACCGTCGCCGGACAGCTTCCGGGAGTGACGGAGGAGACGCTCTCAGCTCTCGCAAAGAGCCGCCGAGCCAAGTGGATCAAGGAGAACACGGGCCTCTCGAAGGCGCACGCAGACACGCTGGCGAAGGCGTTCGACAAGGGCGACGTTGCCGACGTCCTGCGCGGGTTCGCCATTTCGGGACGCAAGCGGGAGCGCGGGCTCACGGAGGCGAGCGCAGGCCAACTGGTTCTCCAACCCGGCGCCGAACGCCGTAGGACAAGCTCCCACTACACGCCCCGCAGCCTCTCCGCTCCCATCGTCCGGCGCACGCTCGAGCCTCTCCTCGCCGCCATGGGTGAGACGCCCAGCTCCGAGCTGCTCCTGGAGCTGAAGATCTGCGATCCGGCAATGGGAAGCGGCGCCTTCCTCGTCGAGAGCTGCCGCTTCCTCGCCGACCAGCTCATCGCCGCTTGGACGCGCGAGGGTAAGCTCGGGGAGATCGCCGCCCAGGCGCCAAACGAGGATCCGCTGCTGCACGCCCGACGGCTCGTGGCCCAGCGTTGCCTGTACGGTGTCGACAAGAACGAGTCCGCCGTCGAGCTGGCCAAGCTCTCGCTGTGGCTTGTGACGCTCGCGAAGGACCTACCGTTCACGTTCGTGGACCACGCCCTCCGACACGGGGACAGCCTGGTCGGCTTGAGCTTCGATCAGATCCGCGCCTTCCACTGGACGCCCAAGAAGCAACCTTCACTTGCCGAGAGGTTGCTCTCCGAGGCGCTCGACGAGTCCATCGCGATCCGGAAGACCATCCTTGAGCTGGCGGCCGACGGTTCCCCCGAGGCTCAGCGCGAGAAGGAACGCCTCCTCGTCGACGCCGCCGATGCAAGCAGCCGCGCTCGCCTCGTGGCCGACGTCTGTGTCGGCGCGTTCTTCGCCGGAGCGAAGGACAAAGGGCGCGAGGCCGAGCGGGAGCGCCGGCTTGCTCTGGTAGAGCGGTGGCTCGATGGAGACGAGGAAGCTGGAGACATGCTGCGAGGGATGCAGCACGATATTCGTCAGCGCATCCCCGTGTTCCACTGGATGCTCGAGTTTCCTGAGGTGTTCTACGACGAGCGCCAGGACCCACTCGAGCGCGGAAAGGTGAACCGCGCGGCGTTCATGGATGCGTTTGTGGGGAACCCGCCATTTATGGGTGGGACGGAGATCACCCGTCACTTCGGGTCGCCAGAGTACGTGAGCTGGTTGAAGAACGCCTGTCCAGAAGCATTTACGACAACGGACCTGTGTGCATACTTTCTCCGCGCTGCTCTTCGGATGTTAGGACGGCACGGAACTGTGGGGTTCATCCTAACGAACAGCATCCGAGAGGGAGACACGCGGCTCGCGAGCCTGCGGCCTGCGCTGTTACACGGTGCGAGCATCATCTATGCGGTACGCGATGCACCGTGGCCTGGCGATGCAGCTGTGCGTGTCGCGGTCGTCACCATCGCCGCGGGTAGCGTTGCCAAGCGAGCCGAACCAGTGCTGGATGGCACTCCGGTTACCGTGATCAACTCACGCTTGATGGCTGCACCAGAGAGGGACGAGCCGGTGCGCCTCAGGGCGCTGTCAGGGTGCTCCTTCATTGGGACAAGCCTCGGTGGGAACGGCTTCGTCCTGAGTACTGATGAAGCCGAGAAGCTCCTCACCTTGGAGCCACGTTCCGCCGAAGTTGTGCGGCAGTACCTCGGCGGTAAAGATGCGAACAGTTCTCCTCTCGTGGCGTGCTCGCGATACGTAATCACCTTCGGCTCGCGAGACATCGACTACGCGCAGAACTTTCCCAGAGCACTCGAGATTGTGCGGCAGCGCGTAAAGCCCCTGCGTGAACAGGGAAAGGACCACGGTCCCGGGAGGCACGGGAAGAAGTATTGGTGGCAACACACGCTCCGAGCCGACCCGCTCTACGACGCGATCTCCTCGATGGAGCGTTGCCTAGTGACGGCCAGAGTGACGAAGCATCTCGTGTTCTCATTTCAAAGGACGGATCAGATATTCAGCGAACAGGTTATTGTATTTGCTTTGCAAAGCTGTACCGCCTTCGCCGTCCTCCAGTCGCGCATCCACGAGCCTTGGGCCCGACTCCTCTCCTCGTCGATGAAGAACGACCTCCGCTACGCCGCGAGCGATTGCTTCGAAACCTTCCCCTTCCCCGAACCCGATCCCCGCGCCGTCATCCCGACCGTCGAGGATGTCGGCCAGCGCCTCTACGACGTCCGCGCCGCCTACATGATCGAGACTCAGCAAGGCCTGACGCAGACCTACAATCACCTGAAGCATCCGGCCTGCCACGATGAGCCCATCGTCGCCCTTCGCCGACTTCACGAAGAATTGGACGCCGCCGTCCTCGCCGCCTACGGCTGGTCCGACCTAGACGTCCCGCCCTTCTGCCCGACAACACCCAGCGAGCAGAAGGGTGTGGAAGCCTTCTCCGACGCCGTTATCGACCGTCTTTTCGTCCTCAACGCCGAGCGCGCCGAAGACGAACGGCGTCGCGGGATGGGTGGCAAGAAGAGAACGAAGGCGAGGAAGCGTAGATCAACGGGGCGCAAGACGTCGCAACAGCAACCGCTGTCCTTCGCAGCGCAGCCGGACGAGCCGAGCGAGCCCACATGAAGCCGAAACGCAAAGAGTACATCCACCTCCGCGGCCCCGACGGTCGACCGCAAGCTCTGTCGCTCGATGGGCTGCGGTCAAGGCTACGCCGATCGATTCAGTGGGCGTGGAAGCAGGGAATGCTGGCCGAGCGCTGTGGATACGAATGTGTCGACGGTGCCGGCCAGCCGGAAGTCGACCGCGAGTTGGCTGACCTGATCGACTTCGAGGGCTTCCTCAAGATCGAGCCACCGGTCGAAGAGAATCTGGGGACCGTCGAGGAACGGGAACTGCTGGGACTACACGAGATCATCCACGACCTCGTCTCGATGCCTACGGAGCACGTCTTCCACTCTTTCAGTGGCTGTGGAAACCACCCTACCTCGTTTGACCAGGTACTTGGCCGCAGAGGCTGGATCGATCGCGTCAACGAGTACCTCCCCCGGTTCCCGCCGGGCTACGTCATGGGCACCGACGGGAGGGTGTCTCTCGTCATGGACGAGCCTGAGGCGAAGATCCTGGACTCGCGGCTCCCTCCGGGCACTGATCCTGCCGTGGCTGATAGGCTCGAACGAGCGGTCGCCAGATTCCGGAAGGGGGCTTCGACGTGGGACGAACGCGAAGCGGCGCTGCGTGACATCGCGGACGTCCTCGAGCGAATCCGCCAGCGGGTGAAAGAACACCTACTGAAGAAGGACGAGCAGGACCTTTTCAACCTCCTCAACAACTTCCAGATCCGGCACTTCAATCTGCAGCAGAAGGGCGACTACGACCGTCCGATCTTCCTGACATGGGCTTTCTACGAGTGTCTCGCTGCGATTCATGCCTGCGAAAGGCTTGCCGAGCGCGCAGCGCGGGGGGACCAAAAGCCGCGCGGCGAGCGATCGTGATCGGTGGTCGCGGGGCGGTCCACATGCCGCGTGTCGGGCGCTTGGTCTCCTTGGCATCACCTAGATGCGGCGCGATCACGAAGAAGATCGGCGAGATCGTTCCAGAGGCGCTTGGCTTCGGGGGAGGGCAACACTTCTTCCATTTCGAACATCGTCGTCATGACGCTCGTCCGTAGCGCAGCGTCTTGCGCGTACTCGTAGGACCATTCCGCTTCACGAATCTTCCCGAGTAACGCGCTGAGAACGCTGGCCGCATCGAAGTGCGCGCCGAAGAGGATCGCCGATGTGCTTACGGCCCACGCGTCCGTCGAGACGTATCCGTCACGATCGAGGATAAGACCTTCGACGAGTCCTGCGCGGTACGCCGGCGGCCATTTCTCATCATTGGGCGCCTTGGCGCACGCCTCGACTACCTCTTTCACGATGAAGGTCCCCTGCATGGCGCGCTGTGCCAGCGCCACACCCAGGTGGTGCTGATCGGTTGGGTTGAGCGCTGGTACGTCCGCCGCTTCGAGGCGCTTCGCGAGGCTCTTTCGGGTGAAGTGGCCGCCCTCCCGAAGATCGCGAACGAGATTGGCCAAGGAGCCACTTAGAACGTGCTCGAGCCTCCGAAGCGCCCACCGCGTCCACAGCATGGCGGCATCCACGCTTACGTGTACAAGCTCATCGGCCACGTCGGGGGCGGTCGAACGGCCGTGCCCGGTGCCGTACCGATTGCGGATCTCACGAAGCTCGGTGGCAATCTTTTGCGCGCCCTGTGCGATGTTGCGTACCGGCGGATCTGCCGATAGCCCGACCCCCGGCTGGCGCTCGAGCGCCGCCTGCGCGAGCTTCACAACTTCGTGGAAGTCGGCGTTGCTCGCCGGAGTCGATCCGCGGGCATCTAGCACGACCTTTGCGGTCGCCTCCACCAGTTCCTTCGCGCAGCCAAGGACCAGGCTGTAGTCGTCGTCGTCGAGGGCACGAACTAGGCGAGCTTGGCACTGGTTGATCGACTCCCAGGCTCCGTCGTCTAACCCGTCCGGCCGGCTGAGTTCCAGATCCACTACGCGACAATACCGCTCTCGAGGTGGCGCGCCGAGGCGATTTGCCGACGACAACGCGGACCGCTTACTGCCCAGGGCGAGCCACCGGCACCGAAGAACGCGTGGCTCGAGCCAGCGTCGCCAGTGAAGCAACCCCTTCTCTCGTAGCCGAGTTCGAGCTGAACCGCCATCGCCGACCCAGAGGCTGTACGTGGCGGGTGATCTTCGCGATGATCGGGGACCGTGTCCTCCAGCGAGAACAGAGTCGCCCTCGTCGCCGCATTGGAATCTGACCTCGTCGGGCCCTTCTATCCATCCGATCGCGCCGGTCCGGAGGACGAAGTACTGCCGATCCCGCCCTCCCGGTGGTACCTGACCGGGTTCCTGGCGCCGCAGTCGGATCCGGAGACGTACGACCCGACGAGCGAGGAGGAGCTGGGGGCCGGTCCAGACGAGGACGAGGAGATCAGCGCGGGCGAGGAGCCAGAGCCGAAGCAGAGGCACCGCTTTCAGTCCTCGATGGGCGTGTCGGTTCTTCTGCCCCCTTCCGGGGAATCGAAGGAGACGATCCGGATCTCGCTGGGGTTCGCCGAATACGTGCCGGAGCCGCGGGAGGTGGAAGGCCGGAAGCGACCGAAGACGGTGTGGCGCCGCACGCCTCGAGAGCGGAAGACGGTCGAGCTGGACGTCGACCCTAAGGTGATCGGCGAGGGCAAGATGGTCCCGGACACGCCGGGCATCTGGGTGATGGGGAAGCTCGAGACGGCGGAGGCACCGGGGCTCGAGCCGGGCACACGGGCGTTGTCTCTGTTCGTCGTCAACCGTCGCAACGTCGGCGGCAAGCCACCCTTCGACGAGCACTACCTCTTTCAGGTCACGATGGAGGTCGAGTACGCGCCAGGGTTCGTGGCACGGCCGAACCGGCAGGGCGAGCAAGCGCGGGACTGGGACGACAAGGTCGCGGACCTCCAGTTCCGCGATCGCTTCGAGTACGCGGTCGGGCACGGGGTATCGGTCGACGTATCGGACGGGCAGGACCCGGTGACGCTGGTCCGCACCGTCTGGATTCCTCGCTACGAGGTCCGGCGGGTGGTCACCCACTCGGAACGGGGGATCGAGACCGGCATGGAGGTCCTCGCCGACCTCGAGACCGGGGAGGCCGCTCGAGAGGTTCTTTCACCGCTTCCGAAGGCCTACGCCGAGTGGCTGGGCAAACAGCGCGAGATTCGAGTCGACTCGAAGGAGCGGGAGCAGACGCGCGACCAGCTCATCGTGAACGCCCGCCGTGCTCAGGAACGCATCGAGCGCGGGATCGAACGGCTTGCCACGGACCCAGAGGTGCTCGAGGCCTTTCGGATGATGAACCGGGCCATGGCGGCGTCTGCACTGCAGCGAAGCCCGAAGCTATACGCCGATGGTGATCGGCCCGAGTGGCGCCTCTTCCAGCTCGCCTTCGTCCTGCTGAACATCGTGGGCATCTCCGACGAGCACGACGATGACCGGGACAATGTCGAGCTGATCTTCTTCCCGACCGGTGGCGGCAAGACCGAGGCGTACCTCGGCGTGATCGCATTCACGCTGATCCTGCGCCGTCTCCGTGGCCAAGGGCGGGACGACAAGGGCCTGGGCGTGGCGGTTCTCCTTCGCTACACGCTGCGCCTTTTGACCCTCGACCAGCTCGGCCGCGCGGCCACGTTGATGTGTGCCCTCGAGATGATGCGACGGGAGGATCCGAAGCGCCTCGGAGAGCAGCGCTTTGCCGTGGGCCTGTGGGTCGGACGGACCGCAACCGCCAACACGCTCGACCAGGTGAAAAAGCTCATCATCGAGTACAAGAACACCGCATCGAAGACGGCTCCCTCGCCGTTCCCGCTCACGAACTGTCCCTGGTGTAACGCGCCGCTCGGCCGTGACAGCCTGACCCTCTTCCCCAGCACGGCCAAGGCGGAGGGCGTCGTCGTCGGCTGTACCGACTTCCGATGTGAGTTCTCGGCTCGGAAAAATCGGGATGGACTACCGGTGCTCTTCGTGGACGAGCAGATCTACCGAGAGCTGCCCTCGTTCCTGGTCGCCACCGTCGACAAGTTCGCCATGCTCCCGTGGCGCGGGGAGACGGGGATGCTGTTCGGGCGCGCGACCTACCGTGACGGCCAACGCTTCTTCGGCCCGATGGACGCGAAGCCGAAGGGCGGCACGGCGCTGTCCGAAGGGCTCCGCCCGCCCGAGCTGATCGTGCAGGACGAGTTGCACCTCATCTCCGGCCCGCTCGGAACGATGGTGGGTCTGTACGAGACGGCCATCGAGTATCTCTCGACCCGGCAGACGGCGGGGGGGAAGACCGTTCGCCCGAAGGTGATCGCCTCGACGGCAACGGTCCGCCGGGCCCGCGAGCAAATCCGTTCCCTGTTCGGCCGACAAAGCATGGCGCTCTTCCCGCCACCCGGCGTGAACGACTCCGAGACGTGGTTCGCCAAGGTCGACAAAGAACAGCCGGGGCGGCTCTACGTGGGCGTGGCAGCGCAGGGCCGCTCCATGAAGGGCATCCTGCTTCGGACGTACGTGTCGCTCCTTTCTGCGGGGTACAAGCAGTACGATGCGAAGGGGCCGCCCGATCAGCCGGCAGATCCGTACATGACCGTGGCGGGCTACTTCAACTCGCTGCGCGAGCTGGGCGGCATGCGGCGGCTCGTCGAGGACGATGTCCGAGTCCGGTGCGCCCTGGTCGAGGAGAAGGTCCCTGTCGCTCACGAGGGGCCGCACCCGACGTTCAAGGCGCGGAAGGTGCAGGTCGAGCCGGTCGAGCTGACCTCGCGCGAGAGCACGGGGCGGATCAAGGAGGCGAAGGATCGACTGAACAAGCCCTATGCCGACAAGGATCACGTCGACGTGCTGCTCGCCTCAAACATGATCTCGGTCGGGGTCGACATCGATCGGCTCGGGCTGATGGTCGTCGCCGGGCAGCCGAAGACCACGAGCGAGTACATTCAGGCATCGAGCCGAGTTGGACGCCGGCACCCCGGCCTCGTCGTAACGTGCTTCAACGTCCGCAAGCCCAGGGACCGCTCGCATTACGAGCGATTCGCCGCGTACCACTCGTGCTTCTATCGGTACGTCGAGGCGACGAGCCTGACGCCGTTTTCGGGACCGGCCCTCGAGCGTGGGCTCGCCGGAACACTCGTCGCCATGTCACGGCTCGCGAGCGCCGAGATGACGCCCGCCGATGGCGCGATGAAGATCGAGGCGAACCGGGAGCTGGCGGAGTTGGCCGTGAAGATCCTCGCCGAACGGGCCGGCACGCACACTCGGATGACGGGCAAGGATCACGACCGGCTCGTCGAAAACCTTCGGGACCGGGGCCAAGCGCTGCTCGATGCCTGGGAGACGATCATCAAGAAGGCGCGGGACGAGGGCGCCGCGCGACGGTCCTACTCGCGCTTCGACAAGGACAAGGCGGCCGGCAAGCCGTTGCTCTTCATGGTCGTGGACGAGGAGCAGCCCGAACCCAACACGGACGAGGCTCGCTTCGTCGCGCCAACGTCGATGCGTGATGTCGAGCCGACGGTGCATCTCTGGATCGAGCGTCGGTCGCTCGGGGGGCGGAGCTGATGCCCAGGTATCAGAAGCAGAAGATCCAGCAGCGGCCGGACGGGCACGTGCGGCAGAGCCAGGTGGTCACGACGTTCGGTCCAGGGTCGATGATGGACCTGATCGATCAGGCCGTGCTGGTCAGTGGTCTCGACTTCTGGAGCTACAGCAAGAAGCAGGGCATCCCTACGATCGATGAGCCTCGGCTGCGCGACATTATCGCCGAGCAGTTCCGACAGGCCGGGCTGACGTTGAGCGTCGATTATCCCTTCCGCGCGCCGCCGGAAGGGGACGATCGTGACCCGACGCGCTTCGCCGGAGTGCAGGCTCTCGAGTTCCCGCAGTGGTTCGTCTGCCAGAACGCGGCCTGCCGCGCCTTGCTTCACAAGGATGGCCTCGTTCTCAAGTACAGTCGCTACTGGCACCGGTGCGTAACGGGCGGGCGGGACTTCGAGACCGTGCCGGTGCGGTTCCTCGGGGCGTGCCGACGGGGACACGCTCAGGAGTTCCCGTGGATCGGGTTCGTCCACATGGGACGAGAGCGCTGTGCAGCGCCGAGTCTTCGCCTGGAGGAAGGCGCGACCGGTGACTTTTCGGAGATCCGCATCACCTGCGCGTGCGGCGCCCGGAATCAGCTCAGCGCCGCGATGGCAGGCATCGAGCTCACGTGCGGGGGGCATCGACCATGGCTCGGCCCAGAGGGGAAGGAGGAGTGTACAGAGAAACTCCGCCTCCTCGTTCGGACGGCGAGCAACTCCTACTTCGCGCAGGTCGTAAGCGCGCTCAGCGTCCCCGAGCCCGGCCGGGAGTTGGAAGAGGCGGTCCGTGCCATCTGGGACGTCCTCAAGGTCGCCACCAAGGAGACGCTTCCGGCCTTCCGTCAGATCCCGAAGGTGCAGGTGGCCCTCGAAGGCCATTCTGACGAGGCCGTCCTCCGGGTGGTGAAGGCGATCCAAGACGAAAGGCCGACACACCAGCAGCCTCTTCGGACCGCAGAGTTCAGGCAGTTCGTGGACAGCAAGCCCGAGGTCCCGGGAGACCTGCCGCCGCTCGACGCCTACTTCTTCGCTCGGCGAGTCATGCCGGCGGACGGGCTGCCCGAGGGGGTCGAGCGTCTCGTCATCGTACCGAAGCTCCGAGAGGTACGGGCTCAGATCGGGTTCACCAGACTCGAGCCCGTCACCCCCGATCTCCAGGGGGAGTTCGATCTCGGTGTGCAGTCCGCGCGACTCGGCCTCACCACCAACTGGCTACCCGCATCCGAGATCCGAGGCGAAGGCATCTTCATCCAGCTCAGCGAAGAAGCCGTGCGAGAGTGGGAAGACCGGAACGCCGTGAGGGCGCGGGCTGACGAGCTGATGGCCGGGTACGACGACTGGGCGAAGAGCATGACCGAGCCACCGGCATTTCCGGGCGTTCGGTTCTACATGCTCCACTCGTTGTCGCATCTCCTGATCAGCGCCATCAGCCTCGAGTGTGGCTACTCGGCCAGCGCCATCCGGGAGCGGATCTACTGCGGTCCCTCGCAGCGCGATCCCGCAACCCCGATGGCGGCCATCCTGCTGTCGACCGGCAGCTCCGGGACGGAGGGGACGCTCGGAGGCCTCGTCGAGCAGGGACGGA
This sequence comes from Candidatus Neutrinellum sp., assembly GCA_039794305.1. Lineage (GTDB taxonomy): Bacteria > Myxococcota_A > Polyangia > Polyangiales > JBDIVX01 > JBDIVX01. The sequence continues at coordinate 28,501 of JBDIVX010000016.1, forward strand.
AGATCCGGGAGCACATCCAGGCCGCCTACGATCTCGGAAAGCTGTGCTCCAACGACCCCGTCTGCGCCGCGCACAGCCCGCAGGATGATCCATCGGAGCGCCATCTCGAGGGCGCCGCTTGCCATGGCTGCCTCTTCGTCGCCGAGTGTTCCTGCGAGCGCTTCAACCGGTACCTGGATCGCGCGCTCGTAGTGCCCACCGTCGGACGACCTGCCGAGCTGGCCTTCTTCAGCAAGCGACCATGAGCGACACGCCTCTCGGACTGAGCCGGCTGTCCCTCCCAGACCTGTGGGCGCTCCGCGCAGCGCTCGAGCGCGGCCAGCTCAAGGCGCCCATCACGACGACGGCACTCTCGGCCCTCGGTCACGGACGTGAGGCCGACGAACTGGTGGCGCTCCTCGGCCCGCTTTCGGCCGAAGGCGTCCGAGCGGCACTGGAGATCGCCATCGCTGAGCGCGTCCATCGTCCTCCTCCCCATCTCGATCTCGTGTGGACCGGCCCCGAGTCCCAGAGCGCCATCGCCCGAGACACCTGGGTTGTCGTCCGGTGCCTCTTCTCGGAGGCACGAAAAAGCGTGCTCGTCGGCGGCTTCAGCTTCGATCACGGAGAGGACATCTTCCGACCACTCCACCAGGTCATGGTGGACCACGAGGTGAAGGCCACCTTCTTCCTCGACATCGAGGGCCACGCTGACACGGCAGAAGGCGGCGAAGCATACGCCACCGCGCAGATCGATAAGTTCTTTCTGAAGAACTGGCCCTTTGGCCAGCCGCGCCCCGACGTCTTCTACGATCCCCGCACGGCCGTGGCTGGTCCTCCCTGGGCGAGCCTTCACGCGAAGTGCGTGGTGATCGACGACCGCAAGACCCTCATCACCTCCGCCAACTTCACTGACCGCGGGCAGACCAGGAACATCGAAGCAGGGGTGTTCATCGAGGACGAGGAGTTTGCCGTGAAGCTCGTGGCGCACTGGCGTGGGCTGATCAGCAGCGGGCTCGTACAGCAATACCGCGGATAGGTCCTCAGGTGGTCCGAGGCTCGGCGTCGCGCGGCGGCCTCAGCGGTGGCACGTCACGGACCGGAGTGCTCCCGACATGATTTCTTCCGCGGGGCTGGTCGACTGGGAGCTGTGGGAGCGCTGACGCGTTATCTACGGGCACCAGCACGAGGTGCTTTTTCAGCAGAGTCTTGGTCGGACGCGGCATGAGAGGCCGTCGAGGACCAGGATCGGTCACGCTGGGTGGGTTGCTCAAGACGCTCTCGACGAGGAGGCCGGCCAGCGCGTCGACGACCTGTCTCCTGCGCCGCGCGGCTTCGTCAGGCGTGTTCGCCGCGGATAACACGCAATGCATGTTGGAAAGAAACAGGTACCGGGCGGACCACCGTCGCTCGAGTTGGCCGAAGAGAGTAGTGGGGGCGATGGCAGCGGCCGCTGCGTATTCTTCAAGTCTTCCATCGGGTAGCGCAATCGTGCCACCGTTCACCCCCACGGGGCCGACCGATTTTCAGGGTCATGGGGCCGGGGGAAGGCGTTGCGACCGGGCCGCATGATGGCTCCGGGCCAAGCCGGTGTCGAGCCTGATCGGAGGGCTCGCGTCAGGGCCCGACGCCGCCCTTGAGAGGCCGTACGCCGCGGCTTCGGGCGCGTCTTGGGTACCTGGTTTGCCGGTGGCGGCCCTACCTCGTCCACTGACGGCTTGAGGCGCACGGCCAGAGCGTTCGGCGTGGACCCCCGGACCGTGTTCCTCATGCTCGGGGGTCGGTACGTGTCCCTCAGCATTCCGACGGACGCTGGCCGCCTCAGTGCCAAGACCGCGAATCACCCCGGCCCCAGCCTCGCCAGTACCACGTCCTCGATCTCCTCCGCCGCGCGCTCGACCAGCTCGACGAGGACCTCCGCCCTCATCCGCCCGGGCTCGAAGACGTGGAGGCCCACGATCGGCCAGCCCCTCCAGATCCGGAGCCGCGCGACGACTACCTCGCCCTCCGTCTCGTCACGCAGGGTCGTCCGCTCGAGCCCGGGGGCGGAGCGGTCGAGGAAGGGGAGCCGGCGCGGCAGGAGGGCATCGTCGCCGGCGAGGTCGAGCACCTCGTCGCCGACCGCCAGCACGACGATGAGGGCGTCGGCCTCCTGGCCATGGACACCTCCTACCGCAAATCGCGGCTCGTTGGGGTGTCCACGAGACCGGGTCAACTACACGTCCAGCCACGCCTCGCAGGGGCGTCCGTTGTGAGCCAGCACGCATAACACTTGGCTAGTGCTCGCGTTCGTGCTCGTCCACCACGTACCGAGGGGAATCCACGAAGCGCAGCCGGACACAATCCTCGACCGCATTGATCTTGCGTGCACGGACGAGCGACTTTCCGAAGGGTGCGGCTCGCTGCAACCGAGCCGGTGCTTGATTGGCAGCAGCGAGAAGCTCCTTGGCACCAAGATCGAGTGCCAGCACCTTGTTGATCAGCACCAGCGTGCGCAGCCCCCCCTCGGGCTTCTTCTCCAGGTAAACGTCGACATGAGTTGGTTCTTCGCGCTCGGCTTCGGCGTCTTGTAGGGGTAGGCCTGCCTCCAACCACTCGAGCCACGGCGGCGTGAGCTCCACGCCCGTCGAGGGATCCATGCTCCCCATATCAACCCAGACCGCGCTATCGCCGGAGGAGACCATCAAGAGTGCGCGCCCACCCCCGTCATCACCCACGGCGACGTAACCGGGGGCATACTTCTCAACTTCGAGCGTTTCGTTGCGCTCAGGCAGGTCCTCGGTCGAGTAGACGACGGCCCCCTCTGGAGATGCGAGGCCGTCAGAGGTCGCCCAGAGCTCGCTCAGCGGCAGCGGCACCGACCGTCCCAGCCGTTTTGCCACCGCAGCGATCTGCTCGGCCGTGGCTGGGGGCTGCGTACGTACGCCCTTCGGAATGAGAGTCAATCGAACCATCCAAGATTGTCGAAGTAGACGTATGCCCTGCCGATGGCTCGACGGGCCGTACGTTCCGGCACGCCGGCATCGAGCAACTCCCTGTACGCTATCCGGAACTCTGTCCGTGGGTCGACATCCCAGCCTCCAGCTCTGGCCCCCGATCGCAGGAGCAGGGCCGGCGCATCGCGCGAGTTGTAAGGCAAGCCGTGTTCTTCGGCGTACCGTCGCGCCCAGTCATCCTGAATCGGGTGGTGAGACTGGACAAAGCGATCTTCCCGTGTGTTCGTGTGTCCTGGCGCGCGATTGACCTGCGGTGACAGGTTGCCATGCATCGACACATCGCCCGTGCGATGGCCTTCCGGCGGTATCAACGAACCGCGGCGCCCACGTCGAGGTGTCGGACCAGTTGGGCCTTGTTTGGGTCGTCGACGAAGCGCGTGAGCTGCTCCCAGTTGCCGAGAACGGCAAGCTCACGCCGCTGATGCATTACGAGCGGGCTCGGATACGGGTGCGGCGCCGGAGCGAGCAGCCAGCGAGATGAGCAACCCATGCGCCTTGCCCAACGGCCACGCTGAAGCGGCGCTCGTCCTCGCCGAGCTTGCCGTTGAGGCGAAGCGAGTAGCCGAGGTACTCGTGGCTACGCTCGTCGAGGGAGCGGGTCAGGCGGATGCGGGGCTGAACAGAGAGAACCTCTCCGCGCCAGGAGACCTCGTCGGCGGCGGCCATGTCCCCTGGGATCATCACCAGACCCCGGCACGGAACGAGGCCGACGACGACGAGGGCTACTCCTCATGGTCATCGAGGCTCATCAGGAGCGCGAGCAGACGCCGCCGAAGCTCGGCCCGGTCACCGTCACGCTCCCAGGCCTCGAGGACCTCCCGAAGCAGCTCCGCGATTCTAGGGGCGCCCCTAATACCCTGCCCTTCGATGCCGTTTTCTGACGCATCCTGACGCACCGAACCTGGAGAATCTCCATTGGTTACAAGCTTGGGGTGTGCATTCAGGTTCCTGTGGGGTAACACCCGTGGAGGTTCGACTCCTCTCTTCCGCACCGCGCTAGCCGTCCCAGGATCTGGAACGGCCCGCCCCTCCTGGCGGGCCGTTTCGTTTTCGGCGGCCGGGCACGCCGCATGGACCTGTCGTTCGACAGCGGTCGTCGAACGGACAGAGGTCGGCCGAAGCGCGGCGTTCGACCGAGAGCGGTCCGTATGTCGGACAGGGGTCGGCCGAAACTCGAGGTTCCCTGGAGAGCGGTCCGCATGACGGACGGGACGCGGCCGAAACGCGCGCTTCGACCGAGAGCGGTCCGTCTGACGGACGGATGCCGTTGAAACGCGGGTTCGACCGAGAGCGGCGCCTCCACGGTACGCGCAGCCTCGCGTGCCGGGGTATGATTCTCTGGAAATGGCGGACATGCTCGGCGCGCTGACGGATCTGACGCTCCGGCTGCATCGGCCGATGGAGCTGCACGAGATGCTCCAGCTCATCGCGGACCGGGCGGCCCAGATGATCCAGACGCCGCTGGTGAGCATCCGGTTGCTCGACCCGGCCCACCGCAGGCTGGTCGCCACGTGCCGGGTGGGGCGCTCGTTCCACCGGGACCGCGAGTGGGCCTACGGCCTCGGGCAGGGGCTGGTCGGCTGGGTGGCCGAGCACGCCGAGCCGCTCCGCCTCGGCCGCGCCGAGGACGATCCGCGTTTTTTGGCGCGTCCCGACCAGGAGCGCCCGATCGGGTCGTTCCTCGGCGTGCCGATGGTCTCGGACGGGCTGTGCACGGGCGTCCTGAGCGCGGCGCACCCGGCCTTCGACTACTTCACCGGGGAGCACGAGCAGCAGCTCGTGCTGCTCGCGTCTCTCGTCGCGCCACGGATCGAGCAGAGCCGCCGGGCGAGGGTCGCGCAGCTCGACGAGCTGACCGGCGTCCTCAACCGGCGCGGGCTCGACGCGCACCTGCCCGCGATCCTCGAGGACGACCGCACGCCCCATCCGCTGTCCATCGTGGTCGCCGACCTCGACGCGACGGCCGATGACGCGGCCCTCGAGCGCTTCGCCTCCGTGCTCTGCGACTCGGTGCGTGACACCGACACGGTCGCGCGCCTCGGCGACCGTCGCTTCCTGGTCGTGCTGCCCGGGACGAGCCTCCCGCTGGCGGAGCGCATCGCGACCCGCATCCGCGGGCAGGCCGGCGCGACGGTCGCGATCGGAGCCGCCGAGCGCGCCCCGGGCGAGGGCCGCGACGAGCTCGTCGCCCGCGCGGCCCCGGTCAGATGAGGATCGAGTCGCAGCCGAAGCGCACGTCGATCCCAGTGCCCTCCTCGGTCAGCTCTGCGCGGGCCTGGTCACACGACGCAGGGCAGAGCACGACCTCGGTCGGTGCGCTCTCGTCGTCGTAGTGCCAGCCGCCGCGCTCGTCGCACGCGTCCGCGTCCGCGACGCGCCGGAGCGTGGTGGTCCCGGACGCGCCGCGGATCGCCACGTTGACCTTGTTCGGATCGAGGAGCATGTCGTCGGGCGGGGACGGGAGGGCGACGGTGCACTCGATCCGCGAAGCGCGCGTGACGGCGGTCGCCACGTCGGCGAAGAAGGGCGCCCACGCCGCGGGGCCGTCGCAGATCTGCGCGCGGACGCCGCCGGTCCGGCCGACGAGCTCCGTGTACGTCCACCCGGGTGACGGCGGCACCGCGCCGCCCGGGTACGTGCAGGTCACGTCCGGGTCGGTCTCCGAGCCCCAGCCGTAGATCGCGCTGAAGGTGTAGCCGTCGAACAGGTCGCCGTACTCCGCGGTGAGGATCCCCGGGCCGAGCTGGCGCGAGTTGAACGGGTTGCCGCCTCCGGGGAAATCCTCGAGCGAGGTGGCGGTCAGCGCAGGGTCCGAGTCCCAGCACGTGCCGACCGGGCGGTCACAGGTGCGGGAGTTGTCGTCCGTGACGACGACGATGGTCTTGGTCGCCTCGGAACGGAGCAGGTGTCGCCACGGGGGCGAGCCGTGCTGCATCCCCTCGGTGTAGCCGCTCGTCTGCCCGAGCGTGCCGAGGATCTGCTCGACGGGCTGAGTGCTGTGGATGTCGGCCTCGACCTGGAAGAAGCGCGCTCCGTCGCCGCAGCTCGCGTCGCCGGCGAGGGGCTCGGGGATGCAGACGCCGTAGCGGGTGCGCCCCATCACGTGGACCACGCCCTCGCCGCGCAGGGACAGCATGATCACGCGGTAGTCGAGCCCGCTCGACGCGATGAGCGAGGCGAAGTCGTTGAGCCCGGCGTTCACCTGCTCGATGGCGGGCTCCATGCTCACCGAGTTGTCGACGACCCAGACGATGTCGACCGGCAGCCGCTCGATCTCGGCCTCGACCGACGCGGACGCGCAGGCGGCGTCGGGGTCGAAGTGGCTGCTGTCGGGGCGAGGCCCCGTGTCGGGCCACGCCGCGTCGAATCCCGCCGACGAGTCGGCGCCCGCGTCCCCGGCGGGCACGCCGGCGTCTCCGGTCGAGCCGCCGCTGCCGCGGCTGCAGCCCCCGGCGGCGAGCACGGCGGCGAGCGAAGCCAACGTTGCCAATCGCAGTCGCACCGGCCTCACGTGTACCACGCGGACGGGGTGCGCTGCTTCCCGACAGCGCCGGCTCGCTCCCTCGCGAGCCGCGGCGGTCAGGCGGCGGCGGGAAGGGGCCTCCTGGCACCGCGACACGCGGCGAGCGCGGTCGCGGCCGCCAGCCCGGCCAGCGTCAGCCGGGCCCGGGAGGCGTCGACCAGGCCCCTGCGCTCGAGGTGCAGGAGCGCCTCGGCGACCTCCGAGGCGCTCCGGCCGGTCCGGCGGCCGATGCCGCCAGCGTCGGTAGGGAAGCCGGAACCGCTGAGAACATAGAGGGAATCGAGGGTAGAGAGGATCAGGTGCTCGTCCATGAGCCCATCCTCACCCAACACTGCGCACCCGTCCAGTTTCCGGCGTTCAGTGCTAAACGATCTATCAGCACAGCGGCTTGTGGCAGACTCCCGGCCATGCCCGACGTGAGCCTCCCGCCCTGCGGCCTCTACCGAACCACGCACCCCATCGGCGAGGTCGCCGCGGGCCGGCTGGTCTACTTCCACAACCACGGCGACCCGGGCCCCGGCGTGTACCTGCCGAGAGAGTGGAAGGGGAACCGGGCGGTGTTCCACGAGCGCGGCGTCACCCTGCCCGACCCGTCGGCCGCCAAAGCCCTCGAGGCGCTCGAGCCCGAGGGGCTCTACCGCGTGACCGAGCCGTTCCACTGCTGCGAGCGACGCTGCCGCCTGTTCGAGGAGGACGCCCTCGTGCAGCTCGGCTACGACGGCGAGGCGACCCCGATCCTCTTCACGCCCGAGATCGTCGACGGCGCGATCGCCATCCCGGATCGCGGCGCGCGCATCGACCGCGGGCGCATCGCGAAGCTCCGGCGCCTGAAGGTCCCGGTCACGAGCCGCTCCACCGTCACGCACTGACGCCTCGGGAGCCTCGTCGGCGTCCGGACGGACGGGCTCTCGGCCGTCAGTCGCAGTCGCCGCCGCGATCCACGTAGCCGTCCGGCATGCTGCACTCCGCCAGGATGACGTCGTCGTCCCCGAAGCCGTCTCCGTCCTCGTCGCGGTACCACGTGCGCGCCTCGGCGCCCGGGTCCTCGTCGACGCTGCCGTCGCAGTCGTTGTCACGCCCGTCGCAAAGCGACTCGGCTCGCCACCCACACGAAGGCGCTCGCGTCGTACCAGACGCCGCGGCCCCCCAGGTGCGTCGATCCCCCAAGGGCCGTCACCGCGGGCCGGAGATCCACCGCGCGGAGCACCCCGTTCCCGACGGTGATGGTGCCCATCCATGCAAGATCCCGTCTATCGCGGAACGCCGCTGGCCGGCGCCGTGAGCTGCTTCCCGCCCGGCGGCTCGGCGCCCGTAGAGCGCGCCTCGACCGAGACGCGGTAGCCGTAGACCCATCGGACCTGCAGGAGCCCGGGCGCGACCCAGGCGGTCACGTCATCGCCGGGAGCGATGCCGTGACAGCCGGGTCCGACCCATCGGATTGCGCGTCGCACGCCGGGCGCGGAGGCGTGGGGCCCCAGGTGAAGGATGCAACCACGGTCGCCCCGGGCCGGCGGATCGACCGAGAGCACGGGGACCTGCTCACGCCACATCCGGCCGAAGTCCCAGTACGTGTTCACCTCGGCCACGAACACCGACCCGAACCCGCCGACGGCGAGACCGAGGAGGAGGATCGATCGGCGAGCGCGTGTCCCCCGCAACGAGACCCAGGTGATCACGCAGCAGGCGACGCCCGTGACGGCTGCGATGCAGAGCAGCCTCGGCCAGGACGTCACCACGAAGTCCTCGACGCCCCAGGCCGAAGGGAGGAGCCCCATGGCGAGCACGCAGGAAGCCCCGGTCAGCGGCGGCGACAGCGCGTGTGCACCGAACGCGAAGGTCACGTGCTTCGAATGCCGGTGGGCGAGCCGCACGACCCAAACGACGGCGACGAGGGCAGCCGCGAGGGCTGCTCGGAACGCCATCGTAACCCCGAGGACGTACGCGACGCCCACGAGGATGACTTGCGCGAACGCGAGCATGTGGAGGCCCCGCATGGAGCGCTCGACGTGCGCCAGCTCGTCTCGCGTGGCGACATCCCTCGATGCCGCAGCGCGGGCCGCGGCCTCCACGCCGTCGAGGTCCGGAAGGCGCGCCGCGATCCAATCCAGGATGTGATCGATCCCCGCGAGGTATCCGGGGATGATGGCGCGCGGGTTCCCCTCCGCGTCGAAGAGGTAGATGCTCTCGCCGGTGCTGTCGGGCCGGATGCGATATCCCGCGAGCCCGTCCGCGCTTCCGCGATGGGTGCGGCCGAGCCACCCCCTTGGCGCGACGATGGAGCCATCCTCGTAGAGCTCCACACGCATCCGAAGGACGACCGCGACCGACCAGACCGACGCGACCGCGAACGACCCGAACAACAGGGGAAACGCGAGAGGAACCGTCCGGTCGGGGACATAGACGAGCCACGCGATGCACCCGCCGCCGAATGCCAGCCCGCCCACGATCAAGAGCGCGACGTGGATCCACGCCCGTCGTGTCAGCCTGCGGTAGATGCGAGCCGATGGGCCCTGGGACACCCGATGAGCTTGCCATGCGAAGTCGGCCCGCGGGCAGGCTTTCCAGGGCCCCGAACGCGGACGCCATGGGCGCGGTGACGACGAGCAGCGAGACGACGAGCCGCGGCTCGTGCTCGGAGCCGGGTCTGACGGTGGTCTCAGGGAACGAAGCGGTAGCCCGTCCCGGTCGTGACCGCTGCCGCAGCGTTGTACGAGATCGTGAACCCGGAGGTGCCCGCCAGATTCTCCGCGCCGATGGTCGCGGAGTCGCCGGTTGCCCGCGCGCTCGCTCCGACCGAGCAGTAGTGGAGCTCGATCGCGTTCGTCCCCTCGTGGAAGTGGGCCTGGAACGTGATCGGGTCACCGCCCGAGCCCGCGAGCGCGTCGTTCCACTCGATCACGAAGACCTGCGAGCCCGCGCTGCCGACCGTCTGGGTGCGAATGTCGAAGCTCGCGCCGAGGTACAGGTCGTCCCAGAACGCTGCCACCGTGCCGTTCGGCGTCGAGCTGTCCGGCAACAAGTCGTTCGACCACGCGGTCGACGGCGTGCCCGTGCCCGACGACCAGAGCTGGGCGATCCCGTTCGTGTTGGTGGAGTAGTGCGTGACCGCGTCCCCGAAGTACGTGAAGGCGAAGGGCAGCGGCGTGATCGAGGTCGTCGCGTCGTTGCCGGTACCCGAGCGCGTGAGAGACGTCCACGTCCCTCCGGTGACGCACGCGGCCGTGATCGCGGTGTAGGGAATCGCCGAATACGCGAACGAGATGTCGTACGTTCCGGATCCGGTCGCCGAGTAGTTCTCCACCACGACGATCCGCGTGATCGGGCTCGACGTCGGGTTGCTGAGGGTCGCGCGCTCGGGTGAGCTGTCCGTCCGGGAGGTGCAGCTCGTCGCGGAGCACGAGTCCATGGTCAGCAAGACGATGTCGAGTCCGGGTGTCGTCTGGACCTCGACCTGCGTTTCGGCCGGAATGGTCACCTCGTAGAAGAGCGCCGTCGTGCCGCTGCCCGAGGTGGGATTGCAGCCGGTCCCAGTCGGACGCGGGCCGCCGTCGAGCGGATTCTCCCCGGCGATGGTCGTGTCGGCGGTGATCGGCGTAGCCGTCGCGCAGCTGGCGTTCGGAGCCACGGTCGCCGCGCTGTACGTGAACGAGATGTCGTACGTCCCCGAGGCCGTGGACGAGTAGTTGTGGACGACGACGATTCGCGTGACGGGGCTCGACGTCACGTTGGTGAGCGAAGCACTCTCGGGCGAGCTGTCGGTCCGGGAGGTGCAGCCCGTCGCGGAGCACGAGTCCATCGTGAGCAAGACGATGTCGAGTCCGGGAGTGGTCTGCACGTCCACGGTGGTCGAAGCCGGAATGGTCACCTCGTAGAAGAGCGCCGTGGTGCCGCTGCCCGAGGTGGGATTGCAGCCGGTTCCAGTCGGACGCGGGCCGCCGTCGAGCGGATTCTCCCCGGCGATGGTCGTGTCGGCGGTGATCGGCGTCGCCGTCGCGCAGGTGGCGTTCGGAGCCACGGTCGCCGCGCTGTACGTGAACGAGATGTCGTAGGTCCCGGAGGCGGTCGCCGAGTAGTTCTCCACCACGACGATCCGCGTGATCGGGCTCGACGTCAGGTTGAAGAGCGAAGCACTCTCGGGCGAGCTGTCGGTCCGGGAGGTGCAGCTCGTGGCGGAGCACGAGTCCATGGTCAGCAGCACGATGTCGAGCCCCGGGGTGGTCTGCACGTCCACGATGGTCGAAGCCGGGATGGTCACCTCGTAGAAGAGCGCGGTCGTCCCGCTGCCGGACGTGGAGCTGCATCCGGTCCCGCTCGGGCGCGGACCGCCGAGGAGCGGATTCTCGCCCGTGATCGTCGTATCCGCCGTGATCGGCGTGGCCGCAGCGCACGTCGTGTTGGTGGGCAAAGACCGGTACGTGAACGAGATGTCGTACGTCCCCGAGGCCGTGGACGAGTAGTTGTGCACGACGACGATGCGCGTGAGGGGGCTCGCCGTGTCGTTGACCAGCACCGCGTCCTCGGGAGCGCTGTCGGTGCGGAACGTGCACTCGCCGTCGCACGCATCCTGCGTGAGCAGCACGACGTCGAGCCCGGGCGTCGTCTGCACGTCGACGAACGTGTTCGCCGGAATGGTGACCGCGTAGTACAGGGCGGTCGTCCCGCTGCCAGAGGTCGCGCTGCACCCGGTCCCAGTCGGGCGCGGGCCGCCGATCAAAGGGTTCTCTCCGGTGATGGTCGTGTCCGCCGTGATCGCCGTCGCGGTCGCGCAGGTCGAGTTCGCGGCCGAGGGCGTGCAGACCGAGGGCTCGCCGGAGCAGGCATAGCCGCTCTCGAGCGTGCACGTGCCGGAGCACCCGTCGCCCGCGGTCGTGCCACCGTCGTCGCACGCCTCTCCCATCTGGACGACGCCGTCACCGCAGACGATCGGGGTGCACGTGACGCTGAGCGTGTAGTCGGTCGTCGCGGTCCCGGTGGAGCCGAAGAGGTCGTACACCACGTACTCGGTGTCGCCCGGGTCCGCGCGGAAGTCGACGGTCTCGGTCGCACCCGTGCCGCGGCTGCTGTCGAGGCAAGCGAGGCTCCCGGAGGTGCAGGCGGACGTGCCGTCGCCACCGTCCAGCACGAAGAGGTCGAAGTCGGCGGTCGAGCTGCCCCGCGTCGAGACGATCTGGACCTCGACCGGGTCGGTGCCGCTGTGGCGGAAGCGCCAGTACTGCTCGTGGCCGGGGTAGCTCGTGCCGGAGTAGCAGCTCCCATAGGGTCCAGCCGTCGCCGTCGTTCCCATCGCGGTGTCCCCGCTCACCGTCCCGCTGGTGCAGTCGATGAAGCCTGGCGCCGCTTCCGGGCACGCGGTCGTGACGCACGAGGACGTGCCCGAGACGACGTCGCACGTGTCATCGCACGTCGTCCGGCTGCTCTCGACGAGGCAGCCGTCGGCGTCGTCGGCACAAGAGACGAGGTCGTCGCCCTCGCAGTAGCTCGCGCTCGGGCAGACGGTCACGACCGAGCAAGCGTCGACGCACATCGCCGTACCGCTCGTCGCGTCGCAGATCTCGCTCGTCGCGGTGCAGTCGGTGGTGGTCGTGACGAAGCAACCGAACGCGTTCGGGGCGCAGGTCTCGAGCGTCATCCCGTCGCTGCACGCGCGGCTTGGCGCGGTCCCACATTCGGTCTCGCCCATGCAGGGATCCACGGCCGCTGTGCTGCACATCGCGCTCGGCGCCGCGGCCTCGTCACAGAAGCCGAACGTGGTCGCCGTGCAGTCGGTCCTCGACTCGACGAGGCAGCCGAACGCATCGGCGGCGCACTGGACGAGCTCCGGGCCGTCGCAGCTCGTGCCGGCTGCGGCGCACGTCGTGACCCCGGCGCACGGATCGGTCGCCGTGCAGATCGCGGCTCCGCCCGAGGCGTCGCACGCCCCGCCGTCGCGCCCCGTGCAGTCCGTTCGCGTGACCACGAGGCAGCCGAAGGCGTTCGGTGCGCAGGAGACCCGCTCGTTGCCGTCGCAGCTCGTGCCTTCCGTGTCACAGCGCTCGGCCGCGGGGAGCGACGCGCACGGATCGGGCGGCAGTGCGCAGACGGGCATGTCTCCGCTCGCATCACACACGCCGCCCGGAGAATCATCGCACTGCGTCCGCGCGAGGACGAGGCAGCCATCGGCGTCCATCGTGCATGCCTCGAGGGTCTCGCCGGCACAGGCGCGGGCGCCGTCGGTGTCGCAGCGATCGGCCTCCGGGATCATCGTGCAGGGGTCGACACATGCCGGAGCCCCGCCGCTGTCGTCGCAGACGTTCCCCGCCGCACCGCAATCGGTCCGCGTCTCGACGAGGCATCCGTCGGCATCCTCCGCGCACGTGACGACTTCGTCTCCCACGCAGGTCGCGCCGGCCGCATCGCACAGCGCTCGCCCCATGCACGGATCGACCGCGCCGTCGCCCGTTTCACCGTCCGTGTTCCCGCATCGACGGGCCCGCGGCGATCGTCGTCGCTACAACCCAGGGCAATCATCAGAAGGAAGGGGGCTAGGGCAGCAGGTCGAAACGGCATCAAATGTCCTCCAAGAAAAAAGGGGGCGGACTCTCTCATGAGGGGTTCTCGAGCGTCAACGCCCGACGGACCGAAACCACCGTGTCGTGGCTCAGCCGCAGACGTAGTCGCGGGGGATGCACTGCTTCGGGAGGTAGAACTGGTCGTCGACGTCGAAGAGGCGCGCGCAGCGGTTGCCGCGTCCGCAGGCGGCGTCGGTGGTGCACGCGACGCCGCAGCGCCCCTGACCGGTGCCCTCGATGTCGAGGCAGAAGTTGCCGCCGGCTCCGCAGTCGGCGTCGCTCGCGCAGGGCACGCAGGCCAGCTCCGCGCCACCGTGCGGGTTGAGCTCGGGGCCCTCGTCGATACCGTGGACGCCGTAGTGGACGCTGCTCCAGGCGGAAATGTTGATCCCGCGCAGGATCCCGAGCCAGCTCACGGGCAGGTGACGCCCGTCGTCGCCGGCGATGGTGAGCCAGTAGATGAGCTCGTGCAGGGTCTGGTAGCCGGCGGAGAAGGGCGTGGTGTTCACGGTGGTGACGATGTCGACGGTCTCGAAGGTCTTGCCCGGGTTGGCCATGATGTCGTCGACGTAGCTGCGGTAGGTGCGGCAACCGTCGAAGACGAAGATCTGGTAGTCGTCACGCATGGGCAGCGTGGCGAAGTCGTCGGCTCGGATCTCGAAGCGCGGCTCGTAGTCGAGGATGAAACCCGCCCCTTCGCCCGCGTGGCCCGAGTAGACCACCACGTCGCGCTCGGCGAAGCTCGTCCGCATCACCTCGGCCAGCCGCTCCTCTTGCGCGGCGTCGACCATGTCGGCGTGGTAGATGAACACCCGTGCCTCCACCTCGCGGCCCTCGAGGAGCAGCGAGCGGCGGAACGGCGGCGAGTCGATGGTCAGCTCCTCGAAGCTCGAGACGCTCTCGTTCTGCCAGCCGCCCTCGAGCAGGTACTGGACGAGCCAGCGCGCGGTCTCGAGGTCGAAGCGCTCGGAGTTGTAGTCGCCGCCGAAGTGGATCCCGATGTCGTAGACGCCGTCGGCGAAGAGCCGGTCGTAGCGGGGGAAGGCGTCGCGGCTGTCGCTGCCGCGGATGGTCAGGGTGACCGGCTCGCCCTCCTCCTCGGCCCAGCCCCGGACCTCGACCGTGAAGGTGCGCTCGGCGGAGCCCTCGGGGGCGAGCTTGCTCATGAGCCACGTGCTGCCGACGAGCTGCATGCGGAAGCCGAAGCGCGCCCAGCGGCCGTCTTCGAGCACCTCCGGGGCCTCGGTCTCGGCGTGGTCGCGCTTGAAGTAGGTGAAGTAGCGGGCGTCCTCGCCCCGCTCGCCCTCGTTGACCTCGGCGAGCACGTCGTCGATGTGCCTGCGCACCGATCGGCTCACCTCGCTCATGCGGCTGCTCGCCAGCTCTTCGAGCTTGGCGGCGCGCTCCTCGTCCGCGAGCACCTCGAAGCCGTCCGGCAGCTCCACGTGGGCCTCGCCGCTGAGCTCGAACTCGCGTGCGTTGGTGCTCACGTAGTTGTCGCCCTTGCCGTCGTCGGCCTCGCGCGCGATGGATCGCGCCCCGCCGCCCCCCGCGCCGGTCGCGTCGGAGGTGGGCGCGGCGCACCCGCCGGCCGCGGCCAGCGCAAGGCAAGAAAGAACCAGTCGGATCATGACGGGCTCCGTCAGCAAGCGACGTGCCGCCACGCTCGACCGCGTTTTTCCCGCGTCCCACGTCCACGAGACGGGGCGACGCCAGTAGCCGGTGGCCAGCGAGGTGTCCGCGCCGCGAGTGCCTTGCCGCGGGTGTCAGCGGGGAGCACTCTTCTTCCATGGCTCGCCGCGACGAGGCTGCCCCAATTCCTCCGGACGAAGACCCCGTCCTGCGTTCCCTGCGGGAGGCTCCAGTCGACGACGAGCCCGAGACCGACGAGGAGCGCATCGCCGTCGAGGAGGCGCGGGCGGATGTTGTCGCAGGGCGACTGCACTCTCTGTCCGACGTGGCGGCCGACATCGACATCGACCTCGACCGCGACCCGTGAGCTGGACAGCTCTCACAGTCGAGCTCACCGCGCGAGCGCGCCGGGACGTCAAGGGACTCGACGCAGGCACTCGCGAGCGCGTTCTGCGTGCGATCGCTCGGTACGCCTCGACCGGCCACGGCGACGTGAAGCGCCTGCAGGCGTCCGAGGAATACCGGCTCCGGGTCGAGGACTGGCGCGTGCGCTTCGACGTGGTCGCTGGCGAGGCGATCGGTGGCGGGGGGGTGGTGGAGGCTGCGGCGACCGACCGCTGGTTCCACAGGTGTCCACGCTAGGGGTACTCTTCTCCCGCGCACGAAGGAAGCCGCACGGGCGTCGGTCTGGCCCAATAGGCTTCCGCGAGCGCGCCCCAGCACACGGGCTCGCGGGTGTCCGTGATGGCACACGTGAAACCGGGCCCGGCCGCGATTGCCCGCGCGGATCCGACCTCCGCGCGGCAGACGCCGCTCGTGGGCGTGTCGCATCCGAGCTCCCGGTGGCCGTTCGCGCCCCAACAGGTCACCGAGCCATCGGTCCCGAGGGCACACGCATGGGCTACACCCGCCGATACCTGAGTGGCGCGAGGGAGCCACGAAGCGCGCGTCGGCGGCAGCACCGCGTCTCCGCCGGGATCCACCTGGCCTTCGGTGTTCCTCCCCCAGCACCAGACCGCGCCTTCGTTGTCCAGAGCACAGCCGTACAGGGGCGTGATCGAGAAGTCCCGAACGGGCGGAAGCTCCAAGCGCACCGGTACGGAAGCCGCTTGCGTCTCGCGCACCTCCCCCCAGCCTGGCAGGCCCCAACAGAAGACGTCACCGTCCGCAACGAGCGCGCACGACCTGGCTCCCGCGGCTCGCACCACGGTCGCGGCCCCGGACAAGGGGAACACGCGCGGCTCATCGACGGGGATCATGCTCTCCTGGCCGTCGACTTCGCCCCGTGTGTTCGAGCCCCAGCACGACACCTCTCCCCCACGCACGAAGCACGCGTGGAACAGACCCACGGCGAGCCCGTCGACGGATGGTGTCCGGGTGACCGGGATGCGACCGGCCGCTCCAGAAGGAAACGATCGAGGTTCCCATCCCCAGCACTCGATGTGATCTGCCGTAGCGACGCATGTACCGAACTGCCCGGCGGCAGCACGGTACGCGCCTTCGATCTCGTTGCAAATGAAACGAGTGGTCAGCGAGCCTCGCCTCACCTCGCCCAGGGAGCTCGTGCCCCAGCAGGTCGCTCTCCCGCCGCCAACCACACAAACGTGGCTGCCGCCGGCCGCGATGGCGAGCGCATCGAGAGCGGGCGGCGTTTCTTCGCGCTCCTCCAACGGCGAGACTTCCGTCGCGGCGGTTCCTGGCCGTGCCGGGCTCGCAACGGGGCCACAGGCAGGCAGAGCAGTCACCAACAGCAGCGCTATCGGAACAAACCGTGGCCGTCGAGCGGAGATCTGCATCGTGAGTAGTAGGGGCGCTCGTGGGCGACGGCCACCGACGTGTCCGCGGCGACCTACCGCTTATGCTCGCGCTCGACCGCGTCGATGTCGACACCGAAGGCCCGAAGCGTCTCCCTCGCGTGTTCACGGATCTGCGGCAACGCACTACCGGCACGGATGAGCTCGAGGAGCCGTTCGTGCGAGTCGACGAACTGCGCCAGCTTCTCGTTCCGCGAGGGCTCGAGCCCGAGCGTCCGCATCTCGTCGCGCTGCGCTTCGAGGCTCGCGCTGACCGCGTCGAGCCGCGCGAGAATCTCCGAGTCCGGAACAACGACGACAGCCCCGACGAGGTTTATGGCCTCCGAGACGACCACCGCGATCCGGCGTGCTTCGTCACCTACGGGCATAGTGGGAGTGTATCCCGCGCCGTGTCCTGATCCACGGCGTCTGACGTACGGTGACCGATAGCGATTGCCGACCGGCCGATGCCCAAGAGGAAGGCTCTGTCGATAACCGAAGGGGCCGTGCCGGAGGAGTAGCGGCGTCATGAGTGCATCCCATCCGCGGCACTCACGCGGGCGACGCACCGAAGCGCTCACCGGACGCGCTAGGCCAACACCCGCAAGCGACCGCCCCGCCCGCTCACAGCGGCACACGCACTAGCGTGAACTTGTTGCAGAAGCGCTCGTCGGTGAGCTGCTCGACCTCGCGGCCGGGGACGAGGCTGCGGAAGTTGTTGAGGCGCGAGTGCTCGAGGAGGAAGAACGCGGTCTTGCCGCGGTTGTCGTCGATCCACTCGCGGATCTTGCGGTTGTCGAGGTCGACGAACACCGCGACGCGGTTGCCCGTGTAGTAGTTCTCGCCCTTCCAGTTCATCTGCCAGGCGACGAGCGGCTCGTCCTCGCTCCCGCGCTCCTCGTAGTACTTCTTCACGAGCTCGCGCTGGCCCCAGTGCGGCGACAGATCGACCATGTACACGTCGAGCGTCCAGGCCGTGAACGCGAGCGCGACGCCGAGGAGCGCTCGGCTCGCCACCGGGCGCAGGAACCGGAACGCCGCGAGCCCGAGCACGACCGTCGCCACGATCCCGAACCCGGTGAGCGCCGGCCGATAGTCGAAGTGGTCCGGCCAGGGCCGGCCGTAGTTGTAGACGAAGAGGTGGATCAGGCGCTCGTAGCCCTGCGGGCGCGCGTCGGTGACCCAGGACAGGTCCCGGGCCACGAACGCGACCACCACGGCGCCGGCGACGAGCAGCGCGGCGAGCGCCGGCTCCCACCGGCCCGGCGCGGCCTCCGCGTCCTTCTTCGAGCGCCCCCGGAGCAGCCACCACGCCCCCGCGCCCGCCGCGACGCCGAGCACGATCAGCCCGACCGCGAGCGCCGGGCTCATGCCGTGCCCGAGCACCCACTCCGCGCGCTCCGGCTTGGCCACGTCCTCGGGGATCACGCCGCGCGGATCGCCCCACAGGCCCGCCACGCCGAAGACGGCGAGCGCCGGGGCGGCCACGGCGAGGACCGTGCCCCCGACGCGCTCCCACCACTTCCCCTTCGGCTCGTCCCCGAAGGCGCGGTCGAGCAGGACGCCCGTCAGGATCGCGGCCGGCGGGACCGCCGGGAAGATGTAGTGGTGGAACTTGGTGATCATCGCGCTGAAGAGCGTGAACGCCCCGGCGAACCAGACCGCGACGAGCGTCGCCGTCTCGAGCCGGTGCCGCTGCTCCTCGTCGGGCACGGCCGGGCCCGCGCCCGCGTCCTGCGCGACGCCGCGCCGGTACCAGAGCCACATCGTCAGCGCCGCCGGCACGAGGGCGACCCAGGGGAACATCGCGTAGCCGAGCTGCTCGAGGAAGTACTCGACGCTGCCCGTGTCGCCGTGAACGCCCGCCGCCAGACGGTTGATGTGGTCGTGTACGAGCAGCCGATCGGTGAACGCCGGCCCGTGGCGGATGTACATCGCCACGTACCAGGGGAGCCCCACCACCGCGACGGTGAGCGCACCCGCCGCGATGCGCAGCCGCCCGTCGAGCAGGAGCGACCAGCGGCCCGACGCCACCAGGAAGAGCAGGGCGACCATCCCGGGCAGCGCGAACCCGGGGATCCCCTTGCCCATGAACGCGATCCCGCAGAACAGATAGAAGCCGAACATGAGGAGCGGCTGGGCCCGGCGCTCTCTCCGCACCATCCACAGGATCGCCACGAGCCCGGCGGTCCAGACCAGGGCCTGGAAGATGGGCTGGTTCGGCAGGCTGTCGGCCCACGGCGTCATGTCGCGGACCGGCGAGTTGCCCGGCACGCCATGGTTGCCGGCCGAGCCCATCATGAAGGCATCCCCGTGCCAGGCGAACTGGAACGGGCGCACCATCGTGACGTTCCGCGAGATCAGGTAGAGCGCCTGCGGCGCCACCACCAGGAAGAGCGCCGCCATCAGCGCGTGCTGCCCCGAGACGGTCCACCGCCCGACGCGGTAGTCGCGCACCTCGCGCTCCGGATCCTCGCGGATCGCCAGGATCAGGAGCGACATGGCGATCGTCATGTTCGCGACGAACGGCATGTCCGTGATCGCCTGGTGCGAGAGGAAGAAGAAGTGCGGCATCGTCGCGAGGACGAGGGCCGAGAGCACGCCGGCGCGCTTGCCGAACACGCGCGCCATCGCGGCGTACACCGCGAGGAGCGCACCGATGCTCATCAGGAAGATCGGGATCCGGAGCGCCCACTCCGGGTGGGCCGGGTTCGCGTCCGGGTGGAAGTCCACGCCGAGCGCGCCCATGCTGAGCGCCTCGCTCCAGAAGATCAGGATCGGCTTCGACCAGAACCAGTTCTCCTGCGCCCACCACAGGCTGATCCAGTCGTCCCGCGAGAGGATCTCGCGCGACACCTCGCCGTAGTGCGTCTCCCACGGATCCCACAGCCCGTAGGCGCCGAGCAGCGGGAGGTAGAGGAACGAGGCGACGACGAAGACGAGCAGGCCCGGCCGGCGGATGGCGCTCGGGACGAGCGCCGCGAGCGCCGCGCCGATCACCCACGGCAGGGCCGGGTACCCGAAGAGCAGGCCCCCGCCGAGCAGGACGCACGCCGCGACCGCGGCCGTGTACCTCGGCTCCGCCCAGACGGGCTCGCCTTCGAGCCGGCCGAGCACCGTCTCGCCCATCGAGACTGCCTCCGGCGCGTCGCGGTGGAACAGCCCGAGCGCGTCGAGGAGCCCCATCGTCGCAGCCAGCATGGTCAGCATGCCGTAGAGCGGCCCGTGGGCGAGCTGCTCGCCGTTGGCCATGAGGAGCAGCGTCGCGAGCAGGCCGGCGGCGGCGATCACCGTGCCGCGCAGCCACCTCGGGGCGCCCTTGGCGCCTCGGGGCTGGTCGAACCCTCGGCCGGCGTCCTTCTTCGACTCGCTCACGAAGCCTCCGCCGCCCCGGTGAAGCGGAAGCCGCGGATCCGCAGCGCCGGGACGAAGGTCGCGCCCCACTCGGACCACCAGGTGGGCACCGGCTCCACGCGATCGGCGATCCCGTCCGCCCGCGCGAACGCCTCGAGGATGCTGTCGGTGAACCGCAGGTTCTTGACCGCGTGCATGGGCTCGCCCCGCTCGACCCAGTACGTTCCGTCCCGCGTCGTGCCGGTCATGAGCGCGCGCCGCGGATCGAGCATCCCGTTCACGTAGTGGAAACGGCTCACGAGCAGGCCCGCGTCGAGCCCTCGGACGAGCGCCGCCGGATCGTCGGCGCCGGGCTCGAGCCGGAGCGCCTTGGCCGCCGGCCGGAGCTCGTCGTCGAGGCCGACGCTCGCGTGCCCCGTCGACCGGGCGCCGGCCCGCGCGGCCGTCAGCCGATCGGTGACCGGCCTCCCCGCGATGCCGCGATCGATCAGCACGACCTTCTCGCTCGGCGTCCCCTCGCGGTCGAAGGGCAGCCCGAGCCCCGCCTTCGCCATCCCCGGCGCGTCGTCGACGATCGTGATCCGCGCTCCGGTCACCCGCTCGCCCTCGCGGCCCGCCAGGAGGCTCGTGCCCTGCTCGGCCTCGGCGGCGCCGAAGCCCGTCATGCTCATCCACTCGAGCAGCTCGGCGACGGCGGCCGGCTCGAGCACCACGTCGTACCGGCCGGGCGCGAGAGGACGCGGGTCCTTCGCGCGCAGACAGCGGTCGACCGCGTGCGCCGCGAGGCCGCCGAGGTCGAGCGCGTCGAGCTCCCGGCGGGTGGCCCCGGCGAAGCCGCTCTGCCCGTCGGGCGACAGCGCGAAGAGCCGGGCGCCGGCGAGGGCCACCTCGCCCGAGACCTCCTGGCCGGCGCTCGTCGCGACCGCGGACTCGAGCCAGGTCGTCGTGAGCGTGCCGCTCAGGACCAGGCCCGCCTCGGCCGCCCGCGCGAAGGCGGGCGCGAGCCGGTCGGCGCGGTCCTTCGGCGTGGCGTCGCGGGTCGCCGGCGCGGGCGGCGCCGTCTCGGCCGAGAGCGGCGCCGCGCCCGCGAAGCCCGGAAACCCCTCGCACGGAGGGACGTACGGGCACAGCGAGGCCGCGTCGCGGATGGCGTCGGTGAGGTCGTCCACCGTCGCGCGGTTCGTCGCGACGGCCGCGATCCGCCCGCCCCGCGCCACGCGCGCGGTCACCTCGACGTCGTCGAGCTCCCCGTGCTGCCCGAGCACGTTGCTCGCGAACCGCGCGAAGCCCCTGCGCGACCGCCGCGCGTAGAGCTCGACCTCGGGCTCGCCGCTCCGCTCGATGGCCCGGCGCAGCACCTCGAGGAGCGGCGCGTCAGCCATGGCCCACCTCGACGTCGCGGAAGCGGGCGGGCGCGCAGCCGTGGCCGACGCGCATGAGCTGCATGGGCTCGCCCTTGCCGCAGGTGCCGATGCCCCACAGCCGCCACTCCTCGGGCCCCGCGATCGCGTCGCACTTCCCCCAGAGCTTCGGCGTCGTGCCGGCGTAGACCGGATCGCGGTACATCTGCACGCGCCGCCCGCCGCGCACCTCCCAGGCGATCTCGCACCCGAACTGGAAGTGCAGGCGCAGGTCGTCGATGGACCAGCTCTTGTTCGTCTCGAACAGGACGGCGCCGTCGCTGTCGGCGAGCAGGTCGTCGAGCGAGCCGCTGCCGGGCTCGAGGCTGACGTTCACCATGCGGATGAGCGGGATGCGCGCGTAGGTGTCGGCGCGCATGGCGCCGCTCGGCTCGATGCCGAGCTCGGCCGCCGTCTCACGGGACGACAGCCAGCCCTGGAAGACGCCGTCGCGGACGATGTCGACGCGCTTGGCGGGGACGCCCTCGTCGTCGTATCCGAACGTGCCGAGCCCGCCGGGGGAGGTCGCGTCCGCGACCAGGCTCACGAGCGGCGAGCCGTAGCGGAACGAGCCCATCATCGAGGGCTCGAGGAACGAGCCGCCGGCGAGCGAGATCTCGGTGCCGAGGGCGCGGTCGAGCTCGGCCGGGTGCCCGCAGGACTCGTGGATCTGCAGGGCGAGCTGGTCGCTCGCGAGCACCACGTCCCGGCGGCCCTCGGGCAGGAGCGGCGCCCGGAGCAGCTCGATCGCCTCCTCGCGGATCCGGGGGGCCTCCTCGGCGAGGCGCATCGCCGAGACTCGCTCGTAGCCGCCCTGGCCGTGGTCGCCGTCGATCGACGTGGGGTAGCTGCGGCGCTGGGCCACCCCGTCGTCGCCGACCGCGTAGGCCGCGAACCCGGCGCCCGCGTAGAAGAAGGACTGCTCGACGTCGGTGCCCTCGGTGCTCACCAGGAGCTGGCGGCGCCGGGCGAAGTCCCCCTTCGCCTCGGCGGAGCGGATGGCTCCACGGCCGGGGCCGAGCGCCGCCGTGGCCGCGAGCAGGTCGGCGAGCTTCTGGTCGAGCGGGACGGCGATCGGGTCCTCGGCGCCTTCGGTCCGGTACACCCCGGTGTGCGCCGGCCCCTCGACCCACCGCACCGCCCGCGTCGAGGCGGCAGCCGAGGCGCGGGCGACCGCGAGCGCCCGCCGGGCCGCGTCGACCACGGCGTCCACGCCGAAGCCCTCGGTGCAGGCGAAGCCCCAGCCCCCGGCTGCCAGCACGCGCACCCCGAACCCCGCCGAGCGGCCGCGGGTCACGCCCTCGACCTCGTGGTTGCGCACCCGGATCCGCTCGCGCTCCTCGTCCACGAAGCGCACGTCCGCGTAGATCAGATCCGCCTCGCGCCGGAGCCCGGAAAGCGCCTCGAGCGCCAGGCGGCGCGCGGCCTCGATGGGCAGGCCATCCCGCAAAGCGGGCGCAGCATAGGATGGACCCGCGGGCCGGTCCAGCGTGGCGCGCCGGACCCGGGGAAGGTGACGGGGAGGGCGGTCGGGCGTACATGGGCCGAGTGACGGAGGTCCTCGAGGCGCAGGCGCTGACGAAGGTCTACCGGATGGGTG
Source organism: Candidatus Neutrinellum sp. (assembly GCA_039794305.1). Taxonomy (GTDB): domain Bacteria; phylum Myxococcota_A; class Polyangia; order Polyangiales; family JBDIVX01; genus JBDIVX01. Next base: position 51,326 of record JBDIVX010000016.1, read on the forward strand.
AGGTGGACGTGCACGCCCTGCGGGGGATCGACATCGCCCTGCACGAGGGGGAGCTGATGGTCCTGCTCGGGGTGTCGGGGAGCGGAAAATCCACCCTCCTGAACATCCTGGGCGGCCTCGACACCCCCTCGAGCGGGCGGGTCTTCTACCGAGGCCGGGAGCTGTCGGGCGCCGACGAGAGGGAGCTGACGCGATACCGCCGGGACCACGTCGGCTTCGTCTTCCAGTTCTACAACCTCATGCCGAGCCTCACGGCGCGCGAGAACGTGCGGCTCGTGACGGACATCGCCCGGCGGCCTCTGACACCGGAGGAGGCGCTCGCGCTCGTCGGGCTCGGAGACCGGATGGACCACTTCCCGGCGCAGCTCTCGGGCGGCGAGCAGCAGCGCGTGGCCATCGCGCGGGCCGTCGCGAAGCAGCCGGACGTTCTCCTGTGCGACGAGCCGACCGGCGCCCTCGACTACAAGACCGGCATCCTCGTGCTCGAGGTGATCGAGCGCGTGAACCGCGAGCTCGGGACCACGACCGCCGTCATCACCCACAACGCGCCGATCGCGCGGATGGCCGACCGGGTCGTGACGCTCGCGGACGGGCGGATCGCGAGCGAGGAGCGGAACGAGACCAGGGCGCACGCGGAGGACCTCCGATGGTGAGCCCGCTCGACAAGAAGCTCCTCGGGGACCTCGGCCTCATGAAGGGCCAGGTCCTGACGATCGCGCTGGTCGTGGCGGCCGGGATCGCGGCGTACGTCTCGCTCCAGAGCACGTTCCACTCCCTCGAGGACTCGCGTGACGCCTATTACGAGCGCTACCGGTTCGGGGACGTCTTCGTCCACGTGGAGCGCGCTCCGGAGTCGGTGCACAGGCGCCTCGAGGACCTCCCCGGCGTGGCGCGGGTGTACACGCGCGTCCTCGAGTCGGTGACCCTGCCGGTGGAGGGGTTGGTCGAGCCGGCGTCGGGGACGATCGTGTCGATCCCGGGCGGCCGGGAGCCCGCGCTCAACGGGCTCTACCTGCGACAGGGCCGGATGCCCGAGCCCGGCCGCGCGGACGAGGTGCTCCTGCTCGAGACGTTCGCGGAGGCGCACGCCCTCGAGCCGGGCGACACGGTCCCCGCGGTGATCAACGGCACCCTCCGCAGGCTCCGCGTCGTGGGCATCGCCATGTCCCCGGAGTTCATCTTCAACATGGGCCCGGGCGGGTTCGGCGGTGACGACGAGAAGTTCGGGGTCCTGTGGATGGACCGGAGCGTCCTCGGACCGGCCTTCGACATGGAGGGCGCCTTCAACGACGTCGTCGTCCGCCTCTCCCCCGGTGCGTCGGAGGCTGAGGTGATCGCGCAGGTCGATCGACTCCTCGATCCCTACGGGACCCTCGGAGCGCAGGGCCGCTCCAAGCAGACGTCCAACTACGTGCTCGAGAGCGAGCTCGCGCAGCTCAGCAACTTCGCGACGGTCATCCCCGTCATCTTCCTCGGGGTCGCGGCCTTCCTGCTCAACGTGGTCCTGTCGCGGCTCGTGCACCTGCAGCGGCCCGAGATCGCCACGCTCAAGGCGGTGGGCTACGCGGACCGCGAGATCGGGCTGCACTATTTGAAGCTCGTCTCGCTCATCGTGCTGCTCGGCACCGTCATCGGGATCGGCGCCGGCGCGTATCTCGGCCGCGCGATGACGGACCTCTACAGCGACTACTTCCGCTTCCCGGTGCTGCGGTACCGGGTCGACGTCAGCGTGGCGGTCGCGTCGGTCGTCGTGAGCCTGGCGGCGGCGTTCGCGGGCGCGCTCGTCGCGGTGCGGCGCATCGCCGCGCTGCCGCCCGCCGAGGCGATGCGTCCCGCACCTCCGGCGAGGTACCGGCGTACGTTGCTCGAGCGGATCGGGCTCGACCGCTTCATCGGCCCGGTGGGGCGGATGATCCTCCGCGAAATCGAGCGGCGGCCGCTCCGGACGGTCCTGAGCGCCCTCGCCATCGGCATGGCGACGGGCATCCTGGTCGTCGGCCGGTTCAACTTCGACGCCGTCGAGCACCTCCTCGACGTGACGTTCCAGCGCTCGTTCCGCGAGGACGCGACGGTGGCCTTCGTCCGGCCCATGCCCGCGCGGGTGGTCCACGAGATCGAGAACATGCCGGGCGTGCTCCACGCCGAGGGCATGCGGTCGGTGCCGGTGCGGGCGCGCATGGGGCACCGCTGGCGCGACGCAACCCTGAACGCCTACCCGGCGGGCGGGGACCTCCGGCGCCTCGTCGACGTGTACGAGCGCGAGACCCCTCTGCCTCCGAGAGGAGTCGTGCTCACGCGCAAGCTCGCCGAGATCCTGGACGTGGACGTGGGCGACGAGGTCGCGTTCGAGATCCGCGAGGGCGAGCGCCAGACCGTGTCCGTGCCGGTGAGCGGTCTCATCGAGGAGTCCTTCGGCCTGAACGCCCACATCCGGGACGACGCCCTGTCCCGGCTCCTCGGCGAGGAGCCCACGGTGAACATGGTGCTCATGCGGATCGACCCGCTCGAGTGGCAGGAGCTCGAGCAACGGCTGATCGACCTGCCCGCCCTCGCGACGATCTTCCGCCCCGAGTCGCTCATCCGCCAGTTCCGCGAGCAGAGCGGCGAGATGCTGATGACGATGACGCTCATCATCACCCTGTTCGCGGCGACGATCGCCGTCGGCGTCGTCTACAACAACGCGCGCGTGGCCCTGTCGATGCGCAGCCGGGATCTGGCGAGCCTGCGGGTGCTCGGTTTCACGCGCGGAGAGATCTCCACCATCCTCCTCGGCGAGCTCGCGATCCAGGTCCTGCTCGCCATCCCGATCGGGCTCGTCGTCGGGCGGCTGCTGGCCGAGGCCGTGATGAGCACGGTCGATCCCGAGATGTACCGGCTGGCGGTCGTCATCGAGCCGAAGACCTATGCGTTCGCCGCGGTCGTGACCCTGGCGTCCGGGCTCCTGAGCGCGCTGCTCGTGCGCAGGAAGCTCGATCGGCTGGACCTCATCGGCGTCTTGAAGACGAGGGAGTGACCATGACCCCCAAGAAGGAGATCGCAGCCGCGACGGCCGTCCGCCGGAACCACACCCGGTTGGTGAAGCGCGGCCTGGGCGTGCTGTTCGTGCTCGCCGTGCTCGCCATGCTCGTGTACGCGTGGATGCCGAAGCCGATCGCGGTGGACGTCGCAAAGGCCGAGCGAGGGACGCTGACCGTCACGGTGGACGAGGACGCCCAGACGCGGGTGACCGATCGGTACGTCGTCTCGACGCCGCTCACCGGCAACCTCGAGCGGATCCACATCGACCCGGGCGATCCCGTGGAGGCGGGGGACGTGATCGCGCGGGTCGATCCGCTCGAGGCGCCGCTGCTCGATCCCCGCTCGCGCGCCCAGGCCGAGGCCCGGCTGGCGGCGGCGCAGTCGGCGGCCCGGCAGGCGCGGGCCGCGGTCGGTCGGGTGCGCGCGGCGCTCGAGCTCGCCCAGGACGAGGCCGAGATCCAGCGCCGGCTCGCCGACGAGGGGGCCGTGGCCGAGCGCGTCGCCGAGCGCGCCGAGCTCGAGGCACGCCAGCTCCGGGAGGAGCTCGCGTCGACGCAGTTCGCCGCCCAGGTCGCCGAGAACGAGGTCGAGGTGGCCCGGGCGGCCCTCGGACGCTACGAGCGGCGCCCGACGCCGAAACCTGCGGGCGAGGGCGAGGAGAGCGAGGTCATGGAGCTCCGGGCTCCGGTGAGCGGCGTGGTGCTGCGGGTGATCCGGGAGCAGGGAGGTGCGGTGCAGACGGGCGAGCAGCTCCTCGAGATCGGCAACCCGTCGTCGCTCGAGATCGTGACCGACGTCCTCACGAGCGACGCCGTCGAGATCGAGCCCGGCGACCAGGTGCGGATCGAGCGGTGGGGTGGCGAGCCGCTCGAGGGCCGCGTCCGGCTCGTCGAGCCGAGCGGGTTCACGAAGATGAGCGCCCTCGGCGTCGAGGAGCAGCGCGTCAACGTCATCGTGGACCTCACCTCGCCGCGCGAGGAGTGGGACGAGCTCGGCGACGCCTACCGCGTCGAGACGAGCATCGTGGTGTGGCAGGAGGACGACGTCCTGACCGTCCCCGCCAGCGCCGTGTTCCGGCACGACGGCGACTGGGCCGTCTACCGCGTCGTCCGCGGCAACGCCGAGCTCTCCCCGGTCGAGGTCGGAAGGCGCACCGGCCTGCGCGTCCAGGTCCTCGAGGGCGTCTCGGAGGGCGAAGAGGTCGTCGTCCACCCGAGCGACCGCGTCCACGACGGCGTCCGCGTCGAGCCGCGGTAGGCCCGATCACCGCGCGAGGCTGCGCGCCTGGAAGCCGAGGTCGCGGAGGCGGCGGGCGAACCAGAGGCTGCGCTGGCCCTGGTCGCAGACGACGACGTAGCGGGCGTCGGCGTCGAGGACGTGGGGCTGGCGGATGACCGAGAGGGGGTCGACCTCGCGCGCGCCCGGGATCTCGCGCCCGCGGCGCTCGGGCGGCGTGCGGATGTCGAGCACGACCGCTCCGTCGGGCAGCTCGGGGACCGTGAGCTCGGTGCCCGGCTGGTCGTCCTCGGCGGGCAGCTCGCGCCAGGTGGCGCCGGCCGCCACGGCCTCGTCGTCGAAGCCCACGCGCGCCTCCTGGTCGGCCACCTCGCGCGCCGTGGCGCTGGTCGCCGGCCGCGCGCCGAGCGCGCAGTACTCGGGCACCCCCGACGAGAGGTGGTGGGTCCCGACGCGCTTGGCGAGGTCCATGATCTCGGCCTTGCTGTGCCCGAGGAGCGGCCGGAAGAAGGGCTCGCGCGCCTCGAGCGTCAGCGCCCGCAGGTTCGGCAGCGTCTGCGACGACACCTGGCCCACCGACTCGCCCGTGACGATGGCGTCCGCGTGCAGCGTGCGCGCGAAGCGCTCGGCGGTGCGGTACATGAGCCGCTTGAGCACGAGCTGGGCGTACTTGCCCGCGACGTCCCGGCGGATCCGCTCGACGGTCTCCTCGAAGGGCACGATGACGAGCCGACTCCGGATGCCGGGCGCCCAGACCCGCGAGAGCCGGTTCGCGACCGCGACGACGGCGCGCTCGTGGGCCTCGCCGCCGAGACGGCAGCTCACGAATTCCACCTGGATGCCCCGCCGCATCATGAGCCAGGCCGCGACGGCCGAGTCGTAGCCGGCGCTCAGCATCACGATCGCGCGGCCGCCGACGCCGACCGGCATCCCGCCCTCGGCCGGGAGCCTCGCCGAGTAGTAGTGGATGCGGCCGTTCCGGACCTCGATGCGCACCGTCACGTCCGGCGCGTCGAGGTTCACCCGGCCGTACGCGCACAGGATCGTCCCGAGCTCCTCGTTGATCCGCTGCCCGCTCAGCCCGAGGCCCGTGTCGGCGACGCGCGCGCGGACCGCGAAGGTCTTGCCCTTGACCCGGTCGGCCATGAGCCGCTCGGCCGTCCGGAGCAGCGTCGGGAGGTCCACCCAGGTCTCCTCGTGGGCGGGCGAGACCGACAGCACCCCGAACACCCGCCGCGCCACCTCGAGCGCCTTGGGGTCGTCGTACTCGAGGTAGATGCGCGCGTGCTCGGCGCGCACCCTGCCCGCGAGGCCGCTCGCGCCGAGCGCGAGGCGCAGGTTCTCCGCCGTCCGGCGCGTGAACCGCGCGCGCGTCTTCGCGGCTTTGGTCGTGATCTCGGGGCTCAGGCGAAGGAGGGCTTTCATCGAGGAACCAGGAAGTCTAATGATTTCGGGACATCTTGTCACGCCGGCCCGAGGTCGATAGGTGTCGAGGCATGGCCAAGAAGAAGAAGGACGGGGCGGGATCGACCATCGAGAACCGCGTCTACCTGTTCAAGGACCTCGCCGCGGCCTTCGTGGCCGAGCACGGCGCCATGCTCGCCTCGGCGAACGGCGCCGAGCGCCAGCGCGCCCTCCGCGCCCTCGGCGACCTGGCCCACGCCTCCTGCGTCGTCGCCGACACCGAGGCGCGCTCGGCCGACGAGGTCGCCGAGCTCGTCGCCAACGGCCCACCGGGCGGCGCGATCGCGGCGCCCCGCCCCACGGGGGGTGCGCGCAAGACGGCGAAGCGCGCGCCCAAGAAGCGCCGCGGCTGGGGCGGCGGGCGCGGCGGCGGCTGAGCGGGCGAGCGAGCGGTTACCAGAGGTCGAGCATTCGCTTCAGCCCGGCCTCGACCCGATTCATGGCGGCGTCGGGGAGCCGGGCGACTCGCTCCTCGAGAAGCCCCTTGTCCACGGTGACGACCTGCGAGACGTTCACGACCGAGGACGCCGGCAGCCCGGTGTCCGGCGGCTCGAGCAGGACGTTGCCGGGCAGCTTGGCCAACGCGACATTGCCGCTCATCGCGACGCAGATGACGGTCGCGAGCTTGCTGCGGTTGGCGGGATCGCACTGCACGACCAGGAGAGGACGCCGGTAGGCCGGCGACGAGCCTCGCGGCGGTCCGAGGTCCGCCCACCAGATCTCGCCACGGCAGATCAACGCTCGCGTTCCAGCACGCGCGCCTGGGCCGCCGCGAGCAACGGATCGACCTGCGATTCCTCTCGGCCGATCTCGTCCAGCGCCGCGTCGATCTGCTCCGTCATGTCCGCGCGCTCGACCTCGGCGAGATAGGCGCGGAGCGCCTGGACATACAGCTCGCTTCTCGACAGGCCCCGGTGCTTTGCAACGGCCTCCGCCCGCTGAAACACATCATCGGGCACCGAGATGGCGGTCTTCATGACCAACGCAGTATAACCGCGGTCATACTCAGCGCCAACGCCGCGTCAGGTACCCGCGTCCAGGTCTCCGATCCCGGTGCACGCGCTCGATGAAGACGCGCCCCCCGAGCAGAAAACGGCACAGCGATCGCGCAGGCCCGGGTGATCGGGATAGTTGTCGTCATCGCACACGGTGTACTCGATGGGAATACAGCCACTCAAGAACACCGCGCAGTCTCCTGCCTCCGTGCACGCAACGTAGGTCCCCAGATTCGCACCTCCCTCGCACACACAGTCCATGTCGTAGCCGGAAGTGAAGCACATCCCGCACGGCACCACGCCAACGGAGTTGCACCAACGATCGTACGCGTCGCTCGCGAGCGCGTCCTCGACGCTGCCGTCGGCTCCCGCATCCACCGAGTGGGAGCTCGAACACGAACATCCCGCCGTCGGCCCGACGACCGCAGCGACCAGGACAGCGAACTGCAAGGCGGTTCCGTATCTCATCTCGATCCCCCCTCAGGGCCCAGGGCACCCCGGTGTGAACGTCGACCACGCCAGCCCGAAGTATGTGGACGCGGCCACCGTCGATGCTTTGCGGACCTGGACCCGGTAGGTGCGGTTTGGCGTAAGAGCCTTGACGATGGCCTCGTAGTTGTTGTCGAAGCTGGTGCTCGTCGCAACCAGAGCGCCGGTCGTGTAGTCGTAGAGGTAGAGATTGAGGTCCGCGTCCGGACCGTGTCCGGAGCAGACCGACGGGCTCGAGCAGGTCGGTGTGGCGTTCCAAGTGAGCACCAGATTCAGGTACCCGGTCGAGTCCGTGGTCAAGTAGAAGGTGCGGTTCCACACGTTGCCACTGAACTCCCAACTGAAGTTCATGGAACCGTAGGCGTAGCCACGTGTGGCCGGTGGCCAGGAGCTCGACCGCCGGTCGTTGCTCGTGTCCGCGAGATCCGACGCGCGAGTGACGTGGATGAGCCCGATGCCGTCACGGTCGTCAACAGTATCCGTGAGATTCAGCATGGAGCCGCTCCGGTTGCAGTCGCCGATGCCATGATGATTGCCTTCTGCGCCTCCGGATATGAGGCGAGCGCGCTGTTGCGCTCGGTGATCACGGCAACCGCCCCCGATACCGCTGGGGCAGCGTAGCTGGTCCCGCTGTCGGGACCGAGGCCGGCAACGCTAACGTCGGATCCAGGCGCAACGATCTCGGGCAGCTCCCGATCCCCGTTAGGGGTCGTGTGATTCCTCCACGAGCTGTACGTTGCCATCACGTCATCGTTGCGAGCCGCCGTGCCGGCCGCGTCGGTCGCCCCCACCACGAGACCGTTGTAGGTGCGGTTCTGGACGAAGCGCAGCGCTGTATTCGGGTTGTCCCCGCGATTACCGGCCGCCGAAACGAACATCGAGTAGGGCGAGCGAAGGGTGAGCCAGTCGTGGTAGAGGTCCGTCGTCGAGAGCCCACCGTTCGCCCCGCTGCTGAATGACCAGCTGAAATTGGCAACGTCCGCTCCATTGGCCATCGCCCACGCCTCGACGGTTGGTTGGCTGCCGGAGTACTGGTCCCAGTTGGCCACGTAGATGCTCGCGTCCCCCGCAACCCCCACCCAGGAGTCCGTCTCGAACACCTTTCGCACAACGCCGGCCGTTCGCCGCATGTGAGTGTCTGAGTAGCCAGAGGGCGAGGCGATCGCGGCGATTCCGCTGAGCCAGGAGTAGTCGTTCGGCTGCCCCCCTTCGATCACCGCGACCTTGCGTCCGGTGCCATCCCAGCCCATCAGGTTCGTGCTCAACGCGCCGGAGTTCGCGTACCAGGCGGCGTTCGTCGGATGGCCGGGCCCGGGATGCGGCTCGATGACCATGAACAGGTCGCTCCACACCAACGCATCGAGGGTTTCTCGAGTGACAATGGCTTCCAGCAGCGGGGTCGCTGGTGCCGTGCTCAAATGGAGCGTCTCGCCCGGCGGGATCAGACTTGCGACTTGCTCGACGAGGTCGGCGACTTCGTCGTCGGCCCTGGTCGTCCCGCCTTCGCCTCGGCCCTCGGACGGCGGATTGCGTAGCGCCAGGAACCCGACGACGTGGATCTCGTCGGAGGAGGTCATCGAATCCCGGCGAAGCGCAAGCTCCGGCGTCATCGCGCCGCGCTGCGCGAAGCGCCTGTCGACGGCGAGCGACTCGCGGCGCGCAATATCGGTGATGGAATCACCGGACTGATCGAAGAAGGCATCCACCGTCTCGCCGTCGACGTAGACCGTGCGCACGACCGTGATAGGCGTTCCGTCCTCGAGGTGCCGAGTGACGCGGTAGGTGGCGAAAGGCTCCGACCGAAGGGGCGATGACGTACCGCCGAGCGGCTCTACTTCGGTGGAGCAGGCACCAGCGATCAGCGGGATCGCGAGTAGGCTCCAAAGAGCGCTACGCCTGCCTGCCTGCCTGCCTGCCTGCCTGCCTGCCTGCCTGCCTGCCGATTCTGAGTCTTTTCATCTTTTCCCCTCGATGTGTCTTCTACGCTATGTCGGGCCACAGCGGGCAACAATCCCCCCTCTGGGGGGACTCGGAGGGGGGAGCCGGATCCCTGTTACTAGCGGCGCTCGACGGCGCAGCATCGGCCCCGCTCGGCTACTTCTGGTCGGCGGGGTGGAGGTTGTGCTTCTTGGCGAGCTTGTGGAGGTACTTGCGGTCCATGTCCGCCTCGCGGGCCGCGGCGCTGATGTTGCCCTCGTTGCGGTCGAGGAGCCACGCCACGTAGCGCTTCTCGAAGACCTCCTCCCACTCGCTCTTGCACTGCCGGTAGCTCTTGTTCGCGTCGAAGGGCGGCATGCCCGAGGTGTCCCAGCCGCCGGGCTTGCCCGCGAAGGGGACCCCGGACAGCCGCACCTGGGTCTCGCCCGTCGCGCGCGCGATGTAGGCCGCCCGCTCGAGCACGTTCCGGAGCTCGCGCACGTTCCCCGGCCAGTCGTGCGCCACCAGCGCGTCCCGGGCGTCGGTCGAGATCGTGAGCGGCTCCTCGGCACCGTCGGAGAGCCCGGCGAGCAGCGTCTCGATCAGGAGCGGCACGTCCTCGCGGCGCTCGCGGAGCGGCGGCACCTCGATGGGCACCACCGCCAGCCGGAAGAACAGGTCCTCCCGAAACTTCCCGCGCTCCACCTCCATCTCGAGGTTCCGCTTGGTGGCCGCGATGACCCGGATGTCCACGCGGATCTCCTTCGACCCGCCGACCCGCCGGAAGGCGCGCTGCTCGAGCGCCCGGAGCAGCTTCGGCTGCAGATCGAGCGGCAGCTCGCCGATCTCGTCGAGGAACAGCGTCCCGCCGTTCGCCAGCTCGAAGGCGCCCTGCCGCTGCGCGCTCGCGCCGGTGAAGGACCCCTTCTCGTGGCCGAACAGCTCGCTCTCGATGAGCGACGCGACCACCGCGCCACAGTCGACCACGAGGAAGGGCCGGCCGGCGCGCGGGCTCGACGCGTGGATGCTCCGGGCCAGGACGTCCTTGCCCGTGCCCGTCTCACCGGTGAGCAGCACCGTCGCGTCGGTCGGCGCGAGCCGCTCGAGCAGGCCGAAGATCTCCCGCATCGGGATCGACCGGCCGGCGGCCTCGCCGAAGCGCGTGCTCTCGCTGGGCAAGAGCTCGATCCGCTCCGCGAAGGGCCGCACCTTCAGCTCGACCTTGCCGACCGTGATGATGGCGCCGGGCTTGACGTAGGCCTCGCGGATCTCGGCCCCGTCGAGGAGCGTCCCGTTGGTCGACCCGAGGTCTCTCAGCAGGTATCCGCGGCTCTCCCGGATGATCTCGCAGTGGTGCCGCGACACCGTCTCGTCGGGCAGGACGAGGTCGTTGTCCGCGCTCTTGCCGATCCGGAACACCTCGCGGTCGATGGTCTGCTCGCGACCCCGGTCCGGTCCGCTCAGCAGGACCAGCGCGCAGCGCGGCAGCTCGAGCACCTTCCGTCCCGCGTGCTCCGTGCGGACCTGGGTGCCGGTCACCGGCGCGCCTCCGCGACGAGCGCCACCGCCTCGTCGAACAGGTCGATCCGGACCACCCCTTCGGAGGGCACGCGGAGCGCCCGCTCGATGGTCCGCTGCTCGCCGGGCGCCACCAGCTCGGCGCGCACCTCGTACCGGCCGGGGACGAGCTCGACTTCGTGCCGCAGCGAGGGCGGGGCGCCGTCGGGCCAGGTGAAGCGGGCCCCCTTCACCTCTTCCCCATCGTGCCGATAGGAGAGGCGAACCTCCACGACCCGTCCGTGATCCGGTCCCAGGTCGTACCGGATCTCGGTTTCACGGGGCGCGGCCTCGAAGAGCGTGGTCCCCACGACGGCGAGCCCGACCAGCACCACCAGGGGCGCCAGCCTCTTCCGGTGCTTCAGGAAAAGCTCCCAAACCCGTCTCACGCGGCGGATACTAACACGATCTGTGGCCCACACCCCCCAACCAATGGCGCTCGGTGGCGTGCGGCGGGGCGGTTCGGGCTGTCGCCAATTGGACCGAGGCTTGCTTGTTCGGGAAAAATGCCAATGGTAGATCCAAGGTGCCGCGGAGTGTCTCGTGTGATCCGCTCCTTTTTGGCGCCTTGCCTTAGGTCATGGTCCGCCTGACCGACATCCTCGACAAGGTAAAGAGCTACCACCCGGGAGCAGATACCGATCTGATCAACAAGGCGTACGTGTACTCGGCGCGCATGCACGAGGGGCAGATGCGCAAGTCGGGTGACCCGTACTTCATCCACCCGGTCAGCGTCGCGGCCATCATCGCGGACATGCGCCTCGACACGGCGAGCGTCTGCGCGGCGCTCCTGCACGACGTCGTCGAGGACACGCCGGCCTCCGCGACCGACATGCGCCAGCTCTTCGGCGACGAGGTCGCCTTCCTCGTCGACGGCGTCACCAAGCTGGGACGAATCAACTTCACCTGCAAGGAGGACCAGCAGGCGGAGAGCTTCCGCAAGATGCTGGTCGCGATGGCGCGCGACATCCGCGTGCTGCTGGTCAAGCTCGCCGACCGCCTCGACAACATGCGGACGCTCGACCACATGAAGCCCGACAGCCAGGAGCGGATCGCGCGCGAGACGCTCGAGATCTATGCGCCGCTCGCGGGCCGGCTGGGCATCCACTGGCTCAAGGCCGAGCTCGAGGACCTGAGCTTCCAGTACCTCTACCCCGAGGCGTACGTCGACATCCACAAGCGGGTCAGGAAGGGCAGCCGCGACGTCGAGCGCTACATCACCGACGTCACCAAGCGCCTGCAGAAGATGCTCATCGAGCGCGGCTTCGCGGTCGAGGTGCAGGGGCGGGTGAAGCACCTCCACTCCATCTGGCGCAAGATGCGCCGGCAGAACATCGAGTTCGACCAGATCCACGACTTCGTCGCCTTCCGCGTCCTGATGGAGAACGTGGCGGACTGCTACGCGGCGCTCGGCGTCGTCCACTCCCAGTGGACGCCTGTCCCCGGGCGCTTCAAGGACTACATCGCGCTGCCGAAGCCGAACATGTACCAGTCGCTGCACACGACGGTCATCGGCCCGGGGCACCGCCGGATCGAGGTACAGATCCGCACGCACGAGATGCACCGGACTGCCGAGTACGGCATCGCGGCGCACTGGAAGTACAAGCAGAGCACCGGCGGGCTCGACGCGAAGGACGCGGCCCGCTTCGCGTGGCTCCGCCAGCTCATGGAGTTCCAGCGCGAGGTGGCCGACCCGGCCGAGTTCCTGGACAGCGTGAAGGTCGACCTCTTCAGCGACGAGGTCTACGTGTTCACGCCCAAGGGCGACGTGAAGACCTTCCCCCGGGGGTCGACGCCGCTCGACTTCGCCTATGCCATCCACAGCGAGGTCGGCGACCACTGCGTCGGGGCCCGCGTCAACGGCGCGATGGTCCCGCTCCGCTACAAGCTCCACAACGGCGACGTCGTCGAGATCCTGACCAGCAACACGCAGCACCCGAGCAAGGACTGGCTCGACTTCGTCGGGACGGGCAAGGCGCGCTCGAAGATCCGCAACTACATCCGTCAGGAGGAGCGCAAGCGCGGCATGAAGATCGGCCGCGACCTCCTCGAGCGCGAGATGCGCAAGGCGGGCCTGTCCCTCGGCCGCTTCCTGAAGAGCGACAAGAAGCCGGTATTCGAGCGCTACGGCATCCACAACGAGGACGAGCTGTTCGCGCAGATCGGCTACGGCAAGGTGCAGTCCTCCTCGGTCGTCGAGCTCATCGCGCCGAAGGACGACGAGAAGGCGCGCAAGAGCCTCGAGCCGGGGTTCCTCGAGCGCACGGTCAACCGCGTCCGCCGGCGCGAAGGCGAGGACGGCATCCTCATCGAGGGGATGGACGACGTGATGGTGCGCTTCGCCAAGTGCTGCAACCCGCTGCCCGGCGACGCCGTCACGGGATGGATCACGCGTGGGCGGGGGGTGACGATCCACCGCCGCGGCTGCCCGAAGGCCATGGAGCTCGACCCCGAGCGCCGGGTCGAGGTCGGCTGGAGCAACAGCGTCAACGTGCAGCTCCCCGTCTCGATGCGGGTCGTGACCGCCGACCGGCCGGGCATCCTGGCGAACGTGTCGAGCGCGTTCACGGACTGCGGCGTGAACATCACCGAGGCAAACTGCCGCAGCTCGCAGGACGGCCGCGCCGTCAACGTGTTCCAGTTCACCGTCGGCGACGTGGGCAAGCTCAAGACGCTGATGCGCAGCATCCAGAGGATCGAAGGGGTCTACGACGTCGAGCGGGTGTGAATCCGCCGGTCTCGGGCGCGTCTACGGAGAGCGGGAGGTACGGATGCGGAACGTGGCTGTGGGTGCTCTGATGTGCGTGCTCGCGTTTCCGCTGGCAGTGGCCGCCCAGCTCGGCCTCGATCTGTCCGGCCGCCACGGCAACTTCGACGAGGTCCGGCTGCGGAGCGGCTTCTCGCCGTCGCCGAAGACGGTCCGCGGCCGGACGGGCGGCGCGGTCGACGCGAGCGCGCTCGGCGAGGGCTGCGGCGGCTTCATCGCGCGCCGCCCGGACCACGTGGTGCACCTCCGGAGCGCCTTCGACCGGCTGGCCCTCGCCGTCGAGAGCGAAGCCGACACCTCCCTCGTGGTCCGCACCCCCGACGGCCGCTGGGTCTGCGCGGCCGACGGCCAGGGCGACGACGGCAAGGTCGAGCGTGCGTGGGCGGCTGGCCGCTACCTCGTGTGGGTCGGCGGCCCCGCCGAGGGCGAGGCCCACCCCTACGCGCTGTCCTTCCGCGAGTGAGCCCCGTCAACCCTTGAAGGTCGACGGCCCGCGGTCCCCGAAGGGCTCGTCGCGCTCGCGGACGGCGGCCTTGAAGCCCTCCTCCATCGCCTTGCGCTGGAACGCGTAGCCCTCGGGGGTGTGGCGCGCGATGCCGTCGAACACCGTGCCGAGCATCTGCGAGGCGTGCAGGCCCGCCGCGAGCGTCGCCTGGTTCACCAGCATCTTGTGCATGACGAGCTGGCTCACCGGCACGCGAGCGATCCGTTCGAGCAGCACCTCGAAGCGCTCGTCGAGCTGCGCTGCCGGGGCGGCCTCGATGGCGAGCCCCCACTCGACGGCCTCGGTGCCCGACAGGCAATCGCCCGTGAGGAGCAGCCGCTTGGCCCGCTGAGCGCCGATGCGGTGCGCCCAGATCGCCGTCGTCGGCACGCCCCAGACCCGCGCGGGCGGGTAGCCGATCTTGGCGCGATCCTCGATGACGAGCAGATCCGAGCAGAGCGCCATGTCCGTCCCTCCGGCGACGCAGAACCCGTGGACCTTGCAGACCACTGGCTTGTCCGAATGGAAGAGGCTCATGAACCCGCGCACGTTCCGGCTCATCATCTGCCAGTCCACGACCGGATCCCACGTCCGGCTCGGGTCGTGGTTGCGGGCGACGACGGAGGGGTCGAGCGGAGAGCCCTGCTCCTGTGCCGCGCCGCCGAACGACTGCATGTTCTGCTCGGCGCTCGCCACCAGGTCGTAGCCGCCGCAGAAGCCCTTGCCGTTGCCGGCGAGCGCGATGACGTGGACCTCCCGATCCAGGTTCGCCCGCTCGACGCAGGCCGCGAGCTCCCGCGGCATCTCGAAGGTGATCCCGTTTCCTCGCTCGGGCCGGTTCAGGGTGATGCGCGCGATGCGCCCGGTGCGCTCGTAGGTCAGGGTCGTGAGATCCATGGCGGCGAACTCTAACGCAGGAGCGCGGCTCGCGCGGTGGGCACGTCGTCGGTCACGATGCCGTCCACGCCCGCACCGGCGAAGAACCGCACGCGGGCGGCCTCGTTCACCGTCCAGACGTTCACGAACAGTCCCCTGCGCTTCCACCGCCGGATCGCGCGAGCCGTGGCGATGCTCTGCTCGGGGTGCAGGCCGTCGGGCCGGAGGAGCCGCCGGACGGCCGCTCCTCGCCAGTTCCCCGTGTGCTCGCGGTCGAACAGCAACGCGAGGGCCGCACGAGTCAGCTCCTCCCGGAGCACGAGGAAGGTGAGCGGGTCGAACGTGCTCACCACGGTCGCGGCGAGAGCGCCGCGCTCGCGGCGGCGCAGGAGCCGGGCGACCGCGCGCGCGTTGCCCGGACGATCGGGGGCGTCGCCCTTGACCTCGACGTTGACCACCCCGCCCCGCCCGACGACCAGGTCGAGCGCCTCGTCGAGGAGGAGGACACCTTGGCCGTCTCCGAGATCGGCGCGCCGGATGTCACGCAGTCCGAGCGCGGCCACCTCGCGAGGATCGCCCGCGACCCGCGAGAGGTCGCGGTCGTGCACGACGACGACCTCGCCGCTCCGGCACGTACGCACGTCGAGCTCGACGCCGTCCGCCCCCTCGTCCATCGCCAGGGCGAAGGCCCGCGCGGTGTTCTCGGGCGCCCGCAGCCGGGAGCCGCGATGCGCGTAGAGAACGGTCAAGTGAACCGCCCGCCGACGGCTGGGTGGGTGGGCCGGTTCAATTCAGTCCCTCGGAGGGGGCGGCACCGTGGCTCGGTCCTTGCGCCGCCGGCCGGTCCGGTCCCGAGGGATGAGGGTCTTCAGCACGTCGAGCTTGCCGTAGCACAGGAGCTGGTCGCCGAGCAGCAGCTCGCGCTCGGCGCGCGGGTTCGGGATCGTGACGCTCCCGCGCTGGATGCTGAGCACGACCACGTCGCGCTCGCGGAGCGCCGCCTCGCCGAGCGTCTTGTCCCGGAGCTCGCTGTCGCGCGTGACGTGGAACTCGGCCACGCCGTAGCCGTTCTGGAGGGTGAGCCGCTGCTTGACGTCGACCTCGGGGAACATGACCTGGTCCTCGAGGTGCTCCACGATGGCGCCCGCCACGTCGATCCCCGTCGCGCCCTCGATGCCCTCGAGGCCGGGTGACGAGTTCACCTCCATGAGCTGCGGCCCGGACTCGGACTCGAGCATGTCGACGCCCGCGACCCGCAACCCCAGGATCTGCGCCGCGCGGACCGCCGTCCGCTCGAACTCGCGGCTCAGCTCCACCGGCTCGGCCACGCCGCCGCGGTGGACGTTGCTCCGGAACTCGTCTCCCCGCGCCACCCTCCGCATGGCGGCGACCACCTTGCCGTCCACGACGAACGCCCGGATGTCCCGGCCGCGGCTCTCCTGCACGAACCGCTGGATCAAGACGTTCTGCTTGGCGCTCTGGAGCGTCTCGACGATGGCCTGGGCGACCTTGCGGCTCTCGGCCAGGATCACACCCACTCCCTGCGTCCCCTCGAGCAGCTTGACGACGACGGGCGCGCCGCCGAGCGCGTCGATGGCGGGCAGGAGCGCGTCCTTGTCGCGGACGAAGAACGTGGCCGGCATCCCCAGGCCGTGGCGGCTGAGGAGCTGGAGGGAGCGGAGCTTGTCACGCGACACGCCGATCGCGTGCGAGCTGTTCACTACGAACACGCCCATCTGCTCGAACTGGCGCACGATGGCCGTCCCGTAGAAGGTGATCGAGGCCCCGACGCGCGGGATCACGGCGTCGTACGCGCCCACCGCCTTGCCGCGGTAGTACAGCTTCGGCGCACCGGGCGAGAGCGCCACCGAGAACAGGAGGGTGTCGAGGACGCGCACCTTGTGGCCGCGGGCGTGCGCGGCCTCCTTGAGCCGCCGAGTGCTGTACGCCTTGGGCGAGCGCGACAGGATGGCGATCTTCACGTCCCCCCCTCCTGCGGATCGAACCGGATCGGGACCGAGTACTCCGCCTGGAACGCCTCGACGGCCTCGGCCACCGACTTGCCTTCTCGGAACTCCGCGAGGTGGAAGAGCGCGTCGCCCTCGTTGACGAGCGGGAGGTTGCTCGTGCCGATCACGATGCCCGAGCAAGGGCTCGTCACATCGGCCTCGATGCCGCCGAAGGCGTCGGCGATGCGCCCGAGGACGTCTCCCTCCTGCACGTGGCCTCCGAGCCGGACGCGCGTGCGCAGGACGCCGCTCTCCTGGGCGCGGACCCAGGTGGTGGAGCGCGCCACGAACGGCTGGGCGTCGAGCCTGCGGTGCTTCTGGGAGGCCGGCAGCATCCCGAGCCCGTGCATGACGTTGAGCACGCCGCGGAGCCCGGCGCGGATCGCCACCGGATCGAAACGCAGCGCCTCGCCCCCTTCGTAGACCACCACGGGGATGCCGCGCGCGGCCACCGCCGATCGGAGAGAACCGTCCCGGAGGTCCGCGTCGATGATCACCGGGACGTCGAAGGCCCGCGCGAGCTCCTCCACGCCGGCCGAGCCGAGGTGCCCCCGGACCTGCGGCAGGTTCGTGCGGTGGATCGCCGCGGTGTGCAGGTCGACGCCGTGCGTGCTGCTCGCGACGACCTCGCTCATGAAGAGGTGCGCGAGCCGCGCAGCCAGGGAGCCCTTCTCGGAGCCGGGGAAGGAGCGGTTCAGGTCGCGCCGGTCGGGCAGGTAGCGCGAGTGCGTGTTGAACCCGAAGACGTTCACCACCGGGACCGTGATCAGCGTCCCGTGCAGGCGCTTGAGGGCGGCGAGCTTGAGGAGCCGCCGGATGATCTCGACGCCGTTGATCTCGTCCCCGTGGATGGCCGCGCTCACGAAGAGCGTCGGTCCCGGCTTCTTCCCGCGCACCACGCGGACGGGCATGTGCACCTCGCCGCGCGTGTAGAGGTTCGCGACCGGCAGGTCGAGGTACGCGCGCTCGCCGGGGGCGATCTCCGCTCCGCCGATCCGGAGCACTTCGGAAGGGGCGTCCATCGGGGCGACGAAAGATAGCCGCTTTCGCGGGCGCGTGTGGGCGGCGATGGTAGTCTCCACCGCCCCGTATGCACCGCGCCGCGGCGATCTGGGTAGCCCTGTTCACGTGGACGCCGCCGGCGCTCGCGCAGGATGCCCCGCAGCCGGCCCCTTCCCCGTCGTACGGGCACGATCCGGGCGCCGACGCCCCAGGTCACGGGCCGGAAGAAGCCGACGCTCCGGCTGCCGAGCCGGACGCCCCCGAGCCGGACCGGCTCGGCCCGGGGGAGGGCCCGAGCGACGTCCGGTTCGTGGACGCCGCCGCCGACCGGGTGGGCCTCTTCTCCACGGCGGAGACCCACCCGGAGGGGACCCTCTTCTTCAGCGACTACGAGCTGCTCCTCCTCCAGGCCGGCTACGCCTTGACCGACTCGGTCCAGGTGGCGCTCACGGGCGTGCCGCCGGTCCTCGACGGCCAGCACTGGTTCCTGGACCTGACGGTCAAGGGGAACATCGTCCGGAGCGAGCACATCCGCGCGGCCCTGCTCGGCTCGGTCGTCGGGGTGTTCGACGGAGACGGCGAGAGCGCGTGGGGCGCCCGCCTCGGCGCCGTCGCCCAGCTCTGCTTCGACTCCGACTGCTGGAGCAGCCTGTCGGTCAACACCAACGCGTTCGTCACCACCTCGAGCTACCTGCCGGTCCTCGGAGCGATCGGGCTCGTCGGGCGTTTGTCGGAGCTCGTCGCGCTCTATCTCGAGCCCGCGTACATGCTGGTGATCGGCGAGCGCGACGTCTTCGGCGTCGACGGGATGCTGCTGACCTACGGCATGCGCCTGTCGGGCACGCGCTGGGCCGTGGACGTCGCGCTGTTGAAGCCGATCGGCCAGGACCTCGCCACCGGCGGCCCTTTCCTGTTCGGCGTCCCCGGCCTCGCCCTCACCTACCGGACGGACGGGTCGGCCCGCCGAGACGGGAGCGCTCCGCCGGCGGCTTCGACGCCGTGAGCGCCGTGGTCCCGCCGCCCGACGACGCTCGCCGTTGGTGACTCAGCGACGCGCTCGCCACGCGCGCTCGCGGATGGGCGCGCGTGCGTCGACCGGGAAGGGCACGAGGGCACGCGCCGGGCCGGCGGTGGCGCTCTGCACCATCTCGTATCGGGACGCGGTGTTCCAGAAGAGGAAGCCGTCGGCGCCGCCCTGCTTGGCGCCCTGGAGCTGGCGGACGATGAAGCGCGGCGTCCAGTAGTCCGCGCCCGCGCGGAAGCCCTGGAGGAAGGGGCGGATCACGGGCTCGTCGCCGAGGCGGCGGCGCATGTTGTCGATCCCCTGGTGGATCAGGATGAACTCGCGGTCCGGGCGCCCCCGCATCCAGGCGCGCATGGAGTTGAGGTAGAGCATCGGCGAGAACACCTCGACGTGCGCCGTCCACTCCTCGAGGTGCTGCCCGAGCTCGGGCGGGTCGCCGTCGCGGAAGGCCGTCAGCCCGAACACGTCCACGCCGAGCGGGACGCCGAGCGCCTCGTCGATGCGGCGCAGCAGGCCGAGCAGCAGCTCGTCGCGCGGCTGGTCGGTCTGGTGCGGATAGACCGCGAGGAAGGTGCCGTCGTCGACGGGGAAGCGGATGTAGTCGAGCTGCACCTCGTCGAACCCGAGCGCCTCGGCTTCCTTCACGAGCGCGATCACCATCTCGTGGTTGAACGGATCGTAGGGATCGAGCCAGGTGTGCCCTGTCCCCCAGCTCACCCACGGCCGGCCGCGCTTGCCCGGACGCGCGTCCTGGATGGCGTGCTCGGGGTGGCGGTGCGGGAGCTGCGGCTCGGCGAAGCAGGTCACGCGGGCGATCGTGTAGATGCCCTCTTCCTTCAGGCGCGCGACGAAGGCGCTCGCGTCCTCGCCGAGGAAGCCCTCGACCTGCGGCTTCAGGATCTCGATGTCGGTCTGGTGCCCGATGCGCCCCTGGGCGTCCTTGAGATCGATGACTGCGGCGTCGAGCCGGCCCCGCTTCACGGTGCGGATGACGCCTTCGACGCCGTGGCGGCGCAGGAATTGGGCCGTGAAGTAGAGCCCGCCCGCCTGCTGGCCGCGGAGCGAGACCGGGTCACGGTAGTCGGGCTCGGCGGGCTCGGGCTCGGGCTCGGGAGAAGGCCGCGCCTCCGGCAGCCGATCGGCGACCTCCTCCGCCGCCGGACGCACCTCGGCGGGCGGCGGCTCGACGCGCGACTCCGCCGCCGGCGTAGCCTCGCCGGGATCCCGAGCCGCCCACGCGACCAGCGCACCGCTCACGACGAGCGCCGCCCCGACTACCGACAGACGCTTCCAAAGCACTCCGGCATCATCGGTGATCGCGGCACCCCGCGTCTACTTTCAGATCTTGGCGCGAAGGCCCTTGGCCTCGATCGCGCGGCGCAAGGGCGAGTCCGGCTCCTTGAGCACCGCCATGGTGGACTTGTATCCGTCCTCGAGGATCACGCGACGCGCCGCGAAGTTCATGGGCGAGTACATGAAGATCGTCCGGTCGTCCGGGTGCGGCTCGATGAGCACGACGACGTCCTCGGGGTGCGCGGCGCGGTAGTCGTCGAGGAGCTTGCGGAAGCGTGCCTCGGTCCGGAGCCGCCACGACTGGTTGTAGACCCAGAGCAGGCCCTTGTCGCGGATGCGCTTCCGCTTGCCGTGGCCCGTCGGGACATCGCGCTCGCGCACGTCCGAGCGCACCGGCACCATCGGGTTGATGACGAGCACGGTGTCGCACCCCTCCTCGACGGCCAGGTCCACGTGCGCGACCTCCCCGATGCCGCCGTCGACGTAGTCGCGCTCGCCGATGCGGACGGGGGCGAAGAGCACCGGGATGGCGCTCGAGGCGGCGACCGCGCGCGCAACAGGCACATCGCGCAGCTCATCTCGGCCGAAAACGGCGCGTTCGCCTGCGTCCAGGTCGTTCGCGACGATCAGCAAGGTGTTCGGCATGGCCACGAAAGCCCTGGGGATCCCGCGCCGGCGGAAGAAGTCCTCGAGGAACCGCTCGAAGGCGTCGAGGGTGAAGATCCCGGCGGGCAGCGAGTCGGTGAACCGGTCGAGCTCGTTCCAGACGTCGAGGTCGAGGGGCTTGCTCGTCGCCGACGAGACGAGGTGGCGCGCGGCGCCGAGCGCGGAGCCCCAGACCCGCCGCCACTCCTTGGTGTCGAAGCGGAGCAGGTGGTGCCGCTGGAGCGGGAACATGTCGTCGGCCGGGTCGAGCAGCGCGCGGTAGAGCCGGAGGGCGCTGAGCCCACCCGCGAGCGCCGCGGCGACGGTGGAGCCGGAGGAGCTTCCGACGATGACGTCGAAGTCGGACGCCTGGAAGCCCTCGAACGCCTCCTCGAGCGCCGCGAGGCACCCGACCTCGTACATCGCGCCCGTGATCCCGCCTCCACAGAGGCACAGGCCCATGCGCCGGGAAGGTTCGCCCATCAGGCTCTCGGCTCCTTCAACCTGACTGCTCCGAAGAGCGCCGCCGCGGCGACGACCGCCGCCCCCGCGAGGAGCGGGAGCGGCAGATGGTACACGTCCTCTCCGACCGTGTTGAACCCCCGGATGCCGACGACGCGCTCGGGCAGCATGATCGGCACGGCGTTGATGGACGCGTGGACCACCAGCGGGACGACCGTGGACCCGGTGCGGAGGGCGAGCGCCCCGAGGATCACGCCGGCCACGGTCGCGTAGGCGATCGCCACCGGATCGCCGTGGACGAGCCCGAACAGGGCCGAGGTGACGCCGATCGCGACGCCGGCCCCGTAGCGCTTCTCGAGCGCCGGGAGCATCAAGCCGCGGAAGAGCAGCTCCTCGCTCGCGGCGGCCACCACGACGATCGAGAGGATCGTCACGACGGCGTCGAGCGGCCCCTCGGGCGCGACGAGCCGGTAGCGCCGGATCTGCTCCTCGACCGGGACGGGCCAGACCTCCTGCGCCAGGTTCCCGATCTCGGCGAGCGGAAACTGCAGCGCGAAGCCCCCGACGATGGCGAGCGCCACCGCCGGCAGCGACACGGGACGCAGGTACAGCGCGTCGCGCGTGCGGACGCCCCGCTGGTAGAGGACGAGGCCGGCGAAGATCGCCGCTCCGAAGGCGGCGGCCTGGATGGCGCCGAGGTTCAGCGGATCGGCGCCGATGCGCGTCGCCGCCTCCGACATGGGGAGCCCGTGCGCGAGCGTCTGGACCGCAGCGGCGATCGAGAACGCGACCGTGAGCGCCACCCAGGCGATCGAGGTGAGCAGCGGGGCGCCCCACCAGGGCATCGGACGGGGTGGCTCCATCGAGGGCGGGTAGTAACGCGCAATTCTCCGCTCGTCACGCAACGGGTGGAGGCCCGGGCACCGGGGGGCTCGGGCTGCTATCCTGCCCAGGCGCATGCGCCCGACGCTCCTCCGCCGATCCGTGTCGCTCGCAGTCGTGTCCACCGCCCTCGTCGCATGCGGGCCGTCGGTCTCCGGCGGCGGCGGGACGACCGCGGCGTCCATCGACGTCCCGGAGCGCGTCACCGACGACGACTTCGCGGAGTACGAGCGCGTCTACTGGACTCTTCGGCTCGACGACCCCGCGCGGCCGATGCTCCGTGAGCGGCTGGTCCGCTACCTCGCGCGGCGGACCCCGGCGCTCCTCGAGTCGGACGACTACGAGTCCGTGGTCGGGCAGTTCGCGCGGCTCGCGGAGCTGCACACGCCGGAGGACTTCGGCGCGGGCCGCGTCCCGCGCGAGCTCGAGCCGCTCGCGCGCTACCTGGTCGAGCACGGCTCGCCTCGCGGAGACGAGGCCCGCGTCCTCTCGTCGCTGCTGGTCCTGCGCTCGCTCGACGACCACGACCGCCACAACGGCGAGTACGAGGCGCTGGCCGAGTGGGGTCGCGACGCCCGCGGGACGCTGTGCAGCCCGTTCGAGCGGTTCGGCCGCCTCATCGAGGTCTGGCAGGAGCACGGCCGGCTCACGCCGTCGCCCGAGGTCCTCGATCTGCTGGCGCGGATGCACGTCGAGCGCCGCGACGAGATCCTGCGGATGCCCGGCGAGGGGGGGCTGCAGCTCCAAGGCGAGTGCATGTCCATGGCCGACCTGCGCAACGCTCCGGTGCTGGTCCGGCGCGCGCCGCTCGACGTCGCCGGCGTGTACCTCCAGCACGGCGACGTGGCCTCGGCGCTCTCGCGGGTCGAGGCGATGGGCGACACGAGCGGGATCGAGGCGCAGCTCATCCGGATCCTGAGGGACGCACGCGACGGCGACGACGACGCCCTCGTCGAGCTGGCCCAGGCCTACCAGGACGGGCGCCCGGACGTGTCCTTGGGCATCTGCCGGCTCGGCCTCCGCCAGAGCCCCGAGGAGGCGAGGTTCCCGCTGTGCCTCGCGCAGGTGGCGGCAGCCGCGGGCGAGCTGCCGAAGGCCACCGGGTGGTACGCCGAAGCGATCCGGCTCGCGCCCGAGGAGCGCGACATCTACGACGAGGCGCTCTCGGCGCTCGCCCGGTTCCTCGCCCAGGGCCTGTTCGCCGCCGACCCCTCGGAGGCCCGCGGCCTGGCCCGCGCCGCCGAGCGCATCCTGCGCGAGCGCCAGGAGCGCTGGCCCGACTCCGAGCCCGAGCTGAGCGCCCACGAGCTCTACTACGTGATCGGCAGGCTGGAGATGAACGGCGGCAACACGGACGAGGCTCGCCGCAGGTTCGAGGCGAGCCTCGAAGCCGAGGAGACGGCCGCGGCGCACCTCGAGCTCGGTCGGATCGCCGAGAGCACCGGCGGCGCCGAGGAGGCGGCGCGACACTACCGCCGGGCGCTCGACATGACCCCGGCCGAGGAGCGCCAGGCGCGCGCCAGCTTGCTCGAGCACCTGGGCGACGCCTTCCGGGCGGCGGACGACCAGGCGCAGGCCGAGCGGATGTACCGCCAGTCGCTCGCGCTGTGGGACGAGGGGCTCGACGCCGTACAAGGCGACGCGCTCGCGCAGACGCAGCTCGCCCGCGGCGTCCTGCTCGATCGGCTCGGGCGGCGCGAGGAGGCCGTGACGGCGTTCCGGCAGGCCATGGACGCGGC
>JBDIVX010000017.1:0-74810 GCA_039794305.1 Candidatus Neutrinellum sp.
GCCGCACGTCTTCTCCGCGCATCGCGCCCTCCGATGCGCGCAGCGGATCACGTCCGGCCACCGCCCGCAATGCCGTCGTGCAAGCGATCGGAATTGCTTAACCTTCAGCTAAACAGGGCACGCATGCGTCCAGGACCTTGACCTTGTCGACGGGATCCTTGACCTCGATGGTCGCGGCGTCGCGCTCGACGTAGCCGCGTGCCGATGCCTCGTTGCCGACCCTGGTCCGCACCTTGTCGAACAGGTCGTTCGGGGCAGCGTTGGGGAAGTCGGAGCGCTGGGACCTCGCGGTGAAGAGGATCGAGACGGGGCCGCCGAGCTGAACACGCACACCCGAGTCCATGATGTGCAGCCGGATCCGCTCGGCGATCTGGATCTCGGAGTCCTTCGTTCGGTAGATCTCGACGCCTGCGTCCATCAGAGCCTGCTTGACCCGCTGAGCGTCGGGCTTGCCCACTTGTACGTCCTTCTCCCCCTCGTCCGCGAACTCGCGAGCCGAATGGTACCACCGACGATCGGACGCCGGCAACGAAGAGGTCCCTTTCGAGGGACAAGGCCGGCTTGCGGTCGGGCGCGCCGCTACGTACAGTCACGGGCGACTCCCCCATGGATACGATTCTCTACGTGGGGGGGAGCCGGCCGGGGGGGGACGCTCTGGGCCTGCTCGACCGGCCCGAAGCGCGGCGATTCCCCGACGGATCCATCGTCCTCACCCGTCGTGGAGCTCCCCCGTACAAGCAGGAACATCGCTTCGTCTGCGTGAGCGAGCCGGCGGCGGCCGCGACGTTCGTGCGGGAGCACCCGGTCGACGCCCTCGTCGTCGACACGCGCGTCGAGCCCTTCGTGCACGAAGGACCGAACCCGAGCATGCCCGGGCCCTTCGCGCTGTCTCGAGCCGGCGAGCTGCTCGCGCGTCTGTTCCCCGACGGGGAGGTGACCGGCGCGGTGCAGCGCGATCGGATCGTGGGCGTGGTGGGCGACGGCGCGGCAGGCGCCGAGTCCGCCTATCACCTGGGGACGCACCGGATCGGCGCCGTCCTGACTGCGCCGGCTCTCGAAGGCCTGCTCGAGCGGCTCGACGCCGTGCTCGCCCGTCGCGCCGGCGGGAAGATCGCCATCTGCCTGGCCGGGGGCGGAATCGAAGGGCTGCTCTACGAGCTCGGCATGCTCCGCGCGCTCGACTCGTTCCTCGTCGACCGGTCCGTGGTCGACTTCGATCTGTTCTGCGGGATCAGCGCGGGCGCGGTGCTCGGGGCCTTCCTCGCCAACGGCGTCGGACCGGACGAGATCGCCCGCGGCCTCTCGGGCGAGCGGGCGCGCATCGATCCCATCAAGCGCTCCGAGCTGTTCGATCCGAACTTCCGCGAGCTCGGCTGGCGGGCCGGCCGTCTGCTGAGCGAGCTCGTCCGCGGCGGCGCCGGGCCGCGCGGCGTCCTGTCCTCCCTCGCACGCGCGCTCCCGAGCGGCATGTTCGCCGGCGACCGGCTGCGCGACTGGCTCGAGCGCCAGCTCACCAGGCCCGGCATGGCCGACCGGTTCCGGGATCTGCGCCGGCCGCTGTTCGTCGGCGCGACCGACCAGGACACCTCGCAAGCGGTCGTCTTCGGCGAGGAGGGGCTCGAACACGTGCCCATCCACCGCGCGGTGCGGGCCTCGGCCGCCCTCGCGCCCTTCTATGCTCCCGAACGCATCGACGGCCGCTACTACACCGACGGCGCCTTCACCCGAACGACCAACATGCGGGTGGCGGTCCGTCAGGGCGCGACCCTCGTCATCCTGATCGACCCGCTCGTGCCGTCCTTCTCCGAGGAGGCCGGGTACGTCCACGCCCGCGGCGGGCTGTACGGCACCATGCAGGGGCTCAAGGCGCTCATCAACGGGCGCTTCGACAAGGCTGCGCGCGCGATCCAGGAGATGTATCCCGACGTTGCGTTCCACCTGTTCCGGCCACAGGGGGACGAGATGCGCATCCTCAGCGGCTCGCCGATGAAGTACTTCTACCGGAGGGAGGTCGAGGAGATCGCCTTCCAGAACACCGTGCGGAAGCTGCGGGAGCGGCTCCCCGAGATGTCGCGCGACTTCGCGCTGCACGGCGTCTCCTTGCGCGACCCCGAGGCCCATCGGCACGACACCGGCAAGCCGCCGGCGCGCTTCGAGCCGACCGCCCTCGGCGTCTCGACGTGATCGTCGACGCCCTCGGTCGCGAGGTCGGGACGCCGTCGGCCCCCGAGCGCGTCGTCTCGCTCGTGCCGAGCGAGACCGAGACGGTCGCAGAGCTCGCGGGCGCCGGCCGCCTGGCGGGCCGGACCCGCTACTGCGTAGAGCCCGCCGGCGCGCTCGAGGCGGTCCCCGTCGTGGGCGGCACGAAGAAGATCGACGTCCAGGCCGTCCTCGCGCTGCGCCCGGACCTCGTCCTCGCCAACCAGGAGGAGAACGGGCGCGCCGACGTGCAGGCGCTGATCGACGCCGGGCTCCCGGTGCACGTGAGCTTCCCTCGCAGCGTCGGCCAGGCCGTCGAGTACCTGCACGCGCTCGCAGAGCTCCTGCACGTCCCGCCCGACGTCGAGCCCGTCGTGCGTGTCGAGCGCGCGTACGCGGAGGCACGGCAGGTGCTGCGGAGCGACCCGGCACGGCTCCGCGTCTTCGTGCCGATCTGGAAGGACCCGCTCATGACGTTCGATGGGCGCACCTTCCCGAGCGATCTGCTCGACCTGTGCGGCGCGACGAACGTCTTCGCCGATCGGCCGCGCCGCTATCCGCTCGCCGCGGACCTCGGGCGCGCCGCGCCGCTGTCGCCCGAGCGCGTGGGCGATCGGGACACGCGCTACCCGCGCGTCTCGATCGAGGAGGTGGGCGCCCGCGGTCCCGAGGCGGTGCTCCTGCCGGACGAGCCCTACGAGTTCGGCGAGCGCGACCGCGCCGACTTCGAGCCGCTCGGCGTCCCCGTCCGTTTCACCAGCGGTAGAGATCTCTTCTGGTACGGGACCCGATTGGCCGGCGCGATCCCGCGCATCCGGTCGCTCGTCGGCACGTTGCGACACGCCTGAGCCTGTCAGCGGATGCACGCGCCACTACTTCTTGCGCACCGAGCGCGTGGCCGCGCGCGAGGCGGAGGCTCCGAAAGCCGAACGATCACGGTTGGGCGGGCTTTCGATCACAGGCGAATGGGGGCTGGGAGTGAAGATGGCGCGTCGGTTGCACGTAGAAGAACACGGAGGCCCCATGGAACGCATCTCTGCCATGCTGCCGACGGGCGGCGCAGACCTGGACGTCCACCGCGGCGCGCGGAGGGCCACCCAGCGCTATCCGCTCCACGCCGACGTGGAGCTCGTCGAGCCGGTGCCGGCCCAGGGGATCGTCCTGAACGCGAGCGCCGGCGGGATGCGCATCGCCATCGACCGGCCGGTGGACGTCGACGCGCTGTGCGTCGTGCGCGTCGTCACCGCACCCGGGCGCGAGCTCTTCGAGAAGGCCCGCGTCGTCTGGACCCGTGAGCTGCCCGACGGCTGGCTGGTCGGCCTGCAGTTCGTCGAGGTGATGTAGCGCGAGCAGCGAGGTACTAGGGGCACTCGGCGCGGTCGCCGAGGCCGCCCAGGCTCGTGGCGGCGTCGACCCACGCCGTCCCTTCCCACCCCACCGACGGATCGAAGTCGTCGCTGCCGTCCGTGTCGCCCATGGTGACCGAGCACTTGCGTGTCAGCACGTGGTCGACGGTGGACAGGCCGCCGCCCGCCCACTCGGTGCCCGGGTCGGTACCGATGGTGCCGAAGGTGTCGACGACGGCGCCCATGCAGTACAGGTCGTAGGCGTCGTTGCCGTTGTGGTTGACGCTGCCGCTCGTGAGGTCGCAGGCGCTCGCGTCCTCGATCGAGCCGTGGCACACGACGAAGAGGTCGCCGGCGGCGAGCGTGCCCGACAGGGCGATGCTGGTCGGTGACGTCCCTCCGTTCGTGTACCGCCGGATCTCGCACGTGCCGAGGTCGGCGTCGCTGCCACCTACGTTCGCGATCTCGAGCGCCTTGTTCGAGGAACTGCCCTCCACGTACTCGCTGAACAAGAGCCGGGGCGCGGCGGCGACGGTCACGGTCGCCATGGCGGTGTCGCCACCGTAGCTGGCGGTCACGGTCCCGGTGTCTTCTGCGGCGCTCGCGGTGTACGTGCCCGAGGCGCTCCGCATGCCCTCGGGCACATCGAGCGTCGCGGGCCCCGTGAGCAGGCCGGCCGGCGCGGGGGTGATCGTGACCGACGCGCCGCCGGCCGGCGCATCGGTGGGCAGGAGCACCGTCAGCACCACCGTGTCGCTCGGTTCGACGCGGATCACGCTCGGGGTCAGGCGAAGGCTCGAGAACGCCACGTCGAGGGCGTCGCGCGGGAGGACCTTGGTGTTCATGTACGAGTAGCCGAGCGGCCCCTGCACGAAGCTCAGCATCTCCCCGGCCCCCGGCCACGGATCCACCAGGTACAGCGTGTCGTCCACGCGCAGCCCGTCGTCGACCGAGAACTCGCCGAAGCCGAGATCGGGGTCGCCGACCGTGACGGTCTCGACCCGCACGAGCACGCCCTCGAGCGCCTCGGCCCGTGCGCCGCCGGTGGCGATCTCGGCCGGCTCGACCACCACCGGCGCGGGCTCGGCCGCGCTGCCGGTGGCGCTGACCTCGGTGGCCTCGATCTGCGCTTGCCCGAAGTAGTCCGCGACGGGCCCCGTGACGTCGACCACGTCGCCGCGCGCGACCGCGGGCGCGTCGCCGGTGAAGACGAAGATCCCGGACAAGTCGGGCCCCGTGTAGCCCGCGGAGGCCGGGTCCACCTGCATGAAGAAGCCGTTCGAGGCGACCGCCGTCACGATCGAGCCCTCGAGCGCCACGGCGGTGCCGGCGCCGAACGTGCCGTCCCGCACCTCGTAGACGGTGCCCGGGCATCCCGCGGTGCCGGGGTTCGCGGCCTCGGGGCAGGCGTCGCACAGGTCGCCCTTCCCGTCCTCGTCCCCGTCCGCCTGGTCGGGGTTCGGATCGGCGGGGCAATTGTCCGAGTCGTTGGGCACGCCGTCGCGGTCCCGGTCGGTCGGATC
The DNA here is from genome assembly GCA_039794305.1 of Candidatus Neutrinellum sp. Taxonomy (GTDB): domain Bacteria; phylum Myxococcota_A; class Polyangia; order Polyangiales; family JBDIVX01; genus JBDIVX01. The sequence continues at coordinate 5,069 of JBDIVX010000017.1, forward strand.
GAACGGCGTGCAGTCGAGCGTGTCGGCGTCGAGCGGGCACGGGTCGCACTCGTCGCCGAACCCGTCGCCGTCGGAGTCCGCCTGCGCCGCCCCGTCCATCGGCCGGACGGGGTTGAACGTGCACCGGCAGTTGTCCATGGCGTCCTCGATGCCGTCGCCATCGGTGTCGGTGTCGGTGATCTCGCCGCTGTAGCGGGTCGAGCCGTCGATCTCCGGGGTGGGGAACGGATCGGTGGCGTTGCGCTCGGGGACGCACGGCGGCTCTCCCTCCGGCACGCCGCAGGAGGAGACGTCGTAGTCGGGCCCGGCGGCGAGGATCTCGGCGAGGGACAACCCCGTGTCGCCCACGCACACGCGCTTCGAGGCGCCGCAGACGTCGATCGTGTCGCAGGTGCCGGAGGCGAGGCTCGTGACGAGCGCCTCGTCGCCGAAGAGCGGCTGCCCGCTCCGGAGCACCAGCACCACGTCGTCCGAGTCGGCCTCGAGGATCGCCCGGTGCGCGCTCCGCTCGGATGCGTCGAAGATGGTGATGTCGGCTCTTCGCCCCTCGGCGAGCACGCCGATGCTCTCCATGGCGAGGCTCTCGGCGGCGTCGCGGGTGACCATGAGCCAGAGCTCTTCGTCGGTGAAGTACCCGTTGAAGTACGTCGCGTTCAGCGAGTCGGCGCAGGCGAGCTCGCGCAGGAGGTTCATCGACCCGCTCCGCAGCCAGTCGGTACCGAGCGCGATGCGCACGCCGAGGCTCGCATAGGTCGACACGCGCGCCGTGTCGCCGTACAGGGCGATGTTGCTGCGCGGCGACCAGATGAGCGACGAGCCCTCCGCGCTCATCTGGCCGATGTCTTCGGCCGTCACGGCGATGCCGTGGATCACCGCGGTCTGGGGCTCGACGATGTCGAGCTCGCCGCCCTCCATGCTCGTGCACAGGAACTCGTTGTGCGCGGACTCTTCGATGCCCTCGGCGATGTGCGGTGTATAGGCGGAAAGGCCTTCGACGTCGGCCGCCGTCGTCGAGGCGTCGTAGCTGCAGTCGCCGACCCGCTCGGTCCCGCTCACGTCCCCGAGCGGGAAGGTGTCGTAGTCGACCTCCTGCTCGAGCCCGCTCAGATCGAGCAGCCCGCTCGCCCGATCGAGGTTCCGCAACAGGCCCGCGCCCACGCCCGAGCCGTTGACGCTCGTCGCGCCGCCGAGCAGGTGGCGGAGCTCGCCCCAGACGACGCCCGCGCCCGAGGTGCTGCCTCCGCTCGAGATCTCCGCGTGGCCGTCGTTGCCCTCGCGCCAGTCGTGGCGGTGCTCGTAGCGCTCGGCGGTGAGGGTCGCCGGGGGGGCCTGATAGGTGATGTGCTCGTGCGGGTTGATGAGCCCGGGGGAGACGACGCCCTCGGGGCAGACGATCCGGGTCGCGGTGTCGGCGCCCGCCGCTGCCGCGCAGTCGCAGCCGACGCAGGCGATGGTCCCGCTCCCGTCGACGAGCACCTGTCCTCCCCGGAACACCTCGCCCGGCGTGAGCACGTCGCCCACGATCAGCGTCGCGTCGCCCGTGCCCGCCGTGACGGTGCACGTGCCCTCGGCCGGCGGCTCCAGCGTGTCGTCACAGGTCGTGACGGTCGGCCCCGGCGTGTCGGGGACCCAGCACTCCGGAACGGTGCCGCCGGCGTCTCCGGTCGGGCCGCCGTCGGTCGGGCGTCGAGTGTCGTCTCCGCAGTCGCAGGCGTTCGCAGCCAGCACGACCGCGAAAGCCAAGGGCAAGCGCAGGCGCAGCATGAGCAGCCAGGATACCGTCAATCGTGCCCGGCTGCTCGTCACAGTTGCGAGGAGCTACGGCGCCAACCGCCGGAGGGCCTGCTCGAGCTGCTCGAGCTCCTCGCCGTAGCGGGCCCAGTCGCCCCGGCGCTGCGCCTCGATCGCGCGCTCGTAGTGCTCGCGGGCCTGGCGCGCGAGATCGGCGGGCTCGGCCTCGGCGCCCGCGGCCGCCGGCGGCGGCTGGTCGGGAGGCGCGGCCGCGGCCACGCCCTCCTCCTCGGCGGGGGCGGCCGCGGCCGGCGGCGGCTCCTCGTCCTCGCCGAAGAGCGCCGCGATCGCGGCCTCGAGCGTCGGCTCCATCGCGATGCGGTTCTCGTAGGCGACGATGACGCGCTTGAGCTCCGGGATCCGGCCGCCCTCGGAACGCAGGTACAGCGGCGTGACGTACAGCAGCGACTCCTCGATCGGGATCACCAGGAGTGTCCCCATGATCGCCTGGGAGCCCCGCTGATCCCAGAGCGAGACCTGGCGCGCGATGTCGGCGTCCTGGTTGATCCGATTCATCACCTGCTGCGGGCCGAAGACCAGGCGGTCCCTCGGGAAGGCGTAGACGACCAGCTCTCCGAGCCGGTCGCCGTCCATTCGCGCCACCATCCACGCGGCGAGGTTCTCCTTGCGCTTGGGCGTGAACGGGATCATCTGGATGAACTCGGGGCTCGGTTCGCCGGGCAGGCGCATGATGGTGTAGTAGGGGACCATGCGCTCGGCGGTGCCCGACCGGCGGACCGTCGGGATCTCCCACTGGTCCTCCCGGTTGTAGACGAGGTCGGGCTGCTTCATGTGGTAGGTCGTGAAGACCTCGGTCTGGATGCGGAAGATGTCCTCCGGATAGCGCAAGTGCTGCCGGACGTCCTCCGGCATGCGGTTGGCGGGCGTGAAGAGCCCGGGGAAGATCCGCCGCCACGTCTCGAGCACCGGATCCTGGTCGTCGACGGCGTAGAACGTGACCGTGCCCTCGTAGGCGTCGACGACGGCCTTGACCGAGTTGCGGATGTAGTTGAGCCCGCCCGCGACGGGCTGCGAGTACGGATAGCGGTCGCTCACCGTGTACGCGTCCTGGATCCAGGCGAGCGTCCCGTCCTCCCGCACGATCATGTACGGGTCGGAGTCGAAGCGCAGAAACGGCGCGAGCCGGCCGACCCGTGCACGGATGTCGCGGTAGAGCAGGATCCGGCTGTCCTCGTCGATGTCCTCCGAGAGCAGGAGCTTGAGCGAGCCGATGCGCGTCGCCATCGCCGCGCGGGTGAGGGCGCCGTCGAGGTGCACGCCGGCGGCGCCCCCGTAGGCGGAGAACACGTTCTGTTCGCCCGACGGGTGATCGAACTCGCGCGCAGCCGTCCGCACGAAGACGTAGTCGTTCGACAGCTCGCCGAAGTAGATGGCGGGCTGCGTGACCCGGATGCCCTCTACCTCGGAGACGGGCGGGATGTCCTTCACGAAGAGGACCGGCAGCCCCTCCTCGGTCGCGGCGTTGACGGGGCCGAGCGTCAGCCCGTAGCCGTGCGTGAAGGTGAAGTGCTCGTTGATCCAGGTGCGGCTCGGGAGGCTCTCGGCCGCGAGCTCGCGCGGCGAGAGCATGGTCTGGCGGAGCTCGCCGTCGATGACGTACCGGTCGTTGTCGACCGAGGCGAACTCGTAGTACGTCCGGATCTCCTGGATCTGCGCGAACGTGTCGAGGAGCGGCTGGTGGTCCCACAGCCGGACGTTCTCGATCGTGGCCCGGTTGTCCTCGACGTCGGCCCGGGTGAGCTCCGACTCGGCGCTGAGATCGCGCTCGACGACGTCCGCGAGGCCGTACGCCCTCCGCGTGGCCTCGATGTTGTGGGCGATGAACGGCGCCTCCTTGGCCGCCTCGTTCGGCAGGACGGTGAAGCGGTGGACGAGCGCCGGGTACACCCGGACGCCGACGAGCGCGACCGCGGCGTACAGCCCGACTCCGGTGAAGAGAAGGACCAGGCGCTTCCTCGTCGCGCTCACGCCGATCAGCGCTGCCGCGACCAGCGCGGCGACGAGCTCCACGCGCAGCGCCGGCAGCTTCGCGTGCACGTCCGCGTAGCTGGCGCCCGTGACGGGCCCCGTCGTCGAGTACATGAGGTCGGGAGCGTCGAGCCACGCCTCGAAGGCGAGCAGCAGGAAGAACGCGGCCCCGAGCGCGCTCAGGTGGACGCGCGTGGGACGGTGTGCGGCGAGCCCGCGGGCGGTCGGGCGGATCCCGCCGCGGAGCACGTGCATGCCGGCGGCGGTGATGAGCGACAGGGCGACGGTCCAGAACCCGAGCGAGGCGACGGCCTCGAGCGCCGGGAGCTCGAACAGGTAGAAGCCCACGTCGTGCCCGAGGATCGGGTCCGGCACGCCGAGCTCGGAGGCGCGGGAGAAGAGCAGCCAGGTCGACCAGTGCTCCGAGCCGCCGACTCCGGCCACGACGCCGATCACGAGCGCGAGCGGCAGCGACAGGCGCGCGGCGAAGGCGCCGATCTCGAGGGTCCCGCTCCCCGGAGGCCCGGCGACTCGCAGCGGGGACAGCCCGCGCGTGAGACGGACGGCGAGGAGCAGGTCGAGCCAGACGGCGAGCCCCACGACGGCGCCGACCACGAAGCCGAGGCCGATCCGCGTCCACAGGATGGTCGTGAAGACCTCGCCTTGCCCGACGGAGCGGAACCAGCGCAGGTCCGTGTACAGGTGCGCGAACAGCGGCCAGACGACGGCCGCGACGACGGCGGCGCCCGCGGCCGCGAGCGGCCACCAGCGGCGACGGCGCCGGCGCGCGGGATGGATCCTCCGCTCCACGGTGCCGTCCGGCTACCACGATCGCCCGAGGGGGGCAACGCGAAGCGCTTGCGGTCGGGGCGCGACGACGCTACCTTGCGGGGGTCTTCGGGTGTACCCGTCTCGGGACGCCACGAGGAGGATCACGATGAAGCGACGAATGTTCCTCGGGAAGCTGCACCGGGCGACGATCACCCATGCCGATCTCGACTACGAGGGAAGCGTGACCATCGACGCCGACCTGATGGACGCCGCCGGGATCCTCGAGAACGAGGAGATCCACATCTGGAACGTGACCCGCGGGACGCGCCTTCTGACCTATGCGCTGCGCGGACCGAGCGGCTCGGGCATCATCTGTGTCAACGGCGCAGCGGCGCACCTCTGCGAGCCCGGCGACCTCGCCATCCTCGCCACGTTCGGCGAGATGAGCGACGAGGAGGCCCGCACGCACGAGCCCAAGGTGGTCCTCGTCGACGAGCACAACCGCATCAAGGAGATCGGCCCCGAGCGGCCGGGCCCCCAGATGCCCCGTCACCTGACGAACGGCTTACCCCAGGCGTGAGCCCTTCGCCGGGGTGGCGGAACTGGCAGACGCAGGCGACTTAAAATCGCCCGTGGGTCCTCCCACATGCGGGTTCGATCCCCGCCCCCGGCACCGTCCCCGCGCGCGTCCGTTTTTTTGACGCCGGGGCGTCGTCTGGGGCATGCCCGGGTTGGCGACGCGCCCCGGAGGGCGCGACAACCGGGAGGAACGATGGCCAAGGATGAGCTTCTCGAGGTGCTGCGTGGGCTGCTGGACGACGTGCTGAAGGCGCGCTTCGGCGGTGTGGCGTACGCCAAGCTCTCCCGCGCGCACGGCTACGCCGACGGCTACATGCGGGCCCTGCTCGACGCAGGGCTCGTCGACAAGCAGCGCCTGTTCGACCTGGTGAGCGACCAGCGCCGGCGCTTCCTGGACGACCAGCAGGCCGCCTAGGACACCGAACGGCGTGCGCCGGGTCACGCCGCCTCGGCCGGCGGTGCGTTTTCGGCCGCGGACACGCACCGAGCGGTTGACCTCGGACCGCGCCGGTACCAGGGTTGGCGCCCATGGCCAAGAAGGAGCGCACCGGCGCCCACGACCCCGAGGTCGCCGCCGCCGTCTTCTGTGAGACGGTGCTGGTAGAGCGAGACGGCACCCACAGCTTCGTCCGCATCATCGACGCCGTGCGCATGCTGGCGCCGCCCGGCGTGGACCTGAAGGAGGCGCAGGCGCTCACCCACCCGCTCGCCCTCGGGATCGTGCTGCGTTCGCGCAACGCGGAGGGATCGCGGCGCATCACGGTGCGACACAGGCCCCCCGCGGGCGGCGCTCCGCTCGGCGGGCTGCCCACGGACGCCGAGGTCGTCGTGTTGCCGGGCCGCTCCACGCTCGCCACCGTGCGCCTGACGGGGGGAGCGGTGGTCGCCGGCCGGCACGAGTTCGAGGTGCGGGTCGGTGGGCGCTCGCTGGCGACGGTGCCCCTCGACATCCACTTCAGCCACGGTGAGGACGAGTAGATGACGATCGTGAAGCTGCACAAGAAGGACGACCCCATCCACAGGAACGTCGACAAGGACGTCGAGGACGAGGGCATGTCGCCCTTCTCACCTCCCGGCGCCTACTCCCCGCCGGCGGTGCCCGAGGTCTCCTACGAGGACATGCACCCCGTGCTCCAGTCGTTGCGCGACGAGCACGAGGCCTTCGTGGAGCACCTCAGAGCCTTCGAGGAGGCTCTCGTGACCATGCGGGAGAAGGGTATCGACCGCAGCGCGACCCCGGCGCTCCGCGCTTTCTTCGAGGTGGTCGACGACGAGGTGATCCCTCACAACCGCCGCGAGGAGCGGCTCCTGTTCCCCTTGCTGGCCAAACGCCTGATCGAGAAGGGTGAGCACAGCAAGGGCCGCACGCCGACGACCGCGCTCGACGTCCTCGAGGCCGACCACGTGGAGATCGTCAAGCTGTCCGCGGCCGTGCTCGGCTTCTTCGCGCTCGGGAGCCGCTTGCCCGACGAGAAGTCGATGCTCCTCACCTTCGACACTGCGCTTCAGCAGGCGCAGTCCCTGGTGGAGGTGCTGAGGCTCCACATCTTCCGCGAGGACAACGTCGTCTTCCCGCTCGCGCACGAGCACCTCACGAAGGAGGAGCTCGACGCGATGCGAGAGGAGTAGGGAGACGGAGCCTGTCGCTCACTCCACCGTGAGGACGCGGACCCCGTTGTCGATCTCGTCGCCGGCGGGGCCGCGCCACCAGGTGGCGACGTAGCTCGTGGTCCCGACCAGCGCCTGCTCGACCCACCAGCCGGTGTGCTGCGCGGGATCGAGGATCGTGACGGTCCACTCGGTGTCGCCGCTGTTCCTCGTCGCCAGCATGAGCCGCTGGCTCGTCGCGTCCTGGTAGGCGATGCGGACCTGCCCGCCGTCGGTCACCGCGATCGACGCGTCGTCGCCCACGATGTGCCGGCCGTCCGGGTGCCGCATCGTCCCGTCGGTCGAGCCGTCGTCGACGAGCTCGGTCGTCACCGTGCCGGCCTCGACCCGCGCGTAGCGGACCGCCTCCTCGGCGCCGTCCACGTACGCCACGTGCCAGACGTCGGCCGAGTCGACGAACAGCGTCGCGCCGAGGCCCGAGTCGCCGACATCGGGATCGCCGACCCCGTACCCGTCGATCAGGACCGGAGCGCTCCAGGACGTTCCGTCGTAGGACGCCCCCATGATGTTGCCCGCGGTCCGGTCGTACCAGACGACCGCGAGGCCCGTGCTCGTGCGCGCCAGCGCCGTGTACATGCCGTTGGCCGGCGGCATGTCCTCGACGAAGTTGTCCGGCAGCGCCGTCTGGCAGGAGGCCATGTAGCAGACGTCCCCGCTCGCGCAGTCCTCCGCGCAGTCCGCGGTCTCGGTCACGCACAAGCCGCTGTCCTCGAGGCATTCCTCGCCGCTCGCGCACAGCCCCGGGCGGCAGGGCATGGCCACCGCGTTGATCTCGGTGACCGTCCAGTCCGTCGGCCCGGCCGGGTTCGCGCTCGCCGCCGAGGCCACGAGGACCGAGCCGTTCACCACGCCCGAGCCGTCACCGAGCCCGGCCATGCGCAGGTACGAGACGACCGGGCTGCCGGCGCCGTCGAGGACCAGCGAGGCGTAGCGGCCGGAGTCGCCCTCGTCGTCCACGGTGTGGACGGCCCAGGACCCGCCGGGGGTGCCGATCGCCATCTTGAGCGCTCCGTTGGTCACGTCGTAGTAGGCGACGTAGAAGTTGCCGCCGGCCTCGGCGATGCTGGTCCAGCGGCCGACGTCGTCGCCCGGATCGCTCACGCCGCCGCGCCAGCCGTTCGGATCGTTGGTGATGGGCGAGCTGGGCGCGCCGTCCACGATCTCCCAGCTCGTCGACATGCTCGAGACGTCGTAGCTGCCCACGACCAGGTCGCCGTAGCGTCGCATGGGCGGCACACCCGGGCTGTAGCCGCTGAAGACGATGCTGCCGTCGGCCGTGACGACCATGTCGAGGTGGGTCGCCATGGTGCCGGGCACGAGCGCCGGCTTCGCCTCGCACATGCTGCACGAGATGTTGCACGAATCGTCGAGCGTCAGGTTGCTCACGGGACACTCGTATCCGGGGTCGCACAGCGCGTCGCGGTCGTAGTTGACGCACATGTTCATGGCCTCGCAGCACAGGTTGCCGCGCGTGGCCGACGGATCGGGCTCGGCGCACTCGCCGTCGCAGGGGACGGGCTTCTTGTCGTCGCTGCAGCTACAGCCCTGGACGCCGAGCGCCACGGGGAGCGCGAACAGGACGAGGAGCGACAGGAAGCTCCGGCTCACTCCCCGCGAGCGTCGTCTTTGCCCCCTCCGGCGCCCGAACAGGACGCCGAAGACGGCCAAGAGACCGAGCGCAGCGAGCGGGCTCGCGTCGTCCTGCCCGGGCACGCTGCAGCCGCAGCCTTCGTCGGCCGCTGCGTTCGGGAGGCCGCGGATGAGCGGCGCGCGGGCCGCGCCGACGTTCTCGGCCTCGTCCCGCACCTCGACGTCGACCTCGGTGTCGTCGAAGCCGACCGGGACGAACGCGCTCTCGCCGAGGGCGGCCCAGGCGCTCCACTCTCCGCCGCTCTTGCGGTAGCGGTAGTCGAGCGCGTCGGCGGGTGAGATCACGTCCCACGCACGGATCCGCACGCCGTCGTCCTGGCGGGCGGCCTCGACCTCGGGCGCGAGCGCGTCGATCAGCACCTCGACGCGCGCGGGCGACGGGTCCTGGGTCCCCGGCGTGCCGGCGATGCGCGCCCGCACCTCGACCTCGTGCCGGGCCTGCAGCAGGAACGCGCGGTGCTGGACGATCGGGAACGGGTCGCTCGACCAGCGTGACCACTGCATCCCGTCGATGCGCCAGCTATATTCGTAGTCGACGCCGGACGGTCCGTCGGCGTCGAGCTCGAGCCGGACCCAGGGGATCTCTCCCTCGCCGTAGGTCTCGAGCCGGAGCACCGTCGGATCGACGTGCAGGCTCTCGAGGCGTGCGCTCGTATTCGCCGTGCCGGTCAGCATGCCGCTCGAGGGCGCGAGCGCCAGATTGGCGAAGATGCCGAGGAACTCGTCGCCCGAGTCCTCGATGCCCTGGATGCCACCCTCCGGGACCTCGAGGAGGAAGCCCGAAAGCTCGGGCAGCTCGAACGGGTCGATGCTGCCGGTGAGCATCCCGGCGAACATGGAGATGACGTCCTCGATGAGGACCGCGAGCTCGGCCGGGTCCTCCTCGAGCAGCTCGCTGTTCGACACCGAGGAATTCTCGGCCCTCACCTCCACGATCTCGGGCGCGATCGCGCCGTCGGCGACCGACAGGTTGATCGGGATGGTGAGATCGGCCTTGTACGTCATGATCCGGACGTAGCGCTCGCTGCTCCAGACGTAGAAGTCGATCTCGAGGTTCGGCAGGGTGACGTCCAGCAGGGCTTCGTCCGCGGTGCCCGCCCCGATCTCGAAGACGGGCGGCTCCTGCGGCCGGAGCGAGAGCGAGATGGGGGCGGGATCGGTCGGGAAGGCGACCTGCTTGATCGACGTGATGAGGATCGAGAACAGGCCGGTGGAGAGCTGCTCGCTCAGGCGCGTCCCGGCGCCGATGCACAGCATCCCGCTGTCGAACAGGCCGTAGCCGACGTAGTTCAGGTACTGCTCGCTCAGGCCGATGCCGACGTGCGCCTCGCCGCCGCCGGGGATCGTGTTGCCGCGGAACGTGCCGGCGCGCGGGATCGTCGGCAGGGGCGGGGGGTCGACGAGCGGGACGCACGGGTTGTGGGCCGGCGACGTCGTGAAGCTCCGGTCGGTGCCCCGCCATCCGCCGTAGAAGAAGAGGGACATGCCTTCGTCGACGGCCTCGCCGTCGCCGCCGGACGCGAGCAGGAACTGGCCGGGCGCGTGCGTCCCCGGCGAGAAGCCGCCGAGGAAGGCGGCGCCGAGGTCGCCCTGGCCGTCGGTGCCGAGCAGGATCGGGACGCACTCGGCGTCGTCCGAGTCCGCGTACCGGCAGACCGACTCGGGGTCGGCCGCGTCCGGCCGGGCGAAGGTGCCCGTCGGGCATCCGTACTCGCCGCGCTTGGTGCACATCTGCTCGTCGAGCGCGCCCTGGAGCAGATCGCTGATCTGCCCTTGCAGCTCGTCGACGAGCATCCCCTTCAGGAGGTTGAGCAGCCAGGCGTACCCGGTGCAGCCGCCGACGTCGATGTCGTCGTCCTCGATGCCTTCTCCGTCGGCGAGGTCGGCGTTCTGGACGACGAGCTTCGTGTAGCCCGCGCGCGCGGGCTGCGTCTCGGCCACGAAGTCGATGTCGGCGACGAGCCCCGCGTAGGGCCGCGACCCCTCTCGGGTGTCGAGGTCGACCCGACACGTGGACGCCGGCAGGAGCGGTGGATCGATCCGGACCGGCAGGGGGCGCCGGCCGCCGGCCGCGTCGCGGCTGTCGACGACGATGCGGATGTGGGCCGAGAGCCGGTTCGGGGCGACGGGCGTCAGCGTGAACTCGTGGATCTCGCCGTGGGCCACGCAGTCGCTGTCCGGGCAGACCGTGTAGTCGAAGCCCGACGCGCTGCCCTCCGACCGAGGGATGTCGAAGTTCAGGCCCTCGGGCAGGACCGTCGTGATGATCCCGTCGATGTTCTCTTCGATGAAGTCGACGCCGCTCGAGGTCAGGCGCACCTGCGCCGAGTTCTCGATCCGATCCTCGATCGGGTAGCCGCCCGGGATCGGCGCGACGCCGCACCCCTCACAGCCCGAGCACCCGCCGTCTCCGCAGGCGCAGAAGACGAGCACGAGGAACGACAGAAGCAAGGATCTCGCATTCTTCCGAAGGAACGTCATCGATGGGCCTCCCGGGACCAGCGGCCGCCCTGCGCGCAGGGAAAGGTGACAAATGGTACCGCCGCGCCGCACCCCGGGGCAATGGGCGTCGCCGGCCGCACGAGCCCGGAAACGAAACGGCCCGCCGAAGGTCGGCGGGCCGTCGCGTGTGAGGAAAAGTGAGCGAAGCGAACCCGACGCGGCGCTCGGCGACGCGTCGAGGGCGTTGCTGTCGGCGAATCAGTCCGTGATCTCGACGCCGTGCGCTGCGAACTCGCTCGTCAGGTGCCAGGCGTTGCAGTCGCTGGCGTCGCAGCCGCCCATCGAGCAGCCGCTGGTGTCGCACATGGAGTCGGGCGGAACCGGCCAGTCGGCCTGCGGCGTGTCGTCGCAGGTGCCCTCCTCGGACGAGCGGCCGGCGACGAACATGCAGAGCGTCGTGTCGAGCGTCGAGCCCACGACGATCGGCACCGTCTTGGCCTCTTCGACGGTGATGTACGCTTCGAGCAGCCCGGAGTCGGTCGTGTACTGGACCGAGTTGCGGCTGCCGATGCAGCTACGGTCTTCGGTCAGCGTCACGGAGGTCAGCGCGAGCCCTCGCAGCGGGAACTCCGCGGTGAGGGTGACGCCGTCGTCGTCGAAGACCGGGACGGTCATCGCGCCGTCGAGCGCGCCGGTCATGACGACCTCGTCGGCGATCGTGCCGGTGAGCGTGACAGGATTCCAGCGGTTGGCGTCGCCCGGAGACGGGGCCGTGCCGCTCGCGAACGAGAACGTGGCGTCGGCGTTGCGCTCTCCGTAGCCCGTCTCGATGGCGATGTCGCCCCCGGTGACCGCGCTCCGGAAGATCCAGTTGAAGCGCTCGTCGTCGAGCGCCGACTTGAGCAGGCTCCGGACCAGGGTGTTCGACAGCGAGGTCGGCGCGGTCACCTTGAGCTCGGCCAGCCGCATCTCCGGCGCGTCGAGCCGCGCGCCCTCGTTGCGGACGCGGTAGCAGCACGCGCCCATCATGCCCTCGCGGTCGGGCGACGTCCGAGGGCACGGCGTGCTGGTCCCGGAGTCCGTCGGTGTCGTCCCACCACCGTCGTCGCCGCAGCCACCCGTGAGGGCCAGGCCGGCGGCGATCGCGAGCCAAGAGAGTCTACGGATCATTCGGAAATCTCCTCTTCTCGTTTGCCAAGGGCGAGTCAGTTGTGACCGGCCAGGGTCCCGGTGGCAACCCTCCCGGGGAAAGATCAGCCCGCGCGGGCCCCTTCGCGCGCGACGTCCCGGAGCTCGTCGTCGGTCGCGAAGTGGGCGAGCTTCTGGAAGGCGGCGAACCGCTCTTCGACCCCGTCCCGCGTGATCGAAAGGAGCCCCTCGACCCCGATCCCTTCGACGCAGTAGCTGGCGAGCGCCGACCCGTAGATGACCGCGCGGCGGAGGGTCTGCATCCGCGTGTTGCCGCGGGCGGCGATGTACCCGAGCAAGGCCCCCGCGAAGCTGTCGCCGGCCCCCGTCGGGTCCTGCACGTCGTGGACCGGGAAGGCGGGCGCGCTGAACACGTGGTCCTGCTCGAACAGGAGCGCGCCGTACTCGCCGCGCTTGATGATCACGATGCGGGGGCCCATGTCGAGCAGCGCGTGCGCGACCTTCACGATGTTGTGGATGCCGGCGAGCTGGCGCGCCTCCTCCTCGTTGATGACGAGGACGTCGGTGCGGCGGAGCACCTTGGCGAGGTCGCCGGGCTTGCCCTCGATCCAGAAGTTCATGGTGTCTGCCACCACGAGCTTCGGAGAGCGGACCTGATCGAGCACCTCGAGCTGCAGCTCCGGCGCGATGTTGCCGAGCATCACGTAGGGCGTGTCTCGGAACGCCTCCGGGATCTTCGGGTGGAACTGTCCGAAGGCGTTGAGCTCGGTGCAGAGGCTCGAGCGCGACGTGAGGTCGTCGGTGTACCGGCCCTCCCAGTGGAAGGTCTTGCCCTCGGCGACCTCGAGCCCCGCGCAGTCGACGCCCCGGTCCCGGAACATCGTGACGTGCGACTCGGAGAAGTCCCGGCCGACCACTCCCACGAGCTGCACGGGCGCGAAGAAGGAGCCGGTCAGCGAGGCGAAGGTGGCCGAGCCGCCGAGGATGTACTCGTGGGTCCCGGAGGGGACGTGGATGGTGTCGAGCGCGACCGAGCCGACGACGAGCATGGAAGACATGGCGGTTTCCTCTACTTCACGTACTTGCCGATGAGCAGCCCGAGGCGATCGCGCGCGGCGGGCGTGATGCGCTCGGGCGAGGTCATGATGGCGTTCTCGAGCGCCCGCGAGGCCGGGCTCGCGGCCGGGTCGGGCAGGCGGCCGGCGACGCCGCGGATGATCGCGCGCGCGCGCTCCACGTTCGCCCGGATCACCGCGACGACCGCCTCGACGCTCACCGACTGCTCCGACTGGTGCCAGCAGTCGTAGTCCGTAGCGAGCGCGATGGTGGCGTAGGGGAGCTCGGCCTCGCGCGCGAGGCGCGCCTCGGGGAGGTTCGTCATCCCGATGACGTCCACGCCCCAGCTCCGGAAGAGGTTCGACTCGGCGCGCGTCGAGAACTGCGGGCCGTCGATGCACACGTAGGTGCCGCCGCGGTGCGCGCGCACTCCCGCGTCGAGAGCGGAACGGTAGAGCGCCTCTTGGAGCGACGCGTCGATGGGCTCGGCGAGCTCGACGTGCGCGACGACGCCGTCGTCCTCGAAGAAGGTGTTGGGGCGGTGCCGCGTCCTGTCGATGAACTGATCGACCAGGACGATGTCGCCCGGCGCGATGCTCTCCTTCATCGAGCCGACCGCCGATACGCTGATCACCTGCTCGGCGCCCGCCTGCTTGAGGGCGTGGATGTTCGCCCGGTAGTTGATGCCGTGCGGCGGCAGGAGGTGCCCGCGGCCGTGCCGCGGCAGGAAGAGGTAGCGCGTCTCCCCGATCCACCCCGAGATGACGGCGTCCGAGGGCTCACCGAAGGGGGTCTCGAGGCGCATCTCCTCGACCCGCTCGAGGTCGGCCATCTCGTACAGGCCGCTCCCACCGATCACACCGACGACTCGACTCATCTTCTCTCCCATCTCGGCAAGCGGCGGACCGTACCACGCCTTCGGGTCCGCTCAAGCGCGCCGAGCTCACTCCCCGAGGAGCTTGCGCGCCTCGCCCGACTTGATCAGCAGGGCGACGGCGGTGGCCGAGGCGAGGGACGCGGCCGCGAGGCCGCCGGCGGCCGACAGCCAGGGCACGAGGCCGGTCGCCGCGAGCGCGAGGCCCGCGGCCGGCAAGAGCGCCACGGCGACCCGGGCCCACGGCGGCGCGCCGGCGCCGAGCGAGCGGCCTGCCCCGAGCCCGAAGGCCCCCGCGCCCACGGCGAGCAGGACCAGCAACGCGCCGAGCCCGAGCCGCGGCCCGACGTCGCCTCCGGTCCCGCGGGCGAGCGCGGCCCCGAGGAGCGCCCCGCCGCGCGGGAGCATCTCGCCTTCGACCACGACGTGCCGGACCTCGTCGAGGCTCGCCGTGGTCAGCACGCCATCGCGCGGTACGAGGAAGCGGAAGGGCTCGCCTCCGCGCACGTGCAGCGCGATGTCCGCCGGCTCACCACGGTACAGGAAGCGCGGCGAGCGGATGGTCCCCTGGTCGGTGCCGAAGTGCAGGCCGACGTCGCGCATCTCGCCGCCCTCGACCCGCACGTAGCCGTCGTGCAGGCGCTCGGGCTCGGCGCGCTGGCTCGCGGTCTCGAACGCCGCGGCGTAGACGCGCACCTCGCTCATGGGCCGCCGGTCCTCGACGCGGCGGTAATAGGCGCCGGTCGCGACGAAGGCCATGCACAGGACCGTCGTGAGGACCGCGTAGGCGAGCGGTCCGAGGAGCGCGGCGGCCGCTTGCCCGCGCGTCGTCCGTGCACGCGCCGCGCCGTGCAGAGCGCCGGCGACGCCCGTGGCGCCGGCGATCGGAGGCAGCACGGACAGGATGGCGGCCCGGGCGATCTCCCCGGCGAACGCACCCACGAAGGGCGTCGCCGCGGGCGCGCCTCCGAAGGCCTCGGAGAACGTGCGCCCGAGGGCGCCCACCGCGCGGCCCGGGTCGGACGCGGCGGCCCAGATCGCGGCGGCCAGCAGCACGGTCATGGCCGCCACGGCGAGCCAGCCGGCGATCGCGCCGCTGCGGCGCATGCCGCCCGCCGCGAGGATCGCCGCCATCGCCGCGACGCCGACCCCGACCGCGGGCATGCTCCCCGGCAGCAGGCGCTCGGACGCGTCGACCAGCGCATCGCCATGGACGCCGCCGACGAAGAGCAGGGCCGACGCCGCCGCGAGGGCCGCCATCACGAGCCCGAGCACGCGCAGCCCGCCGCCCTCGCGCGCGAGCCGCGCCGCGAGCGACCCCGCCGCGCCGCCCTTGTCGCCGGGAGCGCCGGTGCGCGCGAGCAGCGCCTCGGTGAAGCGCAGGGGCGCGAGCAGGAGCCCGATGAGCCAGACCCACAGGATCGCGCCCGCTCCCCCGAGCGCGACGGCGGTGGCTGCGCCCACGGCCGCGGCGGCTCCGAGGGAGGCGGCGGCGGCGAGCCAGGTCCCCGCGGCGGGCGGGACGTCGCCGTCGGTGTCCGGGTCGTGGGCCGAGAGCGCGCGGAACCCGGCGGCCAGCCTCACGACCTGAGGTGCGGCGAGCCGGAAGGTCAGCCACACCCCGGCGACCCCGAGCAGGGGCCCCGCGACCCACAGCCACGCCGCATCCCGTATCGTCGAGAGCATGTCCACGGCGCGCCCCTTGTAGCACGCATCGCGGGCGGGACACGCGTCCGGCTCACTCGGCGTAGGGGGCGCGCTCGACGGGGAGGGTGAGCAGGCGGCCGCCGCGCTCCACTCGGAGCTCGACCGTCGTGCCCACCGGGCCTCGGAGCCGGGCGGCGATCTGCGATGCGCTCAGGCCCTCGACCGGCTCGCCGTCGATCGCCACGATGCGGTCGCCCTCGGCCAGACCCGAGCGCGAGGCCGGCCCGTCCTCGGGGACGTCGACCACGCGCAGCCCGTGGTCCGCGGAGTGGCCCATGCGGGCGTGGATGCCGCCCTCCCACTCGGAGGAGGCGCCGCCGCACGCCCAGGCGAGCGCGAGCGCCATGGTGTACCCGAGGCGGGTCACGAGCCTCCGTCGAGGCCCGCGTCGGTGGCCGCGTCGAGCCCCGGGCCGGCGCCGCCGTCCGCCGGCGAGCCGGCGTCGAGGCGCCCCCGGGGGACGATCACCCGGATCTGCCTCCGCGCGAGGAGGAGATCGTCGCCGCGGATCTCGACGGTCAGGTGGAACACCTGATCGTAGTCGGCAGGCGGGAGCGTCCGGTTGGCGAGGCGCGCCACGAACACGAGCCGCGTGCCGGTGCGCACGTCGAGGAACGTGTCGACGACGCCGTCGCCCGGGGGCCGCCGGTCGTCGCGACCAGGGTCCGGGATCCCGTCCGGCGGCTCCGCGTCCGCGGCCTCGACCGCGCGCACGAACGCGAGCGGGTCCGTGATCACCACGCCGAACGCTTCGTCGTACGCGACGCCGTTCACGAGCTCGACGATCGCGTCGACGATCGTGTCGCTGAGCCCGGTGCCGTCCTCGGCGACGCTGAACACGAGCGGGCAGCGCGACCCGGTCGGCGCGCGCGGCTCGCCGTCGATCCCCGTCGCGCACGCGCCGCCCTCGGCGGGCGTGACCGCGTCGGTGTCGAGCGCGAGTCGTTCGAGGTGCGACCGCGCCAGCTCACCGCTCGCGATGCCGACCACGCGCGCCCCGATCGCACCGAGCGCGTCGCCCGCCTCCTGCACCGATCGGGTGCCGGGGTAGATCCCTGCGTAGTCCTCGGGCTGGTGCGCCGGTGCGTCGGTCACGTGGACGACCACGTGGAGCGCGCCCTCGCGGAATCCGACCCCCCCGAGCGAGCCTCCCCCCGGGGCCGCCCGCGTGAAGCGAGGGACGATCGTGCGACCGCCGGCTCGGTAGCCGTCACCGGTGGCGATCTGGTAGAGCGCCTCGGCGCCCGACTCGGGCGCGTCGGCGCCGTGGCCGAGGGGCTCGTCGAGCGCAGCCACCGCCGAGGCGACGCGCCGGACGTCCGTGGTCAGGGCCGTGAGCAGCTCGAAGGGCACGTCGGTCGGCGCGCCCCACGGATCCGACGGGAAGTCCTCGAACCGGCTCACGGCGAAGGCGACGTCGCCGACGCGATCGCGGAGCGCCGGAACGATCCGATCCTCCAGATCGGCTTGCAGCGCGTCGATCTCCTCGCCGAAGCTCCCCGTCGTGTCGACCGAGAAGGCCACGTCGAGCCGCCCGAGATCGGCGCCCACCTCGATCGGGACTCGCTCCTCGGGGCCGCCGTACGGGAGCACCACCTCGAGGTCCACGGGCGGGAAGGCGGGACCGCCGTCGCGCCGTCCGATCGCGCCGGCGTCTTCTGGCCCGCCGTCCACGCTCGCGGCATCCCGCCGCGCGGACGCGTCGCGATCCGGCGGTGCCGCCGGGCGCTCCTCGGAACAAGCCCCGAGGACCAGGAGCAGGAGCGCGGCGCTCCTCGTCATGGGGCCAGCCTGGCACGAAGGTGCGCCGCGCACCACGCCACCCAAGGACCACGGGAGGGCCAGGGGTCACATGGGACGCGAAGTGTGTCCGCCGATTGACACCCGGGCAGGGGCGGATACCATGCCTTCCGAGGTCATTTCCCGTGCGAGTATCGGACCATAGGCGAGATGTATAAGCTCGTCATCTCCGACGACGAAGGCAAGACGACCGTCGTCCCGCTGGTGCGCGACGAGATCACCATCGGGCGGAAGGAGGGGAACACCATCCGCCTGACGGAGCGCAACGTCTCGCGGAAACACGCCCGACTGTTCAAGGCGAACGGCGCGTTCACCATCGAGGACCTGAGCTCGTACAACGGGATCAAGGTCAACGGCCGCAAGATCTCGGACCCCTCGTCCCTCGCGGCAGGCGATCAGGTCACCATCGGTGACTACCTCCTCGCCCTGCAGGTCGAGGCCGCCGAGACGGCCACCGAGCCGACCACCCCGATGGCCAGCCCGGAGACGGCCGACGCCCAGACGGCGATGATCGCCGCTCCGGCCGCCGAGTCTGTCCCCCCGGCGCGGCTGATCATGCTGTCGCCTCCGGCGCCCGGGGCGGAGTTCGCCCTTTCCAAGGCGCGGGTGCGCTTCGGGCGCGCCGAGGACCTGGACGCGTGGGTCAACCATCGCTCCATCAGCCGTGAGCACGCCGAGGTGGTGCAGGACGGCGACGGGTTCCGGATCCTCGACCTCGGCAGCGCCAACGGCCTGCGGGTCAACGGGAACGATGTGCGCGACGCCCCGCTCCAGGCGGGCGACGTCATCGAGATGGGGCAGGTGCGGTTCCGGTTCGTCGGCCGTGGCGAGACCTACACGTTCGATGCGGACCGCACGATCCAGATGGAGGCGGTGCCGAGCTCGGGCTCGCGCGCGCCCGTCATCGCGGCGCTCGGGATCATCGTGGTGGCGGTCGCCATCGGCGGAGTGATCGCGATGAGCGGGGGCTCGGCGGAGGACGAGCCGCTCGTGACCGCGATCGAGGAGAACCCACCGAACGCCGTCGGCGATCCGGGCTCGCCCCAGGAGGAGCCGCCCGCGCCCGCGAGCGCGGCCGATCGGGAGGCGTTCCAGGAGGCGCTCCGGAGCTGCCAGACGGCGCTCGAGGAGCGGCGCTTCGGCGCCGCCGTCACGCACGGCAACGCGGCGCTTGCGCTGATTCCGCACGACGCGACCGCGCAGTCGTGCAAGCAGCGCGCCGAGGCCGGCCAGGCGGAGGGCGAGGCCTTCGAGCGAGCCAAGCGGCTGCTCGCGCGGGGCGAGGTCGACGAGGCGTACTTCGCGTTCGAGGAGCTGCCGTCGGACAGCCCGTTCCGGAGCGAGCCCGACTTCGCCCGTGCCATCCAGCGCTTCGCCCGAGACCACGTGCGACAGGCGCAGGGCGCGCTCCGGCGCAACCCCGACGAGGCCGAGCGGCACGCGAACATGGTCCTGAGCGTCGAGGGCGCGCCCGACGCGGAGCGCCAGGCCGCCGAGGAGGTCATCCGGCTCGTCCAGCGGAGTGGCCGCCCGTCTGCGGGTCCGCCGACGGGCCCCCGGCGCCAGCCGCGCACGGCGAGGGTGCCCCGGGCCCAGGAGAGCGGCGGCCAGCCCAGCGAGGAGACCGCGGGGGGCGGCGGCCCCGCCGCGGGGCCCGACCCCATCGTCCGGTGCCGGCAGGAGATGATGCGGGGCGGCGACTACAACCGGTGCATCGTCCAGAACCTCGAGGGGCGGGCCCGGAGCGCCCGCGAAATCCAGACTCTCATCGAGACCTACCGGGCCATGGGCAACATGGCGGCGGCGCTCCGACACATGGAGGCCTTCGTCCGGAGATTCCCGAGCCATTCCCAGGCCCGGCAGTACCGCCAGATCCTCTGCGCCCACAACCGCTGTCCCTGATCGCCTCAATTCGGTCTCGGCGTTTTTCCCATCGTTGACGGGGACTTCGTGGCCGTGATACTCGGCTGCAACGCGGAATACCGCGCCTCAAAGGGATAGGAGAGGGGAGAGAATGCCTAGGGCCTCGCGCGCAGCCATCTGCGCCGTCTCGTTGGTCAGCCTCGGGTTGCTCTTCGGCGCCGACCGGGCGCTGGCGCAGGCTACGAGCGCACAGCTCGTGGGCGAGCGCGGCATGGACCTGCACTTGTTCCGACCCGCCATGGACTCGAAGGGCCTGATGTACGTCAACGGCTCGGACATCCTCGGAAACGGCGACTTCAGCTTCGGGTTGATCCTGGACGGCGGGTTCGGCCTCCTTCCCTTCGACGGGTTCGTCAACTCCACGGGCACGCCCTCGAGCGACGCCGAGTCCATCGATCACATCGTCGATCAGAGCTTCACGGGCACGCTCCACTTCAACTACGGCTTCGCCAACCTGGTCGTCGCCGGCATCCAGGTGCCGATCCAGGTCATCAGCGGCGACAACGTCACCGTCCCCGGTGTCTACAACGACGACGGCTCCGAAGACGGCATCGGCGGCCTCGACTACCAGGGGCTCGGCTCGATCACGCTGCACGGCAAGGTCCGGCTCACGCGTGTCGAGCGCGATCCGGTCGGCCTCGCGGCCATCCTCCAGGTCGAGCTGCCGACCGGATCCCCGGAGGAGTTCGCAGGCGGCGGGTTCGCGCTGTGGCCGCGGCTCGCGGCCGAGTGGCGCCCGGTCCGGCGGATTCGCCTCGCGCTCAACCTCGGCTATCGAATGAACTTCGTGGACGGCGCCGAGGGCTTCCCCGTCGGCGGCTCGACGGAGCCCACCGGGAGCGCGGCCACCAACCCAGGGCCCGTGACGGGCGGCAGCCCCGTCGACTTCGACGACCTCATCACCTTCGGCGTCGGCGCGAGCTTCCGGCTCGCAGACGCGCTCGAGCTGGTCGTCGAGTCCTACGGCACCCAGCTCGTCAACGGCTTCGGCGACGAGCACGCGCTCAGCGTCGAGGCGGTCGGCGGCCTCAAGATCTTCGTCGAGCGCAACAGCTACCTGCTGCTCGGCGGCGGCATCGGCCTGCCGACCGACGGGTTCCAGCAGGCGGAGGTCCGCGGCATCCTCGGCTTCATCTTCGAGCCGTCGATCGGCGACCGCGACGGCGACGGCTACAAGGACGACGTCGACCAGTGCCCCGACGAGCCCGAGGACTTCGACGGGTTCGCGGACGAGGACGGCTGCCCCGATCCGGACAACGACCGCGACGGCATTTTCGACGTCGACGACGAGTGCCCGATGGTCCCGGAGGACCGCGACGGCGACGCCGACGAGGACGGCTGCCCGGAGGGCAACGAGGGCGATCGCGACGGCGACGGCATCCTCGACGACGTCGACGAGTGCCCGGACGATCCGGAGGATCGCGACGGCTTCCAGGACGAGGAGGGCTGCCCCGATCCCGACAACGATCAGGACGGCATCCTCGACGCCGACGACCTCTGCCCGAACGATCCGGAGGATCGCGACGGGTGGGAGGACGAGGACGGCTGCCCCGACCCCGACAACGACGCCGACCGCATCCTCGACGTCGACGACTCCTGCCCGAACGACCCGGAGACCTACAACGGGTTCGAGGACGAGGACGGCTGCCCGGACCGAGGCAGCGTCGTCATCGAGGAGAACCAGATCGTCATCCTCGAGAAGATCTACTTCGAGACGGACAGCGCGGTCATCCAGCCCCGCAGCTTCCCGATCATCGACGCCGTGGCGGCGACCCTCAACGGCAACCCCCAGATCCGGCTCATCGAGGTCCAGGGCCACGCCGACGAGCGCTCGTCCGACGAGTACAACATCCGCCTGACCCGGGACCGCGCCGCATCGGTCATGGAGGCCCTGGTCCAGCGGGGTGTTGCGCGGGATCGCATCCGCAGCGCAGGCTACGGTGAGCGCTGCCCCGTGGATCCGCGTCACAACGCCGAGGCCTGGGAGCGGAACCGCCGGGTGGAGTTCAAGATCATCGCAACGGAGATGGGACCGACCGGAGTCGAGGTGGCTTGCCCCGCCGGCCGTGAGCTCATCCCGAACTAGCCGAACAAGGTCCCGAACCTAGAGACGAGGACATGTCCCGCGAGCGGTTTGAGGATGTGGTGTGCGAGGCCATCGTCTCGCTGCCACACGACATGAAGGCGGTGCTTCGGATCGTCGAGGATCCCGAGGTGAGCGACGAGGGGAGGGTGCTGGCGGGAGGTGCGCTCATGCACGTCCTGTCGGCTGCCAACGCCATCCCCGGACAGCGTGGCATCCTGGCCTACGTCGACGACGTCCTCGTGCTGCGCCTCGTCCTCGAGCGCATCGAGAAGGACAACCCGGAGGCCATCGCCCGGCACCGGGAGGACTCGCCCGAGCTGTTCAGCGGTCTCGACGAGCAGCTCGCCGTGACCCGGGAGTACCTCGCGGACCTGATCACGGTGCTCGACCACGCGGTCGACGGCGTCTCGAAGCTCTCGCACCAGGGGCACACGGCCGGCGAGTGCGCGTCGGACAGCACGTGGCTCTACGACGCCGTGCAGGAGGCGATCGTGGACGAGCTGGACTTCGACGAGGACGAGGTTGCGCGCGAGTGCAAGCAGCTCGACAAGCTGCTGCCGCACCTCAAGACCAAGGCGGCCACGCTCAAGTGAGGCGGGCCGCCGCCGTCGTGGCGCTCGCCGCCGTCGCGGCAGCGTGCACCGTCGACACCGAGCTCGGCATCGCCGCGCAGGTCGAGGGGGGCGCCGTCACCGTCACGGCGGACGACGCCGTGCAGGTCGAGGCACGGGTGCGGTTCCGGGTGGGCGAGCACGCCGAGGGGCCCCGACAGTTCATCCTGCAGCGGCTCGAGCTCTTCGTCGGTGACACGCCCGCGGCCCGGGTCAACGCCGACTACCCGCCGGGGTTCGACGGAACTCTCGCGCCGGGCGAGGACGAGACCGTCACGCTGACCGGGACGTCTTCGGCCGGCGCCTTCCCCGCCGCGCGCGATCTGCTGTGCGGCGCGGGCAGCGTGCGTCTCCTCGTGCGCTGGCAGGACGTGACGCCGGGGGACAGCCCCGTGGACACCGAGTACGGGCTGGCCGAGGGCAGCACCGGCGACGTCACCTGCGAGTAGGGGAGACGAGGGATACCGGCCACCTCGGGTGCCCGGCATCCCGTCTCCGTGGCGTGATCAGAATTCGAAGCCGGCCCGAAGCTCGCCCGTCAGCGTGTGCAGGCTCGTGTCCCCGCCGAGGAGGTCGTCGTCGATGGTCGGCCGGAACGTGCCTCGCAGATCGAGCAGAAGCTGATCGATCTGGAAACCGATTCCTGCGCCGAGCGGGAAGTGAACGACGTCGTCGCTGTCCTGGACGTTCGAGGTGTTGAAGTCCTCGTTCGTGAGCGAGTAGTGACGCCAACCCACGCCCGCGAGCACGTATGGCGTCACCGGCCCGGACACGATGTTCAGTCGGGCCGCCGCCTCTGCGCCGTTCGAGACCAGGATCGCGTCGTTGTCGAGCCCGATGGCGTCGATGTTCTGCGCCGTCCCGATGTAGGCGGCCTCCGCGGCGAGGATGCTGCGCGTGCCGAAGGTCAGGCGGGCGTCCCAGGAGCCGCCGACGTCGGTGAAGTTCCGCGCACGGCTGGCCGTGTTGCCCACGACACCGCCGCCGACCGACAGGCCGAGCCCGAAGGGAGTGCCCCCTCGGTATTGCTCCTCATACTCGTACTCGTACATCTCGGGCTCGATCACCGCCCTCCGCTGCTGGGCGAACGCCGTGCTGCTGATGCCCAGCAGCAGGGCGACTCCCACGACACTCACTGCTTTCGTCGTGCTCATCTTCAAACCCCCTTTCGTGTGGTTCGAATGGCCCGTACCCGCAGAATGGAGGGAGACAACGAGGCAAAGAGATCACACTGAACCGTCGTGCGTGACACGGATCCTCCGCCGCGGCGGCGCGCCTCGTGGCGGCCGGTGTGGCGGACGGGAGCTCGCAGTGTTCCGTTGCCTGTGCGCGGAGAGCCCGGAAGCGGGAATCACAGGCCTTTGCCGCCGGTCGACGCCGCCGTCGGGGCGGGCTCGAAGGGCTCCGTAGTCAGCGCGGCCGACCAGACGGTATGCTCTGCGGCATGACGAGCAGCGCCTCTGGGGGCACCCGGCGTGAGCCCTCCGAGGGCGGCGATCCGCTCATCGGCAAGACGCTCGACGGCCGGTACCGCATCGAGGCCGTGCTGGGCACCGGTGGCGTGGGCGTCGTCTACCGCGCCGTCCACCTGGCGCTCGGCCGGCCCGTAGCGATCAAGGTGCTGCACGATCAGCTCGGCTTGCTCGACGAGCTCCGCAAGCGTTTTCAGCGAGAGGCCCAGGTCCTGAGCCAGCTCTCGCACCCGCACGTCGTCGCCATCAACGACTACGGCATCGCAGACAACGTGCCCTACCTCGTGATGGAGCTGCTCGAGGGCATGACGCTGGCCGATCGAATCGACGACCACGGACCCCCAGAGCCCGACGTCGCGATCGAGATCGCCCGACAGGTGCTCCGCGGGCTCGCCTTCGCGCACGCGCGCGGCATCGTCCACCGGGACCTCAAGGCTGCGAACATCTTCCTCGTGTCGCTGCCCGATGCGCCCTTCCACGTGAAGATCCTCGACTTCGGGCTGGCGAAGATCTACGCGCCGGCCGACGCGGACGAGCCGCTCCGCGATCGGACGCTCACCAAGAGCGGGACCATCCTCGGGACTCCCGCGTACATGTCACCCGAGCAGGCGTCCGGGTCGAACGTCGACGAGCGCACGGACGTCTACTCGGCCGGCGTCGTCCTGTTCGAGCTGCTCACGGGGCGCTACCCGTTCAAGGCCCCCACGCGCGCGGACATGCTGCGGGCGCACATGCTCGAGCCGGTGCCCTCGATCGCGGCCACACGCCCCGGGCTGGAGGTCGCGCCGGAGCTCGACGCGCTCGTGGCGAAGGCGATGGCGAAGGAGCGGCCGGCCCGCTTCCAGGACGCCCAGTCCATGCTCGACGCGCTCGACGCGCTGCCCCGTCCCGCGGCGGTCTGGGCACCCGTCGGCGAATCGGGAGCGGTTCCGAAGGAGCGGGTCGACTCGAGCGAGGATCCGACGGTGCTTTTGAGCTCCGACGGTACACACCCGTCCTCGCGCCCGCCCCCTCCGAAGACCGAGCGGCTCGTCGGCTGGCGGCGCCACGCGATGCTGGGCGGTGGGCTCGCCCTGCTCGCCGGTGCGGGCGTGATCCTCGCCGTGGTGACGACGGGGTCCGACGAAGCGCCTCGCAACGAAGCGGCGCCCGCCGAACGGGCGGCCGAGGCCCCCACGGTGGCCGACGCTCCGCCCGCGCCCGCGCAGACGGCCGAGCCCTCGTCGCCTGCCGAGGCCGCAGAAGGCACCGAGGCCGAGGCGCCGGCGGCCGACGAGGCCGGGGCGCGGCAAGAGGCGCCCGTGGACGCGGGGGCGGCGGCCGAAGAGGTCGCCCAGCCCGAGCTGCCCCCGCCAGTCGATCCCTTCGAGCAGGTGCTGCCGCAGCCGCTCCGCCGCTACCACCTCAAGGTGCGCACGGGGCGACAGCTCCTGCGCGGGGAGCGACGGGCTCTGCAGCAGCTCCAGCGGCGGATGGGCCGCGACCCGAGGCCCACGCTGGTGCTCGCGCATCACTTCGTGGACATCAATTTCCTCAACGACGCGCTCGAGCGGTACGAGCTCGCTTTCCAGCTCGACCCGTCGTCCCGCGGGGACGCCCGTATGCTCCGCGACCTGGTGCGGCTGAGCGGGACCCGCCGGTTCGGCGACCGCGCGGCGGACATGGTGGTCCGCATCTACGGCGACGAGGCGCGCGGAGAGCTCGATCGACAGATCGGCAGCACGATGGATCCCGAAGCGCTCGACCGCCTCACGCTGCTTCGCGATCGGCTGACTCGACCGTAGGGGCTCGGCCGGCGAGCGCGGCGCGGGCCATCCGCCCGACGGCCTGCCCGAGATCTCCCGCGATCGGCGCGATGCGCGCCACGCGGTCGCCCGCGTGCTCTTCTCGCGCCGCGTCGAGGGCATGCCCGAGGGCCGCGTCGGCGGTCGAGCCACGTCGAGTGACGGCGAGGGCCACGAGGACCGAGCGCACACCTCCGAGCTCGACCGTGTCCCCGATCGCGACGTCGAGCCGGACCAGCGCCGCGGGGGCGTCCGGGGTGACGATGCGCAGGCGCGCGTCCTGCCAGCGGTCCTGCGGATCGGCATGCACGACCAGCGCGAGGGCGATCGGCACGCCCCCGAGGTCCACGCGAAGCCGCGCCGCGTGGCGTGCGAGCGCGGCCACGCGCAGCTCCGGCGTGGGGGGGAGCTGCCAGCGCGTCCCCGTGAGCGCGGGCACCGCAAGCAGCAGGAGGCCGGCGAGCAGCGTCGGATCCGATCCGAGCTGCCCGTCGCTCGCCGCGAGGTGCACCGCGAGCCCCAGCGTGGCGATCAGGACGATCCCCGCGGGTGTCGTGAGGTCGACCGGCGTGACCAGCCCGAGACGGCGCGCCCAGACGGCCCGCCGCGCGCGGGACAAGTCGACGGGGCGCACGGCCCGGAAGCGGCCGAGCCGCGGCGCGTGCGCCGACAAGGCCGGCGCGCGGTCGAGGGAGAGGACCGCCAGGACGGCGGCGAGCCCGAGGCCGAGCAAGGGGCGGTCGGCCCAGACGAGCGCGGCGCCAGCGGCGCATCCGACCGCTGCCACGGTGGACAGCGTCGCCGGGAGCGCGACGAGCGAGCGAGGGACCGCGCCCGCTCGGCGGCACGCCCGCGCGACGGTGCGGCGGCGAAGGAGCACGAGCAGGAGCAGCGCTGCCACCAGGACGACGGGCGCCGCCCGCGAAGGCTCCGCCCGAGAGCCGACGAGCACGCGCGGCTTCGGCCGGGGTGGCTCGGGGGGCGCTCGCAGCTCTGCGGACATGGACTCGGCGGGGACGTCGACTTCGACGGTCCAGGCGAGCGTGCGCGGCAGGTGCGCCCGCTGCCAGCGGAACACGGTGCGGTCGTCGAGCGCGTAGCGATCGAACCCGACGGCCGCCCGCCGATCGGCGGTCGAGGCCGCCGTCTGCTCCGCGCCCGGAGGCACGGTGAGCGCGAGCTCCACACCGTCGAGGCCCGAGCGCCAGGGAGGCAGGGTCCAGCGCACGCGGACCCGACCGTTCGACAGGCCCTCGGTCGCGCGGTGGGCGAGGTTCGTCGTGTAGACGAATCCCACCCGCACCGTGCCGCGGCGCGGCGACGCGTTGCGTCCGCGGAAGGAGAGCGACAGCCGCCCCTCCTCGTCGACGCGCGCGTGTGGAGCGAACTTCAGCGTGGGCTCGTCGTCGGAGACGGCCCACGGCGGCTTGCCCTCGTCGAGCGTGAGGTCGGGATCGAGGCCCGCCACCTCGAGCCCCTCGAGCCAGCCGCCGTGGATGCGCACGAGCAGCTCCATGGCGACCCGCGCCCGGCCTTCGGGCTGGACCTCGACGTGTGCGCGTACGCTGCGCACGTGCGCGTCCGTCCACGCCTGCGCCCCGGTGGGCGCGAAGGCGGCGTGCAGAGCGAGCACGAGCAGGAGCGGACGCACCCTCCGACGCTACCGCCCACGGCCGAAGAGCGCGAAATTACTGCACGCCGAGCGCCCGCGCGAGGGCCTCGAGCTGCACCTCGATCCGGGCGTCGAGCTCGCCGAGCTCCGTCTGCACGATGCACCCGCCGCGGGTGAGCGAGTCGTCCTCGCGGATCCCGAATCGGAGCGGGCGGCCGGCACGCTCGACGACGCGGTCGTGCATCGACCGGAGCGTGCGGGCGTCGTCGGGGTGCACGACGACGGTGACCTCACCGGCGCGGCGGGCCCTGCCCAGCGTCTCCCCGACGATCGCGACGATCCGCTCGGGCGCGATGGCGAGCTCCTCACCCACGATGCGCCGCGCCGCGGCGATCGCCACCCTCGCCGTCTCGCGCTCGGCCTCTCGGAGCGAGCGGTCCCTCAGACCGGCGGCCTCGGCGAGGAGCGCCGCAGCCTCGGCCCGACCATCTCCTCGGCCGGCGTCGCGCGCCTCGCGCCGGATCCGCTCCGCGTCCTGCTCGGCGGCTTCGACGATCGCCTCCGCCTGCGCGCGTGCGTCCTCGACGATCCGCCGTGCCTCTTCGCGCGCGTCGTACACCTCCCGCGGCACCACGCCGCGCGGCCCGCCGCCACCACGGATCACGCGTGACATCCGGCCCCCACGAGCTCGGCGATCTCGCGGCCCGCCCTCCGCCACGCGACCGACGGGCCTGCGCCGCCGCCGTCACCGCGAAAGCCAAGGGCGACCGCACCGGCGACGCGCGTACGGTCCGCCCCTCGCAAGGCCGTGGCGGCGCCGAGCAGGACCACGATGGGCTCGGTGCCGTCGTCTGCGAGCAACGGCTCGAGCGCGAGCACGGCGGCGGCCTCGTCCGGTCCGAGCTTCCCGAGCAGGCGCGCGCGTTCGTCCTCGGCACGGCCCCGGAGCGCGCGCGCGAGGATCTCCCGGCCGACGCCGCGCTCGTGGGCCGCCGTTCCGGCGTCGTCGGGGCGGGCTTGACGCGCCGTTCGGCGCACCACGTCGCGCAGCCCGGGGCCCGCGCCGAAGCCGCGCCGCACCGGCCCCGCGGTCAGGAGCCAGATCCGGCCCACGTCTCTCGGCATCTCCCGCGCGAGCAGCGCGCGCGCGCGGGCCGGCATCTGCGCGTCGGCGCTCGTTGGCTCACGCAGCATCGCGGCGATCTGCCTCAGCCGCGTCCGGCGCTCGCTCGGGTCGACCGCCTGCAACGCCGCTGCGCGCTCGCGGATCCGGGCCGACACCGGCTGCGTCGCCCCCGCGCGCGCCACGTCCGCCGCGTCCACGTCCGCGACCGTGGAGGCGAGCAGGAATCCGTCGACCGTGCCCACGGACCACCCCATCGAGTACGGGGAATATCACGAGCGGACCGAGCAGCGCCACGGCCGATGACGGCTATACTGGGATCGATGTCGATCCGCTTGACCGTCCTGATCGCTGCGCTCGCGAGCTTCTCACCGCGGGCGCTCGCACAGACCGACGACCTCGAGTGCGACGACGTCCCGAGCCGCCGGCCCGTGTACGTGACTCCGGCCCACATGGCGGTGGGTGCGACGCTGGGCGCGCCGGTGCGCGTGAGGTACACGGACGGCTACTTCGAGGATCCCACGGTGGGCATGTCGCCCGAGGAGAGCATCTTCTTGTGGCGGTGCGCGGCGGACGACTTCCTCTGTACAGCGGGCGAGCCGCTGTCCGGGACCGTGCAGGTGATCGGGAACGAGCTGATCTTCCGTGCCGACGCGCCGTTCGAGCCGAACACGCGGTACGGCGGCGTCGCGCTCGGCGCGGACGGCGACGGCCTCGAGTTCGTGTTCACCACGGGCACCAGCTTCGACTCGGAGGCTCCGAGCTTCACCGGGATCCGGAGCCTCGCGTCGGACCGCGTGGGCCCGTCGTGCGAAGCGCCGGAGGGCGGCTACCGCATCGACGTGAAGGTCGAGCCTGCCACCGACGACGGTCCCGGCGGGGACGTCGAGTACCTGCTCTACCTGACGCGAGGCCCCGAGGTCGAGGCGCCGCAGCTCCGGAGTCGGCAGCGCAACTTTTCTGGCGAGGAAATCCCGATGGCGTTCGTGATCGACCCGTCGGAGGCGGTCTCGCCCATCTGCGTGGCCGTGCATGCGGTAGACGGCGTCGGCCGCGTCACCGAGTCGCCCGCGGAGTGTTTCGATCCCATCCAGGGGAACTTCTTCGAGCCGCTGTGCAGCGTGTCGGCAGCGGGCGCGGCGCGTTCCCCCTGGGCGCTGCCGGTGGTGCTCGCGTGCTCCGTCCTCTGTCTGATCCGCGTGCGCCGGCGGTGAGGGCGCGGGGGCTCGCGGCGCTGCTCGGTTTGTGGACGGCGCTCGGCGGGTGCGACGGGTGTGGCGAGCGTCCCGAGCCCGCGGCCGCTCCACCGGCGGTCGAGCACCGAGTCCGCATCGTCGCCGGCGGCGACCGCGTCTGCGCATTGTCCGGGACGCGCCTGTCGTGTTGGCGCCTCGACGGGACCGACCTGTCCGTTCCCGAGCTCGGGGAGGTCGAATCGGCCGCCACGGAGTCGAGCCGCACGTGCGCTCTTTCGCGCGGCGGCCGCCTCGTCTGCTGGGGCGAGCGCAGCGAAGAGCGGACGCTCGCCGGCCTGGTCGAAGCGCAGCTCGGCGAGCAGCACGGCTGCGGGCGAACGCCCTCGGGCGCCGTTCGGTGCTGGGGCGACAACCGGCACGGGCAGCTCGGCGACGGTACGACGGAGCCACGCGCCGAGCCCGTTGCCGTGGTCGACCTCGGTGCCGTCGAGTCGCTCGCGGTCGGTGCGGCGCACGCGTGCGCGCTCGACGGCGCCGGCGAGGTGCGGTGCTGGGGAGGCTACCGGCAGCTCGAGGACGTGCCTCGGGTCCCGGTGACGGCGGAGGAGGTCATAGAGCAGGCCAGGGAGCTGCCTCCGCCGGTCACGCGCCCCCGCCTCGTCGACGTCGACGCGGTCGCGATCGCGGCGGGCCCGTCCGGTGCCTGCGCGGTGCTCCGCACCGGGGCCGTCGCGTGCTGGCGCGGATACGTGAGCGCGGCGACCCGGCCGGAGGTCCTGCCGTGGCCCGAGGACGTCACCGAGGTGGCGATGGGCGGCTTCGGCCGGTGTGCCGTGCGGCGCAGCGGCGCGGTCGCATGCTGGGGCTATGACGTCGGCGAGGGGCGCATCGCGGCGCCCACCGCCGTGCGCGGCGTCGAGGACGCGGTCGAGATCGCGGTCGCCGACGCGGGGGCGTGCGCGCGGCTGCGCACGGGCGCGATCGTGTGCTTCGGCGGGGACTCGGAGCTCGTCACGCTGGGATCCGGCGGCGAATCGCGGTAGTACCAGATGGGGAATGGATCTCTACAGCGCCGCGCGGAGGCTCACGAAGCCCTTCGTCTTCACCCCCGAAGACCGCCACCGAGAGCTTCCCGTCGGCGCGCGCGCGGCCATCGGTGACGGCTTCACCTGCGCGCTCGTGCGGGTGGACGGCGCCATCGACTGGCTGTGCATGCCGCGCTTCGACAGCCCGAGCGTGTTCGGCGCCCTGCTCGACCCCGTGCGCGGCGGCATCACCAGCCTCGGCCCGGCGAGCGTGCCGTTCGAGAGCCTCCAGCGCTACGACCCGGACACGAACGTGCTCGAGACGCTCTTCCGGGTCGAGGGGCAGGGCGTCTTGCGCCTGACGGACTTCATGCCCTGGAACGACGATCCGCGTGCGGCGATCCACGAGGTTCACCGGCGGATCGAGTGTGTGGAAGGCGAGGTCGACGTGCTCGCCGTGTTCGATCCGCGCTTCGGCTACGCGCTCACCGAGACGACGCTCGATGTGCGCGACCACGGCGTGCTCGCGACCAGCGCCGACGGTGAGACCCTCGTCGCGGTCCTCGGCGCCGAGCCCGCGGCGTGGGAGCCCCGGCCCGAGGGCGGCGTGCAGTCGCTTCTCAGGCTGCGCCGAGGCCAGCACCGGTGGATGGTGCTGTCCTGGGACGCGCCGGCGCCCGAGCCCATCGCGGCCTACCGCCCTTTCCA
Source organism: Candidatus Neutrinellum sp. (assembly GCA_039794305.1). GTDB lineage: Bacteria > Myxococcota_A > Polyangia > Polyangiales > JBDIVX01 > JBDIVX01. Next base: position 36,085 of record JBDIVX010000017.1, read on the forward strand.
GCACCTGCGGACGACGCGCCACTACTGGCGCGAGTGGGCGAGCAAGCTCCGGTACGACGGGCCTTGGCGGCACCACGTGCAGCGCTCGGCGATGCTGCTCAAGATGCTCATCTACGCGCCCACCGGCGCGATGGTGGCGGCGCCGACGACGTCGCTCCCCGAGTGGATCGGGGGGGTGCGCAACTGGGACTACCGCTACAGTTGGACCCGTGACGCCGCGATGGCGATCCGCGCGACGAACCTGATCGGGTACGTGCCCGAGGCGCGGGAGTTCTTTCACTTCGTGCGGGACACGCTCCAGCGGATCGACGGCCTGCAGGTGATGTACGCGGTCGACGGCTCGCCCGTGCCGGAGGAGCGGGAGCTCGGGCACCTCGCGGGCCACGCGGGGTCGGTGCCGGTGCGCATCGGCAACGGCGCCAGGGACCAGCTCCAGCTCGACACGGCGGGCGCGCTGGTGGACGCGGCCTACCTGTACGAGCGCTTCGAGGGGTCGCTGACGCTGCGGGCGTGGCGCCACCTGCGCGCCGTGATCGGCGCGGTCCAGCGCCGCTGGCGAGAGCCGGACCACGGCATCTGGGAGCCACGCGGTCCCGTGCGCCACAACGTCCACTCGCGGCTCATGAGCTGGCTGGCGCTCTCGCGCGGCGCCGAGCTCGCGGCCCTGTTCGGAGACAGCCGGGACGCGCACGCGTGGGGCGAGACGGCGGGGATGGTCCGGGCGGACCTCCTCGGCAACGGGCTCGACTCGAAGAAGCGTCACTTCGTCACGGCCTACGGGCTCGAGGAGCCGGACGCGGCGCTGTTGCTCCTGCCCATCCACGGCCTGATGGAGCCGGACCACCCGCTCCTCGTCCGGACGGTCGAGTGGCTCCGCGCGGAGCTCGGCAGCGGGCCGTTCCTGCACCGCTACCGGATGGCCGACGGCGTGGGCGGAGAGGAGGGCGCCTTCGTGCTCTGCGGCTTCTGGCTCGCCGAGGCGCTGGCCATGCAGGGGCGCCTCGACGAGGCCCAGCACGTCTTCGTCGCGCACGTCGAGTCGTCGAACCACGTGGGGCTCCTCGCCGAGGAGATCGACCCGATGACCGGCGCGCTGCTCGGCAACTTCCCGCAGGCCTTCAGCCACCTCGGCCTCATCAACGCCGCCTCCCTGATCGATCGGAAGCTCCGGCAGCGCGACGAGGGCACCGAGAAGAGCGCTCGGCTGTCGCGAGGGTTCTGAGCCGGACCGAGGTTACTCGCAGAGGCCGGTCGTGGTGTTGCACGTGCCGGCGCAGTGGCCGTCCTCGGTGCAGGCGGGGCGGCAGGCGCCGTCGGTCCCGCCGGTCTCGAGGGCGACGCAGGCGTAGCCGGCGCGGCAGTCGCCGCTCGTGTCCACCGTGCAGGCGTCGATGCACGCGCCGATCGTCGGGTCGCCGAGACCGTCGTCGACGCACACCGAGCCCGTCGGGCAGTCCTCGGCCGGACCGTCCCCGCTCAGCCGGCAGCCGGGGAGGGCGCAGGTGCCCGCAGGCCAGCCGTCGTCCGCCTCCGAGATGCAGGCGCCGCCGCTCACGCAGCTCGCGCGGGAGCAGATCTCCTCGCCGCACGTGTCGCCGTCGCAGGGCTCGCCGACGTCGCCGGCGTCGACGGGCGGCTTGCACAGGCCGGTGCCCTCGTTGCAGAAGAACCCGTCGTTGGCGCACGCGTCGTCGGTCTCGCAGGCGGGCACGCACGCGGTGGTGCTCTCGGCGTCCGCCGGATCGCTCGGCCGGCATCGGTAGTCCGCCCGGCAGTCGGTGTCGTCCTCGCACCCCGAGAGGCAGATCCCGCCCTCGCCCGCAGCGACGCACACGCCGCTGCCGGGGCAGCCGTCGGCGCCCTCGGCCCCGTCCGCCATCTCGGGATCGCACCCGAAATAGGCACAGGCCGAGCCGGGCATGCCGCTCTCGAACTCCGTCAGGCAGCTGCCGCCCTCGCACCCGCCGCTGCCGCCCGAGCAGGGATCACCGAGATCGTCGGGATCGAACGCCACGTCGCAGATGCCGAGCGCGGGGTTGCACACGCGCCCGCCGGAGCAATGCGAGTCTTCGGTGCAGCCCGGCGCGCAGTACGAGCGATCCGGATAGGCCTCGCTGGTCTCGCAGGCGTACCCGTCGCGGCAGTCCTCGTCGTCCGCGCAGCCCGCGATGCAGATGCCGCCCCGGCCCCCCGGGATGCACACCGCCCCGTCCGGGCAGCCCGACCCCGCGCTCACGTCGCAGCCGAAGCCGACACACGCGCCACCCGGCCAGCCGCCGAAGTCCTCCTCGAGGCAGATCGTGTCGGCCGGACAGTCGGCCGACCCCGTGCAGTCGTCGCCCACCGAGGCGCTGGGGTCGTAGCACTCACCCGAGTAGCCGGCGGTCGGGTCGCACACCGTGTCACCGGGGCAATCGCTGTCGTCGGTGCAGCCCGGAAGGCAGACCGGGCCCGGCAGCATGAACGAGCTCGCGCAGCCGTAGCCCATGCGGCAGGAGCGCGACTCCGCCTCCGGGTCGCAGTCGGCGAGGCAGATGCTCATCCCCCGGCCGACGGGCGTGCACGTCGAGCCGGTCGGGCAGGGATGGTCGGTGTCGCAGGGCGCGGTGCAGTAGCCTTCCGGGAATCCGTCCCCCTCGGAGAGGCAGTAGCTGTCGCAGTCGGCCATCCCCGTGCACGGCTCGCCGATGTCGCCTTCGCGCATCGGACCGGCGTCCACCTCCACCGGCCCGGTGTCCGGCGGGAGGGTGGCGTCGAAGGTGATGCCCGCGTCCTCCTCGGCACTGTGCGACTCCCCGCACCCGGTGGCCGTGGCGAACACGGCCGCGAGCAGGACTACGAAAAGCACGTACTTCATCTGTCGCCTCTCCTGGTGGTCGGCCCCCGCGCGGGGCGAACGATAGTCGTGCGAGCACCCGGTTTCAACGGGGCCACCGCCGGGCTCCCGCGTGAGGACCCGAAAAGCCGCGCGTTGACGCTGCCTCGGGCCGCGTAGTACCAGATCCCGAGGACCACCGATGACCGAGGCCGACAACCAGGGTATCCGTTTCTGGCCCCTCACCGACGTCGGTCGGGTCCGGGACCACAACGAGGACGCCTTCCTCGTCGACAAGAAGCTCAACCTCTTCGCGGTGGCCGACGGCATGGGCGGGCACGCCGCCGGCGAGGTCGCCAGCAGCATGGCGGTCCGCGGGTTCAGGGACGCGATCGCCGCCGAGCGAGACGTGATCGCGGAGTTCGAGAAGGGCCACGGCGGAGTCACGCGGCACGACATCATCCGGCTGATCGAGTCGAGCGTGCAGCAGGCCTGCAGCGCCGTGTACCAGGAAGGCCAGAAGGACGAGACGAAGCGGGGCATGGGGACCACCCTCGACGCGCTGCTCGTCGTGGGCAACCGCGGCTTCATCGCCCACGTGGGCGACGCGCGCGTCTACCTCCACCGGCAGGGGTCGGTCCACCAGCTCACCGAGGACCACTCCCTCATCAACGAGCTCCTCAAGCGCGGCCGGCTCACCCGCGAGCAGATCGAGAAGGTCCAGTACAAGAACGCCGTGACGCGCGCGGTGGGCGTGTACGAGAGCGTCGAGGTCGACGTCATCGACTTCGACGTTCTCGCGGGCGACCGCTTCCTCCTGTGCTCGGACGGCCTGCACGGCTACCTCGAGGAGTCGGAGCTGCCGAAGCTGTTCGAGGAAGTCCCCGAGGAGCAGCTCACCGAGCGCCTGATCGCGCTCGCGAACGATCGCGGCGGCAAGGACAACATCACCGCGGTCATCGTGCGCGTGCCGGACGCCGAGGCCGGCGTCGACAAGCTCGCGCGCGAGGTGAACCTCAAGCTCGAGATCCTCCACCGCATGCCGCTCTTCCGGCACCTGACCTACCAGGAGCTCGTGCGCGTCCTGAACATCACCGACGTGCGCAGCTTCGCGCAGGGTGACGAGGTCGTCGAGCAGGGGGAAGACGGCGACGAGCTGTTCATCGTGCTCACCGGGCAGGTGCGCGTGCACGCCGGCGACACGATCATCACCAGGCTCGGGGCCGGCGAGCACTTCGGCGAGATGGCGCTGGTCGACAAGGCTCCTCGGAGCGCGAGCGTCACGGCCGACGACGAGAGCAAGCTCCTGGTCATCCGGCGGCGCGACTTCTTCGACATCGTCCGAAAGGACCACGACGTCGCGGTGAAGCTCCTGTGGAGCTTCCTCGGCGTGCTCACCGAGCGTCTGCGCTCGACGAGCCGCGAGCTCGGCGAGGCGCGCGAGCGGCTGTCGATGGAGGACGTGCTCGGTGCCATCCAGCCGACCGACATCACCGAGCTGAACGACGTAGGCGATCTCGAGGAGACCTGATGCTCCGAGCCTGCGCGGCGGCCGCGCTGCTCGTGCTCGCCGGCTGCGGCGACGACGACGCAGAGCCGCGGGCGGAGCCCCCGGCCGAGACCCGGCCCCCGGACCCGACACCCGCGCAGCCCGATCGCGATCACCCGGAGCCCGAGGTGACGGTGCGGCTCGAGGCCGAGGGCGAGGTGCGCGTCAACGGCTCGGCGCCGGCCCCGGACGTCGCGCTCCGACCCGGAGACCGCGTGGAGACGAGCGAGGGCGCGCGGGCGGTCCTGTCCCTGCCGGCCGTGGGCCGCATCACGCTCGCGGCCGGTACGTCGGCGCGCCTCGACGCCGTCGCGCCGTTCGCCGTGGCCGTCGGCCGGGGCCGTGCCCGCGGCGTGCTGCCGCCGGCGGGAGGGTCGAATCGGCCGCCGCTACGGCTCGCCGGGCCCGGGGCGAGCCTCGAGCTCGGCGGGTCGGGCGACGCGGTGCTCGCCGTGTCGCCCGACGGCGCGACGTGGGTGGGCGTGCTGTCGGGCCTCGCCGAGGTCGACCGCGGGGAGGCCGGCGAGGACGGGCGGATCCTCTCACTGTCGCTCGTCGCAGGCCAGGCGGCGACCGTCGACGGAGCGCTCCCGGAGGCGCCGGGGCGCGGGCCGACGCGCGAGGACGGGCTCGACGACGCGGTGGGTGCCGCCCTCGGGACCCGGCGCGGCGCGGCGAGCCCCGCGGGCCTCCGCGACGCCGCCGAGGCCCTCGACGCGCTCCTCGACGCCCTCGACGCCGAGTCCGAGCGGGGCGACTCGCTCGCCGACCGGCAACGGGAGGCGGTCGGGCGCTCGCCCGAGGAGTCGCGCGCGATCCAGCGCGAGATCGTCGCGTGCTCCCAGCGCGTCCTGCGGCTGCGCCGGGCGCTCCGGACCCGCTGGGAGCGGCTGGTCGCGTGGGGGGAGCTGTCACGCGTGACCGGCCGGCCACCGAGCCCCGATCCGGTCGAAGCGCGCGCCGAGCGCGGCCGCGCGGCGCTGGGCGATGGCGTTCCTTGACGGCCGACGAGGCCCCTCGGTATTCTCGCGCCGATGCGAAAGTCCCCGATTTCGTTGGCGGTCGCGACTCTCGCCGGCTGTCTCGCGGTGGCGGTCGGGCCCGGGACGGCCAGGGCCCAGTCCGAGCTCAGGCTGTTCGGGGAGCCGACGTCCTACACGGACGTCATCGACGCGTTCGACGAGGACGATCCCTTCGACCTGAACGTGAACATCGGGTACGTCCGCTCGCAGACGAGCGGCGACATCCAGCGCGAGCAGAACCGGCCCGAGGCAAGCGACGGCCGCGCCTCGGCGAACTACGTCGACATCGCCGAGCACAGCCGGCTCGTGAACACGCTCGAGCTGGGCCTCGACGTGGGCATCTACCACGACCTCGCCCTGTACGGACGGCTGCCCATCGTGCTCAGCGACGACCGCAAGCTCTCGTCGCCGGACGGCCGGACCGCGACGGAGGTCAACGCGGACCTGTTGGCCGTGGACGGCTCGCACCTCTTCACGGTTCCGTTCACCTCCCCGACCCGTTCGGGCATCGACCACGTCGAGCTCGGCCTCGCCTGGGCGATCTTCAACCAGCACCGCGACCCCGAGTATCCGACCTTGCTGATCATGGCCGAGGGGCACTTCGGGATGGGCGAGACGATGAACCCGTGCGCGGACGAGGGCGGCAGCACCCGCTGCGAGGGCGGGAGCGAGGCCGGCATCAGCCACGGCACGCACGCCCTCCGCCTCGAGACGCGCGCCTCGCGGCGCTTCCGGTACATCGAGCCCTACGCCGGCCTCTCCTTCGACATCGCGTTCCCCGCGGGCGCCGAGAAGGAGTTCCAGCCGGGCGGCGACCTCTCGGGCTACATGAACACCCTGCCGCCGCGCGTCGGCGAGATGACCATCGGCATGGCGGTCATCCCGTGGGAGCAGCGCGCGCGCTGGCAGCGGTTCGTGATCGACCTGCGCTTCCGCGGCGCCTACATCTCCGAGGGGCACGGCTACTCGCCCCTGTACGACGCGCTCGGGACGTCCACCAATCCGTACCTGACGTCGTCCAGCAACGAGTGCGGAGACCCCGACTACAGCCCGGACTGCCGCCAGGTCCAGTTCACCGGGCTCACCGACATGCAGTCGCACGGCCGCATCGGAGGCCAGGTGGCGATCGAGATGCAGGCGGCCCGGTACGTGCGGTTCCAGCTCGGGGGCGGCATCTTCTACACGTCGCCCTACCTCGCGACGTTCACCGATTCCTGCAACCCGAACGCCGATCCGAGCGACGAGGAGCTGAGCCTTCCCGTGAGCCGTGATCCGATGGACCCGGGGCCGGTGCAGTCGGACAGCCGGATCGGCACGTGCCGCAACGGCATCATCAACCCGCACCACCGATCGGCCATCGACCTGCCGGGACAGCGCTTCCGCGTCGGCGGCGAGGTCACGTTCGACTTCTTCGCGTCGGCGACGGCACAGTTCTGAGAGACGATGCGAAGAGGGGGGAAGGGGAGCCTGGTGGTGCTCCTGCTCGCGGCGGCGTGCGGCGGCGCGGGCGGGCCGCGGCTCGAGGCGCCGGCTCGGCCGGACGCGATCGACCCGCCGCGCTTCCTCCTCGAGTACGCCGGCCGGCGGGCGAACGCGCTGAGCCCACCCGAGCGATCGATCGACGCGCTCGAAGAGGCCCGGCGCGAGGCGCGGGGCGACGAGCGGCGGCAGGCCGTGCGGGAGCTCGCGATCGCGCACCTCCTCGCCGCCGAGCAGGCTCCCGAGCGTGACGCGACCCGTCACCGGCGCTCGGCGCTCCGGTTCGCCCGCGCGGCGTCGCGCGGCACCGACGACGACTGGCTCGCGGCGGAGATGGCGTTCATCGAGGTGTGGAGCGCGTGGCGCGCCGGTCGGGGCGGCGCGGCGAACGTGGCCGAGCGCTTCGCGCGACGCCATCCGCGGAGCGGCGACCTCGTCTACCTCTGCTGGATCATCCGCGGCGAGGTCGCTTTCGAGCGGGAGGACTGGGACGAGGCCGCCGAAGCCTACCGCTTCGTCCTCGGCTCCATCGAGCACCCGCTCTACGGCTACGCGCTCTACCGCACGGCCCACGCGTGGAAGGGCCTCGGGCGGGACGACGACACCGAGCAGGCGCTGCGGGAGGTCGTGCAGCTCGGCTGCGCGGCGGACGCGGCGGACGAGGCACGCGAGATGGCGGCGCTCGCGCAGTCGGATCTCCGGATGCCCGACGTCACCCTCGAGGACGGCACGAGCCGCCCCGAGATCTGTTCTCGGTGACCACCGCGCGAGCGCACCCGGCGCCGCTCAGCCTGTGCGGCGGATGAGGTGATAGCCGAAGTCCGTCTCGACGACGGTGCTCGTCTGCCCGATCTCGAGCCCGAAGGCCGCCGTCTCGAACGGCTTGACCATCTGGCCGCGCCCGAACTGGCCGAGGTCACCCCCCGAGCCGCCGGAGGGGCAATCGGAGTGCTGGCGCGCCAGCGACGCGAAGTCCTCGCCCGCGTCGATCTGCGCCTTGAGCGCCTCGATCTGCTGCTTCGCCTCGTCCTTCGAGCGCGTGGCGCTCGAGCGGGCGGAGCCCTTGTACATCAAGAGGATGTGCGAAGCGCGCACCTGGTCGGCCATGAGACGTTCTCCTTTGGATCAGTCGGACGTACCTGCGTCGGACGTCGTGCCGCCGGTCGGCTGCGTGAGCGCCGGCCGGCGGGGATAGAGCACCTCGGGGACCGACAAGAGCGACGCGTTTCGCACGTCGACCGAGAGGGCCAGCCCGCCGATCGAGAAGATCCCCGCGTCCGGCAGCGGCGCGCTCGCGTGGAACATCCGGCTCGTGTGGAGCGTGAGGACCGGACCGATCTCCGCCGAGCCGCCCGCGACCGCGCCGGTGAAGGTCTGGATCCCGCCCTGGGGCGGGTTCCAGATGATGCTGCCGAGCCCCCCCGTGACCGCCACCGACCCGTCGGAGAGCTGCACGGCCGGAGCGAAGGCGTGCTTGCCCATGACGGTGACCGGCTGCGCCGTCCCCGTGGAGCCGTTCACGACGAAGCTCCGCGCGGGCGTCGCGCCGCCCTGCCCGCACAGCACCGTGTCGCTCGCGTCCGCCGTGGTCGGGAACACGGGCGTGAGATCGCCCGCCGGGCAGCGCGGGCCCATCCAGCCCACGACGAGCGCGTGCTGGCCGCCGGCGAGCGTCGCGACGGCCGGCCGGAACAGCGAGTACTCCGGGCGCGGCGTCGTGTCGCTGGCGGTGGTGTTGGGGAACGGCAGGTCCGCCGGAGGTGCCACCCGGCCGTTCGGGTCGCCTCCATCGTCGGGTGCCCAGATCTCGGCGAGGTCGTCGTTCGAGAGCGCGACCGCGCCGCCGAAGATCCAGATGCGTCCAGGGTCGGGCACCGACAGCGTGACCGCGGAGGGCACCGCGCGCGGCACGCTCAGGCGGTTGGCCGAGCTGTCGTGGACGCCGTATCCGCCCGCGCGCTCGTCGTCGTAGGTCTCCCAGGTCGACGCTCCGTCGCCGGCGCCCATGCCCCCTGCGAGCAGCACGCGCTCCGGGTGGCCCGGGACGGAGGCCGCCGCGTGCATGAACCGCTCGTGGCCGAGGCGCCCGGGCGCCGAGGGGACGTCCGCCGCGCCGGTGAAGCCTCCGCGGCCGGGATCGCCGTCCCGGTCCTCGTCCGAGAGCTCGGCGTTGGCCTCGGAGAGGAACACCTCGAACGTGGCGTGGGCCCCGACCTCGCCGTCCTCCTGCAGCGGCACGATCGCCGGCGAGTACCCGCTCGGGGCCGCGGGATCACCGAGCGGGCTCAGCGCCAGGAGGGCCCGGGCGGCGCCGCCGGCGACGAGGACCCGGCCGCCCGGGAGCGGCGTCGCCGTGTGGCCGCCGCGCGCCTGGACCATTCCCCCCTGGACCTCGTGGATGCCGCCCGTCGACGGCTCGAACAGGTAGGCGTCGCGCGAGGCGCTGAGCGCGAAGCACCGGCTCTCGGCGGGTAACCCGTCGGGACACGTGACGGTCTCGACGGCGTCGAAGCCGCCGGCGACGAGCACGCGCCCGTCGGCGAGGGGGGTCGCCGTGGGCAGCATCCGGCCCGGGACCGCCGTGCCGCTCACGATCACGGAGTCGCCGAGCGAGTACATCTTGAGGTCCACGAACCGCCGCTCCCCCGGCGAGAGCACGATCGGCCCCACGTGCCCGATGTACTCGGGCGTCGTGCCTGCGCCGAGGCCTTCGAGGGTGATGCGGATCGGCGTCCCGGTGGGCAGCCCGGACAGGAGCGGGTGCTCGAGATAGGGCCGCCCCTCGTCGCGCGTCATGAAGTTGCCGACGCTGACCGTCGTGTCCTCGAAGGCGCCGCTGTCGTCTCGGAAGACGATGATGCGGATGGCCGTGAGGTCGCTCGGGAGCGTCGCGCTCGGCTCGCCGGTCAGCCACTCGACCCGCACGCCCAGCTCGGGATCGGAGCCCGGGGACGGGTCAGCCCCGCTCGAGCAGGCGGCGAGGAGCACGCAGACGGAGGCGATCGAAGAAAAGCGACGGATCACGAAGGCAAAGGCTACGTGACCCCGTCACCGTGACGCAACACCAGTCGGTAGGCCTTCTGTCTCGACAGGCCGGTCCACTCCGCGACCTGGCGGGCCGCCTCCGTGGGCGCCGTCCCCTGCGCGAGGAGCTCCCGGATGCGCGCCGACAGCTCGTGCTCCTCCGGCGCGCGGGCCCTGGAGGCGGCGCCGGGCTCGGCGCCGGTCCCCTCGATCACGATGGTGACCTCGCCGCGGGCACCCTCGGCGAAGGCCGACCGGACCTCCTCCGCCGACCCGCGGACCACCTCCTCGTGGATCTTGGTGAGCTCGCGGCAGACGGCCACGGTTCGATCCGGTCCGACGGCTTCGGCCAGGTCCCGGAGCGTCGCCGCGAGCCGCGTCGGGGCCTCGAAGACCACGGTGGCGCCCCGTTCGGCCGCGATCTCCTCGAGGATCTTCTTCCGGCGCCCGCCGCTCCTCGGCAGGAACCCGACGAACCGAAACGTGTCGCACGGCACGGCCGCGACCGACAGGGCGGCGGTGACGGCGCTCGGGCCCGGTACGGCCTCCACCGTCACGCCGGCCTCGACGGCGGCGGCCACGAGCCGCATGCCCGGGTCGCTCACGACCGGGGTCCCGGCGTCGGTCACGAGCACGAGGTGGGCCCCGCCGCGCAGCTCGTCCACCAGCTCGCCGACGACGCGCTCCGAGGTGTGCGCGTGGAAGCTGCGCGTCCGGGTCGAGACGCCGTGGTGGGTGAGCAGCACGCGCGTCCGCCGGGTGTCCTCCGCGAGCACCAGGTCCGCCTGCCCGAGGACACGGAGCGCCCGCAGCGTCACGTCCTCGAGGTTGCCGATCGGAGTGGCGAGGACCGAGAGGCGTCCCGATGACACGTCAGGCCCCGTAGGCCTCGATGACGCCCTCGCCGAGCTCGTCGCTGATGTAGTTCCGCAGCTTCTGCAGCAGCCGCTTCTCGATCTGCCGGACCCGCTCGCGGCTCACCCCGAACACCGTGCCGAGCTGCTGGAGCGTCTGGGGGTCGTCCGAGAGGAGCCGCTCTTCGAAGATGGTCTTCTCCTTGCCCTCGAGGCGCTCGCCGAACGCGTACAGCTTCTCGCGCAGCATGTCGCCGATCTCCTCGTCCGCGAGGATCTCGTCGATGCGCCCGCCCCGGCCGGGCAGGAGATCGATCCGCGCGACCGCCCGCCCCTCGTCGCTGCCGACCGGCGCGTCGAGGGACGTCTCGGCGGCCGACATCCGCCGGTCCATCTGCGTCACCTCGTCGGCCGTCACGTCGAGCCGCTCCGCGATCCGCTCGGACGTCGGCTCGATGCCCATGGCGCTGAGCCGGGCCTTCTCCTTCTTGAGGTTGAAGAAGAGCTTGCGCTGGGCCTGCGTCGTTCCGAGCTTCACCAGCCGGTAGTTGTTGAGGATGAAGCGCAGGATGTACGCGCGGATCCACCAGGCGGCGTAGCTCGAGAGCTTGACCCCCTTGTAGGGGTCGTACTTCTTGACGGCCTGCATGAGGCCGATGTTCCCCTCCTGCACGAGGTCGAGGAGGTTCTTGTAGGCGCGGCGGTAGTCGTACGCGATCTTGACGACGAGCCGGAGGTTCGCCGTCACGAGGCTGCGGGCCGCCTCGACGTCCTTGTCCTCGTACCAGCGCACTGCGAGGTCGTGCTCCTCCTCGGCGGTCAGGAGCGTGTAGCGCTGGACGTCGCGCATGTAGGCCGCCAGCGGGTCGCGGCGGGACAGCGCCGTGGCCTTCTCCTTCCTCTTCGGGACGGGTACGACCGACGCGTCGACGTCCACATCGGCCGCCTCGAACCCCTCGGGCTCCGGCTCGATGTCCTCGCCCGACGCGTCGTCGACGGCGTATTCCTCCTCGTCGGCCATCGTCCGGAACACGTAACGCCCCCGGCTACCGCCGTCCAGTGGCATTTGGCGCGCAGTCGAAGAGCGCCCGGAACCAGCCGGAATACGGTCCGGATTCGAGCCGGTGCGTCCGCCGAGCCGCTCGGGCCGACCCCCCCGCTCGGAGGGGCGCTGCACGATCACGACGTGACCGCGACGAGCTCCACCGGGCGCAGCACGACGACCAGCTCCTCCTCCTCCGAGAAGAGGGCGAGCTCGACCCCGACGCGGCCGGCCGCGCGCCGGCGCGACCAGGCGTACGTGGGCTCGACGCCGGCGAGCCTGTCGGCGGCGTGCGCCGGGACGCGCCAGGACGCGCCGATGGTCTGTTCCTTCCGGAGCATGCGCTCGAGCCCCGCGTCGTCGAGGAGGGCGCTCAGCATCGTGCACTGGACGTGGTCGAGCTCGTTCGCGCGGCGGACCGGGTCGCCCCCGTCGCCGATCACGATCTCCGCCGCGTAGGGCATCCCGGCCGAGAGCGCGTCCGCGGGCGTCACCGCCTCTTCCACGTGCAGCTCGACCTCTCCGCGGCCGCGCCGCACGACGCTCCCCACCACCAGCAGCCCGTCGCGCATCGCCTCGCCGAGCAGCTCCGCGTCGCCGTCGCGCAGGATGTCGACGATCTCGACGCCGATGTCCTCGGGCAGCACCAGGTACGCGTCGTCGTCCGAGAGGTGGTACGGCGGCTCGAGCCGGAGCACGCCCGTCCCGGCGGCGCGGATCGGCTCGAGGGCCTCGCCCTCTGCGAACACGACCGACAGCGGCGTGCCGACGAACGCGTCCCACACGGCCTGTCCCTGCGTCTCCGAAGCGATCATCTGCATGTCCTGGTGCCTCCCTGTCGATGGGGGCGACCGTACCGACGCGGATCGCCGGGGCAAAGAAACTGGTGGTGGCGGGGGTGGGCGGATGTGCGCAGGGTGTCGCGTCGGCGCTCAGCCCGGCTCGGCCTGCCGGACGCGCAGGCTGCGCAGGCGGTTGACGGCGCCCGCCAGCTCGAAGAGCCGCGGCATCGCCAGCTCGGGGAGGGGGTCCATCGCGTACAGGCCGTCGGCCGATGCGTCCTCGAGAACGTCGCGCAGGATCCGGACGAGCGGGCGGTCCGGTCGGGCGGCGCGCCCGAGCTGCTTCATGAGGACGCCCACGGCGCGCGCCTGGCTGTCGTCGACGAGCTGCTCGAGCGCCGACAGGTCGACGGTCTCCTCGCCGAAGGACAGCTCGCGCAGGCCCCTCGATCGCACCTTGTCCCGGCCGCCGCGCCGCGGGTCGAAGGAGCCCGGCAGCGGGCAGCGCGGCGTCGGCACCAGGGGCCGAGCCTCGCCCCCGATCGTGCGCTGGGTCGGGCGCTCGCGCGCGATCTCCCGCGCCCGGCCGCTCGCGTCCCGGGGCAGGTACTCCTCGAGCAGCAGCACGCGGTCGGCCACGTCGAGGTAGTCGCCGCTGCCGCCGAGGACGAGCAGCATCGAGACGCCGAGGGTGTCGTGCATCTCGCGCGCCCGGTCGACGAGCGGGACGATGGTCTCCCGATCGACGAGGCGCTGCATCCGGGCGTCCCGGATGAGCAGGTTGGTCGCGCACGTGTCCTCGTCGAGGAGCAACAGACGCGAGCCCACCTCGAGCGCCTCGAGGACGGTCGCCGCCAGGCTGGTCGAGCCGGAGGCGTCCTCGGTGTCGAACGCGCGGGTGTCCTTCTCGCCCGGCAGATCGTGGATGAAGGGGCGGAGGTCGACGCCGGCGACGGCGCGCCCGTCTTCGCTCCGCACCTTGACCGCGTCCTCGCGCGTCACGACCCACTCGCGGCCATCCCCGGGGACGTGCGGGTAGACGCCGTTCTGCACCGCCTCGAGGAGCGTCGTCTTGCCGTGGAAGCCGCCTCCGGTGACGAGGGTGATGCCCTCCGGGATGCCCATGCCCGTCACCTCGCCGTGGTGCCGCGTCGGCAGCGTGACGCGCAGGCTCTCCGGGCTCCGGAACGGCACCGCGCCCTGCATGGGCCGCGACGAGACGCCGCTCGCGCGCGGGAGGATCGACCCGTCGCGCACGAACGCCACGAGACCGCGCGACCGAAGGGACTCCTGCAGGTAGCGGTGATCGTCCACCAGGTCGACGAAGGCGCGCGCCTCGTCCGGATCGACGTCGTCGAAGAGCAGGGCGTCCGACGCCTCGGGGAGCGCGCGCGTCAAGAGCTCGGCCGCGGCGCGCCCGAGGACGGTGCGCCCGCGCGCCGGAAGCCCGACGCGGAAGCGCACCTCGAGGTGCTCGGGGGCGAGCCCCGAGCCCGAGCGCGCGAGCACCTCCGCGCCGCCCGCGTCCACCTGCACGCGCCCCGACTTGCCGCTGCCGCTGCTCCGCCCGAGCCGGTGCGCAGCGCGCGCGAACCGCCGCAGGAGGAAGTCGCACAGGGCCGTCCGCCGCACGTCCGTGTCCCAGAGCTCGGCCGGGATGCCGTGCTCTTCGGCGTCGAGCCGGATCCGCACGCGCGAAGGGCTCGCGAAGGGGTCGGCCTGGACGTGGTCGACGAAGAGCGTGAACCCCGCGCCGTCGGTCCACGCCCCGCGGATGTCCCTGTAGGCTCGGTATCCGCGGCCGTCGATGCGCCGGAGCTCGTCCTCGAGGTCGTCCAGCGTGCCCATGGGCGGCGAGGGTACCAGCCCCACGAGCTGTGCTATATCGGCGCCCGCCATGGACACCTTGAAGACCGTGCCGGAGGCGCTCGACGCCGCCGCGGAGCGGGTGGGCGCCGGCTTCACCTTCGTCCGCGACGACGGGAGCGAGGAGGACTGGACCTTCCAGAGGCTGGCCGACGAGAGCCGCCGGATCGCCGTCGCGCTCGCCGACCGGGGGATGAAGCCCGGCGACCGAGTCGCGCTCGTGCTGCCGGCGCCGGGCGAGTTCATCCCGGCCTTCCTCGGCGTGGTCCGCGGCGGCGGCGTCCCGGTCCCGCTCTACCCGCCGATGGGGCTCGGGCAGCTCGGCGGCTACCTCGACCACGCGCACCACATCGTGGGCGCCGCCAAGGCCGCGTACGTCGTCACGAACGCGCAGATCAAGGCGGTGATCGGCAAGCTCCTGACGCTCGTGCCCGATGTCCGGCAGATGCTGACCATGGCGGATCTCGAGGGGGACGCCTCGCTCTTCCGGGATCCGGGCCTGCGGTCCGAGGACACCTGCTTCCTCCAGTTCACCTCGGGCTCCACGTCTCGGCCGAAGGGCGTGATCGTGACGCACGGGAACCTCGGGCACAACTGCAAGGCCATCATGCGCGAGGGCCTCTCCACCGACGAGGCCGACCGGGGCCTGAGCTGGCTGCCGCTGTTCCACGACATGGGGCTCATCGGCTTCGTGCTCGCGCCGATCCACCACCAGGTGCCGGTCACGTTCATGTCGCCGCTGATGTTCCTCAAGCGGCCGGCGACGTGGCTCGAGTACCTCTCGAAGCACCGCGGGACCATCACGTACGGCCCGAACTTCGCCTATGCGATCGCGACCAAGCGCGTGCGCGAGCGCGACATGGAGGGGCTGGACCTCTCCTGCGTGCGCATCGCGGGCTGCGGCGCCGAGCCCATCCAGGCCGAGACCCTGCGCGCGTTCGTGAAGAAGTTCGGGGAGGTCGGGTTCCGGCAGAGCGCCTTCGTCCCGAGCTACGGGATGGCGGAGAACACGCTGGCCATCGCGTTCTCGAACGGGATCCCGACCGACGTCGTCGACTCCGAGAAGCTCTGGGCCGAGGGCGCCGCCGTACCCGCCGACGGGGGCGGCGACGCCGAGACGGTCGAGATCGTGGGCTGCGGCGCCGCCTTCCCGAACCACGACATCCGGATCGTCGACCCCGAGACGCGGGCGCCGCTCCCGGAGCGACGGGTCGGCGAGATCCAGGTGAAGGGGCCGAGCGTGATGCCGGGCTACTTCGAGGACGAGGAGAGCACCCGGCAGACGATCGATCCCGAAGGCTGGCTCAGCACGGGCGACCTCGGCTACCTCGCCGACCGGCAGATCTTCATCTGCGGGCGCAAGAAGGACGTCATCATCGTCAACGGCAAGAACTACTACCCGCAGGATCTCGAGTGGGTGGCGGGCGAGGTCGAGGGGATCCGCACGGGCAACGCCATCGCCTTCGCGTCCTACCGGGAGGGGCTCGGCCGCGAGGCGGTGGTCGTCGTGGCCGAGACGCGCGAGAAGGACGGCCACGACGCGCTCGCGACGCAGGTGAAGAACGCCGTCTACCAGACGACCGGCCTGATGGTCGACGAGGTCGCCGTCGTCGAGGCCGGCACGATCCCGAAGACCTCGAGCGGCAAGGTGCAGCGCCAGAAGGCGCGCCAGCTCTACGAGTCGGGCGAGCTCGTCAAGCGCGGCGAGGAGGGCGCCCTCAAGATCGCCGCCCGTGTCGCCGAGTCCCAGCTCGCGCACATGCGCCTGCGGATCTTCGGAACGCGGAGGCGCTGACGGGCTGGCGTACAGCTTGACATACTTACGGTCCGCTCCTATCCCATCGATGTGGGAGCGACGAAGACGACCTTCTACCTGGACGACGAGCTGCGGGCCGAGCTGAAGACCTTGGCGGCGAAGCGGGGCACGTCGGTCACCGAGTTGCTCCGGGAGGGGGCGCGGCTGGTCCTCGATCGGCATGCCGGCACGCTCGACCGCGAGGAGCTGGCGGTGCGGGCGGCTCGAGCCCGCGAGAGGCTCCGCGAGGGCCTCTACCGCGGAGCCGCCGTGAGCGAGGCGGTCGACGAGACGCTCTACGGCCGGCGCGGCCGCTGACTCGTCGTGCGCGCGCTCTTCTACGACACGTGGGCGTTCGCGGCGCTCGCGAACGCCGCGGATCCCAACCACCCTGCTTCGGTGGACGCCGATCGTGCGGCCGAGGACAAGGGCTACGTCATGGTCACGAGCGACTACGTCCTCGACGAGACCCTGACGTTGCTTCACGTCAGCGCAGGTGCGCGCGTTGCGCTCGACTTCGCGGACCTCCTTCTCGATCGCGTGAAGGCGGCAGAGACGCTCCTGGTCGACGTGACGCTCTCCCGGCGGCTACGCGCGCTCGAGATGTTCCGGCGCGTCGCCCCCGAGGAGCGCCGGCTGTCGTTCACCGACTGCACCTCGTTCGTCGTGATGCACGAGCTCGAGATCGAGGTCGCCTTCACTGCGGACCGCCACTTCCACCGTGCCGGTCAGGGCGTGCGGCCGCTCTTCGACCGCACCCGGCGCGGTCTCCGCTGGCACCTCGACGACTGACGACGGTGGGCCGCACCATGGCGCACGCACACGTGGTGAACCTCGCTGCAGCGCGCCGTGGGTGTACGGCCGGCGCCCAGGTTTGGGGACGAAGTCCACGGCGACCGCGGCTGCGCGCTCAGTGTTGCGCGCCCATCTCGGCGAGGATCGCACGCTCGGCGAGCTCGGCGATCTGCAGGCGCCGCCGCACCACTTCGATCACGCGATCGAGCTCGGCCGTGTCGGCCACCCCGCCGGCGCGGGCCTGCGCGCGCTCACGTTCCAGCCGTGCGAGGCGCGCCGAGAAGGTCTCGGCGGCCCGACGGGCCTCCGAGAGGCGCACCTCCGGCGGCACCTCCACGCCCGGCTCAGAGTCGGGCGGGGCGGGCACCAGGCCGAGGTCGGCAGGGGTCCCACCATCGAGCGCGAACGCGTCCCGGCCTCCGCGCCTTGCTGCGCTCGTGCCGCCGGCGCGCGTGACATCCGGGCTGGCCGCGAGCGCGGCGTGCGGTGTCTCGGCGCGAGCCGGCGAGTCCGAGGAGCGGGCGTGGAGCGCTTCGTCCGGTCCTCCTTCGCCCGGCGCGCCGAGACTTGCCGCGAGCCAACCGAGGAGGAGGACACCGGCGCCGGCCCCGGCCGCTGCCCGGGCCCGTCGTGGCGCCGTCACTACCGCAGCCCCACGACGGGGACGGGCAGCTCGCGCGTCTCGGTCGTACCGTCGCCGACCTGTCCGTCGTCGTTCTTGCCCCAGCACCAGAGGTCGCCGCCGCGCCGGATCACGCAGCTATGCGCGTAGCCGAGCGCGACGGCGGTGGCGTCGTCGATGCCTCCGACCTCCACGGGTAGGCGCGCATCGCCCCCCCCGTAGCCGAGCCACCCGCGACCCCAGCACATCACCCGGCCGGTCTCGAGCAAGGCGCACGCGCGCATGCCACTGGCGCCCGGCGCGAAGATGTCCGCCACCGCCGTGCCGGCCGGAAGCGCGACCGCCTCGGGCGAGGGGCTCACGCGCTCGAAGGTCCCGGAGCCGATGGCGCCGCGTCCCCAGCACAGCACCTCGCCCTCGCTCCGCAAGGCACAGGTGAAGGTCCCGCCCGCCACCACCCGGCGGACGCCGTCGAGGACATGAACGGGCGAGAGAGCATCTGCCGTCGGCTCCGGCTCGCCGCCGGTCCCGTCGCCGATTTGCCCATCGCCGTTGTCGCCCCAGCAGAAGAGCTTCCCGGCAGCGGTTCGCGCGCAGTTGTGCGCGTTGCCGACGGCGATCTCGACGACGTCTTCCAGGCCCGCGACCTGCACCGGCTCGCGATGGACCTCTCGCGTGCCGATGCCGAGCTGCCCGTCCCCGGCGCGGAAGCCCCAGCAGTAGACGTGGCCTGTGCTCTGCAGCGCGCAGGTGTGCGAGCCTCCAGACACGACGTGCACCACATCCGCCACGCCCGGGATCCAGTCGGAGCTCGGCTCGGCCGAGCGCTCGAGGAGCGGCTCGGTGCCGTCCCCCCAGCACCAGATCGTGCCGGCCGCATCGGCGCCGCACGAGTACGTGTACCCACGCATCAACCGCGTGAGCTCCGAAGGCATCGAGAGCTCGAGCGGCCGCACCGAGCCGTCGAGGCCCTCGCGGCCGAGCTGCAAATACTCGTTGGACCCCCAGCACCCGACCGTGCCGTTGCTCAGAAGGACGCAGGTGTGCGCCATGCCGGCCACGACGTCGCGCACACCGCAGTCCCCGGCGGGATGGCAGAGCAAGGGCGGCCCGGCGTCCCGCGGCATCCACGCATCGAGGCTCGCCCCGGTGTCCGCGACGGCACCGCCGTCGGACGGGCCACCGTCGTCCGCCTCATGGCTCTCGGAACAGGCCAGCCCACCGGCGAGCGCGAGGGCCAGGGCAGCGGCACCGCGGAGCCGTCTCAGAACCACCATACGTTCGGTGGAGAGGCGCCGCAGTCTCCCCAGTCCGTTCCGGTCCGAGAGGCGTTGTCTGATGTGTTGCACGTCGTGTGAGCCCAGTCGTAGTAGTCGCCATCGAGCCCGCCGTAGCAGTAGTCACCCGCCCCGTCTCCGCCGTGCAGGATCTCCTCGTAAGTCTCCGTATCGTCGTTGTCACCCCAGAGATCGTCGTCGCCCCCATATCCGCAAAGAACGTCTTCCGCAGAGTCTGCCGGATAGAGGTTCGGGATCGTGCCGGCCTTGTTCGAGTAGAACGTGTCCCCGTTCTCGGTGCCGTACGCCGCACGTACCCTCCGGGGCGAGCACCGCGACGTCGCCGTTCGTGGACCTCCATCTCCCCCAGGTCGTGGATAGCATGGAGACGCGGAGCGCCGACAGGCTGAACGGATGCGCTTCATCCCTGGGGGTGAGGCGACCCGCGAACCATGGCCCCCGCTACGACGCGGATCGCCGGAGCGCGGCGGCTGCGAGAAGCAGCGCGAAGAGCAGCCCGCCGAGGGTGCTCGGCGCCCGTGTCACCCGGCAGCCGCATCCGCCGTCCTCCGTCGAGCTGGCCCGACCCGCGTCGCCGGGGCTGCCGGCGTCCGCCGCGACTCCGGCGTCGATCGTCGGAGTCTCGCCGCACACGAGCACGCTCGACGGATCGCGGGTCGGATCGGGGAGCTCGATCCACGACGGGTGATCGGCCGCGTGGTGAACGGCGACGTGGGCCACCGCCGGTGTCGGGTCGCCGCCGTAGCTCGTGCCGTCGTTCGGGTTCGGCCAGAAGCGCGGGGCGTTCGAGGAGCCGATCGAGACGCGCAGGCGGTGGCCGGGGGCGAGCACGATCGAGGTGCTCCAGAGATCCACCGTCACCTGCACCACCTCGCCCGGGGTGACGGGCTCGAGCCGGTCGGGGCCGTTGCGCGCCGAAAGCCGCTGGACGCCGTCGAGGACGAGCATGCTCCGGCCGTCCGGGTAGACGTCGGTGAGCCGCACGACGACGTCGGTGTCCACCGTGTCGGTCGTCACGAAGAGGTGTGCGCGCACGCGCCCGGTGATCTCGAGCGGCGCGTCGACGGGTCCCGTCTCGAACACGACCGTGTCGTCGCGCGCCTCGACCGCGCGCTGGTCGTGGGGACCGGACGGCAGGATCAGGTTCGCGCCGCCGGCGGTGGGCGTGGGCGCGGCGGGGTCGTAGGTCCAGGGCGTGCTGCCGCCGCCGTCCGGTGGGCAGGCCTCTGCGAGCGCGCCGTCCGGCCCGAGGTACACCCGCACGGGCGCCGTCGGGATCGGCCAGTCACTCGCCGAGCGCCACTCGTTCCCCGGCGCGGCCGGGTCGTCGACGTCCCCCAGCACCCAGTAATGCACCGGATCGAGCGCGTCGATCGTGTCCTCGCGAAGGATGCCCGCCCGGTGCAAGACCCACCGGACCGGGAAATTGTCGCCGAGCGGCGGGGCGATCGATGCCTCGGGGAACACGAGATCGCCCTGTTCGCGACGCCCCCAGCCGCCGTGCACCCACGGCCCCATCACGAGCATCTGCTGGCCGCGGGCGCCGTCGCCCCCCTGGTGCTGGTACCCGCGGAAGGCGTCGATCGTGCCCTGGAGGAAGATGTCGTACCAGCCGCCCCAGTGGACCGCGGGCACGTTCACCTCGGCAAAGCGGCCGTCCGTCTGGACCGATTCCCAGAACGCGTCCATGGTCGGATGCGCCTTCACGTCGTCGAGGAAAAAGGCGCTGCCCTGGTTCTCGAGCCAGCCCTCGATCATGCGCTGCCGGAAGGCGCCGCCCTGGAAGAAGGCATGCTCGTAGACCGTCGGCGTCCCGACCTCGACCCACATCCCCGCGAGGTCGTCGGGTGCGCCCGGCGCCGCCATGTACTGGACGATGCCGAGCGCCGAGCCGCCGTACGTCACGATGGGTCCGCCGTACCAGCCCTGCGCGGCGATCCACGCCATCGTGTCCTGGCCGTCCTCGGCGTCGCAGCGAAAGACGCAGTCGACGCCCTCCGAGGCGAACCGACCGCGCATGTCCTGGACGACCACCGCCATGCCGAGCGCCGACACGCCGTCGCCCGCCTCCGTCAGCGCGCCCTTGTCGTAGGGCGTCCGGACGAGGAGCGCCGCGAACGGCCCGTCACCCGCCGGCAGGTAGAGATCGGTCGCGAGCCGGACGCCATCCCGCATGGGCGCCATCTCGGTGCGCGTCTGGGCGGCGGCGGGCGGCGCGACGAGCCAGGCGAGCGCGAGCAGGGCGAGCGTGGAGCGCATCGGCTCCACCTTCGCACGTGCGGGCCGGGCCTGTCAGCGCACGCAGCTCGGGCACTCGCGCGCGACGCAGTCCCGGCCGGCCCGGGCCTCCGCCTCGCATCCCGCGCAGTCCGCGCTCTCGGCGCAACCGCACGTGTCGCCCTCGCCGAAGGGGCAGAGCGCGCACCCGTCGCGTCCAGCGGGGCGGCTCGTCAGCTACCGCCGCAGTACCCGCTCGTACCCCCGCAAGGCACGGCGGCGGGGCAGTAGAGACTGGTGGTGCATTCGTACGTGCACTTGCCGTCGGCACCCGATACGCGTCCGCACACGGCGCCGGGCACCTCCGTATCGGTCCCGTCGATGGTGCACGCGCCGTCCTCGGTGCAGTCCGCGTCCGCGTAGAGCGCCGCGATCGCCTCGCAGGTCGAGCGCTCTTCGTCGATGCCGCAGTAGGGCTCGGCGGCCGCACCCGAGAGGCTGGTCCGGGTGATCAGGTAGCGGTATGGATTGCTGCACCCGGCCGACTCCTGGCGGAGGCAATGGCCCGTCTCGCGCGGTGTGCCCGTCGGGAA
Organism: Candidatus Neutrinellum sp.; assembly: GCA_039794305.1. Classification (GTDB taxonomy): domain Bacteria; phylum Myxococcota_A; class Polyangia; order Polyangiales; family JBDIVX01; genus JBDIVX01. Next base: position 57,838 of record JBDIVX010000017.1, read on the forward strand.
CTCGAGACGGATGCAGCGGTGGTCCGTGGCACACTGGAGGTCGTTCGTGCAGCTCTCGCAGCTCCCCCGCGAGCCGGGAGCGACGTCCACGCACGTGCCGTCGAGGAGGTTGCAGGTCTGGCTGCTCCCGCAGGCGCTCGAATCGCCGTCGGTGCACTCCACGCACGTCGCGGTCTCGCCCGAGTCGTCGCAGACGGCGCCGCCGGTGCCGGCGCAGTGATCGCTCGTCGAGCAGGGCACGCACGCTCCGTCCTCGCACTGGGCTGCCGCGGGGTCGGTGCAGTCCTCGTGATCGAGGCAGGCCACGCATTCGTTCGTGGCGGTGTCGCAGCGCGGCGTGTCTCCTGAACAGTCTCCGTCGGCGACGCAAGCGACGCAGGTGCCGTCCGCCTCGCGGCAGACCGGCGTGGGGGCGGCGCACGATCCGCAGGGCCCGGCATCCTCGGCGGCGTCCACGACGGTCGCGTCCGTCCCGCCGTCGCCGCCCGGACCCCCGCCGTCGGTTCCCGCATCGGTGCCGGAACCGGAGGAGTCGTCGTCCCCCGAGCAGCCGGCAAACCCCACCGTGCAAACCACCAAGACGACGAGCCAGGTCTTCATGTGCCCCTCCTCCTCCTCGCACGAGGCGAAGTCGCCGGATGGTAATCCCAATCCGTGGCTACGGACTACTCGCCGGCCTCATCCGCGCCGCCCGGGCCGCGGGCGCGGCCGGAGGGGGTGGTGGAGAGGCGGGAGCCGGGGGAGCCGTTGATGCGCCACTGCAGGGCGCCGTCGGGGGTGCGGGCGGCGCGGAGATCGGGGACGAAGTCCATGGCGCTGAAGAGGCGGCGGGTGTGGTCGCTGCGGTTGCGGTAGCCGTCGGAGAAGGCGACGCGCAGGAGCAGATCGAGACGCGACATCTTGAGGGGGCGCATCAGTCGGATCGTGCCGGAGCCCTGGATCTGGAGGTCGTCGCCGTTCGACTGGAGCTTCTGGATGCGGGCGACGCCGTCCTCCACGTCCATGGCGACCTCGAGCTTGCCGGCCCGGATGCGCTCGACCGTGAGGCCGCCGCTCATGCCCGGCACGGGCACCTGGCCGCCGCCCACCTGGAGGTTATCGACGGTGAGCGCGACCTCGCCGTCGGTCTGGCTGTTGTCGTCCGCGATGGTGAGGCTCACGGTGCCGTCGGCCACGCCGGCGACGGGAAGGCCGATCAGCGCGTTCATGATGCCGAGCTGCCGGAGCTGGACCTGCTCGACCTCCGCCTCGAGGCGCGTGAGCTCCTCGCCCTCCTCGAATTCGCCCTCGATCGTGCCGCCCCCGACCGTGGTGTCGAAGCTGACGTCGGTCGTCCCGCCGAGGAGCGCGAAGAGGCCTACGCGCGCGCTCACCTCTTCGAGCGTGATCTCGATCGGGCGCCCGTCCGCGTCCTCCGGCTGCTTGATCACCGTGACGTCCTCGAGCTCGACGCCCGTCACCCACGAGGGGCTCAGCTCGCCGATGGAGAGCTGGACGCCGCTCGGCCGCCGCTGACCGTCCGGTCCCTTCGGCCGCTCGACCTCCTGGACCACGAAGTCTCGGAGCCGGTCGTAGGGGAACGTCCAGTAGGCGAACACGACGAAGCACGTGAAGAAGAACCCCACGTAGGCGGCGTAGAGGAGGATCTTCTTTCGTAGAGAGGGCTTCATGGCGGTGCCGGGGGGCCGGGGCGCTTCGTGCGCCGAGGTGCGTCGCCGTCGTCCTGCGCGTCGCCACCTCCGCGCCCGCCCCGATCGTTCTTGTCGAAGGCGATCACGCCGAGCTGGACGTTGTAGCGGTCGCCCGTCTGGTAGTGCTCGATGTGCAGCCGCTCGATGGCCACGGGGTAGGGGCTGTTCTCGACCGCCGCCATCATGTCGATGGCCGACCGCAGACCCACGCCCGGGAGCGACGCGCGCGTGTTGCGGCGTGTGAAGCCGCCCGAGACCTTCTCGGGCTGATCGGTGACCTCGAGCGGGCGGTCGTAGCCCGCCTCGCGGGCCTTGGCCTCGAGGAAGCTGCCGAGCGGCGGCGCCGGCGTCTGGTACCGGCGCTCGGCGGCGGCCCGCTCCTCTTCCCACTGGGCGAGCTCGCCGCCGTGGCGCGAGATGTCGCGCAGCGCCTGCCGGATCTGCTCGTTCTCCTCCTGGACGTCGCCGATGGAGCTGGTCAAGAGCCAGATCGGCAGAAAGACGAACAACGCCACCAGGACGACGCCGAGCACCGTCACGAGCTTGCGCTCGCGGTCGTTCAGGTTCTCGTACGCCGCCCGGGCGCTCTCGAGGACACTAAGAGCCATTGCGCCTCCTCGATCGGCCTTCGGTGGGCTCGGGAGCACCCGGGCAACGGATGACCGCTTCGATCTGGTAGTTCAGCCCCTCGTTGCCCGGCCCGGGGGTCGTGCGGCCTTTCTCGATGTCGCGGAAGCACTCGTGGCTCTCGATCGCCTGCGCGATCTGGTCGCGCTCGGCGACGCTCGCCACCGTGCCCTGAAGCTCGAAGCGGCCGCCGTGTCCCTCCTCGTCGAGCTCGATGTGCAGGCGCCTCGTGTCGTGGGTGATCTCCGACGGGATGAGCCCGCTCAGCGCGTCGACCGCGTGGTAGGCGTCGAAGCGGGGGAGAGGATCCTGCGCCCGGGGGCCGCGCTCGAGCAGCTCCTGGACGCGGGTCGGGCTCGTCGTCTCCTCGCCGAATGCCTCCTCCGTGACGCGCGCGAGCTCGGCCGACAGCGCGTCGTTCTCGTCCGCGAGCAGGCTCCAGCGGGCCCAGGTCGCGAAGGCGAAGGAGAGGAACACGGCGGCGGCGCCGATCGCGATGAGCCGCGTGTGCTGGCGGAGGGCGCCCATCGCGCGCTTCGGTGCGAACTCGCCCTGGCGCATGTCGATGCGCCTGGCGCGCCCCGCGGTTCGGCAGGCGAGGGCGGCCGCCCGGCCGAAGGAGGCGACGCCGATCTCGCCGCCCGGCAAGAGGGGCAGCGGCGCGGCGCGCGTCTCGATCCCGAGCTTGCTCGCGAGCCACGGCGCCGTCTCGTCCTGCAGCGCGGCGGAGCCCATGACGAGGCACTCGACGGGCTGGACGGCGCCCGCCGCCCGCCACGCGGTAATCGTCGCGCGGATCTCGCGGTCCAGTCGGCCGCTCGCCACGTCGTCGAGGCCGCTCGAGAGCGTGCGGACGGCGGCGCAGCGGCCGTTCTCGAGGATGCACAGGTCCGTCTCGTCCTCCTCGATGTCGAGGAGCAGGAAGGGCCCGGGTTGCTGGAGCATGGGCAAGAGCGGCACCAGGCCGTCGAGCGCCGCGGCGCCCACGGCCAGCTCCTTCGGCTCGAGCCCCGCGTCGCGCAGCTCGGCGAGGCGCATCGCGACGCGCTCGCGGGGCGCGGCGGCGGCGAGGACGCGGAGCTGGCCCTCTCGCTGGTCGATCGGCTGGTGGTCGATCACCGCCTCTTCCGGTGGGAACGGGAGCAGGCTCTCGAGCTCGAAGGGCAGCACCTCGGCGAGGCGCTTGGCCGCGCCCGCCGGGATCTCCAGCACCCGGAGCGAGGCCTCGCGCCCGTCGAGCCGGGTCACCACACGGTCGGGAGGCTTGCCGCACTGCGCGATCGCCTGGCGGATGCCCTCGCGCAGCGCGTCGGCGCGTCCCTGTGGGTCGGTCTTCGGGCCGAGCTCCACCTCCACGTAGCGCACGACCTCGACCTTGCGCAGCGAGGCACGCACGAGCGCCCCACGTACCGAGCGTGATCCGATGTCGAGACCGAGTACCGTTGCCATGAGTATCAGTCGATGCGGTAGTGGTGGAAGATGCCGAGTGGGGGCATGCTGCCTGCGTTCGGGGGCGGGGGCGTCCACCGGTCGTGGAAGTTCATGACGGTGCGGATCCGCACGCGGCTGCGCCCGACCACGCCCGTCGACTCGACGGTGAGGATGCGGGCGGCCGTGACGAACGAGTTGTCGATCTCCGTACGCATGTTCTGGGGGATCGTGACGGGGGTGAAGAGCAACGGGTGCTCGTCGCCGAGCATCACCTTGAGCATGGGGTAGAGGTCGCGCGGCCCGCCCCGGCCCTCGACGAACGAGAGGAAGTCCGCCGAGCGGCTGAAGAAGGGGATGGGGAACATGGCACGGATGGTCCGGACGAGCTGGATGAACTTCGACGCCTCGACCGGGTCCACGCAGAGCGGCTGGTCGCCGAGGAACGAGCACAGCCGCGCGAGGAGCACCTCCGGCGGCGCCTCGTTCGGGTTGACCGAGCCCGATCCGTAGATCGTCACGTTGCGCGACTCGGGGTCGTCCGGGTCGGGCTCGATGAAGGTGGCCCAGAAGTCGTCACCCACGCCCCGGACGAGGCGGATCTCCTCGAGCGAGTCGAAGGGCGCGTTCTTCACGCGGTACGGGTCCGCGAAGCTCTGGTAGAGGTCGTCCTCACCGCCCGAGCTGGTGATCTCGCCCGCGCCCGGGTCGAAGAGGGTGCGTTCGGTGTCGGGGTCCCACCAGTCGATGAGCGCGCTGACCATGTCGAGGCGGCTCGTGAAGTTGCCGTCGGGATCGCGCTGCTCGAACAGCGGGTCGTAGGGGCTCGGCGACTGGTAGCCGCCGATCATGGCGAAGACCTGCATCGCCACGCTCCGCCGGGCGAGGTTGCCGTCGCGGAGCAGGGGGTCGTTCACGTTGATCTTGCTGTTCTCGGCGAGCGCCTGGATCTCGCAGGTGCCCGGGAGGTCGCCCATGCCCTGCGCGGCTCCGAGGTCGATCCCCACCTGCGTGGCGTTCTCCTGCGAGGCCTCGTAGTCGCAGAACGGCTGGAGGATCTCGCTCGCGAGGGCCCACACCGAGAGCTGGGGCGGCGGGCGGCCGAGGAGCATCTGGTAGAAGGGCGCGACCGTCTGCCGGATCTGGGGCTCCTCCTTCACGAGGAGGCGCGTCAGGTTGAGCCCGCTCTTGGCCATGTACTCGGCGCGGAGCTGGTCGCGCTGGTTCATCGCGATGGCGTGCTCGGTCCCCGTGTTCTCGTGCATGTCCGCGAGCATCACCGCGAGGATGGCGATGGTGCTCATCACGACGACGAGCGCGACCCCCTGCTCGCGCTTGCTCCGGCCCCGCCGCGCGCCCGCGCGCCGCTCGCGGCGACGGGAGTCGTCCGAGGGCGAGAGCACGCCGAACGGCGCGCGTATGGCGGTCATCGTGGTCACGGGTTGTAGGTGGCGTGGTTCAGAGCCCAGGTGATGTTGACGGTGGCGCGGGTGCCGAAGACGCGCTCCCGGTCCGGGTAGCGGAGGTCCGGGACGGTCAGGGTGATCTTCACCTGGGTCGGTAAGCGGTTGGGCTCGGCGGCGGACTGGGTCGTGTCCCAGGTCGTCTGCCACTCCTCGGTCAGCGGGTCGTAGTACTCGAGCTGGAAATCCTTCACGTCCTCGACCAGGATCTGGATGCGCCCGCCGCGGCGTGGATCCTCGTCGATGCGGTTCTGCTCGCGCCGGGCCAGCACCTTGATCGACGAGTCGTCCGGGTGTCGCGTGACGAAGTAGCCGAGCTCGTTCTGGTCCGACTCGTGCGCGTCGCGGTAGAGCCGCCGGTGGGAGAACGAGGTGAAGTCGATGCGGTCGCCGCCCGAACGGTCGGTCCCCACGAAGGCGGTCTTCATGAGGTTGAGGCTCTCGTTCGGGTTGAGCTGGGCCGACACGTAGGCCATCGACAGCTCCCGGGTCATCCGCTCGAGCGCGATGCGGATGATGTGGTACCGGTCCGCCTCCTCCTCGACGTGCTGCTTGTTCTTGGACGTCTGCGAGAACCCTCCCCACACGAGGCTCATCACGATCGCGAGGATCACGACGGCGACCATCGCCTCGATCAGCGTCATCCCGAGCTGGCGGTCCCGGGACCTCATGGTTGCCCGCCCTCCTCTTCGGGGGTGGCGACGTAGTACTGGACGACGTCGAAGGAGTGCTCGCGGCTTCCCTCCTGCCACTTGACGGTGACGGTGATCCGGCGGACCTGCTCCTCGATGGCCGGCTTGAGGACGGGGTAGGCGTACTGCATGGCGAGCTGGCCCATGACGTCGCCCTCGCCGCCCACGCCCGCCCCGCCCAGGATGTCCTCGATGGACGTCCCGCCCGAGGCGAGCTCTGCGGGGTCGGGGGCGCCGGGCTCCTCGGTCTCTTCGCCCCCGAGCCCGAGCGCGTCGCCCTCGAGCGCGGGCTCCGGGAGCTCGACCCGCGTGACGGTCCAGTCGCAGGAGTAGCCGTCCTGCTCGGCGTCCTCGCAGCAGCCGTCCGAGCCCGCTTCCTCGAGCGCGGGCATCCCCTCCTCGCCGAGGTGCTCCTCGATCTCGGCCATCTTGCAGCGGGCGAGGAGGGTCGCGACCGTCGTCTTGCGCGCCCGGTGGTGGACCTTGATCGCCCCCGCCTCGCTGCTGAAGATCGCGGTCAGGGCCAGCGCGAGGATCGCCACGGCGACCATCACCTCGAGCAACGTGAAGCCGGATCGAGAACGCCTCAAAGCGTGTCCTCCACTTCGCTGAGGTCCTCGTCGCGGGCGCTCTCGCGGACGGGCTCCGGCTCGAAGGGGAAGGTGTGCACCTTGCCGCGGCCGGTGAGGGGGTGGATCTCCACCGAGTACACCCTCGACCCGTCGGTGAGCTGAACGACGGCGTGCTCGGTCATCCCGTGCGGGAAGAAGTAGATGGCCCCCTTGCCGGCCTCGCGCGGCTCCGGCTCGTGCGGGAGGATCATCCGGACGACCTGGATGCCGTCGCCCATCGGCTGCGGCTGGTACCGGCTCATCGTCTCGCCGTCGCGGCCCCGGATGGGGGAGAAGGGCGAGGCGCCGAAGCTCGGGCGCATCGTCTCCTCGAGCCGCTGCTGCGCCGCCGCCCAAGGGTCCACGGCCGCCGAGTCGTCCTCGCTCTCCACGTTCTCCCGCCGCGGGTCGTCCATCCGCGCGAGCGTGACCCGGCCGTGCGCCTCCTCGATGGAGATCGTGTTCGCGTCAGCGTCGATCACGATGCGCACCGTCGTCCCCTGCGACACGGCCCGGTTGTAGGCGAAGCGCGTCGCCGCCATCACCTTGACGCAGCCCGATCGGAGCCGGGTCCGAGTCAACGCCCCCACCGAGAAGGTGATCCCCACCGCCGCGATCGCGATGATCACGACCACGATCATGATCTCGATGAGGGTCATGCCCTCGCGAGATCGGCGCAGTCTGTGGCGGCGGGGGCTCACGTCGGGTCAGCTCACTGGATGTCGTCCTCGGTGCCCATCTGGCCGTCGGCGCCCGCGGAGACCACGATGACCTCGTCGCCCTCGCACTGGATGGCGAAGTCGTTGTCCCAGGCGTCGGCGGTCCGCTTGGTCCGGTCGATGTAGCCGCCCTCGACGAGCTCCTCCATGCCCGGGCAGCCGCCGCCCGGGTTCTCGCCCAGGTACATGGTGACCGCAGAGCGGATGGCCTGGGCGTCGCTGCGCGTGGTGTCCTCCCGCGCCTGCTGGAGCCGCGGCAGCACCGCGACGCCCACCGCCGTGGCGATCAGCGCCATGATGATCACCACGATCATGATCTCGATGAGGGTCATGCCTTCCCGGCGACGGCGAGCGATCCGGCGAAGGCGCTTGGCAGTGTTGAGCTCGATCATTTGCTTTCCTACATGACGTTGTCGTCTACGAAGAACGAACCGCTCGGGCCGGCCGAGACGACGTCGGCGCCGGCGGGATCGTCGCGTCCGGGGCATCGCACCCACAGGCGCCTGCCCCACCCGTCGGTGGGGATCTCCCGGAGGTAGCCGCGCCCCGGGCGGGGCGGGTCGACCAGCTCCTGGGTCGAGCGGGGACAGCGGCCGAGGTCGGCCCGGAAGGACTCGATCGCGCGGTGCACCTCCGCGATGGCGGCGCGGGTCTCTCGCAGGTGCGCCTGGTCCATCGCCGCGCGGGCCACGCCCCACGCGCCGAGCAGAAGGAGCAGGACGAGCAGCGCCACCTTCCACCGCGGCCCGGCGAGCACCTGCCGGGCCCAGACGCCCCGCTGCTCCCACGGGAGCGAGATGCCTCGCCCTTTCCTGGATCGCGCCATCCATCACCTGACGAACTCGTTGATCTGCAAGAGCGGCATGAGGATGGCGAAGGTGATCCCGCCCGAGACGCCGCCCATCAGCACGATGATCAGGGGCTCGAGGAGCGACGTCATCGTGGCGACGCGCGCCTCGACCTGCGCGTCGTAGGCGCTCGCCACGTTCTCGAGCATCTCCTCGAGCTGGCCGGATCGCTCTCCGATCGCGATCATGTGCGTCACGATCGGTGGGAAGCGCCCGCTGCGCTTGAGCGGCTGGGCGATGCTCTCGCCTTCGCGCACGCTGTTTCGCGCCTCCTCGATGACCCGCATCAGCTCGGTGTTTCCGAGGACGTTCCGCGTGATCTCCATCGCCCTGAGGACGGGGACGCCGCTCGCGAGGAGCGTCGCGAGCGTCCGTGCGAACCGCGTCACCGCGACCATGGTCACGAGCTTCCCGAAGAGCGGGGCGCCGAGCACGAGACGATCCCAGCGCTTGCGACCCTCCTCGGTGCCCTTCCAGCGGCGGAAGCCGTAGACGCCTCCGATCAGCATCGCGAGCAGGAGCCACCAGTAGCCGGTGAACACGTCGCTGGTCCAGATCATCAGGCGCGTGTACCAGGGCAGGCTCTGGTTGAAGTCCTGGAAGATGGCCGTGACCTTCGGCACGACCACGATCATCATGATGAAGATGATGCCGACGCTCATGAGCATCATGAACGCGGGGTAGGCGAGGGCGCTCGTGATCTTGCTCTTGAGCTTGGCCTGGTTCTCGAGGAAGTCGGCGAGCCGGGCGAGGACCGCTTCGAGCGTGCCCGACGCCTCGCCCGCCGCCACCATGTTCACGTACAGCGCCGAGAAGAGCTTCGGGTGCGCCTTGAGCGCGTCGGCGAAGCTCGTGCCCTCGTTGACCTTGTCGCGCGTCTGCGTGAAGGCCGAGGAGAGATCGGGCTGGTCGAGCTGGTCGATGAGGGCGCTCAGCGCCTCCACGAGCGGGATGCCGCTCTTCAGCAGGGTCGCGAGCTGCCGCGTCGCCATGGCCACGTCGTGGGCGTTGGCGCGCTGGAACAGGCGCTTGAAGTCGACCTCGCGCGCCTTCTTCTTGCGGGCGACCGACTCCTCGGTCACCTCGGTCACCATCACGCCCTCGCGGCGCAAGAGCGTCCGGAGCGCCTTGGGGTTGTCCGCGTCGCGGACGCCCTTGACGTTCTTTCCGGAGGGGTTGATCCCGCGCCACTCGTAGACCGCCATGACGATCACCCGACCTCGGTGGCCTGCGTGGCCGCGAGCACCTCGTCGACGGCGGTGAGCCCGGCGAGCACCTTGCGGGCCCCGTCCTCGCGGAGCGAGCGCATCCCGCGGCTCTGCGCCACGCGCATGATGGTGTTCGAGTCGCTGCTGTCGAGGATCTCGCGGCGGACGGGCTCGTCCACCAGCATCATCTCGTAGATGCCGACACGGCCGCGGTACCCCGTGTTGCTGCACTCCTCGCAGCCGACCGGCTTGTAGAACTGCACCTTGTCGGAGTGGCCGGCCGGCGCGGGGAAGATCGCCTTCACCTGCGTGGGCTCTTCCTCGACCAGGTCGCCCGCCGACAGCTCGATCACCTCGCCGTGCTTCTCGAGGCTGGGCACGGGCGTCGCCGGCGCGGCCACCGAGGGCGGCAGGACGAGGGCTGCCATCGCGTCGTCACGGAGCTCGGTGATCCGCGCGGGGTCGATGTCGAGCTCGCGGAGGTCCTCCTGGGTCGGATCGTAGGGCTGGCGGCAGTGGAAGCAGAGCCTGCGGACCAGCCGCTGCGCCAGGACCGCCATCACCGACGAGCTGATCTGGAACGGCTGGATGTCCATGTCGACCAGGCGCGTCACCGCCGTCGGCGCGTCGTTCGTGTGGAGCGTCGAGAGCACCAGGTGGCCGGTGAGCGACGCGTGGATGGCGATCTCCGCGGTCTCCGTGTCGCGGATCTCGCCGACCATGATCACGTCCGGATCCTGACGGAGGAAGCTCCGGAGGCCCGACGCGAAGGTCAGCCCGATCTTGGGCTGGATCTGCATCTGACCGATGCCCTTGAGCTCGTACTCGACCGGATCCTCGACTGTCAGGATGTTGAGCTCGGGCCGGTTGATCTTGTTCAGGCAGGCGTAGAGCGTCGTCGTCTTGCCGGAGCCGGTCGGGCCGGTGACGAGGATGATCCCGTTCGGCCGGCCGATCAGCTTGTTCATCGTGTGGAGCTGCGTCCGGTCGAACCCGAGGTCCGGGAGATCGAGGAGCACCTGCTCTTTGTCGAGCAGACGCATGACGATGCGCTCGCCCTTCGCGGTCGGGATCGTCGAGACGCGGACGTCGATGAGCTTGCCGGCGATCTTCTTGGTGATGCGGCCGTCCTGGGGCAGCCGCTTCTCGGCGATGTTGAGCCCGGCCTCGATCTTCACGCGGCTCACGATGGAGGGAAGGAACCCGCGGTGGGCGGTCTTCTTCGGGAAGAGCCTACCGTCGATCCGGTACCGCACCACCACGTCGCGGTCGGTCGGCTCGATGTGGATGTCCGACGCGCGGTCGCGCACGGCGGTGTAGAACAGGTTGTTCACCCATCGGATGACCGGCGCCTCGTCGGTCATGTCGATGAGGTCCTGCAGCTCCTCGACGTCCTGTCCGGAGTCCTTGTTCTCCTCGAGCGCCGCCTCGTCCTTGCGCTCGTAGACGCGGTTGATCGCGTCCTCGATCCGGTCGCCCGGGATCGCGACCGGCTCGACGCGCCGGTCGAGCAGGACGCGAAGGTCGTCGAGCGGGTACAGGTCCAGCGGGTCGGCGACCGCGACGCGCACGACGCCGCCGTCCTCCGAGAGCGGCAGGACGCGGTGCTGGCGTGCGAAGGTGATGGGGACCCGGTCGATCAGCTCCGGCGGGATGGTCTCGGGCTTGATGGCCGTCTGGACCTCGAGGCCGGCCTCGGCGGCGAGCGCGCGCACGAGGCCCTCCTCGTCCACCGCGTTGGTCGCGATGAGGACATCCGGAAGCGGGGCGCCTCGCTCCGCGGAGATCTGGAGCACCTCCTCCAGCTTCTCGGGCGTGAGGGCGCCCTGCCTCACCAGGATCTCGCCGACGAACCGCGCCTCCATCTACTCCTCTGGCTCCGGCTCGGCGGCGCTGTCCGGAAGGTCGGGCTGCTCGATCTGGATCTGCGGCGAGCCCGATTGGTCACCCATCTCCTCCTCGCCCCCGGGGACGATGACGATGTCGCCTTCGCCGGGCTGCACCTCGACCTCGACGCGTCCGACCGGCGGCCGAGGGACGTGCTCCGGCGGTGGTTGGGCCTGGAGGTGCTCGTAGAGCTCCCGCTCGAGCGCGATCTCGTCGATCTCGTTGATGATCTCGAGGACGAGCCCGCGCGTGCGCGTGTAGTCGACGGGCGGGTCGTAGTCGTGGTCGCCGAACACGAAGTACCGGTCGATGAACTCCTGGCGCTCGCGCATCTTCCGCTCGAAGATCGAGCGCAGGTCGCTCGAGTCCCGGATCACGTAGGGCGTGAGGAACAGGAGCAGGTTGCTCTTGCGGGTCGTGCGCTCGCTCTGGCGGAACAGCACGCCGAGCACCGGGATGTCGCCCAGGATGGGGATCTTCGTCTCGGTGTTCAGGACCTCGTCCCGCATCAACCCGCCGATGACCACCGTCTGCCCGTCGCGGACCACGAGCTCGGTCTTGGCCGTGCGTTTGGTGACGGAGCGGACGCCGAGGGTGCCCTCGGTGGTCGGCTGGGCGGCGGAGATCTCCTCCTGGATCTCCATCCGCACCTCGTCCGCCTCGTTGATGTGCGGGGTGATGCGAATCGTCGTGCCCACGTCCTGCCGCGGCACCGACCCGGCGAAGCCTCCGCCCGCGAGCCCCGCCAGGCCGGCGAGCCCCGCGGCGCCGCCGGCCTGCGCTCCCTGCGCGCCCGCCAGCGCGCCGAGCGAGCCGAGCCCGCCGAGCCCGCCCACGTTGAAGCCGGATGTCTGCAGCGGGACGTTCTCGCCGATGCTGATCTCGGCCTCCACGTTGTCCATCGCGATGATGTGCGGCGTCGACAAGATGTTGGCGTCCCCCGAGTTGGCGAGGGCGTTCAGGACCACACCGAAGGCCGGCACCGAGAGCCCGATGAGCTGCTGCGACTCGGGGATGTTCGGGCCGCGGACGCCGAGCGCGAGCCCGGTCAGGCTGTTCTGATCCGCGGGGAAGGCCAGCGAGGTCTGCGCGTTGCTCCCGAGCAGCGTGAGCGAGCCGTCCTCCGGGAAGCCGGCGACGCCGCCGTGGAAGCTGATGCCGAGGCTCCGCGAGCGGTTGACGCTCAGCTCCATGATGACGGCCTCGATGAAGACCTGCCTTCGCGGCTCGTCGAGCCGCTCGATGACGCGCCGCAGCGCGGCGTAGTCGTGGAGCGACGAGGTGATCACGAGCGCGTTGCTGGGCTTGTGGGCCGTGACTCGGATCTCGCCTTCGAACAGCGCTCCGGCCGCCGCCACGCCGCCTGCGGCGGCCTGTCCCTGCGCCTGTCCGGCGCGCGCCTGGGGCCGGGCGGCGCCGGTGTCGCCGATCAGGCTCGAGAGCGTGCTCGCGATCTCCTCGGCGTCGCTGTGCTGGATGTAGTGGACGTGGATGCGCCCCTCGCCCTCGAGCGGCACGTCGAGCTGGCGGATGAGCTCGAGGATCCGCAGGTAGGCGCGCTCGGTCGCGAGGATGATGAGGGAGTTGGTCCGCTCGTCGGGGAGGATCTTCGTGATGCGCGTCTCGCCCGAGCGCGAGCCCACCGTCGTCGCGCCCTGGTTGGCCGCCTGCCCCGCCGCCCGCGCCGCGGCCTGTCGCCCCGGCCGCGGCGGCGAAGGCTGCGCCGCGGCCGCCCCTCCTCCGCCGCCGGCGGGCTGTCCCACCGGGAAGATCTCCTGGAGTCGCGCGGCGAGCTCGGTCGCGTTGGCGTAGTGGATCGGCTCGATCCAGATCTGCTCGCCGGTGCGCGGCACGTCGATGGCCTCGACGACCCGCAGCATGCGGCGGATGTTGGACCCGAGGTCGGTGATGATCACCGTGTTGGTCGGCGCGTAGGCGGTGACGTTGCCCTCGCGGGTCTTGAAACGGCTCAGGAGCTGCGCCACGTCCTCGGCCGACACGTTCTCGACCCGGTGCATCCGGGTCACGTACCGGTCGCTGCCCGGCGTCGCGGTCCCACCCGTGTAGGTCGGGATGGGCTGGTTCTCGATCCCCGAGGTCTCGACGATCTTCAGGTACCGCCCCGAGGGCACGACCGTCATGCCGTTGAGGTCCAGGATGGACAGGAACGCGTTGTACGCCTCGGCGGCCGTGACCTTCGTCGGGGCGTAGACGGTCGCCTTGATGCTGCGGGCCTTGCCCGGGAGGATGAAGCGCTTGCCGGTGATCTGCGAGACGAGCCGCACCAGATCCGGCAGGTCGGCGTCCTCGAGGTTGAAGGTGACCGGCGCGCCGGGGGGCATCGGGCGGTAGTCGAGCCCGGTCTCGAACTGCGTGACGTCGGGCGGCCCTCCGATCGCCCCGCCCGGTGTCTCGGGCCCGCCGCCGGCCGGTGGCTGCTGCTTGGTCTGCTTGGCTCTCTGCTGTGCGGCGCGGTCTTCGGCCGCCTTCTCCAGCATGCGCTGCGCGGGACGCAGCCGGCCCGGTTGGATCGGAAGCTGCGGCGTCGGGACCTCGGGCCGCTGCTGTGCGCTCGCGAGCCCGGCCACCATGACGGCGGTGGCCAGCAGCAGAATCGGTATCGCGGTTCGAAGTCTCACGCGCGGGGCCCCTCTCGAGTCACTGGATGTTGTAGTCGACGTTCATGGCCTGCCCCCGCCGCACCACGCTCACCGTGAGGTTGTTGGCGCCTCGCAACCGCGAGTACGCCTCGAGCGCGCTGTCGGGGCTGGTCATGTCGTAGCCGTTGATGGTCCGGAGCATGTCGCCGTTCTGCAGGCCGAGGCGGCCGAGCAGGCTGTTGCGGCGGATGCCGTAGAGCTTGACGCCGACCGTCCGCCCCCCCTCCTGGTGCGGGATGATGCGCGCGGTGCGCATCAGCTCCGCCTGGTTCTCGAGCAACTGGTCGACGAGGCCCCGCGCGACGGTGAACTCGGTGTCGCTGACGCGGGTGATCCCCTGCTCGAGCTCGGAGCTGCTGATGTTGCCGCTCTCGTCCTCTTCCTCGTTCCTCTCGCGGCGGACGACGGCGCTCGGGGTCGCCTGCGGCTGCACGGCCGGCTGCGGCCGCTCCGGCGCGCTCGGATCGAACATCGCGAGCGAGCAGACGCTTCCGTTCGTGGGCTTGAGGAAGACGAGGCTCGAGCCGACGGCGAGCAGCTCACGCCCTTCGATGCTCATGCCCGCCCGGTACAAGAGCGCCTTGCCGGCAGGGCCCACGATGGCCGCGAAGGACCACTCCGGGTAGCGGGCGTTGACGAGGGAGCCCACGAGCCGGATCGAGCCCTCGCACGGAGGCGGCGGCGCGTTCGGATCGATGACGACGTCCTCCTCGTCGCCCGTCTCCTCGGCCGGGGCGGCGACCGCGAGCAGATCGCCCGTCTCCGAGTCGAAGATGTTCCGTCGGAGGATGTTCGTCGCGTCGGCGCGGCTGCCGACCTCCGCGCGCCCCGCCCCCGGCGGCCTCCGCGTCTGGGCCTGCTCGGCCACGGTGGGATCGAGCTCGAGGAGCGCCCCCGCGAGCAGGGCGGTCGTACCCTGTGCGAGGAACAGCGCCGACAGGGCGATGCTCGCGAAGATGATGCCGATGGCGATGCGTCGTTGGCGGGTGTTTCCCACGGCGCTCCTGTCCGACCCCCCCTTTCAGCAACGCGTGTGCCTAGTCCAGAACGACCCGATAGGCCAATGGATTCCGAACATTCGCGGCACGCGGCGCGGACAAGGTGTCAGGGGTCGACCGGGCCGATGACAAATTGTCAGTCCCGATCCAGCTTGCGGTAGATGGTGCGCGCGCTGATGCCGAGGAGCTGAGCGGCGAGCTGCTTGTCTCCCTCGGTGTGGGCGAGCGTGGCCTGGATGATCCGCTGCTCCACCTCGGACAGCGGCGTCCCGATCGGGAACGCGAGCGTCTCGCCCCGGGCCTCGGCGGTGGCGATGGGCGCCGGCAGATCCTCGGGGCCGATGACCGGTCTCTTGCCGAGGACGACGGCCCGCTCGATCACGTTCTCGAGCTCGCGCACGTTGCCCGGCCAGTCGTACGCCATGAGCCGGTCGAGCGCCTCGCGCGCGACCTCCATGCGCGGCTTGCCGTTCTTGCGGCAGTACAGGGCGACGAAGTGGTCGACGAGCAGGGGGACGTCGTCCCTGCGGGAGGCGAGCCGTGGACAGGTGATGGCGATGACGTTCAGCCGGTAGTACAGGTCCTCGCGGAAGTCGCCCGCCTCGACCGCCTTTCGCAGGTCGCGGTTGGTCGCGGCGATGAGCCGGAAGTCCGCGCGCTCGGTGCGGCCGCCGAGCGGCTCGTACTCTCCCTCCTGCAGGACGCGCAGGAGCTTGACCTGCACCTGCGGCGACAGCTCGCCAATCTCGTCGAGGAACAGGGTGCCGCCCTTGGCCTGCGCGATGCGGCCCTCGCGCTTGCCGACCGCGCCCGTGAAAGCGCCCTTCTCGTGCCCGAAGAGCTCGGCCTCGACGATCGTCTCGGGGAGCGCGGCCAGGTTCACGGCCACGAACGGGCCCGGGCGGCTGCTCTTCTCGTGCACCAAACGGGCGAGCAGCTCCTTGCCGGTGCCGCTCTCGCCGAGGATCAGCACCGTGGCGGTGGAGGGCGCCGCCTGCGAGGCCGTGTCGAGGGCGTGCCGGAGCGTGGACGACGAGCCGACGATCGTGCGGTTCCTCAGGGCCGACAGCTCTTGCTTGAGCGTGCGGTTCTCCGCGACGAGCTGGAAGCGCTCGGCCGCCTTCGTGACCGTCTTGACGATCTGCATTCGCTTGAGCGGCTTCTCGACGAAGTCGTAGGCACCCTCACGCATCGCTTCGACGGCCGTCTCGATCGTCCCGTAGGCGGTCATCACGACGACCTCCGCGTCGGGGGCGACCGTCGACAGGGCGCGGATGAGATCGATGCCGCTCATCTGCGGCATCATCAGGTCCGTCAGGACGACGTGGACCCGGTGGGTCCGGCACGCGTCGAGCGCCGCGCGCCCCGAGTCCGCCGTGAGGACGCGGAAGCCCTCACGGCGGAAGATCTTCTCGAGCGACTCGAGGTTCGAGCGCTCGTCGTCCACCACGAGGACGGTCGTCTCGGCGGCTTGCATCCTGGCCTGATCGTCAGAGGCGCGAGACAGATTGTCATCTGCTGACAGATTGTCAACGAAGCCGCGCGGCTCGTCGTTGGCCCCAAGAGCCTGAAATGACATGGATTGTCCCTCTCGATTCCGTCGGTCCGGACCTCGGCCGGGCCGGCGCGTCCGGTGGGGTTTCAAGACTCGGGCCAGGGCCTTGCCGACGTGCGCACGCACCCCGATAGGGAGGGTGTCTTTGCTGGCGTGCAAAGACTTTTCCAGTGGGCCGGGTGTATGCCAGCGCACCGAGTCGGGGGACGGAGACCTTGTTCGAGGAGCTCGCCATCTTCACCGGGCTGACGCGCCCACAGGCCCACGAGGTGCTCGTGGGGGCACGCCGCCGCGAGGGCACGGCGGGCCACGTCTTCTTCGACCAAGACGACGCGGCGAGCGAGCTGTTCGTCCTCGGCTCGGGACGGGCCAAGCTCACGCGGGTCTCGGCCGACGGCCGGCAGATCGTCGTCCAGCTCGTCCGCCCGGGCGAGGTCCTCGGCTGCGGGTGTCACCACCCCGAGGCGCTTCACCCCACCTCGGCGGTCGCGATCGCGCCCTCGAAGGTGCTGGTCTGGAACGAGGAGACCGTGTTCCGGCTCGCCGAGCGCTTCCCGGTCTTCGCCTTGAACGTCCTGGCCTCGCT
>JBDIVX010000018.1:0-74764 GCA_039794305.1 Candidatus Neutrinellum sp.
CGAGGTCATGCGCCTCGCGCGCCTCGGCCAGCGGATCGACCAGGGCGGCCACGATCGCCCGCTCGGCGGCGTGGATGGCCGCGACCGCCGCCTGCTCGCGCCGAGACAGCTCGGGCTCGTCGGCTCCGGCGTACCGCTCGGCTGCGTACTCCGGCTCCACCCGGGCCGTCGCGATGTCCTCGCCGAGCTCTCTCAGCAGCTCGAGGAGGAGCGCCCAGCTATCGGCGACCAGGAACCGGCCGTAGTCGCACAGGTGATGGAGCTCGGGCCGCGGCGCCTCTTCCTCCTCCCTGCCCCACAGGGCGAGGTGCACCGCCCACAGCGCGTCGAACGCCGCCGAGTCGGTGGAGGGATGCCAGCTCATCGCCTCCCCGCGCCGCGTCGCCACGAGCGGCCGGAGCGCCCGCACCGCGTCGAGCGCCGACGCCTCGTCGGCGAGCGCCGGAAGCGCCCGGAGCCGCCGGGCGTCCTCGGTCGCGCCCGTCTCGTCGAGCACGACGGGCAACAGGCGCCGCACCGCCGCATCGGCGAGCGCACGCCCCCGCGCCCGCGGGTCCGCACCCTCGCCCTCGTCCCAGATCCCCTGCGCCGCGTCGCGCATCTCCTCGGTACGCTCCGACCCGAGCGCGTGCTCGACGCGATCGACGCGCTCCACGCGACGACAGCTCGTCGTTCGGGATGTAGTACAGCACGAGCTCGGCCGGGGTTTCGGGCTCCTGCTCCTCGGTCTCCCCGAGCGGCTCCTCGGGAGCCGCAGCGACCGCCGGCGCCGCCTCACTCGCAGGCGGGCCCGGCGCCGGCACCGAAGCCGCCGGCACGCTCCCTCCGCACGCCGCGAGCGCCCACGCCGCCCACACCATGCACCACCCGGGCCGTCCCACGCACCCGATGGTACCCGTTTCACCTCGGACGCCGGAGTCGTTTCGTGCGTCGATCAGATCAGATCGGCTCGACCTCGATGATGGGATCGCCTGCGTTCAGGTCCTCCTCGTCGGCCGCCACGACGCGCACGACCCGCGCGCGCTCGGGCAGGCCCGCGCCCCCGTACTGCACGCGGTTGAACGTCTTCATCACCTCGAGGAGCGCGACCGTGTGGCCCGGGCCGATCTCGGCACCCTGCTCGACGAACGGCGGCTTGCCGGGGCCGGGCCGCGCATAGAACCGCCCGCTGCTCGGCGCGCGGAACACCAGCGCCCCCTCCGCCGCGCCCTCCCGCGCCGCAGAGGCCTCCTCCATCACCACGCCGCCCGCTTCGGGATCGAGCACCAGCAGGAGATCGCCGAACCCGACGGGCAGCCGCGCGCGGCGCGGCCCGGCCGGCAGCTCGACCACCATCCCCCGCGCCGCGGCGGGCGCGATCAGACGGTGACGCACGCCGAGGATCTCCAGCTCGCCGACGGCGGCCCCGGGCTGCACGACGGCGCCCCGATCGGGGGCCGAGCGCCAGTAGCCGACCGCCGGCGAGCGCACCTCGACGCGCCCGCCAGAGGCCTCGCGAGCGAGCGCCTCGAGCTCGGGTGAGAACGTCACCGCACGCCTCCGACCAGCTCGTTCAGGTCGTGGAGCGACCAGATGCGCGGGTTCTTCACGCGCCGGTAGCCGATCGACTGGTAGCTCATCTCGACGAGCGCCTCGAGCCAGCCCCGCAGCTCGCCGAGCTCGACGATCTCGTCCGTGTCGAGCCGCCTGGCGGCGACGTAGGGGTCCATGTCTCGCTCGATGCGCTGCTCGACCTCGCGCATGCCCTTCTCGATCGCGGCGCGCTCCTCCGGGTCGGTCGCCACGATCCGGAAGTCGTCGTCGAGCTTCGTGTTGTACGTTGCGATGGCGAGCGTGCGCCCCTCCATCACGCTGAGCCGGCTCACGGGCGTCGAGAGCTGCACGACCGGGTCGTAGGGCAGCCCGCTCATGGCGTAGTAGCCGGCGCCCGAGGCCTTGCGCAGGAGCACGGTGAACATCGGCACGTCGTTCGTGCTGTTCGTGTAGATGAGGTTCGATCCGAACGCGAGCAGCCCCTGCCGCTCGGCCTCGGTGCCGATGTCGAAGCCGCTGATGTCCTGGAGCCAGATCAGCGGGATGCCGTCGCTGTCGCACGCTCGGCTGAAGGCGCTGATCTTGGCGATGCCGCCCCGGTAGAGGATGGCGGAGGGTCGCTTCTCCCCCGGGCGGTCCGGATCGCCGACGAGGCCCTGCCGATTGATGACGAACCCCGCGTAGAGGCCGCCCACCCGGCCGACGCCGCAGATCATCTCCTCGCCGATCTCCGGCATCACCTCCCAGAAGAGGCTCTGGTCGCACAGGCGCGCGAGCACCTGCATGGCGTCGTACGACTCGCGGTGATCGGGCGGGATGATGCCGCCGAGCTCCCAGGCGGGGTGGCCCGGCTCGATGGCGCCGCGGCCGCCGCGGTAGAACGCCGCGCCCGACGAGGGCAGCCGCGAGACGTCCCTTCGGATCGCGGCGAGGGCGGTCTCGTCGTCCGGTACGCGCACGTCGGCGCAGCCGCTCTGGTGCACGTGCACCTCCGGGCCGCCGATCGAGAGCGAGGTGAGCTTCTGGCTCTTGGCACCCTTGATGAGCGCGGCGCCCGCGATGACCATGTACGCCTGCTCGGTCATGTACACGCGGTCGCTGATGATCGGCATGTAGCCGCCGCCCGCGATGCAGTCGCCGAACACGCCGGCGATCTGCGGGACGCCGTGGGCGCTCAGCAGGCTGTTCATCTTGAAGATGTGCCCGGCGCCGGTCGCGCCCGGGAAGCTGCGCGACTGCTCGGGCAGGAACAGGCCGCTGCAGTCGACGAGGTAGATCGTCGGCAGGCGCAGCCGGAGCGCCATGGTCTGGGCCCGCTGGATCTTCTCGGGCGTGCGCGGCCACCAAGACCCGCTGGCGACTGTGTTGTCGTTGGCGATGACCATGCACCAGCGCCCCTCGACGCGGGTGAAGGCCGTGACCACGCCGGCCCCCGGCGACCGGAGCCCTCCCTGGAACTCTTCGCCCCAGCTCACGAAGGTGCCCACCTCGTGGACCGGGCTGCCCGGGTCCTTGAGGCGCTCGAGCCGCTCGCGCGCGGTGAGCTTGCCCTTGTCGTGGACCCGCTTCTGGTACTTGTCGCCCCAGCCCGCGTGCACTTCGGCGCGCCGGGCGCGGAGCCTCTCCTCGAGCGGCGCCATCGCGTCCCGGTGCTCGGCGAACACGCGGTCGTCGGCGACCTTCTCGCGCGGGGCTCCGATGGGGATCAGGGGGACGTGGGCCATCGCTCGCTCACTCGGGGGGCCATCCAGGGATGGCGCGGGTGGTGTAATCGTTCCGGCGAAAGGCGGCAGATCGCAGGATCGCGAGGTGCATCGGCACCGTGGTGGCGATGCCCTCGCAGACGAGGGCCTCGAGCGCGGCCACCATCCGATCCGCGGCTGCGTCGCGGGTCCGGCCGTGCGCGATCACCTTGCAGATCAGGCTGTCGTAGAAGGGCGGCACCTCGTAACCGCTCTCGACGTGCGTGTCGACGCGGACGTCCTCCGAGCCGTGAGGCACCTGCCACCGCGTGATGACGCCGGGCGAGGGGCGGAAGCCGTTGGACGGGTCCTCGGCGTTGATGCGGCACTCGATGGCGTGGCCGCGCAGCTCCACGTCGCTCTGCGCGATCGGCAAGCGGTTGCCCGCGGCGACGCGGATCTGCTCGACCATGAGGTCCACGCCGCTCCGCATCTCGGTCACCGGGTGCTCCACCTGGAGCCGCGTGTTCATCTCCATGAAGCGTAGCTTGCCGCCCTCGTCGAGCAGGAACTCCATGGTGCCCGCGCCGACGTAGCCGATGCTGCGGGCCGCGCGGACGGCCGCTTCCAGCGTGCGCTGGCGCTCCGCCTCGTCGAGGACGGGGGACGGCGACTCCTCGATGAGCTTCTGGTGGCTGCGCTGGATGGTGCAGTCGCGCTCGCCGAGGTGGATGCAGGCGCCGTAGGCGTCGGCGAGCACCTGGATCTCCACGTGCCGGCCGCCCTCGACCAGCCTCTCGAGGTACATGCGGCCGTCACCGAACGCCGCGAGCGCCTCGGTCTGGGCCTCGAGGTAGGCGGCGGCCACCTCGCCCGCGCTCCGCGCGACGCGCATGCCCCGCCCTCCCCCGCCGCTCTCGGCCTTGAGCAGGACCGGGTAGCCGACCTGATCGGCGACCTCGCGCGCGTGCTCGGCGTCACGGAGCACTCCGTCGCTCCCTGGGATCAGCGCGAGCCCCGCCGCCGCCATCGCCCGCTTCGCCGGCGTCTTCTTGCCCATGAGGTGCATCACGTGCGGGGGGGGGCCCACGAAGGCGATGCCGTGCTGCTCGCAGAGCGAAGCGAAGAGCGGGTTCTCGGAGAGGAAGCCCCAGCCGGGATGCAGCGCCGAGCAGCCCGACTGCTTGGCGGCCTGGACCACGCGCACCGGGTCGAGGTAGCTCTGCGCCGCGCGGGCGGGCCCGAGCCGCACGACCTCGCGGCCCCGCGTGTAGGGCGCGTCGGCGTCCGCCTCCGACACGCCGAACACCGGCGTGGCGCCGAGGGCGTCGCAGGCGCGCGCGATCCGCGCCGCGACCTCGCCCCGGTTGGCGACGAACAGCCGGTGGAACATCCTGGGAGCCACGGGCCGCGAAACCTAGCAGAATGGCCGGCGCACGGGAACGGCACCGGAGAACGGCGGACGCGCCGCGCACGTGCCGGACCGGCCGTCGCGAGCGGCCAGAGCGTCTAGCGCTTGCCCGGCTTCTTCTTCGTGAGGTCGTCGAGCGCGGCGGCGACGGCGAAGGCGACCAGGCCGCCGAGGCCCGCGAACCCCGCGACGGCCACCGCAGCCTGCCACCAGTTCTTGTGCGTCTTGCGGGTGCCGATGGCGCCGCGCGCCGCCTCCGCGCTCCGGGCGTAGGCCTGGTCGACCCAGTCGCTCAGCACGCCGGGCGTCACGCCGAAGGCGTCGGCGAGCCGGCGGAGCGTGAAGGCGTCGGGCCGCGCCTGGCCGCGCTCGATCCGCGACAGGGTCGACTGCGTGAGCCCGACCCGCTCGGCCAGCGCGGCCTGGCTCATCCCGTGGCGCTCCCGCAGGGCGCCGATCACCCGCCCGAGGACGAGGGCGTAGACGTAGGCCTCCGTGGAGCGCGGATCCACCCGCTCGGTGATAGCACGCTTGCGGGCGGTTCCCAATCATGCATATTATGCAAGACTGCGTATCACGGAGGGAGCGATGAAGGACCAGGCACGGAAGCTCGTCGAGACGGCGCGGAGCGAGGGCATGGGCGGGGTGCACCGGCGCCTGGGCGACGAGGCGAGTCGGCGCGGCCACGCGAAGCGGACCGCGTTCGCGGGGGCCGGCGGCCTGCTCGGCGGGATGCTCGGCTCCTTCCGGGGCCCCTGGGGAGCCGCCCTCGGCGGGTTGCTCGGGGCGCTGCTCGGCGCGCTGCTCGGCAGCCGCGAGGATCGGCGCCGGACGGCCGGGTCGCTGCCCGCGCCGCGTGCTCGTGTGCCGGTGCGGCACGCGTCGGCCGCGCCGGCGCGCGAGTGGATCGACGTCGAGTGGCGGGGGTGAGGCGGTCAGCTCCGAGCGGCGATCGCCTCGAGTCGGGGGACGGGCAGCCCCGCCTCCTTCGCGTGCCCGAGGGCGCGGGCGAGGCGCGCCGGTGCCGAGCGGCCGGTGGCCGCGTGGTCGGGATCGGCCTCGAACGCGCGGAGCATCTCGGCGAGGAGCGCGTCGCGGGGGAGCTCGGTGCCCGCGAGGTGCTGCTCTATCCGGAGCACCTCGTCGAAGACCTCCGTCGCGAGCGCGCGGTGGTCGCGCCACAGCGCGCCGACGGTCCCGCCCGCCACGAGCCCGGCGATGTTGGCCGTCAAGATGTAGAGGTTCTTGGCGACGAGCGCGAAGAGGAGCGGCTCGCCCGGTGGGATCTCCTCGGCCGGCACGCCGATGCCCGAGAGCGCCGAGACGAGCAGCGAGGCGCGCGGGCCGGCGACGACGGTCGGCAGGATCGGTTTGATCGGCGTCCCGCGCTTCTTCTCGAACCAGACGACCGCCACGGTCGGGTCGTCGATCCCGTGCGCCTGCCAGTCCCGCGGCAAGAGCTCGTTCTGCAGGAGCCCGACTCGCTCGCGCCAGCGCGCGGGCAGCGTCTCGAGGACGGGATGGAGGTCGGCCTCGGCGACGCACACGAGGACGAGGGACGGCGCGACGAGCTCCCGCGCCACCTCGTCGGCCGGCAGCTCGCGCGTGACCGGGTAGACGGGATGACCGGCGCGGAGGAGCGCGCGCGCGAACACGGAGCCCATCTCGCCGATCCCGACGACGACGACCGGCGGCTTCATGCCTCCTCGAGGAGCGCGCGCTTCCTGTCGGCGGCCTCGAGGACGGGCAGCGCGCGCGGGTCGTCGGCGAGGGCGGTCCAGAGCGCCGTCGCCTTGTCGCGGTAGGTCTCGCGAGACAGGCGCCCCCGCAGGAGCTCCACGCGGAGGAACAGGAACGCCGTCTGGACCACGTCGTGGAGGCAGTACGTCCGGATCTCCTCGGTGCGCCCCTGCTCGTACATCGCCTCGACCATGGACCCGTCGACCTCCATCTTGCCCGGCATGCCGATGAGCTGGGCCATGATGTCGAGCGACGGTTTCCGCGTGGCGCCGTGGTCGGTGATCATGTCGGCGAGGTCGATGTGCCCGAGCTCGCTGAAGCGGTAGCGGTAGTCCCGGTCGGAGTAGTACGCGCGGAAGGGGACGCCGTGCTTGAGGCACCGGTTGACCAGCACGGGGAGATCGAACCCCCGGCCGTTGTAGGTGACGATGTGCGGGGTCCGCTTGCCGACGAAGTCGCAGAACTGCTCGAGCACCGCGCGCTCGGACGCGAAGGGGCCGTCCGGCTCGGGCCTCTCGCCGAAGACGCCGAGCTTCTTGAAGCCGAGCCCCTCGTCGAGCCACAACACGCCGAGGGCCACCACCTCGTGGAAGGGCGCGGGCGGGAACCCCTCCTTGGCGGCGTCCCAGGGGAGCGAGTGATCGCGCACCGTCTCGATGTCGAGGACGAGGTAGCTGCGCATCGTGCCGAGGAGCATATACGCTCGTGCGGGTGCGTGCTCGGGTGCTCCTCGGGGTGATGATGGTGACGGTGGCCGGCTGCCGCGCGCCGTCCGCCGAGGGAGGGCGCCGGGCGGCGACGGAGCCGGCTCGGGCGACGCGGCGGCTCCCGGCGCCGAGCCCCTCGCCCACCGTCGTCTGGATCGGCGGCGACGTGCTGCTCTCGGGAGCGATGCGCCGGTGGGTACGCCGCGACGGCGACCCCGCGGCCGGGCTCGCCGAGGTGATCGAGCCCGTCGCCCGGGTGTGGCGCGAGGACGGCGAGCGGGCGTTCGTCCTCGTGAACCTGGAGAGCCCGGTCGCCGACGAGGTGCGGAACGACAACGACGCGTTCCGGCACCTGAAGCGCGGCGCGCGCCGCGTGCGAGCGTCGCTGAACGCGCCGAGCTGGCTCCTCGACGGGCTGCGCCGAGCGGGCGTCGACGCAGTCATGCTCGCGAACAACCACGCGCTCGATCAGGAGCGCGAGGGGCTGGCCGAGACGATCGACGCCGCGCACGCGGCTGGCCTCGTCGTGACCGGGGCGGGCCGCGCGCCGCACGTCGGCTGGCCCGTCGTGCTCGGCGAGGGCGAGGCGCGGACGGCGGTGCTCACGTACTTCGACAAGGACTTCCCCGAGCCGACGCTGGCGCCCGGCGAGGCCGGCCTCTCGGTGCTCGGGCCGCAGGCCCGCATGGAGGTGCGGCGCGCGGCGCAGGAGCACGCGGCGGTGATCGTCGTGGTGCACGTCGTGGCCGAGCTGTTGGCGGAGCCGAAGCCCGCGTGGCGCGGGTGGGCCGAGGACCTCGGGCGGGCGGGCGCCGACGTGGTCGCGATCCACGGCACCCACGTCCCCGGCCCCGTCGAGACCTTGCGGGTCGACGGCCGAGACGTGGTCGTGGCCTTCGGCCTCGGCAACTTCCTCTCCGACATGGGGGCGCGCGCCACCCCGGGGCACGACCTCCCCGAGGCCCCCGGCAAGTGGGACGATCCGGCCACGCGCGAGGCGCTGCTCCTCCGCGTCGAGGTCCGAGCGGGGGCGGTCGACGCGCGGTTCTTGCCGACCTGGATGGGCCACGATCGGTATCTCGTCCACAACCGCGCCGTCGACCGCGGGAAGATCGCCTTCGAGCTCTTCCCGCTCGCCCCCTGCGGCCCGGCGACGCCCCTGCCCGGCTGGCCGAGCCCCCACCGCGAGGAGATGGCCGATTGGCTCCGAGAGCGGCGGGACCACCTCCTCGGAGTTGCATTCGGGCGTGTCCCCAATGCAAGTCGAAGGTGTGGGGAGGAGAGGCTGCTGGGTCCGCCGGCGTTTCGTGGCATGCTGTAGGGAGTCATGTGTCGGCTGTTCGGGTTCCGGAGCACGATTCAGAGCCAGGTGCACCGCTCGCTGGTCGCGGCCGACAACGCGCTCGGGCAGCTCAGCGACATGCACCCGGACGGCTGGGGGGTCGCCTACTACGTCGACGGCGCGCCCCACGTGACGCGGAGCCCCGTCAGCGCGATCACGGATCAGATCTTCCACCGGGTGAGCGGCATCGTCGCGTCCGAGACGGTGATCGCCCACGTGCGCAGGGCCACGGTGGGGGCGCTGTCGGTCCTCAACTGCCACCCGTTCCAGTACGGCCGCTGGACCTTCGCACACAACGGTGAGATCCACGAGTTCGAGACGCACCGCGCGAGGGTGCGGTCCGAGGTCGCGCCGCGCCTCCGCCGGTACATCCTCGGCGAGACGGACAGCGAGGCCGCGTTCTTCCTGTTTCTCACGCACCTGTCGCGCTTCGGCCCGCTGTCGAACCGGTTCGGGGTCGAGGAGGTCGTCGAGGCGCTCCGCGAGACGGTGGCGCAGATCCGCGACCTGTGCGACGGCGCCGACCCGGGCTCGCAGGCCCTCCTCACGTTCATCGTCACGGACGGGAGCACCATGGCCGCGACCCAGGGCGGCAAGGAGCTGCACTGGTCGACGTACAAGACCCGGTGCGGCGACCGGGAGAGCTGCCCGAACCTCTCGGCCGAATGCGAGGCCCCGACCGAGACCGGCTTCGTGAACCACCTCATCTTCTCGAGCGAGCCGATCGCCGGTGAGAACGTGTGGCACGCGATGGAGCCCGGCGAGGTCGTCGGGGTCGACTGGCGGATGCGACTCCACCGCGGCCATCTCGGCCGACGGCAGCTCGACGTCCTGACGGGCTGAAGGACGCGACGGACACGGTGCGGGCGCACCGCGCGCAGGGGCGGCCGGTGGCTGCTGGAGCAGCCGGCGTGGCGGCCGCCTGGCTGCCGGAGCCGCCGCCGAGGGAAGCCAAGCACGCGAAATCCCGTACACGCCCCCGTGGTTCGGTTCTTGCTCGAAGCGCCCCGTGGAGCTTCGGAGGTTGGGATGAGGACGACTTGGGTATCGATGCTGGGGGTCGCCGGCATCCTGTCGGGCTGCGCCGTCGACGTCGCCCCGGCCTCGCCGGACGGGCGGGACGAGGTGGGCCTGAGCGCGGGCAAGGCGGACGGCAGCGACTTCGACGACTGCGAGCTCGAGGCCGTGGTCCACTGGGTGAACGACCCGGCGACCGACGCCGGCACGCTGAAGGACGCGGGCGTCCACGGCCGCGCCGCGGCCAACATCATCGACCACCGGAACGGCCCGGACGGCATGTTCGGCACCGCGGACGACCAGCTCTTCGAGGACATCGTCCAGATCGACGACGTCTACTACGTCGGCCCGGCAGCCATCCGGCAGCTCGTCGCCGCGGTCGAGGACCGCTGCGTCGATCCCGGGCTCGGGAGCATCGAGGTCGTCTTCTCGCCCCAGCCGTACTTCCGCAGCCACCTCGTGAGGACCGCGAACCTCATCGACGACGCGCAGCGGTCGGTCGACGTCGCGATGTACAGCTTCGGCGACCACGGCATCCTCGAGTCGCTGCGCAGGGCGCGCGAGCGCGGCGTGTCGATCCGCGTGCTGTTCGACACCGCGAGCCAGCACCGCTCCGACCCGGAAGGGACCTTGAGCGCCACGCTCGAGGACATGGGCATCGAGGTGCGGTGGATCAACAAGATCATGCACCACAAGCTCGCGATCATCGACGGAGTGCGAACCGACGCCGACGACCCGATGGACGGCGTCCTCGTCACCGGGAGCGGCAACTGGTCGCACTCGGCCGGCACGAAGTACGAGGAGAACACGCTCTTCGTCCGGCGCAACCCGGAGCTCCTCCTCCGCTTCCAGCGCGAGTTCAACCACCTGTGGGAGCACTCCCGCGAGCTCGAGTGGAACGAGAGCATCGAGTACTTCGAGTCGGTCCCGATCGCCGAAGATTCGATCGCGGGCTCGGACGACCCGGCCGTGGACGCCGTCTTCACGTCCGCGAACTTCCGCACCTACCTCTCGTCGCGCTACGGCCACACGTTCTCGGCGCGACGCGGGGAGCGCCACGTCGCCGAGCGCATGGTCGAGATCATCGAGAGCGCCGAGCGTTCGATCCACGTGGCGTCGGGCCACCTGCGCTCCCGCCTCATCGCCGAGGCCCTCCTGCGCAAGGCCGAAGAGAGCCCGTCCATCGACATCCGCGTCTACCTGGACGGCCAGGAGTGGATCAGCCAGTGGTACCACGACCAGCAGATGCGTGAGCTCGACGGCTGCCTCGCCGAGGCGGTCACCGACAACGACGTCGAGGACTGCATGTACGGCGGCCTCTACTTCAGCTACGAGATGCACCGGCGCGGCGTGCCGATCCGGTTCAAGTACTACTCGTACCGCTGGGACTACCACTACGCCGAGCAGATGCACCACAAGTTCTTCGTGGTCGACGGGCGGATGCTGGTGACCGGGAGCTACAACTGGTCCGACAACGCCGAGACCAACACGATGGAGAACGTCGTGATCGTCGACGGCGAGCGCTACCCGGACCTGGTGCAGGCGTACGAGGCGGAATTCGAGCGCATGTGGGTCACCGGTGAGGGGCTGTACGACCCGATGCTCGAGGAGATCCGCAACGGGACGGGCGACGTCGACATCGTCTTCGAGCCCATGTCGCTCGACTGGGCGCAGATCGACGGCTTGAAGGACGCCATCCGGGCGGCGTGCCCGGACGTCGACACCGCCGAGTACCGCAACGACCCTCCGGCCCACCGGACCTGCGACCGCGGCTGAGCGCCCGCCGGGCATCGGACGCTGGTAAGCTCGCGGGGTGCGCTTCGGTCGCCGTGCGCTCGTCCCTCTCTTCGTCTGCGCGCTCGGCGCTTGCGAGTCGAGCGCCGCCGATCAGCTCATGATCGAGGTCGTCGACGGCACCGGCGGGCGGCTGCGGATCCCCGAGGACCTCGACGCCTTCGAGATCCGCGTCTCGTCCGCGCGGGACGAGCCGGGCGGGGCGCCGCCCCTCGTCCGCTTCCGCCGCACCTGGCGCCTCGGCCCCGACGGATGGGAGCTGCCCCAGACGCTCGCCATCGTCCCGGCTCGCGAGGGCGGCGGCACCGTGCACGTGGACGTCTACGGGTTGAAGAACGGGCGCGTCCTGCAGCGGATCAGCCGGACGGCGTCCTTCGGTTTCGGCCTCGTCGCGCTCCCGCCGTTCGCGCTGACGCCGCTCTGCTTCGGCGTGGTCTGCCCGGCTGGACAGACCTGCGAAGAGGACGGAGTCTGCCGCAGCGCCGAGGTCCTCGACGGAGGCGTGCCCGTGGATGGCGGGCCGTGCGGCGCGGGGTTCGTGGCGTGCGGCGATCGGTGCGTCCCCTACGACGACGACAACTGCGGGGGCTGCGGCGTCGCCTGCCCGGCCGACGAGCGCTGCATCGCGAACCGCTGCGCGTGCGGGATCGGCCTCGCGCGGTGCGGCACGGCGTGCGTCGATCTGTCCACCGACTCGAGCCACTGCGGGGCGTGCGGCGACGCCTGTGCGCTCCCGGGGGCCACTTCGTCGTGCCACGCGGGCTCGTGCGCGATCGACACCTGCGATCCGGGCCAGGCCAACTGCAACGGGCTCGCGGCGGACGGGTGCGAGACGGACCTCGGGAGCGATCCCGACCACTGTGGGAGATGCGACAACCGCTGCGACGCCGTCGGCGGAGCCACCGACTGCGTCGGGGGCTCGTGCAGGCTCACCGGCTGTGACGGGGGGCGCGCCGACTGCGACGGCATCGCGTCGAACGGCTGCGAGACGAGCCTCCTCGACTGCGGCCCGGGGGAAGACTGCACCACGTCCTGCGGGAGCACGGGTACCCGCGACTGCGAGAACCTCTGCGCGCCCGCCTGTACCGCCCCGGCCGAGACGTGCAACGCCGCGGACGACGACTGCGACGGCCGGTGCGACGACCTCGGGACCTGCCGGCGAGCCGTCCACCGCGGGCACAGCGGCACGACCGGCCACGTCTTCTCCACCGACCTCGGCTTCGTGAGCTCGGTCGGGCTCGAGGTCGAGAGCTACTTCTGGGTCTATGCGGACGACCCGGGCGGCTTCAGCCGGCTGTACCGGTGCGCCAAAGCGAGCGGCAAGTGGTTCCTGACGCGCAACAGCACGTGCGAAGGGGACGGGAGCGTGGTCGAGACCCTGGGATGGGTGGCAGGGTCGGAGCTCTGCGGCTCGACGCCCCTCTACCGCCTGAGCGCCGAGGGGAACCACTTCTACACGCCGAGCGCCACCGAGCGGGACTCGGCGGTGTCGACGTACGGCTACACCTATGAAGGGATCGAGGGGTACGTGTTCGGCGCTTCGTCCGGCTGATACCATGCTCTGGTGGTGCGCGTACTCCTCGCGGCGTCCGTCGCCCTCGCCCTCGCCCTGACCGGCGCGTGCGCCAACTCGAGCGTGCCGCCGAGCACCGGCCGCGACGGCGAGCCGGGCGGGCGGGACGGCGGCGGCAGGGACGCGGGCGTCGGCTCCGACGGCGGGCCCGACGCGGGACCCGCCGAGACGTGCACGCCGGGCACGGAGGACGTGTGCACGACCGTGTGCGGGACGACGGGCCGGCGCACCTGCGGCTCCACGGGGACCTTCGGCCCGTGCGGGCCGCCGGAGGAGGACTGCAACGGCGTCGACGACGACTGCGACGGGAGCGTCGACGAGGACGTCTCCTCGCGCGCCTGCTCGAGCGAGTGCGGCGGCGGCACCGAGACCTGCGAGTCGGGCTCCTGGTCGGGCTGCACGGCGACGATGCCTCGCGACGAGGTCTGCGACGGAACCGACAACGACTGCGACTCGCTCGTCGACGAGGGGCTCACGCGCGGGTGCTCGACAGGGTGCGGCTCGGGAACCGAGATGTGCGTGACCGGCGCGTGGCTCGGGTGCACGGCGCCCCGGCCGACCACGGAGACCTGCAACGGCATCGACGACGACTGCGACGGGACCGTGGACGACGGGCTGTCGCGCCCGTGCAGCACCGCCTGCGGCACCGGGACCGAGACGTGCGCGGCGGGCCTGTGGGGGGCGTGCTCGGCCCCTCCGGCGCCGGCCGAGACGTGCAACGCCGCGGACGACGACTGCAACGGCCGATGCGATGACCTCGGGGCGTGCAGGCGCGCGGTCCACCGGGGCCACAGCGGCACGGCCGGGCACGTGTACTCCACGGACCTCGCGTTCGTGACGTCGATCGGGCTCGAGGCCGAGAGCTTCTTCTGGGTGTACGCGGCCGATCCGGGCGGCTTCACCCGGCTCTACCGCTGCACGAAGCCCGGCGGGCGGTGGTTCCTGACACGCAACAGCGCGTGCGAAGGGGCCGGGAGCATCGTCGAGACCCTGGGGTGGGTCGCAGGGTCGGAGATCTGCGGCTCGATCCCCCTCCACCGCCTGTACGCCGACGGGAACCACTTCTACACGACGAGCGCCGCGGAGCGGGACTCCGCGGTGTCGACGTACGGCTACGCCTACGAGGGGATCGAGGGGTACGTGTTCGGCGCGTCGTCGGGCTGATATCCTGGCGCCGTGTTGCGCCCCGTCCGCACGGCCGCTCTGCTCGTCACCCTCGCGCTGTCCGGCGCCTGCGCGAACTCGAGCGTGCCATCGAGCACCGGCCGCGGCGACGCGGGCAGCGGGCGCGACGGCGGGCCGGGCGGGCGGGACGGCGGCGGCGAGGACGCGGGCGTCGGCTCCGACGGCGGGCCGGACGCGGGGCCCGTCGAGACGTGCACGCCCGGCGAGGAGGACCTGTGCACGACCGAGTGCGGGACGACGGGCCGGCGCACCTGCGGCTCCGCGGGGACCTTCGGGGCGTGCGCCCCGCCGGAGGAGGACTGCAACGGGGCCGACGACGACTGCGACGGGAGCGTGGACGAGGGCGTCGCCTCGCGCGCGTGCTCGAGCGAGTGCGGGGGCGGGAGCGAGACGTGCGAGTCGGGCTCCTGGTCGGGCTGCACGGCGACGATGCCCCGTGACGAGGTCTGCGACGGCACCGACAACGACTGCGACTCGCTGATCGACGAGGGGCTCATGCGCGGGTGCTCGACCGCGTGCGGGTCGGGCACCGAGACGTGCATGACCGGCACCTGGCTCGGGTGCACGGCGCCCCGGCCGACGACGGAGTCCTGCAACGGGATCGACGACGACTGCAACGGGACCGTGGACGACGGCCTGTCCCGCGCGTGCAGCACGGCGTGCGGGTCGGGCACCGAGACGTGCGCGGCGGGGACGTGGGGAGCCTGTTCGGCACCCGCGCCCGGGACCGAGACGTGCAACGGGGACGACGACGACTGCGACGGGACGACCGACGAGGGCTTCCGGGCGCTCGTCCAGATGGTCACGTACACCACGCTCTCGGGCCGTCACTCGGGCTGCGACGGCACGACCGAGCGGATGGGCCTGGCCTGCAACGCGGCCATCCACCGGCACTGTGCCATGTCGGCCTGCCACGACAGCGGCTTCGGCCCCGTGGAGAACGCAGGCGACGATGCGTGGGTGACGTGCGTCGCCGGCGAGGTCCGGCACACCACCTACGCGACGCTGGCGAGCCACCACGCGCCCTGCGACGGCACGACCGAGCGCATCGGTCGCAACTGCAACGCGGCGATCCATCGGTACTGCCAGGCCGCCGGCTTCGCGAGCGGCTTCGGCCCGGACGAGAACTCGTCCGGAGAGCTGGACGTGACCTGCGTCGACTCGGCGATCGCCGAGGTGCGGACCACGAGCTACACGACCCTGGCCACCCACCACTCGCCCTGCGACGGCACGACCGAGCGCTTCGGCCCGAGCTGCAACGCGGCGATACACCGGTACTGCCAGGCCGCCGGGTTCACGAGCGGGTTCGGCCCGGTCGAGAACATCGACGACACGGCCTTGGTGACCTGCGTACGGCCCTGACGGGCGGATCCGGATCGACCCGCCCGGTCGGTCAGTTGCAGCCGCAGCCGCCGCCGCCGCCGCCGAACCCGCCGCTCGAGCCCTCGCGCGTGTCGGCGCCGTGCTTCTCGGCCGTCGCGACGTGCGGGTTGCCCTCGAACGTCATGTCCGGCCGCGCCAGCACCTCGCGCTCCCACGGGCTGATGGTCGCGCAGCCCGAGGCGGCGAGGAGGATCGCGGCGAGCAGGAGGCGCAGGGGTGGTTGCATCGAAGCCCGGGTCCGTTGAAGCATAGCCCACGCGCGCGCGAGTGGTCATGCTCGTCGGCCAAGGGGCGCCGATGAGGGGAAGGTGGATGTGATGGGGTTTCCCGCAGGAGGCCGTCGGGCCGGCAAGAGGTGCACCCTGGACCGGACCGGGCAGGCGGCGGCCCTCGCGCTCGCCGCCGGGGTGCTCTGCGCGCCGGCGGCCGCGGGCGCGGTCCCCGGCCCCGCCACGGTGGCCGTCTTGTCGAACGCGAACGTGCCCGAGAGCGTGGCGCTGGGCGAGAGCTACGCTCTGGGCCGACAGGTCCCGGACGGGCAGGTCTGTGCGGTGGACGCGCCGACCGAGGTGACCATCTCGCTCGAGGACTTCCGTACGCGCGTGCTCGAGCCGCTCGAGACGTGTCTCGTCGACGCCGGAGCGGTGGAGCGAATCGAGGCGGTCGTCGTCGCGCGCGGGATGCCGCTCCGCGTCACCGTCCCGACGGCGTCCGGCGACCGCCGGGTCTCGCTCGCGGCCGCGCTCGGCGTGTGGAGGTCGACGACGGGCGGCGCGCCGCTGCTGGGCGAGGAGCCGGGGGTCGACGCGTCGTGCGGAGGCGGCGCCACCTGCTACGCCGCCCGCTGGCGCAACCCCTTCCGCAACGGCGTGTTCGAGCCCGGCTGGACGCGCTCGAGCGGGAGCGTCGAGTGGCAGCCGCTGCTGGTGACGATGCTCCACGGCCGCACCTTCGAGGACGCCGCGAGGCTCGTGACGAGCGCGCTCGACGCCGAGGAGAGGGCCGGCGCGGACGGGGAGCACCTCTTCATGAACGGGGCCGACGCGGCCCGCGGCGTGCTCGACACGGAGTACGATGGCGTGATCGCGGCGCTCGCCGAGCGGGGCGTCACCGACGTGCAGCGGGTCGCCTTCGATCCCGACCTGACGGGGCACACGCTCGCGTCGTTCTTCACCGGGACCGCGTCGCTCGGCACGACGATCGAGGGCAACACGTACCACCCCGGCGCGCTGGTGGGGAACGTGACCAGCTTCGGCGCGGTCCCGCAGAACTTCGAGGAGACGGGCGAGAGCCAGGTGTCGATCGCGCGCTGGGTGGCGATGGGCGTGGCGGGCGTGCACGGCACGACCGACGAGCCGCTCAACAACTGCTTCCCCTCGCGCTGGCTCATCGTCGACTACGTCGACGGCGGTACGCTCGCCGAGGCCTACCACCGCCGGTTGCCGTTCGTGTACTGGCAGAACCTCGTCCTCGGCGACCCCATGCTCGCCCCCTACGCGGTCCGTCCAGAGGTGACCGTCGCGGGCGTGACCGAAGGCGAGACGCTCGACGCGCCGCGGCGGATCACGGTGCAGGCGACCGACCCGGAGGGGATCGGCGTGGACTCGCTGGTCGTGTACGTCGATGGGACGGAGGTGGCGCGGAGCGCCGGCGAGGACGTCGAGGCGTGCCTCGTGATCCCGGAGGGCGACGACGTGCAGGTCCTCGCGGTCGCGCAGAAGCGAGACGACGGCTCGGACCGCGGCTTCCACCGCCCGAAGGGCTGGACCGCGCTCCGCGTGGCGTCGAGCGGGACGACCGAGACCGAGTGCGCGGCCTCGACGCCGGATGGGGGGATCGGAGGGGATGCGGCCGTCGCACCGGACGCGGGCGGCGCGGACGCGGGGACGGAGACGCGGGAGGGCTCGGGCGGGTGCGGGTGCAGCGTGCCGGCGGCAGGCCCGCGGGGGTCGGCGATCGCCGTGCTGGCGGCGGCGCTCTTCGGTCTTCGACGCCGGCGCCGGGGCCGGTCAGCGCCACCCGATCAGGGCCGGTAGAGCAGCTCGAGGGCGCCGTACCGCTCGCGGTCGGTGCTGTCGCCGCCGTCGGCCGACAGAGTGGCGTGGCTCTCGCGGTAGAGGGCCTCGGCGTGGAACGCGTCGAAGAGGGCGAGGCGGACCCGGGCTTCACCGCCGACGGCGAGGGTGCCCGCGTCGACGCCCTGCCCGGTCAGCGAGTCGTCGACGACGAGCAGCCACTCGACCTCCGGGCCGAGCGCGACGAGGAGCCGCTCTGCGATGGGGAAGACCGCGAAGGCGCGGAGGCGCGGTCCCCCGAGGCCGTAGTCGGGCAACGTCACCGGGGCCTCCGAGTCGAAGGCGCGGACTCCCCATCCGAGGCCGGCCCCGAGGCGCACGGAACCGGGGGACTCGCCGAGGCGGACGGCGGCGTACACGTCGACGTCGAGCCGGTGCGACCGCGACGCGGTGTTCCGCTCCGACCCGTCCGCACGCTCGTCCGTGCTGCGCAGGCCGACGGAGGTCAGGTACCGGAGCTCGCCGCCCACGGTGAGGCGGCCGCGGGCGCGGGGCTCGACGTCCAGGAGGAGCCGCAGGGTAGCCGCCGGGAACGGCTCGGTCTCGAGCCGCACGAGCCCTGCCTCGCCGGGCATCTCGAAGCTGCGCATCCCGAAGCCGATTCCTGCCGCGAGCCCGACGTGGACCGCGGTCCCCGGCGCGCGGGGGGGGGCCGCTCCGCGCGGGCGGCTCGTCCGGCACGAGGCTCGCCGGGCCGGAGCGCTCGCCGCTCGTCCCCTCGGGCCGGGTGACGACGGCCAGCGCCAGCCGCGCCTCGGCGGTCATCCGGCGCGCGACCTCCTCCGACAGCCGGTCGCCGGAGATGGCGTGCGCTTCCTGCAGGAGGGCCATCCCGTAGCGGCCCTCGCGGTAGGTGACCCGCAGCGTCCGGGACCGCCGATCGCGCACGGCCTCGACGACGACGACCAGCTGCACGTCCTGCTCCGGCAGGAGCGCTTCGAAGGCCGCGTCGCTCGACGGCGGCAACCCCCGGGCACGCGCCTCGCGCACCAGCCCGTCGGCGCTCACCACCTCACCGACCTCACGCAGGAGGTCCTGCACCTGCCGCTCGAGCCTGCCGGGCGTCCGGCGGCCGGCGACCACCATCACCCGCGGCGCGTCCCACCTTGGCTCCTCGACACGAGGCTCGTCCTCGGCGGGGGCCTCGTCCTCGGCGGGGGCCTCGTCCTCGGCAGGAGGCTCGTCGCCGGCTGGAGCCTCGTCCCAGAGCGGCGCCACGTCCCCGGGATCGGCCGCCCCGTCCTGCCCCTCCTGCGCCGAGACCGCCGCCGGAGAGGTGCAGGTGAGGCAGAAGAGCCACAGAGCCCGACGAACCATGCCCGGAGGATACGTGCCGGAGAGCGGCTTTGGTACTCTCGCCCGGCCCGCGTTCGAGGTGCGTGACGCGGTCGGTGTCGCCGTCCACGACACGCTCCACCGAGACGTCGGCTGCGGCGGACCAGTCACCCCGAGGGGTGAACACGCGCCGGGGTTCGGGCGCGTCTCCTGCAGCCCGACGCGCCGCCCAGCCCGACCCACGACGTCGCCATGCGCAGGCGAGGGTAGTACTATCGAAGCAGCGCTGCGATGGCGAGAGACGGCAGGACGAAAGAAGAGCTACTGGCCGAGATCGACGAGCTCCGCGCGCTCGTCACGGAGCTCGAGCACCGCGACGAGGCGCGCAAGCGTACCGAGGAGGCGCTGCAGGACTCCCGGCACACCTTGCAGCTCGTGACCGACACGATCCCGCAGCGCGTGTTCTGGAAGGACCGCTCGCTCAGGTACCTCGGATGCAACGCGGTGTTCGCGCGGGACGCGGGGCTGTCGAGCCCGGACGAGATCGTCGGCAAGCACGACTTCGAGCTTCCTTGGAAGGCATCGGCGGAGCACTACCGGTCGGACGACGAGCTCGTCATGGAAGGGCGCGAGGCCAAGGTGAACTACGTCGAGCCGATGACGCTCCTCGACGGAACCGTCCGCTGGCTGCGCACTACGAAGGTGCCGCTCCTCGACCACCAGGGCGAGGTCATCGGAGTCTTCGGCTGCTACGAGGACGTCACCGAGCGGAAGCAGGCCGAGGACGCCCTGCGCGAGAGCGAGGCGCGCTACCGTACGCTCGTCGAGCAAGCGGCCGACGGGATCCTGGTGGCCGATCCCGACGGCAACTACGTCGAGGTGAACCGGGCCGCCTGCGAGCTGACGGGCTACACCGCGGAAGAGCTGCTCCGCATGAAGGTGAGCGACCTCGTGCTGCCGGAGGATCCGCCCGACGATCCGCGGGAGCAGGATCTGATCCGACGAGGCATGCCGGTCACGTTC
Source organism: Candidatus Neutrinellum sp. (assembly GCA_039794305.1). Lineage (GTDB taxonomy): Bacteria > Myxococcota_A > Polyangia > Polyangiales > JBDIVX01 > JBDIVX01. Next base: position 19,741 of record JBDIVX010000018.1, read on the forward strand.
GAACGCCGGCTGCGCCGCAAGGACGGTGACGTGTTGACGGCGGAGGTCAGCTCGAAGGTGCTGCCCGACGGCGCCATCCAGGCCATCGTCCGTGACACCACCGAGCGCCGGCGGGCGGAACGCGAGAAGCGGCGGCTCGAGGAGCAGCTCCAGCACGGACAGCGCCTCGAGTCGCTCGGCCGGCTGGCGGGGGGCGTCGCGCACGACTTCAACAACCTGCTGACGGCGATCCTCACCAACTGCGACATCCTGCGGATGAAGCTCGACCGCATGGGAGTCGAGTCGCGCGAGCTCGAGCAGGTGCACCGCGCGGGACGGCGCGCCGCGCAGCTCACCTCGCAGCTGCTCTCCTTCAGCCGGAAGCAGGTGATCCAGCCGCGCGTCGTCGATCTGAACGAGGTCGTAGAGGACACTCAGACCATGCTCGCCCGGCTCATCGGGGAGCACATCGACCTCGAGGTACGCGCCTCCGTGGGGCGCGCGCTCGTCGAGGCGGACCCGGGGCAGCTCGATCAGATCCTCGTGAACCTCGCGGTGAACGCCCGCGACGCCATGCTCGAAGGCGGGCAGCTCGTGATCGAGACCCGGCGCGTCGACCTGAGCGAGGCGGCGGTGCGACGGCGGCCCGGCATGGCTCCTGGGCCCTACGTCGCGCTCACGGTCGCCGACACCGGCATCGGGATGGACGCGACGACGGTCGAGCACCTGTTCGAGCCCTTCTTCACGACGAAGCACAAGGGGAAAGGGACCGGTCTCGGGCTCGCCACGGTGTACGGCATCGTCCACCGCGCGGGCGGTGGCATCGACGTCGACAGCGAGCCGGGGCGCGGGACGACGCTCACGGTCTTCCTGCCCGAGTCGTCCGGGCCGGTCGAAGAGGCGTCGCTCGCCGCGCCCGACGAGCGGGCTGCACCGAACGGCGGCACGATCCTGCTCGTCGAGGACGAGGACTCGGTGCGCGCGTCAGCGACCGACATCCTGACGGCGGGGGGCTACCACGTGCTCGCCGCCACCGACGGCGAGGACGCGCTTCGGGTCTACGACGCGCACCGGGGCCGGATCGACCTGCTCCTGACCGACGTGGTGATGCCGAAGATGGGAGGCCCGGAGCTGGCGAGGGCGCTCCGGGAGCGCGCGCCCGGGATGAAGACGCTGTTCGTCTCCGGTTACACCGACGACATGCTCGGCGAGCGGGGGGTCCTCTCTCCGGGCGTCGAGCTGTTGCACAAGCCGTTTTCGCGCCGGCCGCTCTTGGACAAGGTGCGGGAAGTGATGGCGTCGAAGTGAAGGACCTGCTCATCGGGTCGCTGGCCTGTCTCGTGGTCGGGTGCGGTGGCGCAGGCGCGGCGCCGGCGGCGCATCCCACCGAGGACCGCGCCGAGCCGTCGGTGGCGCTCGTCGTCCCGCCCGATCTCGCCGAGGCGGCCGGCGCGCTGGCCACAGAGCGGCCGCACGTCGTCTTGCACGTCGTCGAGCCGGAACCCGGGACGGAGGAGGTCGCGCGTGCGTCCGAGGCGGTCCGGGAAGCTTGGCGGCGCTACGTGGCCATCGAGCTCGAGGAGGCGCTGCTCGGGATCCGCGAGGCCGTCGTGGTGCTCGAGTCGCACGCGCGCTCGCTCGAGGACTTCGACCTGCTCGCCGAGGCGCTGCTCGTGCGCGGGATGGCCGAGATGGCGCTCGGGCGAGACGAGCCCGCACGCGAGAGCCTGCTCGCGGCCGCCCGCCTCCGGCCCGATCGCGAGCTCGACGAGGGCAGGTACCCGCCGCCGGTCCGCGAGCGCTACGAGACTTTGCGGGCGGAGCTGCGCGCCGAGCCGGCCTCGTCCCTCACGGTGACGGCGCGGCCGGGCGGCGCACACCTCATCCTCGACGGCAAGCCCCAGGGCACGGCGCCCGACACCCTGTACGCGACGAGCGGCCGCCACCAGCTACGGGTCGAGGCGCCGGGCTGCGCGCCGCGGACGCTGACCGTGACCTTCGATCCCGACGGCGGTCAGCTCGAAGTGGAGCTCCCGCGCGCGGACGCGACGGCCGCAGCGCGGCAGGTGCTCCTCGGCGAGGACGCCGCGCTCACCGGCGACGAGTCACGCGAGGCGCTGCGCGAGGCGCTGGGAGCGCTCGTCGCGGTCCGCGTGCGGACGGATGACGGGGCGCTGCTCGCGACGCGCTTCGACCTCCGGCACGGGCGCGTCGAGGGGGGGAGGGACGCCGATCTCGCGGCGCTGCTCGACGCGTTCGCCGCCCCTCCGCCGTCGGAGCCTGCGGGCGCCGAGGACGCCGAGCCGAGCGAGGCGCGCCACAACGAGGGCTTCTACGCGCGCGCGGCGCTCGGGCTCGCGCTCCGAACGGACGAGCTGACCGCCGGTGAGAACGGGTCCGACGGGGGGAGCCTCGCCGCGGACCTCGAGCTCGCCGCCGGCGGCTCGCTCGCGCCCGGCGTGGTGCTCGGGGGCGCCGTGATCGCGCTCCTCGGCGGACCCGAGCTCACGCTCGACGACGGGCGTCCCCGCATCGGATCGGTCGCCGGCCTCGCCCTGTTCCTCGCGTGGTACCCAGGGGCGGAGGGTGGCTGGCACCTGTACGGAGCCGTCGGTGCGTCGCGCGCCGAGCTTCGCGAGGGCGGTGTGTTCCTGCCCGATCAGGATCTCGCCGGCGGCCTCGTCGCGCTCGGCGGAGGGTACGACTGGTGGATCGCCGACGACTGGGCGCTCGGAGGTCTGCTCCGGTTGATGGGCTACACGTTCCGGGGTGAGGGGGTGAGCTGGTCGGCCGGTGGCCTGTCGCTGGTCGCGACGCTCACGTACAACTGAGCTCGCCGATCGGAGTCAGGCGCCAGCGGCACGGGCGAGGCGGCGCCGGAGCCGGGCGAGACGGCGCTCGTGACCGTCCGCCTCCTCGGCTGCTCGCGCGTGCTCGGCGTGGTGCAGCGCATCTGCGAATCGACGCAAGCGGTGCTCGCAGAGCTTCGCCAGCGCGAGGTGGACCTCGGGCGCGCGGTCCGGCGCCACGGCGAGGGCCTCGCGGAGCGCCGCCTCGAGCGCGTCGCGCTCCGCCGGCTGATCGCGGCGCCGGCGGGCGAGCCATGCGCACAGGAGCCAGCCGTCCACGGTCACGTCGGGATCGCCGCCGCCGCGCGCCGCGGCCTCCGCGAACCGCGCGGCCCGCGGCTCGTCTCCGCAGCGGACCGCGAGCCGTGCGTAGGCCAGGTGATCGCGTGGGTCGTCCTCGGGTCGAAGCGTCTCGAAGTGTGCGGAGAGCCGGGCGAGCACGGCCGCGAGGGCGATCAGATCGTTCGCGTTGTGCTCGATGACCGGGATGAGGGCGGCCGATCCCTCCCCGTGGAGGTAGCCGAAGTAGAGGGACGGGATGAGCGATCCGTCGACGTCGCCCTCCCGCACCATGCCGAGGACCTCGCTCTCCACCCGCACGAGGCGGAGCCCCTCGAGGCGTGGCTTGAGCACGCGGCGCGCGCACGACAGGAGATCGAGGTGCGGCGGAGCATCCGGAAGCGGGACCCGGTTCATGACGAAGCGCGTCCGGAGGAGCGGCCAGTCGAAGGCCTTGCCGTTGTAGGTGACGATGCAATCGGCCCACCGCAGTCGGTCGGCGAGCACGCGCAGCATGGGCCCCTCCTCACCGGGCCGGCGGAGGAAGAGCTGCTGGACCCGGAGCGACTCGTCCTCGAACCACGCCATCCCCACGAGGAAGGGGATCGTGCCGGCTCCCGTGGCGAGCCCGGTGGTCTCGGTGTCGAGCAGCACCATGCGCCGCGCGTCGAACCCTTCGAGCGCCGGATCGAGCGCGAGCCGCGCCACGACCTCGGCGCTCACCCCGAGCGCGCTTCGCACCGCCACCCGGCCGTGGCAGTGGTGCGGCTCGAGCCACCGGTCCACCACGTGCACCGGCCCGTGCTCGGTCTCGCGCACTTCGCCCGGGAGGTGATCGTCGGGGCCTGTCCCCGGTGATCGTCGGCGGGGAGTTGCATCGGGGCGTGTCCCCAATGCAACCAGGGTGGAGCGGAGGCGCTCGATGCGGGCGCGGCGGGCCTGGGCGGCGTCGTCGGGGGGGAGGAAGGAGGTGCCGCCGGGGCCGGCGCTCGTCAGGCGGGAGAGCTTCTTGTCGAGGTCCATCAGTGAAGCGACGAGACGCCCACGGCGTCGAGGAGATCGAGGAGGATCCGCCGGCGGCGCACGGTCAGCTCGAGCGTTTCGGGCTGCACGATCCCCGCGTCCGGACCGATGCACGCGGGGCAGCCGTCCTCGCATCCGCAGGCCTCGACGAGGCGCCGGGTCCGGCGGAGCAGCGTCTCGCGCTCGTCGAAGACGCGGGGGGCGAGCCCGATCCCGCCGGCCACCTGGTCGTACAGGAAGATGGTCGGGTCGAACCCGGGCCCCTCGCCGCGGTCGCGGCCCGGTGGGCCGTCCGCGTCCTTTCGGTCGCCGAGCGTGCGACCCAGGTCGCGCGGGTCGATCATCAGGCCGACGGCCGCGACGGTGTGCATCGCGTGCGAGAGGCCCCGGAGCGCGTCGATTACGGCGGGCCTCGGCACGGGCTGCGCGACGACGAGGTCCTCCGGGAAGGTCAGCCAGAAGCCCGTCGTGTGCATCTGCATCTCCGGCAGGTGCACGTCGCCGTAGCCCACGTTCTCGTGCGTGTGGAACTTGATCTTCTTGTACCCGACCACCTTCTCCACGACGCTCACCTCACCCACGCCGGACGCCAGCCCGAACCGGCCGCCGAGCGCGAGCCACGCCGCGTCCTCCTCCTCGATGACGCTCACGCGGGTGTGCGTCATGGCCGTCGTGTAGTAGTCCGGCGCCACCTTGCGCACGAAGGCCTTGTGGTTGTCGTAGTCGAGCCTCTCGACCTGGTACTGCTCGCCCTCGTGCTGGTAGATGGCCTGCTCGTGCAGCATCGTGTGCGTGCTCCGCCAGTCCATCTCGGCGATGGTCTTGTCGGAGCTGAGGTCGATGACGACGAAGTTGTCCCAGCCGACGCTACGGAGCGAGACGTGGTTGGCCGGATAGGCGTCGGTCGCCCAGTGGTAGGTCGTCCGGCCTGCGGCGTTCGGGACCGGGTGCACCACCTCGTGCCGGGCGAGGAACCCGAGCGCATCGGCCACCGCCTCGGGCGGCACGTCGCCGAACCCGTCGCCCTCCTCGAAGGGCAGCTCGAACGCCGCGCACTTCAGGTGCTGCACCAGGATCTCGACGTTGTCCGGATCGATCCGCGCCTGCTCGACGGGAGCGCCGAGCAGCCAGTCCGGATCTGCCGCGATGTACTGGTCGAGCGGCATGCTGCTCGCCACCATCACCGCCAGGCTCTCGCCCTGCCGTCGCCCGCCGCGGCCGAAGCGCTGCCACAGCGCCGCGACGCTGCCCGGGTAGCCCGCGCACACGACCGCGTCGAGGTTGCCGATGTCGATGCCGAGCTCGAGCGCGTTGGTGGCGACCACGCAGCGGACGGCGCCTGCGCGGAGCCCCGCCTCGATGCGCCGGCGCGTCTCGGGCAGGTAGCCGCCGCGGTAGGCGTGGATCGCCTCGGCGCCGATCCCGTCGGGCGCCAGACGATCGCGGAGGTACTTGAGCATCACCTCGACGCCGTTCCGCGACTGGCCGAACACGAGCGTCGGGACCTCGGCCCGGACGAGCTCCGCCGTCACGTCCACCGCCGCCTTGAGGTAGCTCCGCCGGATGCCGAGCTCGGAGTTGACCACGGGCGGGTTGTAGACGAGGACGCGGCGGGGCCCCGCGGGCGCGCCGCTCTGCTCGAGCGCCGAGACCGGGCGTCCGATGATCCGGGACGCGTGCTCGCGAGGGTTGCCGATGGTCGCCGACGCGAAGAGGAACGTCGGCGAGGACCCGTGGAAGCGCGCGATGCGCTGGAGCCGCCGGAGCACGTTCGCGAGGTGCGACCCGAACACGCCGCGGTAGGAGTGGAGCTCGTCGATCACCACGTACCGGAGGTTCGCCATGAGGCGCGCCCATCCCGCGTGGTGCGGGAGGATGCCGGCGTGCAGCATGTCGGGGTTGGTGATCAGCACGCCGCTCCGCTCGCGCGCCGCCCGGCGTGCGTCACCCGGCGTGTCGCCGTCGTAGGTGATCGCGCCGTGGGCGAGCTCGGCGTCGCGCATGAGCCCGCGCAGCGCCTCCTCCTGGTCGCGCGAGAGCGCCTTGGTCGGGAAGAGGTAGAGCGCGCGCGCCTCGCGGTCGCGCGAGAGCGCGTCGAGGACCGGCAGGTTGTAGCAGAGGCTCTTGCCCGAGGCGGTCGGCGTCGCGACGACGAGGTCGGCGCCTCCGGTCGCCAGCTCGAAGGCGCGCGCCTGGTGGTCGTAGAGCCGGTCGATGCCGCGGCGGGCCAGGGCCTCGCGCACCGGCGGCGAGAGGCCGTCCGGCAGAGGGGCGTACCGCGCCTCCACCTCCGGAGCACGCCGGTCGAGCACGAGGCACTCTCGGAACCGTGGATCGGCCGACCACCGCCCGAGCACGGCCGAGAGCCCGCGCTCGGCCTTCCAGGGACTGCGCCGCTCGCCCGAAAAGGCCCCGGTCCCGGCCGCGCCGCCGCGCCCTCCCACGCCTGCTCCCATGCGCAGGACTGTACGGATGTGCAACCGAGCGAGTCAAGGAAACACGGCGCCCGGGGCCCAGGCGCTAGCTCGACGGATGTCGGCGGGTGCCTGCCGTGAGGCCGCCGTCGACGACCAGGACGGTGCCGGTCGTCCACGGGGCATCGAGCAGGTGCAGGACGGCGTCGGCGATCTCCTCGGGCTCGCCGAGGCGGCCGAGCGGGTGCAGCTCGGCGAGCTCGTCGAGCGGGCGGCCGCGCAGCATGTCGGTCCGGACGAGCCCCGGCGCGACCGCGTTGACGCGGATTCGGTGCGGGGCGAGGTCGAGCGCGAGGGCGCGGGTCGCGGCGATCAGGGCGGCCTTGCTCGCCGCGTAGGCGGCGGTGCCCGCCGCCGGCGCGAGCCCGAGCGTGCTCGCGACCTGGACGATGCTCCCTCCCCCGCCCTGCGCGCGCATCAGGCCCGCGATCGCCTGCGCGAGCAACAGGGGGGCGGTGAAGTTCGTCGCGAGGGTCGCCTCGAGATCCTCCTCGCGGATCTCGCCGGCCGGCGCGTGGCGCGCGATGCCGGCGCACTGGACGAGCCCGTCGATTCGCCCGAGCTCCGTCGCGAGCCGGGACGGCAGCCGCCGCCGCGCCACCGGGTCGGCGAGGTCCGCGGCGCAGACGCGGACGCGGTCGGGCGCGCGCTCGGCCAGCGCGGCGAGCGCGTCGCGGCTGCGCGCGACGACGGCGACCGTGGCCCCCCGCGCGAGCAACGCCTCGGCGACGGCTCGGCCGATCCCGCGGCTCGCGCCGGTCACGACGACGTTGCCCGGCGCGGTCACCGCCACCTCGGCTCCGGCTCGATCCCGGCCGGCTCGCCGGCGACGACGATCTCGTCCTCCTCCATGAAGCGCGGCGAGTCGACGCACAGGATGCTCTGGTGGCGGTCGGTGGGGTTTCGGTAGGTGTGGGGCGTGTCGTAGGGCCAGCGGTGCACGGTGCCGGCCGGGCACGGCGCTCCCTGGCAGAGGAGGCCTTCGCCGAGCACCATCTCCGACTCCTGCATCCGGCGATGGACGTGCAGGGGGATGTCTCTTCCGGGCGCGACGTTGAGGCGGTAGATCCCCGCGTCCTGGGTCTCGTGGACGACGTCGACGGTCCCGAAGGGCTTGTCCTCCCGAGCCAGCGTGACCCAGCTCCGGTGGCGCTCGATCTCGATCGAGGGGATCGCCGCACCCCCCAGGGCCTCGGGCTTCGACAGGCGCATCCGAAGCGACTCGATCTGCGCCCGCCGCTCTCCCGGCGCGGGCGGCGCGAGCAGGTAGCGCGCGAGTGCGTGCGCCGCCGTCTCGATCAGCCGGAACTTGCAGCTCTGCAGCAGGAACACGATCTGCCGGCAGATGGCGTCGTAGTCCACCGTCCTGCTGAGACGCTCCTGCACGGCCGCCTCCTCGGTGTCGAGGTGCAGCTCGACGTCGAAGACGAGCGACTGGGGCTGGTCGCGCTCGTGCGGGTGCACGCCGACGACGGCGTCGAGCCGCAGCTCTCGGATGGCGATGGTGTCGCGCGCCATGGGGCAGCGGAAGAGTAGCAGCGGGGCAGCGGCCTGCTAGAGTCCGGGCGCCCATGAGCACCCGCCGAACGCCACCCACCGCCGTCGGTCCTGGAGCCTTCCGGCCGGTGCCCCGCACCGGCGTCATCTACGTCACCACGGAGGCGGAGCGACGCGGCTTCTCGGCGGAGGACCCGGCGTGGTGCAACCTCGGTCAGGGCCAGCCCGAGACGGGGCCGTTCCCGAACGCGCCGGCGCGCGTCGAGTCGCTCGGGATCGGCATGACCGACCAGGACTACTCGCCCGTCGCGGGGCTGGCCGAGCTGCGCGAGGCCGTCGCCGAGATGTACAACGACCTGTTCCGGCGCGGCATGGGGTCGAAGTACACGGCCGACAACGTCGCCGTCAGCGGGGGCGGCCGGGTGGCCCTGATGCGCGCGTGCGCTGCCATCGCGCCCATCCACATGGGCCACTTCCTGCCCGACTACACCGCCTACGCGGAGCTCCTCGACGTGTTCCGGCGGTTCTCGCCCATCCCCATCCTGCTCGACCCCGACGACGGATACGCGTTCGGCGCCGACGAGCTCCGGCGCGAGATCCTCGGCCGCGGGCTCGGCGCGCTGCTCGCCAGCAACCCGTGCAACCCGACCGGCAAGCTCGTCCACGCCGACCTGATGGCGGAGTGGGTGGACATCGCGCGAGAGCTCGACTGCACGCTCCTGCTCGACGAGTTCTACTCGCACTACGTCTGGGCGGACGGGCCGCCGATCGTGAGCGCGGCTTCCCACGTCCGCGACGTCGAGCGGGATCCCGTCGTCATCGTGGACGGCCTGACCAAGAACTGGCGCTACCCGGGATGGCGGGTGACCTGGATCGTCGGACCGAAGCGCGTGATCGAGGCGGTCACGAGCGCCGGCAGCTTCCTCGACGGCGGCGCCTCGCGCCCGATGCAGCGGGCCGCCGTCGACCTGGTCAGCGCCGAGCACGCCCTCGCCGAGACCGAGGCGATCCGCGCCGTCTTCCTGCCGAAGCGGGACCGGCTCGTCTCCGGGCTGCGCAAGCTCGGGGTGAAGTTCGATCTCGAGCCCGAGGGCACGTTCTACGCGTGGGGCGATCTGTCGGAGCTGCCAGAGCCGGTCCGCACGGGCGATCGCTTCTTCCACGCGGCGCTCGCGAAGAAGGTCATCACCGTGCCCGGCGAGTTCTTCGACGTGGACCCGGGCAGCCGGCGCAGCGGGCGACCGTCGCGCTTCCGCCACCACGTACGCTTCTCCTTCGGCCCCTCGATGGGCACGCTCGACCTCGCCCTCGAGCGAATCGCCGCCCTGGTCGAAGAACAGGCCTGACGACTCGGAGCGCCGGCGATCCCGGCCACGGGCTCAGCCCAGGAGCTGCAGCGCGGCGAGGGTCGTCAGGGCGGCGGCGGCCAAGCCGGCGACGAACCAGACCCACACCGGCACACGCCGCTTGTCGAACGCGATGGGCGCGAGCTTCGCCGTCTCGATCGCGGAAGGCCTGGGTGGCGCCTCGGTGATCTCGATGTTCTCGATGTCGAAGCGGGGTCCCTTGCCGAACGGGCCGAAGCTGCCCGAGCCGCTCGGCGTGAGCTGACCGAAGGAGCCAGTCTGCCGCGTGGGTGCGGCGAGCGGCGCCTTCTCGTCCTCGTCGAACAGCGTGCCGAGGAGGTCGGCGATCCGCGTCGCGTCGACGATCTCACCCCGCATCGCGAGGAAGCGCTCCAGCGCGTCGTGCATCTCGCCGGCCGACTGGAAGCGCGTCGCCGGGTCCTTCTGCAAGGCCTTCTGGACGATTCGGTCGATCTCGTGGGGCAGGGTCTCGTCGACGGCCCGCACCGAGGGGACCTCGTCGTAGACGATCGCTTGCATCGTGTTGAGGACCGTGTCCCGGTGGTAGAGCGGGCGCCCCGTCAGCACCTCGTACAGGCAGATGCCGAGCGCGAAGACGTCGGCGCGGCGGTCGACCTCCTCGCTTCGGCACTGCTCCGGCGACATGTAGGAGTACTTGCCCTTGACCACGCCCGCCTGCGTGTGGGCGCTCTGCGTCGCGGCCTTGGCGATCCCGAAGTCGAGGAGCTTCACCGCGCCCGTCCAGCTCAGCATGATGTTGTGCGGGCTGACGTCGCGGTGGACGATGTGGAGGGGCACGCCACCCTCACCCTTGGCGTCGTGCGCGTAGTGGAGCGCTTCGGCGATGTGCGAGACGATCTTCGCCGCGATGGGGAGCGGGACGCGGCCGCGCTCGTTCGCCCGGCGGATCACACGCCGGAGCGGCGGCCCGTGCACCCACTCCATCGCCATGAAGTACGAGCCGTCGACCTCGCCGGACTCGTACACGTGGCAGACGTTGGGATGGTAGAGCCGGTTGGCGATGCGGCCCTCGTCGAGGAACATCTCGATGAACTCGTCGTTGTCGGCCATGTGGGGCAGCACCCGCTTGATCACGAGGTGCTTGACCATGGTCTGGCCGAGGGGGTCGCGCGCGAGGTAGATCTCCGCCATCCCGCCCGACGCGATCCGTCCGAGGATCTCGTACCGGCCGAACGTGTCGATCGCCGGGTAGTCGGGGATCTTCGGTCCCTTGAAGGCCGAGGCATCGACGACGGTCGGGAAGTCCATCTCGTCGTCGAACAGGGACGCAGAGGCGGCTTCCGGCGGACCGGCCGGCTCCTGCGGTGGGCGATCGGACATCCGTCCCTCGCATGAAAACACACAGCGGGGCGGAGGATCGAATGTTCGCCGCCACTTTTTTCTCCTGTGTGCCCATGTAGGATAGTGTCGGATGCATGTCTACATCCGTCCTGGCCCGCATCCCGCTCCACGGCCGCGGCCCGGCTCCCCGAGAGCGTTCGAGCCCGATCCTCAAGTGGGCGGGCGGAAAGGGCCGGCTGCTCGGGCAGCTCTTGCCCCTGTTGCCCCCGGGCGCCGAGCTGATGCGGCACGTCGAGCCGTTCCTCGGCGGAGGCGCCATGTTCTTCGCGCGCCGGCCCGAGCGCGCCCTGGTCGCCGACGTCAACCCGGCCCTGGTCCGCACCTACGAGGCCGTGCGAGACGACGTGGAGTCGGTGGTCGGGCATCTGTCGGAGCTGGCAGACCGCCACGACAAGGCGGCCTACTACCGAGTCCGGGCGCGGTACAACGCCCGGCCGCTCAGCCCGGCGGAGCACGCCGCCACGTTCCTCTACCTCAACAAGACGTGCTTCAACGGCCTGCACCGCGTGAACCGCAAGGGCGAGTTCAACGTCCCGGCGGGCAGCTACAAGAACCCCCGCATCCTCGATCCCGAGGCCCTTCGGGCGGCGAGCCTCGCGCTGTCGCGGGCCGAGATCCGGTGCGCGAGCTTCGAGTCCCTGCTCGAGGCGGCGCGCCCCGGAGACTTCGTCTACTTCGATCCGCCCTACGAGCCCGTGTCGGACACGGCGAGCTTCACGAGCTACGCGCGCGACGGGTTCTCACGTGAGGACCAGACGCGCCTTCGCGACGTCTTCCGCCAGCTCGATCGGCGAGGCTGCAAGCTCATGCTGTCGAACAGCGACGTGCCGTTCATCCGCGACCTGTACCGCGCGTACCGCGTCGACACGGTCGCGGCCCCGCGGGCGATCAACTGCAACGGCAACGGCCGAGGCCTCGTCTCCGAGGTAGTAGTCCGTAACTACTGAGACCTCTCTACTGCACGTTGACCGGGATCGTCTGCTGCGCCCCTTCCATGAAGGTGAGGCCGCGCACGCGGATCTGGTTGGCGCCGGCCCGGACCTCCGCCTCGTAGCGGCCCGGGACGATCGTGATGGGGCGGCTGCCGGCGGTGAACCGCGCGACCGGCTCGTCGCCGCCCTCCCGGAAGAGCGTCACCTGCGGGTTGCGGAGCGTACGGCCGTTGCGCTGCACGTTGAGGCGCACCTGGGCCGCGGGGATGTGCACGCGGACCGTGTGCTCCTCCCGCCCCGTGAGGCTCAGCGCTTCGGAGCCCTCGACGGGCGCGCCGATGATGTCGTCCTCCGAGGTGGCACGGGCCGTCACGGTGTACTCGCCGGCCTGCAGGGTGAAGGTCTCTCCGGGCCGCCCCTGCGCGACGGTCCCGCCGCTCGAGTCCTGGATCTCCACCTCGCCCGAGCCGTACTCCTCGGTGCCGAGCTTGACCTCGACGGTCACCCGCGTCGGACCGGCCGGGACGTCGGTCTCCTCGGTCTGTTCGACCGGCTCGTCGGACAACGCTCCGGTGGGCGGAGCGTCACCAAAGATGGCGTCGTCCTCCGGGGAGAAGTCGACCTCTTCGTCGTCCGTGCGCTGCTCGGCGGTGCCCCCGCCGCAGGCCACGAGGAATGCCGCCAACACACCAGCGATCGCTCGCATCATCAGCCTCCGGTTCCCAGATGAGCTCGAGTGCGTGCTGAAGCTACCACGGGCACGCGGCGGGACAAGCCTACGTTTGGTGCTTGCGGGCGAGCACGTCGCCCGTCTGCACCCCGCTCGCCTCGAGGAATTCCACCGTTGCGGGATTCGTGCTCGCGACGAACTCCTGCGGCGTGCCGCTCGCCTCGATTCGGCCCTTGTACAGGTAGCTCATGCGGTCGGCGATGTGGAACACCGAGGCCATGTCGTGGCTGATGACGATGGACGTCACGCCGAAGCGCTCCTTCGTCTGCAGGATGAGCTCGTCGACGGTCCGGGAGGTGATCGGATCGAGCCCCGTCGTGGGCTCGTCGTAAATCAGGATCTTCGGCTCGAGCACGAGGGCGCGCGCCACCGCCACCCGCTTCTTCATGCCGCCCGACAGCTCCGCGGGCATCTTGTCCGCGGCGTGGTCGACGCCGAGGGCCTTCAGCCGGTCCATGACGCGCTCGCGGATCTCCTTGCCGCCCATCTTGGTGTGCTCCCGCAGGAGAAAGGCGACGTTGTCGAACACGCTCATGGAGTCGAAAAGGGCCGACATCTGGAAGACCATCCCGAACTTCTTCCGGACCTCGGCCAGCTCCACCTCGTCCATGGGGACGATGTCGACCCCGTCGACCAGGATCTGCCCCGAGTCGGGCCGCTCGAGCCGGATGATCTGGCGCATGAGGACGGTCTTGCCCGAGCCCGAGGCGCCGATGATCACGTTGGTCTGCCCGCGGTGGACGTCGAAGGTCACGCCCTTGAGCACGTGGTGCTCGCCGTAGGTCTTGTGGACGTCGATGATCTCGAGGTGGACGGGACCGTCGGTCCGGGCGTTCTCGAGCGGCCCGTTCTTCTTGCGCCCGAACACGATCACACCTGACCGATGATGATGCTCGTGATGACGTAGTCGAGGAGCAGGATGACCACCGCGCTCTGGACGACCGCCCGGTTCGTGGCGCGGCCCACGCCCGCGGCGCCGCCCTCGGCATGGAAGCCGTGCCTGCAGGCGAGGAGCGAGACGGCGAACCCGAACACCGCCGCCTTGACCAGCCCCTGGACGACGTCCTTCGAGTCGACGAACCACTGGACCTTGTCGACGAACACGCCGTGATCGAGGCCCATGAGCTTCACCGTGACCAGCCACGCGCCGAAGATGCCGATCAGGTTGAAGAGCATCGTCAGGATCGGGACCATGATCAGCCCGGCGAGGAGCCGCGGCACGACCAGGTACTGCACCGGGTTGACCGCCATGGTCGACAGCGCGTCGATCTGATCGCTCACGCGCATCGACCCGAGCTCGGTGGTCATGGCGCTCCCGGCACGGCTCGAGACCATCAGGCCGCTGAAGACGGGCGCGAGCTCGCGCGTCAGCGCCAGGCCCACGACCGCGCCCACCTGGTTCTCGGCGCCGAACTGCCGGAACCCGTCGGCGAGCTGGATCCCGAAGACCATCCCGACGAACAGGCCGGTCAGCCCGACGATGAAGATCGACCCGACGCCGACGAAGTCCATCGCCTCGATCCACAGCTTCACGCGAAAGGGGGGCCGGATGCCCCAGAAGATCGACTGCCACAGGAGGCGAGCCACGATGCCCACCTCGACGAGGAACTTCAGCGGAACGGCCAGGATGGCGTCGGCCACGCGGACGAGGACGGCCACGATGCGGTTGTCGCGCCGGGGCTCGGGCTGGTCCTCTCGCGCCGCTTCGGCCACCGCCCGAGTCATACCACGGGGCCCGGAAACGGTCCCGTTACCGATAGAAGCGGGGCACGCGGCGGGAGACGTTGGTGAGGACCTCGTAGGGGATCGTCCCCGCCCATTCGGCCACGTCCTCGGCGCCGATGCGCCCGCCGTCCTGCTCGCCGAGGACGACCACCTCGGAGCCGACGGCGACGTCGGGCACCGCCGTGACGTCGAGCGTCGTCAGGTCCATGGAGACGTTGCCCACGATGGGGCACCGGACGCCGCCGACGAGCATGGCGCCGCGGTTCGAGACGAAGCGCATCAGCCCGTCGCCGTAGCCCATCGGGACGGTGGCGAGGCGCATCGGGGCGGGCGCGCGGAACGTCCGGCCGTAGCCGACCGAGTCGCCGGGGGCGAGATCCCGGAGCGCGATGACCTCGGTGCGCAGGCGCATGGCCGGCCGGAGGTCGGCGTCGAGGTGCGGCGCCGGCGGCGCGCCGAACAGGACGATGCCGGGGCGCACCATGTCGAAGCGCGCCTCGGGGTGCGCGAGCGTCGCCGGGCTGTTGGCGGCGTGCACCGTGCGCGGGGCGTGGCCGCGCGCGCGGATCCGAGTGAGCGCGTCACGGAAACGGCCGAGCTGCTCGCGCGTGTAGGCGTCGTCGTTGTCGGCCGAGGACAGGTGCGTCATCACGCCGTCGACGCGTGCGGCCGGGAACCGGGCGAGGCCGTCGAGGAAGGCGGCGAGGGACGAGAGCGGGACCCCGAGCCGGCTCATGCCCGTGTCCACCTTGAGGTGCACGGCGAAGGGCGCGCCGTCCCAGGCCCGATCGAAGGCCTCGACCTGGGCGAGGTCGTACACGACGGGCGTGAGCCCGGCCTCGAGGACGTCGCGGTGCGCGTCGCCGTAGACGCCGTTGAGGACGAGGATGCCCGCGGTGACCCCCGCCTCGCGGAGCTCGAGCCCCTCCTCGGCGAGCGCCACGCCGAAGGCGTCGACGCCCTCCCGCTGCAGGCGCACGGCGACCGGGACCACGCCGTGCCCGTAGGCGTCGGCCTTGACCACCGCGCAGACCCGCGCACTGCCGACCCGGTCCCGGACCCGCCGGTAGTTGTGCGCGACGGCGTCGAGGTCGATCTCGGCGCGCGTCGGCCGGAGCGACTCCTCGGCGAGCTGCACGCGCGGCCGAAAGGCGATGGTCTTGAGCGGCGAGTCCATCCGAAGGCGTCCCGAAGGCGTCCCGAAGGCGTCCCGAAGGCGTCCCAGTATAGGGCAGGTTGCGCGGAGGCACCGCGGGGCGCTATGCCCGCGTGCCATGGCCACCCGTAGAACGATCCCGCTCCTCGCCGTAATCCTCCTTTCCGCCGCGGCCTGCGGGCCGTCGAGCGCCTCGGCGCCGCCGCCGGCCTCCTCGGAGCGCCCGCTGCCCGGCCGGGTCGCGCCGCCCGAGCCCGAGCCCGCGCCGGATCCGTGGGCGCAGGTCGACGACGCCGGCCTGCGGGCGCTCGTGCGCGGGCAGGCGAGCGCGCGCATCGCCGAGGTCCAGCCCGACTTCGACCTCGGGCAGCTCGACGCTTACCTGGCGGACCACGCGGCGGCGCCCGAGATCGCGGGCCGGACCGTCGAGCGGCTCTTCGACCTCGCGGTCGTGGACCTCGCCGCCGGGGAGCTCGACCGCGCCGAGGGCATCGTGCGGCTCGTCCGCGCCCGGGCGCGCAACCGCAACTCGGCGTTCGCGGGCACGACGTTCCTCTCGGAGATCCGGCGCCGCAAGGCGGGGGACGACGTCGAAGCGCAGAAGGCGGCGATCGCCGAGGTCATGCGGGAGCTGCCGCGGCCGCGCTTCGGCTCGGCGACGGTGGTGTTCCAGCTCTACCAGACGACCGAGCAGCTCGCCGCGCGGGTCGAGCAGACGAAGAGCCAGATGCTGTCGCTCGAGACCGCGAGCACCGTCGTCTTCTTCGGACAGGTGATGCCCGAGATCGTCCAGCACCGCGACACCTTCCTCGGGGCCATCGAGGCCGTGCGCGCCGAGCACGAGCGGCAGCGTGCACCACGCGAGTATCGCTTCTCGACCGTGGACCTCTCGCGCGATCGGCGCGCGCAGGAGGTCCGCATCGCCGTCTGGGACGTGGGCACGAACCCGGAGCTGTTCTCGGAGCAGCTCTTCGCCAACCCGAACGAGCAGCCGAACGGGCAGGACGACGACGGCAACGGCCTCGTGGACGACCTGCACGGCGTGGTGTCGGACGCCGACGCACCGCACACCGCGCTCCTGTTCGAGCCCGCGGCCGAGATCATCGAGCAGTACGCCCCGTTCTTGAAAGGCATCATGGACCTGCGCGCGGGGCTCGCGTCGACGCCCGACGCGCAGCGCGTGCTCGAGCTCGTCCGTTCGGTCACCGACGCGGAGCAGCTCGTGGCGCTCGAGCGCAACCTCGACGCGGTGGGCGAGTGGGCGCACGGGACGCACGTCGCCGGCATCATGCTCGCCGGCAATTCACACGCGCGGCTCGCCGTGTTCCGCTCGGCCTGGGCCGGCGAGGCACGGACCTACTTCCACCGCGGCCCGACCGACGAGGAGCTCGCGGCGGAGCGGGCGAACGTGGAGGCCATCGCGCGCTTCATCGACGACAACCAGATCCGGGTCGTGAACGCGAGCCTCGGCTTCGGGCAGGATTACCTCGAGGATCAGCTCCGGCACGAGCGCGACCGCTATTCCACCGACGCGCAGGTCCGTGCCCGCGCCGAGCAGATCCACGCCCACCGGCGCGCGAGCTGGCGCCACGTCTTCGAGAGCTGCCCGAACACGCTGTTCGTGGTCGCGGCGGGAAACTCCAACCGGGACGTGGTCGAGTACGGCGATCTGCCGGCGGACATGGAGCACCCGAACGTGATCGCGGTGGGCGCGGTCGACCGCTGGGGCAACTGGGCGACCTTCACCAACTCGAACCCCGAGCGCGTGCGCATCTTCGACTTCGGGGTCGAGGTGCCGAGCGTGGTGCCGAACGGCGAGGAGGTCCCGCTCAGCGGGACGTCCATGGCGTCGCCGAACGTCGCGAACCTGGCCGGGAAGATCCTCGCGGTCGCCCCGAACCTGACGCCGGCGCAGGTGATCGAGGTGATGGTCGAGTCCGGCGATCCCATCGAGGCGCCGTTCAACGGGCGCATCGCGAACGAGCGGCGGGCGCTCGCCCAGGCGCGCCGAGTGCGCTGAGAGGTCCACGGGTCTGGCCGGTCACGGGCTCGGGCGGCTCCGGCGCACGAGCTCGCGCGCGGCGCCGCGCTCGAACCAGGTACGGATCTCGCCCCATCTTCGGTGGGTGAGCCCGCGGGGAGGCGTCGGATCTGCTTCCGCATCGTCGAACCAGCTCAAGGCACGCAGCACGTGGTAGAGGTCTGCCTCGGCTACACCGAACTTGCGGAGGTAGTCGTCGCACGTCGTATGCAGGGTGAGGCGGGTCCGGGTCAGAATCTCGTAGAGGTCCCAGTAGTCGCGCCGCACGCCGCGCTTGGCGATCGCGGCGAGCTTCATGACCGCGAGGTCGCGTAGCGGCGCCACCCGCACGCTCTCGGGACCGCGACGCAACCGCCCGAGCGTTCGGTAGGGATAGCGCACGACATCGACCATGGCACCGGACACGCGCATCTTGAGGGTGGCCTCCGACTGGGCGACCGTCTCCGCCCGGAGCGACGCCACGGCGCGGCACCGCACGGCGTCGAGGTCCAGGTCGGGACTGATGGAGAAGAGGTCCAGATCGTTGGACCGCCTGTGTCGGACGTAGTGAGCCACGGCCACGCCACCGGCGAGGTACACCTCGTCGAGAAGTCCCTCGCGGCTCAGCCCGGCCAGGGCGCTTCGCTGGTGAGGCGTGAGCGGCCCGACGTTGCCCATGCTTCGTCCCTCGCGTTCAGTACGGCGCGCCAGAGGGCGATGGTCCTCGGGGACAGCTCCGGATGCCCCTGCTCCCGGAAGAACCGGTGGATGCGCCGCATTCCGTACCTCCGTACGCACCACCGGACGTCGTCCATGCGCCCGCTTTCCAGGATCCGTGCGAGCACGAGCCTCTCGTCCCGGTCGGCGTCGAGGGCGAAACGGTCGTGCTCCGGGAAGAGCCACGCTTGTGCCCGCGGGATCGTCACCCTCGGAGGATAGCACGACCAGAGCGCTTCCCCGCCCGCATTGAAGGACCGCGGCGGCTCCGGGCGTCTTCTCTTACCCGCTCTTTACACGAGGAGGGGGGTACCGGGGCGAGCGCCCGGGTATGCTCGGTGAGTGCAGGGCGAGGCGCCGCCGCGGGTGCTCGTCGTGGAGGACGAGGCGCCCATCCTCGACGGGCTCGGGGAGCTGTTCCGGAAGAGCGGGTTCGAGGTCGATCTCGCGAAGGACGGGCTCGCGGCGCTCGAGCGGCTCGGCGCGCGGAGCTTCGATCTGGTCGTCCTCGATCTCATGCTGCCGGGGCTCTCGGGCCTCGAGGTGCTGCGGCGCGCCAGAGCGCGCGGTGACCTCACGCCCGTGCTGGTGCTGACGGCCAAGGGCGCCGAGGACGACGTGGTCCGGGGGCTCGAGGCGGGCGCCGACGACTACGTCACCAAGCCCTTCGGCATCCGCGAGCTGGTCGCGCGGGCGCGGGGCCTCTTGCGCCGGCCGCGGAGCGCGCCCGACGCGCCCGAGAGGGTGACGGTCGGCTCGTCGGTCATCGACTTCGACGGCCTGACCGTCACCTGGACGGGCGGCGTGCTCGCGCTGACCGCGCGCGAGGGGGCGCTCCTCCGGTACCTCGTGAGCCGCCGCGCGGTGCCGGTGTCGCGGGAGGACCTGCTCGTCGACGTCTGGGGCTACCGCGACGGCAGCGTGCGCACGCGCACGGTGGACGTCCACGTGCAGCAGCTCCGCGCGAAGCTGCGCGAAGTCCCCGGTGGTGAGGGTTGGATCGCGACCGTGCGCGGCCGCGGGTACCGCTTCGGGGAGTCGTGACGCGACGGACGCTCGTGGTCGTGCTGGGGGTCGCGATGCCGACGGTGCTCCTCGGCGTCGGGTGGCTGTGGGCGTCGGTGCGCGAGCGCGACTCCCTCGAGAGGGAGCAGCGGGCGGCGCTGCTCCGCGCCGCCGACGTCGTCCGCGGCGTCGTGGACGAGAGCCTCGAGGAGCTCCGCGCGCGCGAGGACGCGCGACCGTTCTACCTGTACAACCACTTCTACAGCCCGCCGGACGTCCTCGCGGTGAGCGATCCCGTCGCCGTCTCGCCGCTCGCGCGCGATCCGGAGGACCCGCGCGTCGTCGGCTACTTCCAGGTCGAGCCCGGGGGCACCGTCCGCACGCCCTACTCCCCGGCCCCGGGCGACGTCGTGACGGAGCGGGAGCGGCGCGTGGTGTCGGCCGCGCGCTCCGAGGCGCTCGCGGCCGTGCGGGCGCCGGCCGGCGACGAAGCGGGTCCGAGCGCGCTGCTCGCGGCGCACGGGGACGAGGGTCCACCGAGCGGGCCTCTCACCGTGAGCCTCAACCCGTGGGGCAACCGTGTCGCCGAGGACATCCAGCTCGCGCAGTCCGGCAGCGTCGAGGCGAACCTACGCGTGCAGCAGCGCGGCCGCTCGGCGCCGATCACGAACCGCAACACGGTGGAGTGGCAGGACGTCCGGCAGCAGGCACCCGCTCCGCAGGCACCGGCCGGACCACCGGCGCGCGCGGCGGGCGACGTCGGGCGCGTCCCCGCGGTGCCGCCGGCGCAGCAGTCGATGGAAGAGGTCGACTACACCGCGATGGCCTGGCACGTCACGGGGGACACGATCGTCCTGCACCGGGTCGTCTCGCACCAGGGGACGGCGGTGGTGCAGGGTGTGGTCCTCGACCGCGCGCACGTCTTCGAGACCTGGGTCCCGGCCGTTGCCGCGCGGCAGGCGCTCACCACGGAGGCGCCGGCCGTGGTCGCCGCGGGAGACGAGCGCGCGTGCGCCGCACGGCGTCCGGCGAGCCGGATCGTCACTGGGATCGATCTCTGCTTCCCGCCCGAGCCCCTCGCGGCCGCGACCGCCTCGCTCGACCGGGATCTGCGCGTCCAGGCGGCGCTGCTCGCGGGCCTGCTCGCGGCGGTCCTGCTCGGAGCCTTCGCCGTCCATCGCGCGTCGGTGCGCGCCGAGGAGCTGTCGCGGCAGAAGAGCGCGTTCGTCTCGGCCGTGAGCCACGAGCTGCGCACCCCGCTCACGACCCTGCGGATGCACGCAGAGATGCTACAAGACGGGCTGGTGTCGGACGAACGTCGCGATCGAGTGTACGAGGAGCTCGTCGGCGAGAGCGCGCGGCTCGCGCGGCTCGTGGACAACGTGCTCGAGCTGTCGCGGCTCGAGGAGGGGCGGCGGCCGCTCAACCTGCGGGACGGCGCGCTCGGCGTGTACGTGCAGGACGTGGCCGAGGGGCAGCGGCGGTTCCTCTCGGCGAAGGGCTTCGAGCTGCGCGTGACGGCCCCGCCCTACCCGGTCCCGGTCCGCTACGACGCGCAGGCCGTGGAGCAGATCCTGGTGAACCTGCTCGACAACGCCGCCAAGTACGCCGCCGGCTCGGAGCCTCCGCTCGTCGAGGTCGAGGTCCGGACCGAGGAGGATCGCGCCGTGCTGTCGGTGCTCGACCGCGGCCCGGGGATCCCGGAGAGCGAGCGCGAGCGGGTGTTCGAGCGGTTCCACCGGGTCGAGCGCCCCGAGACCGAGCACACGCCGGGGACGGGCATCGGGCTCGCGCTCGTGCGCGATCTGGCGCGCGCGATGGGCGGCGACGTCGAGGTGCGCGCGCGCGAGGGCGGCGGGGCCGAGGTGCGGGTGTGGCTGCCGCTCGGTGGGCGTGAGGTGTGACGCGACCCGGGCGGGCGGCGGTCGATGACGGGCCGCCCGGCGCTCCAGGAGCGCCGGGCGCGGCACCTCACGCACGGCCGCCCTCGCCCTCGCCCCCGGCGGCGAAGAGGCCGCGGAGCGCGCGCGGGACGTCGACGCCCAGCCCCTGCCGGAGCTCCTCGGAGGCCACCGTCGCCCTGGCGGCGAGGCTCCCGCCGTCGGTGAGGCGACGGTCGATGACGGTCACCGCCTCGATCGGCAGGTCCTGGACCGTGCGCATCATCTGCCCGACCATGTCCCCGAGCTTCTGCGCGACGACGATGCGTCGCGCGTCCGGACCGGCCTCGCGCCAGCTCTCGGAGACCTCGCGGAGCGAACGCGCCGTCGCGCGCCCCTCCTCGATGGTGCTCGCCGCGTCCGCGTGAGCCTCGGCGATCATCCGGGTGCGTCCCGCCTCGGCGGGGAGGATTCGGTCGGCCTCGAGCTGCAGGCGCACCTGCTCGACCCGCGCGTGCTGCACGTCGAGCTCCGCCCGGGCGCGGGCCACGAGCGCCAACACACGCCCGCGCTCCTCGGCCACCATGGCCTCGCGGCGGGTCTGCGCGTCGGTGATGCGCCGGGCGGCGTCGGCGCGCGCGACCTCGATATGCTCGTCCACGTGCGCGATGGCGCGCGTCTGGTAGTTCTCGGCGTCGCGCTCGGCCGCGAGGGCGTGGTTCTCGGCCTCGGCGATGCGCGAGCGCATCTGCAGATCCGCCGACTGCTTGCGGCCGATGCTGTCGAGGTAGCCCTTGTCGTCGGTCACGTGCTGGATCTTGAGCGTGTCGAGCACGAGCCCGAGCTTCTTGAGGTCCTGATCGGCCTCCTGGAGCAGGCTCTGCGCGAACTTCACGCGGTCCTGGTTCACCTCCTCGGGCGTGAGCGTCGCCAGCACGCCGCGCAGGTTGCCCTCGAGCGTCTCCTTGGCGACCCGCACGATGTCGTGCCGGGGCTTGCCGAGGAAGCGCTCGATGGCGTTGCCGATGGTGGGCTCGTCGCTCGCGACCTTCACGTTGGCGACCGCGGCCACGTTGAGCGGGATGCCGCCCTTCGAGTACGCGCCCTGGACGCCCACGTCGATGATCATGTTGGTGAGGTCGAGCCGGTCGACGCGCTCGAGGAGCGGAACACGAACCCCGCGGCCGCCCTGGACGAGGCGGTAGCCCACGGTGCGTCCGCTGACGCGGCGCTTGGTCCCGGAGAAGACCAGCACCTCGTTGGGCTGACAGATGTGGATGAGCTGGAGCACGATGGCCACGGCTGCGGCGACGGCCAGCGCGAGGACGGCGACGATGACGACGGCTGCGAACATGGGACTCTCCTTTCGATCGTGAGGAAGGGACGGGTCAGGCGGCGTTCTTGGCTGCGCCCTCCGTCGCGGGCGGGCGCGCGTCGTCGCCGCGGAGGACGCCCGTGAAGTCGACCCCGAAGGTCTCGCTCAGGCGGGCGAGGAGCGCGGCGACGGTGGCCGGGTAGGCGCCGGCGTAGGCGGCGACCGTGCTGCCGTCTCCCGCGTCGAGGAGGCGAGCCTGCTTCGAGTGCACCGCCGTCGCGGCCTCGGCGACCTGGGCGAAGATGGTGTCGAGGTGCTGTACGGCGACCATCTCCATCGCGTCGACGCCCGACTCCCTCCAGGCCTGCGTGACCTCACGCAGGGCCGTGGCCATGGCGTGGCCCCGGGCCTCGATGACGGCGGCCTCGCCCTCGGCGAGCAGCTCGCGCACGCGGCGGTCGGTCTTCGCCGGGATGGTGACGTCGGCCTCGAGGCGCAGCCGCTCGAGCTCGGCGCGGATCGTCTGCAGCTCCTGCTCGGCCTGGGCGCGCGCGGCCGCGGCGGCCTGCTCGGCGCGCTCCTCCTCGCTCTTGGCGTCCGCCTCGAGCTCGGCCTGCACCTGCCTGAGCTCGTTCTGCTTGCGCTGCACCGCCGCGTCGGCGCGCATCCGGGCGACCCCGCCGCGGGCGCGCGCGGCCGCCTCGGCTTCCTCCGCGGCACGCAGGGCGTCGCTCTCGGCCACCTCGGCCGTCCGCACGATCTCGGCGATCCGCTTGCGGCCGATGCTGTCGAGGTAGCTCCGCTCATCGGTGACCTGCTGGATCTTCAGGGTGTCGAGCTGGAGCCCGAGCTTCCGGAGGTCGGCGCCGGCCTCGTCGGTCATGCGCTCGGCGAACTTGAGCCGGTCCTCGTTCACCTCCTCGGGGGTCATGGTCGCGAGCACGCCGCGGAGGTGGCCCTCCAGGGTCTCCTTGGCGACGCGCGCCACGTCGTCGCGGGTGTGCCCGAGGAAGCGCTCGATGGCGTTCCCGATCACGCTCGGGTCGCTCGATATCTTTACGTTGGCGATGGCGTGGACGGACAGCGGGATGCCGCCCTCCGAGTAGGCGCCGCGGATGGTCATGGGCACGCTGATGAGCGTCATGTCCATGCGGTCGACGCGCTCGACGACGGGCACGCGGAACGCGCGGCCGCCGAAGACGACCCGGAAGCCGATCGTGCGGCCGTCGGGCGTCTTGTGAGAGCGCCCGCTGAAGATGAGCACCTCGTTCGGCTCGCAGATGTGCAGGTGACGCCGGACGAAGGCCACCACCAGGAACAGGGCGGCGAGCACGAACGCGGGGACCAGGATCACGGGAGCGATGTCGGGCAGGCTGTTCACGAGCCCCTCCTTTGTTCGAGGTTGGACGTGACGAGCAGGACACCGTCGTCCCGCACGTCGTAGACGAGCACCTCGTCGCTCGCGTGGAGCGAGTCGGCGTCGTCCGTGAGGGCGGTGAGGTCCACCGCGCGCCCTGCGAGCTGCACGCGGACCTTGCCGAGCTCGGCGCGCGAGACCGGCAGGAGCACGGTGCCGCTCGCGCCCACGAAGTCCGTCTCGGACAGGGCGCTCGAGACCTCGTTCGCGCGCAGGCGCCGGACGAGCGTCGAGATGCCGAGGCCGGTCGCATACCCGACGGCAGCCGAGGCGGCGGCGGTGGCGACGGGGCCGGCGAGGCCGAAGAGGCCGAAGAGCGTGCCCGTCAGTCCGCCGAAGCACAGGAAGAACGTCCAGAAGCGGAGCGATCCGAAGGGCAGCCAGGCGGACAGGCCGTCGGCGAGCGGCGTGCCGTGCGCCTCGCCGTCCGCATCGGCGTCGAGATCGGCGTCGGCGTCGAGATCGGCATCCGCGTCGAGATCGGCGTCCGCGTCGCCTCCGAGGAACACGGACACCGCCACGAGCACCCCGCCCACGAGCAACGCGATCAGATAGGGACTCAGCACCGGCCACCTCCTGGCGGCACTCCTTTGCCAGCGGCGTGCCGCGCCCTAACCCATCGGGATCATTGGTCCGACGATGAGCAGGCCTGCACACACGACGATTCTCGCCCGGGCGTCCTGCCCCGCACGGTGCTATTGTCTACGCCTGTCGATGCAGCTCTCGGAGGCGAACCGGGTCCTCATCGGGAACCCGTTCGAGGTGGACGCCGAGCGGTGGCTCCGGGCCGCGGCGCGCCTCGAGGACACCGACGTCGGTCTCGCGCTTCGCGGGCTCCTTCGGGACGGGCGGCTCCTCGAGGCCGAGCGGCTCGTCCTCGCGGCCGGGCACCTCGCCGCGTGCCGCGACCCCGACCACCCGCAGGCCGTTCTCGGCGCGGACGTCCTCGCGCCCGACGTGAGCCGCGCCCTACCCCGGCCGCGCGCCGGCTACCTGCGCGTCGTCATGGCGGCCGGGCGTTGCCGGCGCGCGCTCGGGGCCGTGCTCGGCAGCTCGGAGGCGGCCGTCCGCGTGAGGCGCGCGACCTGGTCGGCGTGCTTCGGCGACTCGCTCGTGCACGCGCTCACGCTCGCCCAGGTCATCCACGACCACGACGTGCTCATCCTCGGCGAGACGGGCACCGGCAAGGAGGCCATCGCGCAGGCCATTCAAGACGGGACCCCGGGCGCCGACGACGGGGGCCGCGCTCCGCGCTCGGCGCTGAACGCCGCCGCCGTGCCCGAGACGCTGATCGAGAGCGAGCTGTTCGGGCACGTCAAGGGCGCGTTCACCGGCGCCACCGAGTCGCGCACCGGCCGCATCCGCGCCTCGCACGGCGGCTGCTTCTTCCTCGACGAGGTGGGTGACCTCTTGCCGACGACGCAGGTGAAGCTCCTGCGCGTCATCGAGACGAACGAGGTGACGCCGCTCGGATCCGACGTCAGCCACCACGCCGACCTCCGATACGTCGCCGCGACGCACAAGGACCTCGAGCAGATGGTGGACCACGGCCGCTTCCGGCGCGACCTGTACCAGCGGCTGGCCGGCAGCGTGATCCGCCTGCCGCCCCTGCGCGAGCGCCCCGAGGACATCGTGGAGATCGGCACCGCGTTCGTCTCGCGACACCTGCCCGCCGGTATCCTCGACGAGACCCGCGCGCGGATCGACGACTGGCTCCGGAGCCCCGAGGCCCTGGGCTACCCGTGGCCCGGCAACGTGCGCGAGCTGCAGAACGTGCTCCGGAACCTGATGCTCGGCCTCGGCCCCGGGGTCGGCCCCGCACCCCACCCGCCCGCTCCGGCCGCCCCCGAGCTTCCCCCGTTCATCCGGGACTGCACCGCCAGCATGCGAGAGGTCGACGACTGGTACCTCGCGCGCGCGCTCGATCGGGAGGGCGGCAACCTGACGCGCGTCGCGGCGACTCTGGGGCTCGACCGCACGACCGTGCGCCGCCGGGCCCGTAAGCTGCGAGGGTAGTCACCTCTTGCCCTTGCCCTTCGGCTCCACGCGGGCGGCGAGCAGGCGCACGAAGCGCGCCGCCTCGCGGTCGTCCGGGTCGAGCCGCTGCGCGATGCGGAACGACCTGAGCGCCTTGGCGTCGTCTCCCTCGAGCGTCGCGAGCTGTCCCTGCACGTGCCACGCGAAGGCGTTCTCGCGGTCCTTCTTGAGCGCGCGGACGGAGAGGTCCTCGAGCGCGCGGCGCTGCTCGGCCATGTCGCCCTGCCCCGTCCGGTGCTCGGCCCACGCGGCGCACAGCACGTACTCGATCATGTCAGGGCACCGCCGCACCGCGCGCCGCAGCTCCTCGACGGCGAGCGGCCACGCCTCGTAGGCCATGTGGCGCCGGCCGCGCTGGTAGGCCTGCTCGGCCTCGAGCTTCGCCCGCTGCGCGTCGCGCGGCGGGATGCTCGAGCGCCTCGTCTCCGCGCGGCGCCGTCGCGCGATCTCGGCCGCGAGCCCCCTGAGCGCGACGGCCGTCCTCGGCCCCGGGCCGCCGGCACGCGGCGACTCGGGCTCGGTCCGCGCGGGTTGCGCGGCGAGGTCCTCCTCTCGGAGCTGGACGTGGCCCGTCAGCACGAGACCCGCGACGAGCTGCCGGACGAGCAACGAGTCGAGCTCCGCCGCCGCGAGGACCTCCGACATGCGCCGCTTGCCGTCGAGCGAGCGGACCAGCCTGGCCTCCGCCGGATGGAGCCCGAGCGCGGAGGCCGTCTCGTCCGCGCTCGCCGCGAGCCGGGGATAGCGATCGACGAACGGCGACAGGACGCGCTCGGCGCGCGAGGCGTCGTAGAAGCGCCGGACCCCCTCGAGCACCAGCGGGAGGACCTCGCTCGGGAAGTGGGCGACCTCCCGCAGCGGCTCCTCGCCCTCGTCGAACGCGCACACGGGGCCCTCCCACTGAAAGCAGCACAGGAGCTTTCGGCGCACCTGCAGGGAGAGGGCCTCGTGCACCTGCTCGGGTCGCAGGTAGCCGAGCGCGATCGCCGCCTCCCCGAACCGCATCTGCTCGCTGTCGACGAGCGCGGCGGTCATCCGGTCGATGACCTTCGCGTACTCGGCCTGGGTAAGCGCGCCCTCGCGCAGGAGCATGCGGCCGAGGGTCTCGCCGAGCGTTCCCTCTTCGGCGAAGACGATCCGGCCCGCGCTGAAGTAGAGGAGCGTCGTCACGCCCTCGGCGGCCACCTCGAGGACGCCGGTCCGCCGATGGGCCCGGATCGAGACGACGAAGCGGGCGAACCGGGAGCCGTCGTCGTGATCTTGCATCCGGACGGTCTCACTGTATTCGAGCGGCGCTGCGTTGTCGCGCGCGACTTCACCCAAGGGTGCTCGCCTCGGCGTGTCCCTCCTGCGTGGAGCCGCACATCCATCGGGGCGTCGCCGCCGTGCTCGCGATGGCGCTCGGGTGCGCCGCATCGACCGGCGCCGGCCCGGGGCCCGACTCTCCCCCGAGCCGTCCTGCTCGGGGAGAGGCGCCGGAGGCCGTCGCCGCGTCCGACCGGTGCGCGGACGGCGCGTGCCCGGCCGCGTTCCTCGAGCGCGCCGTCCGAGACCGAACGGCCGGCCGGCTCGACGAGGCCCTGACCCACGTGCGCCGCGCGCTCGCGCTCGACTCGCGGAGCGTCCAGGCCTTCCACCAGCTCGTGCTCGTGCACCTGGCCCAGGCCGAGGGCGACGCGTCGTCCCTCGACCGCGCCGCGCTCGCGTGCCGGCAGGGCATGCAGATCGACGACGGCTTCGCGCCGCTCCACAACACGTGCGGCGTCGTCGACGCCCGTCGGGGGCGGATCGTCGAAGCGCTCGCGCGCTTCGAGCGCGCCTACACGCTCGACCCCGAGCTGTTCGAGGCGTGGATGAACTTCGGCCACGTGACGCTCTCGTTCCGCGGCTACGAGGACGCCGAGCGCGCCTTCCGCGCCGCCCTCGAGACGAGGCCCGACGACTACGACGCGCGCATCGGGCTCGGCATCGCGCTCCGGGGGCTTCGGAGGCTCGACGAGGCGCGTGAGCACTACGAGCACGCGCGGCGGCTCGATCCCGGGCGCCCGGAGGCCTGGTACAACCTCGGCATCCTGCACCAGGACCACCTCGGTGGGACCGTGGAGGACTACGAGCGCGCGACGACCTACTTCGAGGCCTTCGTCGCCAAGGCCGAGGGCGACCCGGACTACAGCGAGGCGGTCGAGGAGGTCGTGCGCTGCTGCCCGCCCGCCCGCAGCGAGCGGGGCGCGCAGGAGTGCCGGCCCGGGCGGCTCGCGAACCTGCGGGCGGCGATCGACGCGCTCGGAGGGTCGCCCGGACCGCGCCGCTGTTGATCGGCGCCCGCCGGCGGCATACTGCCCGACCTCGGTGGACGCACCCGAACATCCCGACGCGCCGCGGCCCGACGCGCGCCAGCACCTGATCGCGGCGTGGGGCATCTTCGGCGTCTGCCTGCTGCTCCTACAGGCGATCTGGCGGCTCGTGCCGCACGCCGTCGAGCCGGTGGTGGAGGGGATGCAAGGCTGGCAGTGGGCGCTCTACGCGGGCTGGATCGTCGTCAACGGCTGGGCGGAGGGCTACCGCGGCTTCCAGAAGCGCTTCTCGCCCCGCGTCGTGGAGCGCGCCTACTGGCTCGCGCGCCATCCGCGGCCGCTCTACGTCGCGCTCGCGCCGGTCTACTGCATGAGCTACCTGCACGCGTCGAGGCGCGGCAAGACCGTCGCCTGGGCGCTGCTCGTCTTCATCGTGCTCGCCGTGGTGGCGGTGCGGCTCATGGGCCAGCCCTGGCGCGGCATCGTCGACGCCGGAGTCGTGGTCGGGCTCGTCTGGGGCCTCGCCGTGATCCTGTACTTCTGGTGGCGGGCGCTCCGCGTCCTGCCCGGCCCGCCGAACGACCTGCCCGCCTCGGCCCGCGGCGCGTAGCTGTCAGGGGCAGTCGTACACGGCGTCGATGGCCGCGAGGGCGGCGTCCACGTCCACCTCGGCCGGATCGGTCACGTCGACGGCGGCCTCGAGGGCGGCGGCCTCGGTCGTCGAGCCGCGGCGCTCCATCTCCTCCCCGACCGGGACGGCGAGGACCTGGGCGAACGCCCACCAGTACCGCTGCGCATCGCCGCTCGCCGCGCGGAGGCGGCCGAGGCGATCGGCGAGGACGGCGGCGAGGCCGTCCTGGACGGCTCGGTCGTACTGGTCGCGCGCCCGATCGCGCATGTCGAGATCGCTCGCCACCTCGGCGGAGTCGAGGTCGCGCCAGCACCGAACGGCCAGGATGCCGTCCCAGGCGCGGTCGTGGGCGTGCGGGTCCACCTCGGCGACGTAGCGGGCGAGGCCGATCCCGCAGCGGGCGGCGCCGCCTCCCGAGTAGTACGCGTAGGACGAGTCGCAGTCCTTCGCCTTCGTCGTGCAGGTGAGGCTCTCCTTGTGGGTGGAGATGGCGAAGAACCACAGGAGGGCGGCCTCGACGCGGCCCGCGTTCGCGCGCGGGTCGGTGCCCTCGAAGCCCGCCGTCAGGGCGTCGAGGAGGATCGGCTGCAGGCGCGCCGGCCCCGTGCAGTAGCCGGGGTTCGCCTCGGGCACGCCGTCCATCGTGCAGTCGGTCCCCTCGGGCACCTCGAAGTGCGGGTCGTACCGGCGGACGACGCGCGAGTCGAGCCCCTCGTCCTCCTGGTAGATGGTGCGCGCCATGAGGAACGTGTCGGGCGACGGGTCGGCGTCCGGCGTGAAGAGCAGCGCTGCGATCTCCTCGAAGGCCATCACGCGGGCGATCGAGCTGATCGTCGGCTCCACCTGGTGGTAGCGACCGTCGTCCGAGAGGCAGGGGTCCCACCCGTCGTCGGCGCCGGGCGTGTAGTCGGTCGCCGCGGGCGTGCAGCCGCCCGGGTCGGGCGGGAAGGTGTCGGGCGTGCAGAGCTCGGGCGGCCCCGCGTCGGTCCCGCCGCCGCCGTCGGCCACAGGCGTCCCGCCGCCGTCGTCGCCGCAGCCGAGCAGCGCGATCGCCAGGATGGACGAAGCAACGAAGCGCATTGGTCAGAACCCTACCATGGCCTCGAGCAGGAACCCTCGCCCCGGGCCGTTCACGCTCGATCCGTGGGCCCGCCAGGCCGCGTCGAAGAGGTTCTCGAGGACGAGGGCGATCCGGAGCCGGTCGGACCGGCGGATCCCGGCGCGCAGGTCGACCACCGCGTAGCCGGGCGTCCCGCCGAGCGGGATGCGCGCGTCGCTCCGGTCGGAGGGCGCGAGGCGCGTCTGGGCGAGGGCCCAGCGGAGCGCGGCGCCGGCGTACAGACCGGAGCCGAGGTCGCGAAAGCGGCCCTCGAGCGTGCCGTTGAGCGGGGGGACGCGGGACAGCGGCACGCGCTCCCGTCCGTACGAGGGATCGGTCGGCCGCGCGCCCGTGTTGGGCCCCTCACCCCACGCCCACGACAGGGTGCCCCGGACCGTGAAGCCTCCGGGCAGGTACGCGGTCGCCCCGCCCTCGGCGCCGACGATGACCGCCGTCCCTCGCGCGTTGACGAGCTGGAACTGGTTGCGCGAGGAGTCGCACTGCGGCGTGTCCGGAGGGCAGTCGGTGGCCTCCCGGACCGCGCGCACGATGCCCGACTCGAGGAGCGTGGCGTAGGTCCACGCGTCGACGCGGAGCCACTCGAGGTCGACGATCCCCCCGAGCTCGAACGTGGTCGTGCGCTCGGGCTCGAGGTCGGGGTTCTCGAACTGGAAGCCCGGCCCCGTCTGCTGGCGCGACGTCAGGTCGTCGAGGTTCGGCGCGCGGAAGCCCTGGTCGAGGTTGGCGAGGAGCGACAGCTCGCCCGTCGCCCGCCACTCGACGCCGGCGCGCCCGACCGCGGCGGCGAAGGTGCGGTCGATCGCCCGGGTCCCGCTCTCCATGTCGGCGGGCGTGTCCACCGCCACCAGCGAGGCGCGGCCCCCGCTCCGGACGACGAGGTCCCGGACCGGCTGGATCTCCGCCTCGAGCCACACGCCGCCCTGTCCGTAGCGGGATCCCCCGAGGTACTGCCCCCGCATCTCGGTCGGCGGGCGGTCGACGTTCGTGAAGCGCTGGGTGGCCTCCGACCGGACCAGGTCGCCGTAGGCGTCGAGCCCGCCCCGGAGCCGCCACCACGCGGCCTCGCCGAGGCCGATCCGCTTCGAGGACGCGCGCGCCGACAGGCCCAGCGTGTGCACGTCGTCGGTCCAGTCGAAGCGCACGAAGGAGCGCGACCGATCGCGCCGCCGGAGCTCGTGGTGCTGCTGATACGACACCGTGACGTCGAGATCCCGGATGCCCTCGGCGACGTCGCCTCGGATCGCCGCGTAGGCGAGCGTCCGGAACTGCTCCTCGACGCGCAGGCACTCGGATACGGGCGACTCGGGCGCCGGGCAGTGGTCGGTCCGCGGCGCGTCGAGCTGGCGGTAGCCGTAGGCGGCCGTGACGATCCGGAGGTCGTCCGAGAGCGCGTGCACGAGCCGCCCGTCGAACGTCGCCTCCCGGAACCCGGTGCCGAGCTGCGTCCGCCAGCGGTCCGGATCGCCGGGGTAGTCCGCCTCCTCGACGAACCGCGGCACCCAGGGCGCGACCGTCCCGCGCGTCGCCTCGCCCGAGGCCGACGGGTCGTCGCGGTGCCGGACGATGCCGCCCGACTCGAGCAGGCCCACGTCGCGGTAGCCGGCCCCGGCGAGGAGCGCCGTGCGGCGGCCGAGCCGCGCCTCGACCTCGGCGCGCCCGCCCCACGTCTCGTCCGCCGAGGCCCGGTGGGCGAACAGGCGGCCGTGCAGCGCGAGCCCGCGCCCCTCGGGGTCGACGAAGGGGCCGACGGGCTCGGCGAGGATCGCGCCTCCGAGGGCGTCCGAGCCGAAGCGGGTCGACGCGCTCCCGCGCACGACCTCGAGCCGCCGCACCGTGCGCGAGTCGACCGTGAAGAAGTACTGGTTCGGCCCCTGCCGGTAGATGCCGTTGTTCATCCGCACGCCGTCGAAGACGTGGACCACCTGCTGCCCCGTCATGCCGCGCACGTACGGGCTCGCCTGCCCGTGGGCCGTCTGCTGGACGTAGACGCCCGGCTCGTAGCGGAGGGCGTCGGGCGCCGAGCGCGGCAGGCGCTCTTCGAGCTCGCGGCGCGTCACGGCCGAGCTCGCGCGGTCCTCGCGGTCCTCGCCGTCCTCCGCCGGGACGCGGGCCGTCGCGCCGTAGCCGGCCTCGTCCTCCGCGGCGGCTTCGGCGGCCGTCCCGGCGCCGAACCCTTCGTCCTCTGCCCGCGCGGGCGGGACTGCCCCGAGCCACGCGAACGAGGCGCACACGACGGCCGCTCGCAGCATCGCGGCCGGACACTACCACCGGCGCCGGCCGCCCGGTGCATCGGATGCGTGGCCCTCCGGGCGCACTGGACGCTCGCCGGAGGGGCGCTTAGGCTCCGGCCCGATGCGGATAGAGGTGAACGGCGAGGCGCGCGAGGTCGCGCCCGAGACGACGGTCCGGGGCCTGCTCGAGCTGCTCGGGCTCGCCGAGACGCTGGTCGCGGTCGAGCGCAACGAGGAGATCGTCCCGCGGGCCGAGCACGGCACGACCTCGCTCGCCGACGGGGACCAGGTCGAGGTCGTCCAGTTCGTGGGTGGTGGTTGAGATGGGAGACTCGTTGCGGATCGGCGAGCACGAATTCCGCTCGCGCCTGTTCGTCGGCACGGGCAAGTACCCGGACGCCGAGACCGGGAGGAAGGCGATCGAGGCGTCGGGCGCCGAGGTGGTGACCGTGGCGGTGCGCCGCGTCGATCTCTCGGACCAGAGCGGCGGGTCGGTCGTGGGACACCTCCTCGCGGGCGGCTACACGATCCTCCCGAACACCGCCGGCTGCTACACCGCCGAGGACGCGCTCCGGACGGTGCGGCTCGCGCGCGAGATGCTCGGCACCTCGCTCTGCAAGCTCGAGGTGATCGGGGATCAGGAGACGCTCTTCCCGGACGTCGTCCAGACGATCGAGGCGGCCAAGGTGCTCGTGAAGGAGGGCTTCACGGTCCTCCCGTACGTGAACGACGACCCCATCACCTGCAAGAAGCTCGAGGACGTCGGGTGCGCGGCGGTGATGCCGCTCGCGGCGCCCATCGGCAGCGGGCTCGGGATCCGCAACCCGACCAACATCGAGATCATCCTCCGGCAGTCGAGCGTCCCCGTGATCGTCGACGCGGGTGTCGGCACCGCCTCGGACGCCGCGGTCGCGATGGAGCTCGGGTGCGACGGCGTGCTCATGAACACCGCCATCGCGGGCGCGGCCGACCCCGTGTTGATGGCGACCGCCATGCGCAAGGCCGTCGAGGCCGGGCGCGAGGCGCACCTCGCCGGGCGCATCCCGAGGAAGCTCTACGCCACCGCCTCGAGCCCGCTCGAGGGCGTCATCGGCTCGAAGCGGTGAGAGCGCTGGTCCTGTTCGCGGCGCTGTCGCTGGCGCCGTTCCAGTGCGCGTCCGATCCGGACCCGGAGCGCTCCATGGAGGACTCGGCGCCGCGCGCGCTCTGGGACCTGTCGGAGCGCTTCCGCGAGCAGGACGACGATCGCGCGCGCCGCGAGACGCTCGAGTGGCTGATCGAGCGCTACCCGTCGTCCCGCTACGCGCGCCGCGCCGAGCGCGCGCTCGGGCGCGAGGCGCCGGCGCAGCCGGAAGAGTGAGTTGTTCGACCTCTACCTGATCACCGATCCCGACGCGCCCGGCGGGCTCGTCGAGACGACGCGGCGGGCGCTCGAGGGCGCGCGGCCCGGGCGGCTCGCCGTCCAGCTCCGCGCGAAGGCCCGGTCGGCCGAGGCGCGGCTCGCGCTCGGGCAGGCGCTCCGCCCGGTGACGGCCGCGGCGGGCTGCCCGCTCCTCGTGAACGGCGACGTCTCGACCGCGCGGGCGATCGGCGCCGACGGGGTGCACCTGCCCGAAGGGGTGGGCTCGCCCGCCGAGGTCCGGGCGGCGCTCGGCGCGGCGGCCGTGGTCGGGATGTCGTGCCACGACCTCTCGGGCGTCCGCCGGGCGGCGAGCCTCGGCGCGAGCTTCGCCGTGCTCGGGCCGTTCGCGCCGACGCCGGGCAAGGCCGCCCCCCTCGGAGCCGCGGGTTTCGCCGAGATCGTGGCGGAGGCGGGATTGCCGGTCCTCGCGCTCGGGGGGATCGACGCACAGAACGCGGGCGCGGCGATCGGCGCCGGGGCCGCCGGTGTGGCGGTCGTCCGCGCCGTCTACGGGGCCTCGGACCCGGCGCGGGCGGTCGGGCGGCTGCTCGCGTCCCTTGACACCGCGCGCGCGTCGGGGCGATAGGTTCGATCGGCGTGCGCTCGTTCACGAAGGGATTCCTGAAGCTCGTCGCGTGGGTGGTGGGCATCCTCCTCGTCTTCGTGGCGGTCATGCGGATCTTCTTCGTGGACATGGCCGTCGTCGGACACAACGGCATGGCGCCCACGATGGAGGCCGGGGACACGATCCTCATCTGGCGCCACGGCGAGCCGAAGGACCTCGGGGACATCACGATCTGCGACCACCCGGTCAACGCGGGCGAGCTCGTGATGGGCCGCGTCGTCGGCAAGCCGGGCATGGTCGTCGAGGCCGACTCCCGACACCGGCTCGTGGTCGCCGGCTCGATCCCGGACATCGACTGGCAGGGGAGCGACCACTTCGTCGACACGGTCGAGGGGACGGAGGACGACTATCGGCGCGGCGTGGCGGTCTTCGGGAACGTCGACCACCTCCTGTGGGTCCGCGATGGGGCCGAGTTCCGCATGCGGTCGGTCGAGGTGCAGGAGGGCGAGATCTTCCTGCTCGGGGACAACCGCACCTACGTGGGACAGGACAGCCGCTACTTCGGTACGATCGACCCGGCGACCTGCCACGGCACGGTGTTCATGCGGCTCGTTCCCGCCAGCGACTCGCCGAACGACCTCGGCAACGGCTACCTCGACATCATCCACTAGTGAGTCACGTCATGCGCCTCGTCATCTCCATCGCCCTGACGGCCTGCATCGGCCTGTGCGCTTCTTCGGCGGCCGCGCAGCAGGGCGACGCTCCCCGGCCACGCTACCTCGCCGCGATCCAGGCCGAGCTCGAGGCCATGCAGATCCCGGCGGCCTGCGAGGCCGAGTCGGCGACCCGCGCGCGGTGCAGCTACCGCCACCAGGGCCGCACCTCGCAGCGCGAGCTACAGATCCACCTCGTCTACAGCGACGAGACCGACACGATCTACTTCTACGTGGACCACTACCTCGAGGCGCCGCCCGACGCCGAGACCACCCCCGCGGTGCTCCGGCGGCTGATGGAGCTGAACTGGCAGATGCTGATCGGCAAGCTCGAGTGGGACCCGAGCGACGGCGAGGTGCGGCTCGCGATGGTCGCGAACACCGACTCGAACTTCGACCGGCGCACCTTCCGGAGCATCGTGCGCACGCTCGGCCCCCTGGCCGACCGCTACCTCCCGGAGCTCGAGCGGCTCGGGGGCGAGGAGTAGGCCGGGAGGCCGGGAGCGAGGCCGCCCGCCTGCGCGGAGATCGGACCTGTCCCCCATGCAAGTGATCATTCGGGCCTGTCCCCAATGATCAGTTGCGGAGGCGGACGGGGAGGCTGATGCGGGTGGGGCCGGGGCCGGGGGGGAGGCGAAGGGCGCGGAGGGACTCGGCGACGCACTGGGCTTCGCGGCGGTCGCCGATGCTGGAGAGCTCGACGCCGGCGTCGCGGACCTCACCGGTCGCGGGGTCGACGGTGAGGCGGACGATGACGTCGCCGGAGCCGGCGGCGCCGCGGCCGAGGCCCTCGGCGTGGCAGCGGCCGATGGCGCGCGCGACGGGGCCGCGGTTCGCGGCGGCGATGGCCTGCTGCCAGCTCTCGGGCGCGATGCCGGCGCCGCCGCTCACCGACGCCGGGCCCATCGCGCCGCGGGGGCCTTCGCCCGGGACCGAGTCGCGCTCGGCGTCGTCGAGCCAGGCGCGCAGGCGGTCGCCGCCCTCGCGCGCGATGACGCGGCCGTCGCCGCCGACGAGCTCGGCGAAGGCGACGTCCATGCGCACCGTCGTCACGCCCACCGCGGGACGGATGAGGCAGAGCGTGCGCTCGGGCTCGTCGAAGCCGAGGAAGAAGCCGATCCGCAGGGTCGCACCCGCCTCTGCCGCGCGGCGCAGCGCGCGCGCGCGCCGCGGCGTCGCCACGAAGCCGATCGGCTCGAGGTTCGAGGGCAACAGCTCCGCCGCTCCGCCGAACGCGCGCAGGTTCCGCCGCGTGTCCACCGCGAGGTAGCCGTCGGCTTCGACGTAGTCGCCGAGGCGCCAGGAGCCCGGCGGCAGCTCGATCGCGTAGAGCGCTCGCCGGCCGGGCGCCTCGGCCTCGCGGCACGCCCGGTGCAGCTCGGGCAGCGTCTCGAGCGTGCGCCCGCGCTCGTCCGCCGAGGCGGGCGAAGCCAGGAGGGCCACGAGGAGGGGCAGCCAGATCGGTCGGCGCATCGGATCCACTCTTCCGCGCGGAGGCGGTCGCGTCAAACTTCCGCCCGGCTCGGACGCACGAAGATACGGCGTTATTCGCCGACCGACGCCGTTGCCAGGGGGGAGGCCCGTCTCTATGCTCCCGCCCCACCGATGAAGATCGCGGTCATTCGCTTCCCCGGCTCGAACGCCGACTGGGACGCCCTGCACGCCACCCGGGACGTCCTCGGCGCCGAGGCCCGATACGTCTTCCACAAGGAGCCCGAGCTCGGCGACGTCGACGCGGTCGTGGTCCCCGGCGGCTTCTCCTACGGCGACTACCTCCGCCCCGGCGCGATCGCCTGCTTCAGCCCGATCGTGCCGGCCCTGCGCCGGTTCGCCGAGCGGGGCGGCCCGGTGCTCGGAATCTGCAACGGCTTCCAGATCCTGACGGAGCTCGGCCTGTTGCCCGGTGCGCTCACCCGCAACCGGCAGCTCCGGTTCGAGTGCGGCGACCGGTGGGTGCGCGTCGAGGGGCGCGGGCCGTTCACGCACGCGATCCCGGAGGGGACGGTGCTCCGGCTCCCGATCGCCCACGCGGACGGGCGCTACCAGTGCGACGCCGAGACGCTGAGGCGCCTCGAGGGCGAGGGCCTGGTCGCGTTCCGGTACTGCGCGGCCGACGGGCGGATCGACGACGACGTGAACCCCAACGGCTCGGTGGCGAACATCGCCGGCATCTACAGCGAGGGGCGGAACGTGCTCGGCCTCATGCCGCACCCCGAGCGCGCGAGCGAGGCCATCCTCGGCAACGAGGACGGGTTCCGCATCTTCGAGGCGTTGCGGACGCACCTGGAGGCAGCGTGAGCGCGCCCCGCAGCTTGCCGGGCGAGCCCGAGCCGACGCTCGCGATCGCGCGGACGATGGGCCTGAGCGAGGCCGAGTGGCAGGCCGTGCTCGACGCCCTCGGCCGCGCGCCGACCTACGCCGAGCTCGGCGTCTTCAGCGTGATGTGGTCGGAGCACTGCTCCTACAAGTCGTCGCGCGTCCACCTCGGCCGCCTGCCCACCGAGGGCCCGAAGGTCGTGCAGGGCCCCGGCGAGAACGCGGGCGCGGTCGACATCGGCGACGGCTTCTGCGCCGTGTTCAAGATGGAGTCGCACAACCACCCGTCCTTCATCGAGCCCTACCAGGGCGCGGCGACGGGCGTGGGCGGCATCCTCCGCGACGTCTTCACCATGGGCGCCCGGCCGGTGGCGTCGCTGAACTCCCTCCGCTTCGGCCGGCCCGACCATCCCCGGACGCCGGAGCTGCTCCGCGGCGTCGTCGCCGGCATCGGCGGCTACGGCAACTGCATCGGCGTGCCCACGGTGGGCGGCGAGGTGCAGTTCGACCCGAGCTACGACGGGAACATCCTGGTCAACGCCTTCACCGTCGGCGTCGCCAAGAGCGCGGACCTCTTCTACGGCGTCGCGCGCGGCGTCGGGAACCCCGTCATGTACGTCGGCGCCCGCACCGGGCGCGACGGCATCCACGGCGCCACCATGGCGTCGGCCGAGTTCGACGACGAGAGCGAGAAGAAGCTCCCCACCGTCCAGGTGGGCGATCCCTTCATGGAGAAGCTCCTGCTCGAGGCGTGCCTCGAGATCTTCGCCGCCGACGTGCTCGAGGGCGTGCAGGACATGGGCGCCGCCGGGCTGACGTCGTCGTCGGTCGAGATGGCCGCGCGCGCGGGGACCGGCCTCGAGCTCGACCTCGACCTCGTCCCGCGCCGGACCCGTGCGCTCTCGCCCTACGAGATGCTCCTCAGCGAGTCGCAGGAGCGGATGCTCATGGTGGCGAAGGCAGGCCGCGAGCAGGAGGTCGTCGACCTCTGCAAGAAGTGGGACCTCGAGGTCGCCGTCGTCGGCCGCGTCACCGACACCGGGCGCTTCGTCTGCAAGGCGACCCCGGGCTACGACCCGCTCGACGACCAGCCGATCGCGCGTGCCCCGGAGGTCGTCGTCGACATCCCGATCCCGTCGCTGACCGACGCCGCGCCCAAGTACGACCGCCCGCAGGCGGAGCCCACGCCCCGCAACAAGGCGACGGCCGAGATGACCGCCGTCGGCGGCCCTGCGAGCTCGGCGGTGGCGGACGTGGCGGCCGAGCTCCTGTCGTTGATCGGCTCTCCGAACCTCGGGAGCCGCGCGTGGATCTGGCGGCAGTACGACCACATCGTCCAGGACGGCACGGTGGTCCGCCCGGGCCAGGGGGACGCGGCGGTCGTGCGCGTGTTCTGCGAGGACACGTCCGGGACGAAGGAGAAGCTCCTCGCGATCGCGGTCGACTGCAACGGACGGCAGGTCGAGCTCGACCCCTGGCACGGCGCCGCCATGGCCGTCGCGGAGTGCGCGCGGAACGTGGTCTGCGCCGGCGCGGAGCCGCTCGGGCTCACGGACTGCCTCAACTTCGGCAGCCCCGAGAAGCCCGAGACGATGTGGCGGTTCGCGCGGGCCGTCGACGGGATCCGCGACGCCTGCCTGAAGCTCGACGTGCCGGTGGTGTCGGGCAACGTAAGCTTCTACAACGAGACCGATGGGCGGCCCATCCTGCCCACTCCGACGGTGGCGATCGTGGGCCTCGTGCGTGAGGCGGCCGATCGGCTC
The DNA here is from genome assembly GCA_039794305.1 of Candidatus Neutrinellum sp. Classification (GTDB taxonomy): domain Bacteria; phylum Myxococcota_A; class Polyangia; order Polyangiales; family JBDIVX01; genus JBDIVX01. The sequence continues at coordinate 58,540 of JBDIVX010000018.1, forward strand.
ACCATGGGGTTCGCCGCCGGCGGCGACGTGATCGCGCACCTCGGCGTGCGGAGCCGGGGCGCGCTCGGCGGCTCCGAGTGGCTGGTCCAGAGGACCGGCCGCGTGACGGGGGTGACGCCCGGCATCGATCTGGACCGGGAGCTCGCGCTGCAGAAGGCGATCCTCGCGCTCGCGCGGGCGCACGTGCTGTCGAGCGCCCACGACGTCAGCGACGGCGGCATCGCGGTGTGCCTGGCCGAGTGCTGCATCGCGGGCGGACGCGGCGCGCGCGTGAAGGTGCCGGGCGCCGACGAGCTCACCGCCGAGGGCGCGCTCTTCGCCGAGGAGCCTTCGCGCGTCGTCGTGAGCTTCGCGCCGCGGCACGCCGAGACCGTCCAGCGCATCTGTGAAGAGCACGGCGTCCCGCTCGCGTCCATCGGCGTCGTGGACGGCGAGACCCTCGTCCTCGAGGGGTTGGCCGAGGTGCCCGTGCGCGATCTCGAGCACGCCTGGTCGCGCGCGCTGGACCCCATCGTGGGTCCGGCCTGAAGACGCCACGGCGCCGCACCCGAGAGCCACACCTGTCGTGGATCGCCACAGGGCGGTCTTGCGTTTCCGCCGCGGTTCGGGTGGCACGGGCGCTGCTTGGTGCGGTGGGATGAGGTGGCGCGTGAAGTCGGTCGCGGTGCTCTGCTCGACCGTGTGGATGCTCGGCGCGGGATGCCTCGGAACCGTCGGAGCGCCGGAGGACAAGAGCGCCGAGGCCGTGCGCCCGGTCCCGCCGCCGCCGGACCCCTCGATCTTCCCCAAGCCGGAGCTGCGGCCGAAGGAGCCCGCGGTCAACGTCCTGGCAAAGGAGCGATGACCGACTTCAGAGCACCGCGAGCGCCGCGTCGTAGTCGGGCTCCTCGGTGATCTCCGGGACGAGCTGGGTGTATAGGACCCTGTCGTCCTCGCCGAGGACCACGACCGCTCGGGCCATGAGCCCGGCCATGGGGCCGTCGGTGATCAGCACGCCGTAGTCCTTCGCGAAGTCGCGATCGCGCATCTGCGAGAGCGTCACCACGTTGTCCACGCCCTCCGCCGCACAGAACCGCTTCTGCGCGAAAGGCAGGTCGGCCGTCACGACCAGCACGACCGCGTCGCCGCGCTGCCCCACCTTCTGGTTGAACGACCGCGCGGTGTTCGCGCACACGCCCGTGTCCAGGCTGGGGTTGATGGTGAGGACCTTCTTCTTCCCCCGGAAGCTCGCGAGCGACACGTCCTCGAGCGTCGCGCCGGTCAAGCGGAAATCCGGGGCCTCGTCGCCCACGGCGGGTAGCTCGCCGCTCGTGTGAACCTCGTTGCCCTTCAGCGTCACGGTGGCCATCGGCTCCTCCTCCTCGAATCTCCGGTCTCTAGGGCGGTCTCCCTCGCTTGTCACCCCCTGGCGGGTTTCGGGGTGGGCTCATGAGGGCCGGGCTCCGTCACACCGGCTGACACCGCGGAGAACCGAGGCTTGACACGCAGCGGCCGGGAGGGGATAGTCGTCGGCGGTTGTTTAGAATGGTTCGCAACGACGAAAGATTACAGACCGAAGCCGTGCAGGAGCTGCGGGCGGCGGGCCTCAAGGCCACCCCGCAGCGGGTCGCCATCGTGGCCTCTCTCGCAGGCGACGAGAGCCACCCGACGGCGCAGGAGATCTTCGACCGCCTCCGCCCCGGGTTCCCGGGCATGGCCTTCGCCACCGTGTACAACACGCTGAGCACGCTGAAGCGGGTCGGCTTCCTGGCGTCGCTCTCCTACGGCGGAGCGACGCGGTTCGATCCGAACGTCGAGCCGCACTACCACGCCGTCTGCGACCGCTGCGGCGAGGTGCGGGACGTGACCCGGGCCGCGGAGCATCCGGGAGGCGACGACCTGCCGGAGGTCGAGGGCTTCGAGGTTCACCGCGTCGAGCGGATCTACCGGGGGCTCTGCCTCACGTGCCGCTCCGAGCGCGATGGGACGACGTGAAAACGCACAGGGAGGAACGAGACGATGGCAGAGCTGAAGGGCAGCAAGACCGAGCAGAACCTGAAGGACGCGTTCGCGGGCGAGTCGCAGGCGAACCGACGGTACCTCTACTTCGCGAAGATCGCCGACGTCGAGGGCTACCCGGACGTCGCGGGCCTGTTCAAGGACACGGCCGACGGTGAGACGGGCCACGCGCACGGTCACCTCGACTTCCTGAAGCGGGTCGGCGACCCGGCCACCGGCAAGCCGATCGGCTCGACGGACAGGAACCTCGCGGCGGCCGTCGCGGGCGAGACGTACGAGTACAGCGAGATGTACCCGACCATGGCGAAGGTGGCGCGGGACGAGGGCTTCGACGACATCGCCGAGTGGTTCGAGACGCTCGCCAAGGCCGAGAAGTCGCACGCCGGCCGGTTCCAGAAGGCGCTCGACGAGCTCTCGTGAAGCGGGACGAAGGACCGGGGGCCGAGGGGTTTCGGGGGGGGCCCTCGGCCCTCGGTTCTTCCTCCCGCGGAGACCGAGCATGCGGCCCGACAAGCCCCCCGTCTTCGATCCCAACGCCCCCGCCTACTGGGATCCGCGCGACCTCGAGAAGGAGCTCGAGCGCGTCTTCACGGTCTGCCACGGGTGCCGGATGTGCGTCGGGTTCTGCCCGGCGTTTCCCGAGCTGTTTCGGAGGGTCGACCGGTACGTGAGCCGCGGCAAGGGCGAGATCGACGCCTTCGTCGCCGACGACTACGCCGCGGTCAACGATCTCTGCTACCAGTGCAAGCTCTGCTACTTCCGTTGCCCGTACACGCCGGACGACGATCACCCGTTCGTCCTGGACTTCCCGCGGCTGATGCTGCGGCACAGGGCGCAGCGGGCCGAGCGCGACGGCGTCTCGCTGCAGGACCGGGTCCTCGGCGAGCCGCAGATCATCGGAGCGCTCGGCGCCGGGCGGACGGCGCGCGTCGCCAACCTCGTCACGAAGAACCAGCTCCTCCGGAAGGTGCAGCAGGGCCTCACCGGCATCAGCGCGGAGTTCAACCTGCCGCCCTTCGCGCCCGAGACCCTCTACGAGTGGTGGCGCGAGCACGAGGCGCGTCCTCGGGCCGGTGAGCGGGGCGAGGTCGCGATGTTCGCGACCTGCGTCGTGAGCTACCAGATGCCCGCCGCGGGCGCGGCCGCCATCCAGGTGCTCGAGCACAACGGCTTCGCGGTGCACCTGCCGAAGGACCAGACGTGCTGCGGCATGCCGAACCTGGACGGTGGCGACGTCCGCGCCGCCCGGGACAAGGCACGCCGGAACGTCGCGGCCCTGTACCCGCACGCCGTCGCGGGCCGCCCCATCGTCGTGCCTGGGCCCACGTGCAGCCTGACGCTGCGACAGGAGTACCCGGAGCTCCTCGGGACCGACGAGGCGAGGATCGTCGCTGAAAATACGTTCGACCTGATGGAGCTCCTGAGGAAGCTCATGCGCGACGACGTGCTGGTCCTCGACTTCGAGCAGAGCCTCGGCACGGTCGCCTACCACGCGCCCTGCCACGCGCGCATGCAGAAGATCGGGTTCCCCGCCATGCAGGTCCTGAGGAAGGTCCCGGACACGGAGGTGGAGGTGATCCAGGAGTGCTCGGCCGTCGACGGCACCTGGGGGATGAAGGCCCAGCACTACGAGCTCGGCCGCCGGTACGCCCAGAAGCTCGTGCGCGAGGTACGCGCGGTGGACTTCCGGTACGTGGCCACCGACTGCCCGCTCAGCGCCCTGCGCCTCGCGCAGGAGCTCCACGTGGAGCCCCGGCACCCGGTCGAGCTGCTCAACGACGCCTACGGGCTTCCGTCCGTGCGCGGCACCCAGGTGCCCATCGCGCCGCAGCCGAAGGAGAGGACGGAATGAAGAAGGTCGACCGCTCGGAGATCCTGGACCTCGGAGCCTACGAGGGGATCCGGGACCAGCTCCGCAAGCGCATCGTCGAGGCGAAGAAGAACCGTCGCGTGCCGGTGGGCGATCACATGACGTTCATCTTCGAGAACCACGACACGGCGCTCTTCCAGATCCAGGAGATGCTCCGGACCGAGCGGATCACCAAGGAGGCGGCGGTCCAGCACGAGATCGAGACCTACAACGACCTGGTGCCGAACGCGGGCGAGCTGTCGGCGACGCTCATGATCGCGTACGAGGACAGGGCCGAGCGCGCGCGGATGCTCGAGCGCCTCGCCGGTCTCGGCGCGCACGTGAGCCTGCGGCTCGGCGACCGCGTCGTCCCGGCCGACTTCCGGCCGCTGCCGGGGGAGGAGCCCGCCCGGCTGCCGGCCGTGAGCTACCTGCGCTTCCCCGTGGGCGAGGACGGCGCGGCCCTCTTGCGCGACCTGAGCGTCGAGGTCGCCCTCGAGGTCGCGCACCCGGCCTACGAGGCCCGGGCGCCGCTCTCGAAGGCGGTCCGCGCAGAGCTCGCCGGCGACTTCGAGGATTGACCGGTCGGGCGGCGGGCGGCTCGGGGGCGGCGGCCGGCGACTGCTGATCACAGTCGGAGATTCACCGGGAACCCGGGCGACGGCGGGTTGTCCGAGGGAGCGGGGGCCGCGGGTGCGCGTAGGACGGAGGTGACGATGGGCGATCCATTCGAGGTGCTGGGGCTCAGGCGGGACGCCGGCGAGGCCGACGTCCGGCGGGCCTTCTGGGCGAAGGCCCGGGCGATGCACCCCGACCGGCACCCCGGCGATCGGGCGGCCACCGAGCGGTTCCGCCGGGTCGTCCTCGCCTACGAGGACGCGCTGCGCGCCGTGCGCGGAGAGCCCCCGCGCGCGCGGCGAGGATGGAACGCCCCGCCGCGCCCCGAGAGGCCGGACCCGTGGGTCTGCGACGGTTGCGGAGACGGCTTTGCCTACGGCGACGCCTGCCCGCGGTGCGATGTTCCGCTCCGCGACGCCCGGTCCGGGCGCGCGCCCTGCCCCGCGACGCCACCGCCGGAGCCCGCCGCCTCGCGCCCGGCGTTCGGTTGGCTGCCGCGCGTCGAGCCGCGTCCGTGGTGGCTCGGAGCGGCGTGTCTCGCGGTGGGCACGACCGTGCTCGCCGCAGGGCTCCCGCCGGCCGGCGTCGGGATCATGCTCTCGCTCTTCGGCCTGTTCGTGGTCGGGCTCGACCTGCACGACCGCCTGCGCGGCCCCGCGTGGCTCGCAGGCTGAGCGCCCGCCGATAGGCGCTCGAGCGTCGACGGAGCGAGCGCGTCCGCGCGCGAAGGCGCAGAGCACGAAGAGCGCGCCCGCGGGTCCGGGTAGATGAACGGTCGCGCCGTAGCCGTCGTGGCCGTCCCGCGGCGGCGCTACATGAGGCAGCGGGGCTCGACGTCGCCGCTGTCGTTGTTGTCGTCGCGGCACTCGCGGAACGTGGGCATGTCGGGGTCGACGAGGATCCGCGCGCGGAAGACGCTGCCGGACGCGGTCACGTCGGCCGGGGCGTCGATCTCGACCGGCTCGACCTGGCTCGGGAACAGGGCGCTGGTGGTCGTGGCGCGGCCGAGCTCGCGCTCGGTGCCGCCCTCGACGAGATAGAAGCCCACCTCGACGCCCGCGGGCAGGAGCGCCGCGCCCATGTTGCGCACCGAGGCGACGAGGTGCACCGGCTCGGTGCACATGACCTCGAGCGACACCGTCGCGTCGGGCGCGTCGAAGATGCCCTCGCCCTGGATGTTCTGGCGGAAGTTGTTCAGGAACGAGACCGTCCAGTTCGCCACCTGGCTCATCGGGATGTCGCCGTAGGTGCTCGGCGGATCGCAGGGGTCGCCGCGGTCGCCGCAGATGTTGCTGACGCTGTAGGCGTGCTGGTTCCACAGCGTGCGCGTGCCGACCCACGAGCTGTCGGAGGCGCTGAACACGGTGATGCCGCGGTAGGCGGCGGACGCGCCGTCCGAGCCGACCCAGCCGGGGCGCGGGTAGTCGGGATCGCCCGGCTCGGCGGGAGCGCGCCACCGGGCGGTGTCGCAGTTCCAGTTGGTGGGGCTCGCGCCATTCGAGATCATCACGATCTCGGCCGAGCCGTCCGCGTCGACGTCGGCGACGAGGGACGCCTCGGTGGCCGTGAAGCTCGTGGTCTGGGTGGAGAAGCGCACGGCGCCCGTGACGCCGTCGTAGACCCACAGGAAGCACTCGTCGTTGTAGATGACCTCGGCGGCGCCGTCGCCCTCGAAGTCGAACACCGTCGAGCCGGTCACCGAGGAGCTGAAGTCGTGGTTCGGCGAGGCCCAGAGCTGCTCGAGCGCCGAGCCGTCGGCCGAGAGCTGCACCACCTGGTAGTTGTTCGCGAACGCGACGCCGATTTCGGGCTCACCGTCCCCGTCGAAGTCGGCGATCGTGGGCGGTCCGCCGTTGCCCGCGCCCGAGCCGGGCGCGGCGATGCTCGCGGCGGTCTCGGCCCCGGTGTCGGCGTCGAGGAGGTAGACGCGCCCGTTGGCCACGTGCACGACGTCCGGGGCGGGGTCGTCGTCGAGGTCGGCGGCCGCGCTGAAGCCGGTGGGGACGGCCGTGTTCTGCCACTTGATCGAGCCGTCCGGGTCGTAGGCCGTCCGCCCCGCGAGCAGCTCGAGCTCCGGGTCGGCGTCGAGGTCGACGAACACGCTGATGGCCTGCGTGATGGCCCGCCCCCAGCTCCCCGCTCCCTCCCACAGGCGGGTCACCGACGTGCCGTCGGTGGTGAAGACGACGCGGCCGTAGGCGATCTCCGGGTTGCCGTCGTGGTCCATGTCGGCGATCGACAGGCCGCCTCCCCACCCGGCCGTGTTGTTCGCCCCCCAGCCCGGGATCCGGGCGTCGCTCACCGCGATCGGGTGGCCCTCGTGGTCGACGAGGGCGATGAAGCCCTCTCCTGTGACGGCGATCACCTCCATGTCGCCGTCGTGGTCCACGTCGCCGATGGCGACCGACAGGCCCGAGAAGCCGATGGACGAGTCGGTCGCGCGCCGGAGCGACCACACCTCGCGGCCGCTCTGGCCGTCGAGCATGCGCAGCGTGCCGTTCTTGCAGGTGAGCTCGTTGCCGGAGCCGCACGAGCAGCAGGTGCCGCGCGCGTTGCCGGAGACGAAGACGACGTTCGGCGGGTCGAGCTCGTCGACCGCGCCGTCGCAGTTGGTGTCGGTCACCCGGCCGACCGCCGGGGTCGCCCACACGTCGAGCTGCCCCGGGAATTCGTCGACCGTCGAGGCGTCCCAGCGCCACTGGACCACCGCGTCGAGCAGGCCCGCTTCCGGGCGGTACTCGCACGCGCGGATGCACACCTCGCCGGGCGCCGGATCGCCCACGCACTCCGGCGGGAGATCGACGCAGCGGCCGAGCGGCGGCGCGTCGGCGAGGCAACCTTCGCCGACGCCGGCGTCGGCGCCGCCCGCCGGCTCGCCGAGGCCGGGCTCGCAGTACTGTCCCTCCTCGCAGTCCTCCGCCGTCCGGCACTCGCCGCCCGGGACCACGCACGCGCTGGCGAAGCAGACCTCCTCGCCCGAGCAGCAGGAGGTCCCGCACACGCGATCGGCGCTGTCGCAGCAGGCGCCGGCGACGCACACGCCGCCGCCGCAGTCGTCGTCGCTGGCACAGGGCGGCAGGCCCGCGTCCGGGCGGGCGCCGTCGGGTCCGCCCCCGCCGCCGTCGGTCTCCGAGCGCGCGACGCAGGTCCCGTCGGTGCAGACGAGGCCGGAGGCGCAGTCGGCCGAGGAGACGCAGCTCCCTCCCTCGACGCTGCCCTCGGCCGAGCAGCCCGCGGCGAGCGCGAAGAGTGCGGAGCAGCCGACCAGGATGGAGCGAAGGGAACCGAAGCGAGCAGGGCTAGGGTGCATGCGCGCCCGCCGATGCAACGCTCGTTCCCGTCCTCCCATGCCGTCCGCGAGCATATCACGGCGCGATGGGCTCCGAGGAGGGACCCCTCGACCCCACCTGGCGAGGACTCGGGGCCCCGCGCCGGGTACTGCGGACCCGGCTCACGGCTCTGCGGGACGCTCGGGCCGGAGCCTCAGCACGCGCAACAGGGCCGCGCCGAGCACCGCCGCGGTCGCGAGCAGGCACAGGCCGAGCGCGCGGCTCGCGACGGGCTCGCCGAGGACGATGGCCGCCACGCCTACGAGCGTCGTCAGGAGGTGCAGGCCGCCGGCGAGCCGGACGAGGCCTTCGGGGATCATCCGCCGCATGGGTGGGACCGGGACCTTGCCGACCAGCGCGCTGAACCGGTGGAACCAGACGAGGAAGGGGACGATGCGGGTGAGCATCCCGAGGACGATGGCGCCCGCCCAGCCCCAGACGCCGAGCCAGCCGAACAAGACCGCCCAGCGCGGGTGATCGAGCAGGACCGCGAGCACCGCGAGGGTGAGCGTGACCGGCGCGGCCACGAGGCCCGCCTGCCAGAAGTCCTTGCTCCGGTCGACACGCTTTCGCCTGCGACGCGACAGGGCGGCGAGCGTCAGCGCGGGCTCGAGCGCCCACACGCTCGCGGCCGCCGGCGCGACCAGCGCGGGGAGGAGCCACGCGGGCCTCTCGGCCCAGAGCAAGGTGAGCGGCGACGAGAGCGCCAGCGCGAGGCAGCCGAGGGTGAGCCGCCGCGACCAGCGAGGCACCTCGGGCGCCAGGTAGAACATGGGCACGACCTGCCAGCTCACCGACGTGATGAGGCCCCCGACCCAAGCCACGAGGCCGAGCGCGACGTGCACGGCGAACAGCTCGGTCGAAGCGAAGGGCAACCGCGTGCCGGTGCGGGCGAGCGTCATGACCAGGCCGGCCACGACGAGCAGAGAGAGGGCGGCGACCGCCAGGCGCATGCCTGTGACGGTGTCGTGACGGGTCGGCGCGCGGGCGAGCGCCACGCCCACGGGCAAGACGAAGAGCGTCACCGCCGCCCCGAGCAGGACGACCGCGTGCCACAGGGCGACGCTCGACCCGGTGGCGAAGCCCCACACGAGCGCGGCGACCCCGAGCACGAGCGCGGCGTGCACGAGGTGCGCGAGCCGGGCGAACGGCACCGGCGATCCGGCGACGACCGGCGTCATCTGGTAGAGGGCGCCGAACATCACCGCGGCGAGGAACCCGAGCGTGCCGAGGTGGGTGAGCGCGAGCGTGCCGGGGAGCCACCGCGCCGTGGGCGTGACGCCGTCCACGAGGAGCCACAGCCCGGCGGCGGCGAGGGCGACCGGGGCGGTGAGGAAGAAGCTCACCGGGATCGACAGGGGCGGCGCCTGCTCGGTCGACAGCCCGGCGCCGGGGAAGGGCTCGCTCATCGGGGCCTCCACACCCGCACGAGCGCCGTCCCGTCGAGTCGCTCGTGGGTCTGAACGGTGAGGCCGCGCTCTTCGAGGCGCGGGAGCAAGAGCCTCGGGTACCTCGGGACGTGCGCCAGCACGACGTCGCCCGGGCCGATCCGCTCGCACGCCTCGAGCACCCGCTCGAGCGGCTCGGGAGGCTCGAGCGCGCCGAGCTCGAGGATCTCGGGCGCGCCGCCCACGACCACGTCGACCGCGTACACGCGGGGCTCGAGCCTCTGTGAGCGCACCCGGTGGCCGCGGCTGCGCAAGAGCGAAAGGAGGGGGCGCGGCTCGAAGGGCGCCACGATCGTCACGAGGCCTCTCGGGCCGACCGCGTCGACGGCCGAGAGGATCTCGTCCAGCGGATCGCCGCCGCCGGCGACGATCGGGCGCACGTCGAGGGAGCGGAGCCCGTCCGCGGGCGGGGGCTCGTCGGTGGCGTGCGGCGCCGGCGAGGCGGTCGCGTCGTCGCGTCCATGCAGGCCGTCCCGGAGGAGGGTGAACAGCCCGCGCGCGCGCTCCGCGAGCGGCTCGGCGCGGCCCCCGAGCTCCCACTGCAGCGCGAGCCCCTGCAGCATGCCGACGAAGAGCGCCGCCGCCTCGCGGGGCTCGACCCGTGTCGCGAACACCCCGCGCTCGCGCCCCTCGCGCACGAGCTCGGCCACGAGCGCCGTCTGGCTCGCGACGAGCTGCCGCAGGGCCAGGCCCACCGGGTCGTCGTCGGGCGGCTGACCGAAGAGCAACCTCGGCAGTCCGGGGTTGTCCTCCACGTGGTGCAGGAGCGCGGCGGCGAGCCGCTCGAGCTTCCCGTCCGGGGGCGCGTGGGACTCGAACACCTGCGCGGCGGCGACGCTGGTGCGCGCGCGGACGTGCTCGACCACGGCGAGCAGGATCTGCTCGCGCGACCGGAAGTGGCGGAACAGCGCCGGCTGGCTGACGCCCACCCTCCGCGCGATCCGCCGCGTCGTGAGATCGGACAGGGGCACCTCGGCGAGCAGGGACAGGGCCGCCTCCACGATGTCGCGGCGCCGGTCCGGGGTACCCATTGCGCTGATGTTATCAAGTGATAACATGCGGGCAAGCCATGAGCGAATCATCTCCGAACGCGTTTTTCACCAAGGACCATCGGGACTGCGACTCCGTGTGGAGCGAGGTGGAGGCGGCGGCCGACGCCGGCGACGAGGGCGCGGCCCGCGACGCCTGGACACGCTTCTCCGAGGCCCTGCAACGCCACCTCCGCATGGAGGAAGAGGTCCTGTTCCCGGCCTTCGAGCAGGCCACCGGCATGCATCAGGGTGGGCCCACCTTCGTCATGCGCTCGGAGCACGAGCAGATGCGCGGCCTCCTCTCGCAGATGGCCGCGCTGCTCGAGGCGGGCGACCTCGACCAGCTCCTCGACCAGGGCGACACCCTGCTGATGCTCATCCAGCAGCACAACGCCAAGGAGGAGGGGATGCTGTACCCGATGGCCGACCGCGCCCTCGGCGAAGAGTGGCCGGCGCTCCACGAGCGGCTCGCCGGCTTCTAGGTCCTCGGTCGGGGGGTCCCCGTCCGCCGCGCTGGCGCGCGGCGTCCACCCCCCTCCCTGCGGATGACACCGCCCGCCCGCCCCCGCCCGTATTCCTCCGCGTGCCGTGAGGACTCGCGGTACGGGGAGCCCCGGGCCGGTGGCCAGCTTCTCGGTCCTCGGTCGGCCGGCGGCCGGCTTCCGAGCCGCGAGCTTCCGAGCCGCGACCCCGTCCGCCGCGCTCGGGCGCTCAGGCCACCGCGACGTGGGCGTCGGTGCCGCCCGCCGGCTTCTGGCGGTCGCCGCGGAGCTCGACGGCGACGAGCTTGGAGACGCCGGGCTGCTCCATGGTGACGCCGTACAGGACGTCGGCGGCCTCCATGGTGCGCTTGGCGTGGGTGATGAGGATGAACTGGCTCCGGTCGGTCATCAGCCGGACGGCGTCCGAGAAGCGGCCGATGTTCGCTTCGTCGAGCGGCGCGTCCACCTCGTCGAGGAGGCAGAAGGGGCTCGGCTTGTACTGGAAGATCGCGAAGATGAGCGACACCGCCGTGAGCGCCTTCTCGCCGCCGCTCATCAGCTCGAGGCTGCCGAGCTTCTTGCCGGGCGGCTGCGCGATGATGTCGATGCCCGACTCGAGCAGGTCCTCCGGGTTGGTGAGCCGCAGCTCGGCCCGCCCGCCGCCGAACATGGTCGGGAAGACGCGCTGGAAGCGCGTGTTGACGGCCTCGAAGGCCTCCTTGAACAGGCGCCGGCTCTCGCGGTTCATCTGACGGATGGCGCGGTCGAGCTGGGTGAGCGCGTCCTCGAGGTCCTTGCGCTGCGCGGTCAGGTACTCGTAGCGCTGCGACTTCTCCTCGTACTCGTCGATGGCCGTGAGGTTGATCTCGCCCATGCGCTCGATGAGCCGGACGAGCTCCTCGATGCGCTGCTTGATCGAGGCGTCGGGGATCTCCCGGAAGTGGTAGTCGCCGAGCACCTTCCGCACGTCGACGCGGTGGCGCTCGCCGATGTGGTCGAGCAGGTGCTCCAGGCTCATCGCGAGCTCGCGCTCCTTCAGCATGAGCTCGTTGATGCGCTGGGAGTCCTGCTCGAGCCGGGCCCGGAGCACCTTCAGCTCCTCCTCGTGCGCCCCGACGTGCTGCCGCGCCTCGTCGTACCGCGCCCGGACGAGCGCGAGCGCCTCGTGGGCGTTCATCGCGGCGGAGACCGTCTGGCTCAGCTCCTCGCGGCTCAGCATCACCCGGCCCATGAGCTCGCCCTGCTGGCGCGCGCCCTGCGACAGGTCCCCCGAGAGCCGTCCCTCGCGCGCGTCGAGCTCCTCGATGGAGCGGACGAGCCGCTCCATGGCCCCGCGGTCGCTCTCGGCCCGCTCCCGCGCCTGTGCCGCGCGCACCCGCACCTCGGTGACCCGGGTCGCCTGCTCGTCCACCGCCGCCCGCCGCTGCTGGTGCACCTGCTCGGCGCCCGCGAGCTCCGACTCCGCCTCCTGCTTGGCGGCCTTCGCCCGGTCGATCTCCGCCCGCGCCTCGGCCTCCTCGTCGCCCGCCGCCTCGAGCGCGCGCGCCATGTCGGCGATCTCCGCAGCCGTCGCTTCGCCGCGCCGGCGCGTCGCCTCCGCGTCCTCCTCGGCCTTGCGGAGGTCCTTGTCCGCCTTGACGATGGCGATCTCGGCGTCGTGCGCCTCGGTTCGCGCGGCGTCGAGCGCGGCCTGCCGCGTCGCGATGGCGCTGCGGAGCTCGCCGTGCCGCGTGACGGCCTCGCTCAGCTCCGCCTCGACGCCGCCCACCACGTGGTGGAGCTCGCGGATCTCGCGCTTGACGTCGAGCATGTGCGTGGCGGCGTCGTCGCCCGCCCCGCCGGTCAGCGTGCCGTCGGGCCCGAGCACGTCGCCGTCGCGCGTGACGACCGTACCGTCGAAGACGCCGGCCTCGTGCACCCGCCGCGCCGCCTCGAGGCTCTCGACCACCAAGAGGTCGCCGAGGACGTGCCGCGCGAGCGCTGCGTCCTCCGGCGCGTAACGGACGAGGTCCGCCAGGATCCCGACCACGCCGTCCACCTCGGGCAGGGTCGCCGCCGGCCGGATCACGCGGCGCGGCGAGCGCGGGAGCAGAGTGGCGCGGCCGCGCTCGTCGGAGCGGAGCCACTCGAGCGCCCGGACCCCCGCGTCGAGGTCGTCCACGACGATGTGCGAGAGCCGCTCGCCCAGCGCACCGGCGAGCGCGTGGGTCAGCTCCGCCGGACACTCGATCCGATCGGCGAGCAAGCCCACCACGCCGTCGCGCCGCCGCGCCTCTTCGTCGTGCCCGCGGCGCGTCATGAGCGCGCGCACGCCCGCGCCCACGCCCTCGAAGCGCTGCTGGATCTCCTCGAGGCTGCGGAGGCGGGATCGGCGCTCGGCCAGCCGCTCGCGGAGCGCCTCGACCCGGCCGTCGCTCTCGCGGATGTCCTCGCGGAGCTGCTCGATCTCCTGCTCGAGCTCGGTCCGCCGGGACGCCGTCTGCTCCTTGCCGGAGGCGAGCCCCTCGAGCCGCGCCCGGAGCGCCTGCGCCTCCTGCTCGATCTCGACGACCCGCTGGGCGAGCGCCTCGCGGTCGTTCCGCATCTTGTCGAGCCGCTGCCGCGCCTCGTCGCGCCGCCGCTCGTACCCGTGCAGCACCGCCTCGGCGCGCGCGATCCGCGTCTCGGCGTCGGTCACGCGCGCGCGGGCGCCTCCGACCACGCGCTCGGCGTCCTCGGCCGCGGCCCGGCGCCGCTCGACCTCTTCGTTCTCCCTGCGGAGCGCCTCGGCGGCGACGCGCTCCTGCGCTTCGAGCGATTCGAGAGAGGCCGCGAGCATGTCGCGCTCCGAGCGCAGGCCGTCGCGCTGAGCGGAGAGCTCGCGGATCTCGCGCTCCATCTGCTGCTCGCTCTCGCGGAGCGCGCCGAGCTTCTCGACGTGGTGCTCGATCCGGCTCTCGATGAGCCGGACGGAGTTGTCGAGCTCGAACGCGCGCGTCTGCGCCTGGTCGACCGCGCTCTCGATCTCGTGGAGCGCGAGCCTCTCCGACTCGACCTCCGCCTCGCGGACGCGAAGCGCCATCCGGACGCCCTGCGATCCTGCGGTCGCCTGGTCGAGCTCGGCGCCCACGACCTTCTGCGTCGCGGTCAGCTCGAGCCAGCGGTGCGAGGCGACGTGCAGCTCGAGGTCACGCATCTCGGCGCGGTACTTCTTGTAGCGCTCGGCCTTTTGTGCCTGGCGCTTGAGCGAGGCGAGGCTGCGCTCGATCTCCTGGATGATGTCGCTGACGCGCAGGAGGTTCTGCCGCGTCTGCTCCATCTTGCGCTCGGCCTGGCGCTTGCGCGCCTTGAACTTGGTGACCCCGGCGGCCTCCTCGATGAGGTGCCGGCGGTCCTCGGGCTTCGAGGACACGATGAACCCGATGCGGCCCTGCTCGATGATGGAGTAGGCGCGCTTGCCGACGCCGGTGCCGAGGAACAGGTTGGTCACGTCCATCAGGCGGACCGGCGTGCCGTTGATGAGGTAGTCGCTCGCGCCCGTGCGATCGAGCCGGCGGGTGACCTTGATCTCGGCGTACTCCCGGTACTCGGGCGGGGTCAGGCCGTCCGTGTTGTCGAAGGTGATCGAGACCTCGGCGAAGCCGCTCGGGCCACGGCCCTCCGAGCCGTTGAAGATGACGTCCTCCATGGACTTGCCGCGCAGGTGCTTGGCGGACTGCTCGCCCATGGACCATCGGATGGCATCGACGATGTTGGACTTTCCGCAGCCGTTCGGGCCGACGATGCCGGTCACCTCGTGGTCGAACACCACGACGGTCCGGTCGACGAACGACTTGAAGCCGGTGATCTCGAGCTTCTTGATCTTCATGCGATTTCTTCGTTCCCCCGCACCGGCGGGCAGAAAACCCGCCCCGCCGCGGTCGGCGGGCCGAGAAAACAACTGCGACGGCGTATCATCGCGCGATCGTCGATGCAACGCCCTCGGCAATGACCGGTGGGTGTCACGACGTGACATCCACCACATCTTGTGGTCAGCGCAGCCCCACCTGCATATCGCACGGGGCGAGCTCCAGATCCGAGTGCTCCCAGCGGGGCGCCTCGACCCGGCTCAGGACGAGGGCGACGAAGCCCTCGGGCGTGTACACGAAGGTGCCCTCGAGCCAGGCGGCCATCCGCCGGCCGCCGGGCTCGAGCCCCATCACCAGGGCCCGGTCGAAGACCCACCCGTCCGCGAGCAGCCCGAGCCGCGAGCCGCCGGGCTCGAGCCGCACCCCCTGCAGGCACACGCCGCCGAACTCGGCCGGCCCGAGCGCCCCGAGCTCCTCCGGGTGGATCCCCAGCCGGACGCCGGTCCCCATCCGGAGCGCCGTGTACCGGCTCGCCGCCTCGGCGTCGACGAGCGAGCGCAGGAGCACGTCGTCGGCGAGCAGCACCTCGGGCGTCCCCTCGCGGAGCGCGGCGTACAGCGCGCGCCCCCCGTCGCGGACGGCGCGGTCGCGCGTCGACCCGTCGGCAGGGACCGGGAGCGGCCGCATCTGCACGGCCTCCCCGCCGCACGCCGCGGTCACGACGAGCGCGACTGCGAGGCATGCGTGCGGGCGCGGGGTCACGGCGTCGGTCGGATCGCGAACGGGTAGGTGATCCGGAAGGTGCTCTGGCGGAACGGCGAGAACCGCGCGCCCCGGATGACACCCTCCATGCAGGAGCCCTGCGGCGTACCGCCGAAGGGATGGCCGCCGATGGACACGCTGCCGACCGAGCCGTCGTTGCGGACGAGGATCGTCGCGTTCGCGAGGCCGACCTGGTCGCCCGCGCACTGGCGGATCTGCGGGAGCATCCGACCGAGCGCGCGCGCCACGTCGGAGCGCGGCGGGGTGTCGGGGAGGTCGGCCTGCGAGGGGCCCGAGCTCTCGCGCTCGGCGCGGACCGGCACCGTCTTGGTGCCGCCGGCCGCCGGCCTTCCGCCGAGCGCCTGATCGAGCACCGAGTCGAGCTGGCCGCCGCCGCCCTGGGTGGACGCCTGCGCCGAGCCACCCTGCGCCGAGCCACCCTGCGCCGCGCCACCCGACCCTGCGCTGCCGCCCGACGCCTCCATGGCCGAGGGCGAAGCCTCGGCGCGCTCGGTCCTCGCGGCGCGTGGCTGGCGCTCGGCCGATCGCTCCGTGCGGGCTGGGGCCGCGGGCGCGCTCGCAGCCTGCGCGCCGCCGGCCGCCACCTGCTCGGCGGCCGCGGCAGCCTCGGACGGCGCCGCCTCTTCGGCCTCCGCACCGGCTTCTTCTTGGTCGACCGCGGCGGGGGCCAGCTCGGCGAGCGCCTCGGCGGACGCGGGAGCGGAGCTGCCCACGCCGACCTCCGGCTCGTGGGCCGCGGCGACGTGAGTGGGCTCGGCGGCTGCGATCCCGGACGACGGCCCGGGATCCTCCCCGCGGCCGAGGAACAACCCCCCGCCCCCGGCCACCCGCCCGCCCCACCGGACCCCCGTGACCGTCCC
>JBDIVX010000019.1:0-72912 GCA_039794305.1 Candidatus Neutrinellum sp.
CACGCGCCCTGCACGACCGTCTCGGGGTCCAGCACCTGCGTGTAGGCCACCCGGGCGCCCACCGTCGAGACGCCGCGCTCGAAGTGCTCGTCACCCGACCGCCCGACGGTGTCGTGGCTGGCGCTGAGCCGCGTCTCCACGGTGGCGTTGCCGCCGGCCAGGTCCTGCCCGAGCGCGATGGACCCGCCGTGCGACACGTAGTCGATCTCGTGCGAGAAGCGGTAGCTCCCGCGCAGCGTCGTGTCGGTCAGCTCTCGGTCGACGCCCACGTCGATCTGGTCACGCTGCTCGCTCACGGGCATCGTGGCGGCGGTGCGGACGTCGATGGAGGCGCTCGTCCAGACGTCGGCCGTGTACCCCGCGCTCACCCAGGTCCGATCGTCGATGACCGAGAGCCTCGCGCGCGCTTCGGGCGACACGACGTGCGTGCCGTCCGTGTCCGTCCGCACGAACAAACCGGCGGACACGTCGTCGGCCGACAGGCCCGACGGAAGGCCGAAGAGGACGCCTGCGAGGACCGGCACCCAGGGGCGGACGCGTGAGCACACGAGCGACAGTAGCCTCGCGCCGGCCCGGTTTCGGGTTGAGCGGGCGCAACTCGGAGGCCGGCACCGCGCGCCCATCCGCTCACTCGGCGTAGACGGTGCACGCGCTCGTGCACGTCTCGGCGACGGTGACGCGCAGGACCCTGGCCCCGGGCACGTGGATGCGCTCCACGATGAAGCGCGCGATGTGCTCGCTGGTCGGGTTGTCGAGCCCCTCGACCTCGTTCAGGTAGCGGTGGTCGAGCAGGTCGTGGAGCGGCTTCCACGCCTCGTCGAGGGAGGCGAAGTCGACGATCCACCCGAGCGCCGGATCGACCTCGCCGCCCACGACGACCGTGGCGCGGAAGCTGTGCCCGTGCAGGCGCCAGCACTTGTGGTCCTCGGGCAGGTTCGGCAGGCGGTGGGCCGCCTCGAACCGGAACGTGCGCTGGATCTCGGTCCTCACTCGTCCCCGAAAGGCGCCCCCGGGGTCCCGGGACGGTTGATCTTCATCATCGTCGTCCCACATATCATCCGACCATGGCCGAAGCCACCGCCACCCCCGCCCCGCGCCCGCCGCGGCTCTCGATGACGGAGATGACCGAGCTCGTGCTGCCCCAGCACGCCAACGCGCTCGGCACCGCCTTCGGCGGCACCGTCCTCGGCTGGATCGACATCTGCGGTGCCATCGCCGCGCAGCGTCACTGCGGGCGCGTCGCGGTCACCGCCGCCATCGACGAGATGCAGTTCCTCGCGCCCATCCGTGTGGGCGACGTGGTGCGGCTGACCGCGCGCGTGAACGCCGCGTTCCGCACGTCGGTCGAGGTGGAGGTCGAGGTGGAGGTCGAGGAGCCGGCCACGATGGCGCGGACGCTGTGCGCCGACGCGCTCCTGACCTTCGTGAGCCGCGGCGAGGACGGCTCGCCCGCGCCCGTGCCCCCGGTCGCCTGCGAGACCGAGGACGACGAGCGCCGGCACGCCGCCGCCCGCGCGCGCCGAGAGCAACGCCTCGGGCGGAGGCGCTGAGGCGCCGCGGGCTCGAGGAAACCGCGGCGAGGCTACTGCGATCCGATGTCGTCCGCCTGGCGCACGTTGCCGGGGAAGCCCAACGACATGCTGCCGACGCCCTTGCCCGCGAAGGGGTCGTGCCAGAGGAGCTGCCCGTCCATGTTGTAGCAGCTCAGCTCGCCACGGGTCGCGACCAGCAGGCGATCGTTCTCGAGCAGCATGGTGGGGCGACCCTTGTACGCGCCCGGGATGTCCACCACCCCGACGGGCCGGCCGCTCGGATACTCGAAGCACGCGAGCTTGCGGCCGTTGGACGCGAACACGCGCGCGCCGTGGATCATGAGCTCCACCTCGCCGCTCGGCACGCTGCTCAGGGCGTGCTCCCAGACGTGGGCCCCCGTGGCCGGGTCGACGCCGAACACGCGGCCGTTCAGGCCCACCACCAGAATCGACCGGTCCTCCTCGGCGCTCCGTCGGTACACGGCACCCTCCGGCGCAGAGGATACCGCGAGACTTCGCCCGCATCTGCCGGCTACTCTCGGCGCCGACGTGAGGCGGACCGTGCTCGGCAGCCCCCATGAGAGCGCGCGCGGCTCGATCTCGGCCGCGCTGTGGCTGCTCGCGGCAGCCGCTCCCGCAGGTATTCGCTCACTCGACGGTGCTCGCCCGCACCAGGCGGTCGAGCTCGCGCAGGACGAGCGTGCGCCCATGCCGGGTCGCGTCCGCTCGAGCTTCACCTCGCCCATGGCGACCGCCGCCGGTCGTGCACGGCCTCGACCCTACCACGCGCGCTCGGCGGCCGGCCCGCCAACGACTCTCGGGCCCCCTCACCCCGCCGGCGCGCTCGAGAACGCGGCCGGGATCGCACGAGACACTCGCTCGTCGAGCGGAAGCTGCACCTCGATCGAGGTGCCCTCTCCGGGCGCGCTCTCGACCTGCGTGGTGCCCCCGAGCTCCTCTGCGCGCTCGAGCATCCCGCGCAGCCCCTTGCCGCGCGTGCGGCCGCCGGCGGCGAGGCCGCCAGCCACCAGACTTGGGAGCTGCCGCTCGCGTACAGACCCGGCATGCGGCTCTTGGCGTCGCCGCAGGTCGGCTGGGGGGTGGGGGCGCTGTTGACGCTCGAGATCTTCGAGGCCGATGCGGCGGAGGGCTCCGAGCCGACCGGTCGCTTCACGCTCGTGGGGTCCGACTACGACCGAGCGCTCATGTTGGCGCGCGGCCACGGCAACGGCGGACGCGTGCAGGCGGGCGACGTCGTGCCCGAGCGCGAGACCGAGTAGGGCGTCGACGCGGCGGACGGCCCGGCCCGGGCCGCCTCCGAGGCGTTGCCCTCGCTTGTGCGACCACGCGCGCGCGGCGGCGGGCCCGCTCAGCCGAGCCGCACGTCGGCGAAGACGAAGCCGTCGCGCTCGACGACCTCGCCCGGCTCGATGGGGATCGGGCGCGCGAACATCGGGCCGGCGTAGCAGAAGGTGTGCATCTCGCCGTGCTCGCCGCAGGGGTCGACGCCCGCGGGCAGCTCCGCGAGCAGGCGCTCGTCGTAGGTGCGGCCGGCGAAGGACGGGTCGAGCTGCTTCGGATCGACGCAGGTGACGTGGGCGCGGAGGCCGGCCGCCACCATCTCGCGCGCGAGCTCGGCGGTGGGCCTCCGCCAGATCGGGAAGAGCGGCTCGATGCCCGTCGGCGCGAGCCGCTCCTCGCGGTAGCGCCGGACGTCGTCGAGGAAGAGATCGCCGAAGGCGACCGCCCCGACGCCCTCGTCGCGCGCCCGCGCCATCGCGCGCGCCATGGCCGCCTCGTACTGCGCGTTCGAGCACGGTTGCGGGATCGGCACCTTCACGAGCGGGAGCCCGATCGCCGCGGCCTGCGCCTCGAGCAGATCCTCGCGCACGGCGTGCATCGCCACGCGGCCGGCCGCTTCGTTGATCGTGGTGAGCAGCGCGACGACCTCGTGCTCACCCTGCTCCCGCAGGACGTGCAGCGCCCAGGCGCTGTCCTTCCCGCTGCTCCACGACATCCACACCCGCATGACGCGGGCGTGTAGCACGCGCGCGCGCAGCGAGCTCGACGCGGAGCATGGCGACGTGTCGCGGGGTGCTCGAGGGGTGCCCCCTCGAGGAGGATTAGGGGTGGGGGCGGGCGGGTGGTTCGATAATCAGCGGCGGCGTCGGGCGGGGGCGCCGCCGAGCTCGCGCAGGGCGCGCTGGACCCGGGCGCGGTCCACCCGGCCCTCGCCGCCGAGGGCGCGCTCGTAGTACTGGCGGGCGCGCGCGCGGTCGCCCCGCGCCCGCATCACGTCCCCGTAGAGCGCGAGCGCGGCCGCGTGGCTCGCGCGCTGCGCGAGGATGCGGTCGAGGAAGCCGGCGGCGAGCACGTCGCGGTTCAGCCGGATCGCGAGCCGCGCAGCCGACAGGAGCGGGACCGGGTTGCGCGGGTCGAGGTCGGCGGCGTGGCGGTACTGCTCGAACGCGCGCTCCCACCGCTCGGTCGCCTCGTAGAGGGCGGCGAGGGCGAGGGCCGTCTCCTGCCAGTTCGGGACGAGCTCGAGCGCCCGCTGGAGGGCGGCCTCCGCCTCCTCGTGCTCGCCCTGCGCCGTCTTCGCGCGGCCGAGCCCCGCGTGCGCCTCGGCGAGCCGCTCGTTCAGCTCGACGGCGCGCCCGAACGCGGTCTCGGCCTCGGCGTTCTGGCCCGCCTCGAGCAGCGCGTCGCCGAGAGCCACCTGCGCCTCGGCCCAGCTCGGCCGGCCCGCCACGGCCCGCCCGAGCAGCGACCGCGCCTCCTCGGTGCCCCCGAGCAGCCGGCCGAGCTCGTAGAGGACCTCCGGCGAGGCCGCGTCGAGCTCGAGCGCCCGCCGGAGCGCCCGCACGGCGTCGTCCCTCCGGCTGGCGGCGGCGTAGAGCCGGCCGAGCCCGAGGTGCGGCTCGGCGGAGCCCGCGTTCGCTTGCGCCGCGCGGCGGTAGGCGCCCTCGGCCGCGGGCACGTCCGCGCGCAGCCGGTGGGCGTCACCCATGGCGAGCAGGGCCTCGAAGTCGCTCGGCGCCTGGGCGAGCGCCGCCTCGAGCTCCTCGAAGGCCCGCGCGCTCCGGTTCCACACGAGGAACGCCCGCGCCCGGCAGACCCGCGCGATCGTGCTGTCCCGCTCGATCCGCTCGATCGGCCGGCAGGCCCGCTGGGCCGCCCGGTAGTCGCCCTGCGCGAAGGCGACGCGGGCGACGTCGTAGAGCGCCTCGGGGGAGCGCCGCTCGAGGCGGGCCGCGGCCTGCAAGGCACGGCTCGCCTCGCGGTATCGGCCCGCGCGCAGCAGCGCGCGCCCGTAGGCGGCCTGGGCCTCGGGATCGCGCCGGTTCGCGCGGGCCGCGGCGGCGCGCTCCTCGAGGGCGGTCTCCTGGGCGGACACCGTGGCCGGAGCGGCGAGCAGGAGGGCGAGGAAGGCTAGCGTACGCATGGCTGGGCCAGGATAGACGCACTCGGGGAGCAATTGTTCAAGGGGGCCCCGTGGCGTCCCACCGACCCCTGCGCTACGGTCCGCCCGCCATGAGGGTGAACCGTCTGCCCGCGTCCCTCGCTCTGCTCCTGGCCGCCTGCGGGGGGTCCCAGGCGGGGGAGAGCCTCACGTACGGGCAGAGCGCGCAGGCGAACTACGAGTCGGCGCTCGCGGACTTCCGCGACGGCGACTGCCTCGACGCCGAGCCGGCCTTCCGCCGGGTCCGGCGCGAGTTCCCCTACAGCCGCTTCGCGGCCCTCGCCGAGCTGCGCATCGCCGACTGCAAGATGGAGGCGCAGTCCTATCCCGAGGCGATCCAGGCCTACCGGCAGTTCGTCCGCAACCGCCCCTCCCACTCCGAGGTGCCCTACGCGCGGTACAAGGTCGCCGAGGCGCACTTCCGCCAGATCCCGGACGAGTGGCTCTTGTCCCCCCCCGCCCACGAGCGCGACCAAGGGCCCACCAAGGAGGCGCTCCGCCAGCTCCGGCGCTTCATCCTGGACTTCCCGGAGGACTCCCGGATCGACGGCGCGCAGGACATGGCGCGGCGCGCCCTCGAGCTGCTCGCGCGGCACGAGCTCTACGTCGCCGAGTTCTACCTGGACCGGGACGAGCCGCGCGCGGCGATCGGCCGGCTCCGGACGCTCCTCGCGGCGTACGAAGGCAGCGGCGTCGAGCCCGAGGCGCTGCTGTTGCTGGGGCGGACCTACCTCGAGCTTCGAGACAGAGACCAGGCACGGCAGGCGTTCGAGCAGCTCGTCGAGCGCTATCCCCAGTCCGGCCAGTCGGCTCAAGCGCGTAGTTACCTGGACGAGCTGGGCAGCTAGCCGATACGATGGCAGTCAACGGATGGACGAGCGCACCAAGCAGCTCCTGACCCTCGGCCGCGAGCATTACGAGAAGCGCGAGTTCGACAAGGCCGAGCACTACCTCAAGCAGGTCGCCGAGCGGAACGTCCGCTTTGCCGACGTGTACAACATGCTCGGCGTCGTCCACCACGACCGGGGGCGCTTCGAGGACGCGCAGGCCGCGTTCGAGGAAGCGCTGCAGATCAACCCCAACTACACGGAGGCCGCCCTCAACCTGGCGGTCACCTACAACGACCTCGGCCGGTACGACGACGCCAAGCGGATCTACCAGGCTGCGCTCACGAAGGGCGAGGAGTCGCCCGGGTCGCTCGACCCGTTCGTGAAGGGCAAGATCGCCAACCTGCACGGCGAGGTCGCCCAGGCCTACGTGGACGCGGGGCTCGTCGCCGAGGCAATGCACGAGCTGCGCAAGGCGGTGCTCCTGTGCCCGCACTTCGCGGACCTGCGCCTGCGGCTCGCCAACCTGTACCGCCAGCAGGGCGACCTCGACGCGGCGCGCTACGAGCTGGACGAGGCGATCAAGGCCAAGCCCGCGTACGTGCCCGCGCGGATCGCGCTCGGCGTCGTCAAGCTCGCGCAGGGCGACACCCCGGGTGCGATCGCGCAGTGGAAGGCCGCGCTCGAGCACGACTCGGGCAACAAGACCGCGCAGATGTACCTCCGCATGGCCGAGAGCCCCCCCACCGGCAAGTGAGGCGCCGGCGGTCCTCCGCAGCCTTCGTGCGGGTGGATGACCCGGGGGCGGACGATTAGGATTCAGCCTGGTGCGACCGCTCCCGCAGACCGCGACGATCGGGCCCGAGGACCGCGAGCTGCTCGCTCGGACGGCGCGGGAGGTGTTCGCAGAGCACCCGGACGTGCTCGCCGCCTGGCTCTACGGGTCGGCGGCGCGCGGGGCGCGTGCGGGCGACCTCGACGTCGCGGTGCTTCTCGCCGACGACCCTGCGGACGCATCGCTCGTCGACCGTCTGGCGTCGGAGCTGCACGCTCGAAGGCTGCCCTCGTGGCCGGAGATCGATCTGCGCCCGATCGCCGGGACCAGCGCACGCTTTCGGGCGGCAGTGCTCCGTGACGGCGTCCTCCTGTTCGAGCGCGACCCGCAGGCGCGCATCGAGTTCGAGGCGCGCGCCATGGCCGAGTGGCTCGACTTCAAGCCGGTCTGGGAGGAGATGCGCGCGCGGATGCGCCGGAGGTGGGCAGGTGGGTGAGAGCCAGCTCGACCTGCTCGAGCGTCTGCTCGAGAAACTGGCGGAGTACGCGCGCAAGGTCAGCCGCGATGACCTCGAGCTCGATCTCGACAGGTGGCTCATGGTGAGCCGCGCCCTCGAGCTGGTGGCTCGGTGCGCGGTGGACCTCGCCATGGAGATCGTGGCCAAGCGCGGGCTCGGTGTGCCCGAGTCCTACCGGGAGGCGTTCGTCCGACTCGCGCAGGCCGGGGTGCTCTCCCCGCAGGATGCGAAGGTGCTCGAGGGGTGGGCGGGACTGCGCAACGTCCTCGCGCACATGTACACCCGGGTCGACCTCGACCGGTTGTACGCGGCGCTGACCGAGGACAAGTCGGCGCTTCGCGAGCTCGGTCGGGTCGCCGCGGAGGAGCTTCTCACGACGGGGTGAACGGCGCTCTTGGCGCGGATCACCAGCTCTCACACACCCGGAGCACCAGGCGGGGGACGTCGCGCTCGAGCCGGATCTGGCAGCACAGCCGAACCCGGGCCGGGTCGTCCCCGAAGAGATCGAGCACGTCCAGCTCGTCCTCCTCGGGCGCGGCCAGGCCCTCGGCGCCCTCGAGCACCCGGACCCGACACGTCCCGCAGCTCGCCGAGCGGCACGCGTAGGGTACGGCGCTCTGCGGGTGGTCGTCCGTCACGTCCACGAGCCGGGTCCCCGGCTCGACGTCCGCCACTTCCACGCTCGCGGGCTCGAAACGCACGCACGCCATGAGGAGCGGAACCTGGAGCCCGGGGCTCTGCGCGTCAATCGGGCAGCCCCCGGCGGCACTGGATCGGTGTGCAGGTGTGCGTGACATCATGGCCCGGCACGCCGGACCCTTGGATCCCCCCTGGGCCGCGTGTACCATCGCCGCCCCCCTGGACTCCAACGATTTCGCGAGGGAATCCGCCTTCCTCGCGAGTGTTCTCCGGAAGTCTCCATGAACGTCACGTCCGAGATCCTCCGTGGTGAGCTCGAGCGCCTGTTCGAGCTCGAAGACATGAAGCGACTGAGCGCCGAGCTGCTCGGGTACGATCCCGACGCGCTCGGTGGCGCCGCCGGCAAGGGAGCGTTCGCGCGCGCGCTCGTCGACCAATGCGCGAGCGAAGACGCGCTGCTCGCGTTGGCCGACGCCATCGTCCTGAGCGCGACCGACAAGGCCGCCGGCGAGCGCGTGAGCGGCGTCTTCTCGGCGGACGCGGGGAGCGAGCTCGACGCCGGCACCGAGCTCGGCGGCTACCGCATCCTGAAGAAGGTCGCGGACGAGGGCGGCCTCGGTGTCGTCTACCTCGGCGAGAAGAAGAACGAGGATGGCACCACCGACCGCGTGGCGATCAAGGTGATCAAGCCCGCCTACGCGCGCGACCGCGGCGCGGTGCGACGTTACCTCACCGCGTGCCGCGCGCTCGGCCACGTGGAGGTGGCCGGGCTCGCGCCGATCGCGGCGGTCGGTGAGCTCGCCGACGGCCGCCCGTGGGTCGCGACACGCTTCGTCGAGGGGCAGACCCTCGCGGCGCGCGTGTCCCGCATCGGGGCGATGCACTTCAACGAGGCACGCCCCGTCGTGCGCGGGGTGCTCGAGTCGCTCGGGAGGCTGCACGAGCGGAACCTGGTCCACGGGGACGTGAAGACGGAGAACGTCTTCATGATCCGCCCGACGCTGCCCGACGGGAGCCGCGGCGAGCCCACGGGCGTGCTCGTGGACGGCGGCACCGATCGGCTCCTGCACCGCATGAACGGCGTCTCGCCCGCAGCGACCGCGCTCTTCGCGTTCATCGGTACGCCGAAGGCGCTCGCCCCGGAGCTCGCGCGCGGCCAGGCGCCCTCGGTCGAGAGCGACCTCTACGCGGCCGGCGTTCTTCTCTACGAGGTGCTCGCCGGCAGGCCGCCCTTCGTGGGCGACACGGCCATGGACGTGGTGGCGCTGCACCTCACCGCCGATCCGGAGCCGCCGTCGGCGCACGCGCCGCGGGGGTGGATCCCGAAGGAGCTCGACGACCTGGTCGTCGCGGCGCTCTCGAAGGACCCGAAGCAGCGCTTCCATGCGGCGCACGAGCTGATCGAGCGGCTCGAGTCGATCGGCCGTACGGCGAAGCCGGAGAAGAAGGTCGAGAAGGCCGCGCTCGATCAGGGCGCGTTCGACGAGGCGGCCAAGGCGCTGCGCGAGCGACCCGAAGACGAGGAGCTCGCCGCCGCGCTCGAGCGCGTGGTGGAGCCCGCGGGCGCGTGGGCCGAGGCCGTCGGCGTCTTCGAGGAGGCAGCCGACAAGGCGGAGGACGCCGAGGCGAAGAAGGCGCACCTCTTCCGCGTGGCGCGCATCCAGGAGGCGGAGCTCGAGGACCGCGAAGCGGCCGAGGCGGCCTACCGCAAGATCCTCGAGATCGATCCCGAGGACGACATCGCGCAGATCGGGATCGAGGAGCTCAAGCGGGCGAGCGGCGCCGCCGAGGATCTGGTCGAGATCCTGCTCGAGAAGGCGGAGAAGGAGGAGGACGCGGACGAGCGCGCCTCGGTGCTCCGCGAGATCGCGCACCTCTACGAGGACAAGCTCGAGGACCTGGACAACGCCTTCGTCGCCTGGACCCAGGCGCTCGCCGACCAACCTTCCGACAAGCGCACCGTGCGCGAGGTCGAGCGGCTCGCCGGCAAGAGCACCGACCGGTGGAACGAGGCGATCACGACGCTGAGCGAGGCGGCCCAGGAGCCGGCGAGCCCGTCCGACGCCGTACGCCTCTACGCGCTGATGGGCCGCTGGTACGCCGAGCACCTCTCGCGGCCCGACTTCGCCCTCCAGTGCTACGGGCAGGCGCTCACCGCCGACCCGTCGAGCGACGAGGCGTACGAGGGTACGGTCGAGCTCTACCGCAAGTCCCAGTCCTGGCAGGAGCTCGTCACGGTGCTCCTCCAGCGCGCCGACGCCAGCGGCAACCCCGCGCGCGCCCGCAGCTTCCGCGCGGACGCGGCGGAGGTCGTCATGCAGAAGCTGAACGACCGCGACCGCGCCGCCGGCATGTTCCAGGAGATCCTGGCCGAGGATCCGGCGCACCCGAAGGCCGCCGACGCGCTCGAGATGATCCTGGCCGACCGCGGCTCGTGGAACGAGCTGGTCAAGCTCCTCGAGACCCGCTCGCACAACGAGACCGGCGCATCGAAGGTGCAGACCCTGGTGCGCATCGGCGAGATCTACGAGGACCGGCTGGGCGAGGAGGAGAAGGCCCAGGTCAGCTTCGAGGCCGCCCTCACGCACGATCCCAAGAACCTGCTCGCGCTCAAGGGGCTCGAGCGGATCTACGCCAAGATCGGCAAGTTCAAGGAGCTGCTCGACGTGCTCGAGCGGCAGCTCGAGCAGGCGGCCACGCCGCGGCAGAAGATCGCGCTCCTCGAGAGGATCGGCAGCATCCACGAGGAGGAGTTCGTCCAGCACGAGCAGGCGGTCGAGGCCTTCGAGCAGATCATCGAGATCGAGCCGGGGCACGACGCTGCCAACACCGCCCTCGAGCGGCTCTACCGCCACCTGCAACGCTTCGACGACCTCGCCGCGGCCTTCGATCGGCACGCCAAGGGCGCGTCGGACGACGACCGCAAGCGCGAGCTCATGCTCCAGGCGGTCAAGGTCCTGATGGTCGACGTGGGCGCGCCGGACCGGGCCATGGAGGTGTGCGAGCGGGTGCTCGCGCTCGCGCCCGACGACCCCACCGCGCTCGACCTCGTGGCGCGCCTCAAGGCGCAGACGGGCGACGCGGCGGCGGCCATCCAGGCCACCGACCGGCTCGCCGAGGCCGAGAAGGACCTCCACAAGAAGAGCGAGCTCTGGCTGCGCGCCGGCCGCATGCTCGAGGACAAGGGCGACAAGGACGGCGCCATCCAGCGTTACAAGCGGGCGCTCGACGCGGACGCGAAGAACGCCGAGGCGGCGACCGCGCTCCGGACCATCTACACCGGCCGCGGCGACGCGCACGGCGCCGTCGAGCTGCTCCAGCGCGAGATCGCGGTCACCGAGGGCGCGATCAGCAAGGCCAAGCTCCACGCCGAGATGGGCCAGCTCCAGCGCGATCGGCTCGAGGAGCCCGGCAAGGCGAAGAAGTCCTTCGAGAAGGCGCTCGAGCTCGACCCGACCTGCACCCCGGCGAGCCGCGGTCTCGGCGACATGGCCTTCGAGGGGCAGGCGTGGGCCGAGGCGGTCAAGCACTACGAGCCGCTGCTCGCGCGGACGAGCGAGATGGACGCCGAGACCGCGCGCGAGGTGAGCCTCAAGTGCGGCGACGCCTTCCGGAAGCTCGAGGACTTCGACAAGGCGCAGCGGGCGTACCTCAACGCCAAGGCCTTCGCCCCGGACGACCGCGAGGTGCTCGAGCGCGTGGCGGAGGTGACCTTCGATGCGGGCGAGCCGGACGAGGCGGCCGAGCTGTACCGAGACCTCCACAAGCAGTTCGGCTCGGAGCTGTCGGGCGGCGAGAGGGGCCGGATCATCTACCGGCTCGGCGAGGCGAGCCGGCGAGCCAAGAACCTCGCCGAGGCCGTCAAGCACCTCGAAGAGGCAGCCGAGCTCATGCCCGAGGAGGCCGCGCCTCTCGACTCGCTCCGCAAGGTCTACGAGGAGCAGGGCAAGTGGGAGCTCGTCGTGCGCACTCTGCGCCGGCGGATGGAGCACGCCGGAGACGACGAGAGGTTCAAGCTGCTCGTCGACGTCGGCGACGTGCTCCTCGACAAGATGGGCGACCGCTCGAAGGCGTCGAAGAGCTACGTCGCCGCTCTCGAGGTGAAGCCGGACGACCGCAACCTGCTCACGAAGCTGATGGCGGTCTACTCGGAGAGCAAGGACTGGTCGCGGCTCGTGGAGATCATCCTGCGCATCGCGGACCTGGTCGAGGAACCGAAGCAGCTCGCGAAGTACTACAACACCGCGGCGGCGATCTCGCACCGCGAGCTCGGCCGCCTCGACGAGGCCGCCGACTACTACGAGCAGACGCTCGACAACGAGCCCGGTCTCGCGACGGCGTTCGAGGGTCTGGTCGACTGCCTGGGCCAGAAGCAGGACTGGGAGGCGCTCGCCAACGCCTACCGGGGCCACCTCGACCGGCTCGGCGAAGGCGCGGAGCCCGAGCGCCGCGCCGCGCTCTACGACGCGCTCGCGGACGTCCTCCAGCATCGGCTCGGACGCACCTCCGAGGCGGTCGAGGCCTTCGAGCAGGCGCAGGAGCTCGACAGCGACAACCGCCAGCGCACCGAGCAGCTCGCCTCGATCTACGCAGCCGAGCCGAAGCGGTACTTCTCGAAGGCCGTGCGAGTGCACCAGCAGCTCCTCCAGAAGAGCCCCTACCGCATCGAGTCGTACCAGGCGCTCCGGTCGCTCTACACCGACATGAAGCGTGCGGACGAGGCCTGGTGCGTGTGCCAGGCGCTGACCGTCCTCAACATGGCGGAGCCGGACGAGGAGAGCTTCTTCAAGAAGCACCGCTCCCGTACCCCCGCGGCGGCCCAGGACTTCTTCAACGAGGAGATCTGGTTCAACCACGTGACGCACGGCGACCAGGACCCGCTGCTCACGGGCATCTTCGCGGTCATCACGCCCGCGGTGGTCCAGACGCGCGCCCGCCCGCTCGACGCGTTCAAGGTCACCTCGAAGGACATCGTGCGCGATCCGGCGAACGACGCGATGGCGATGGCGCAGACGCTCCACTACGTCGCCGGCGTCACCCAGCTCCAGCTCCCGGACATCTACTACCGCAAGAGCGATCCCGGCGGGCTCAGCTTCCTCTACACGGCGCCGCCCGCGGTCGGGCTGGGCCAGGGCGCGATGGCGGGTGGGCCGAGCCAGGCGCTGGCGTTCGTCGCGGGCAGGCACCTGAGCTACTTCCGCGGCGGCCACTACCTCAGGCACCTCGTGCCGACTGGCAGCGGCCTGCGCGCGTGGCTGCTCGCGGCGATCAAGACCGTGCAGCCGAGCTTCCCGGTGCCCGCCGACATGTCCGGGCCGGTCACCGACCACCACGCCTCGCTCAAGCAGCACCTGACGGGGCAGGCGCTCGACGAGCTGCACAGCCTGGTGCACAAGCTGCTCGCGGCGAGCCCGAGCCTCGACATGAAGCGGTGGGTCGCGGCGGTGGACCTGACGGCCGACCGCGTCGGCTTCGTCCTGGCCAACAGCCTCGAGATCGCTTCGGCGGTCGTCAAGGCGAGCCCCGACGACTCCGCCGGCCTCGCGCAGAAGGAGCGCCTGAAGGAGCTCTACCTCTACAGCGTGAGCGAGGAGTACCTCCAGCTCCGCCACAAGCTCGGCGTCGCCATCGACGACTGACGCGCGCCCTCGCCCGTCTCGTCCTCGCGGCGGCGCGCGCGTCCCGGGGGACCGAGGCCGCGTCGGCGGGACCGCCACGGCCGTCGGCCGGAGCGCGAGCCTCGCCGCTCCGTGCGGGCAGCGGGCGTGAGGCGCCGCTTGCGCCGTGAATCACGTTGTGATACGCCGCGTGTTACATCGTGATACGGACGTGTGACATGCATCGGAGGACGTGATGGCGGTGGCGACGCACGCGGAAATCTCGGGGCTGCGGCTGTGGATGAGGGTGCTCGACGCGGGTCTGGCCGCGGTGGAGCAGACGGCGTGGGAGCTGCGCGGCAGGGCCGAGCGGCTCGTCCGGGGGGCCGAGGGGCTCGGAGGCGAGGGCCGCGAGACAGCCCGCCGGCTGCAGCGAGCCACCCGCACCGGCTGGGTGCTGGCGAAGATCGCGACCGGCTACCGCCTGCACCTCACCCGCGCCGCCTTCACCTCGAGGCGCAGCGCGGCGGCGGCCCTCGAGCGGCGGCACGCGAAGAGCGCCGTGCGATTCCGTGAGCTGAGCGAGGAGCACGGCGGCGCGTTCCTCAAGGTCGGCCAGATGCTCTCGGCCCGGCCCGACATCCTCCCGACCACCTGGATCGCCGAGCTGTCGGTGCTCCAGGACGCGGCGCCGCGCTTCGACTTCGAGCAGGCACGCGAGACGATCGAGGCCGACCTCGGCCGCCCGCTCGAGGACCTCTTCGCGTCGTTCGAGCAAGAGCCCGTCGCCGCCGCCAGCATCGGGCAGGTGCACCGCGCCGTCACGCGCGACGGCGCAGCGGTGGCGGTGAAGGTGCGCCGGCCGGAGATCGAGCAGCTCGTCGAAGCCGATCTCGATCTGCTGGAGCGCTTCGTGCTCTCCATGCGGTCCAGCCTGCCGCCGGCCGACTGGGAGACCATCGCGGCCGAGGTCCGCGCCGCCGTGCGGGACGAGCTCGACTACGAGCGCGAGCGCGAGACGATGGCCGCGTTGCACGCCTTCTTCGAGGACGATCCGCACGTGGTCGTGCCGAGGCCGATCGACGCGCTGTCGAGCCGCCGCGTGCTCACCGCCTCGTTCGTCGAGGGCCGCAAGATCACGCGCGCGCTCGACGAGCTGATCGAGCGGGGCGAGCGCGATCGGGCGGACGAGCTGCTCGGGCGGCTGCTCGGCGCGTACGTCCGCCAGGTGCTGGAGGCCGGCCGCTTCCAGGCCGACCCGCACCCCGGCAACCTCCTCGCCACCGACGACGGCCGCGTCGTCCTGCTCGACTTCGGCTGCGCGCAGCGTCTGCCGGAAGCCTCGCGGCGCGCGTTCCTCACCATCCTCGAGGCCTCGCTGGTGAACGATCGGGAGCGCATGAGCGCGGCGCTCTTCGAGCTGGGCTTCCGTACGAGGAGCGGCGATCCGGCGACGCTCCACGCCTTCGCCGACGTGATGCTCGAGGCCTTCCGCGGCGCGGCGTCGGGCGGCGGCGTCGAGTGGCCGACCCGCGAGCAGGCGCTCGCCCAGCTGACCGAGCTGATGCGCGCCGCGGAAGACGATCCCGTGGTGCGTCTGCCGGCCGAGTTCGTCATGCTCGGGCGCGTGTTCGGCACGCTGGGCGGCTTGTTCCACGGCTACCGCCCCCGGCTCGACCTCGCGACCCACCTCCTGCCGTCGGTGATGCGAGCGTTGCAAGCCTCATCACGCTCTCCTCGCGAGCGATGAGCCGGCGTTGACAGGATCTCGAGGCAGGGGGAGCCTCAGCGGATGCGGGCCGCGCCCACGATCGCCGTGCTGACCTTCGGCGTCGCTCTCGGATGCGCGCAAGGGGGAGGCGGAGACTCTCGCTCGTCCGGTCGGCCCGACGGCGGGACGCCGCCGCGCCCCGACGCCGAGCTGCCCGGCATCGATGCAGGACCCATGGTCGGGATGGACTCGGCGGTGCCCGGCGTGGACTCGGCGGTGCCGGGCGTGGACTCGGCGGTGCCGGGCGTGGACTCGGCGGTGCCGGGCGTGGACTCGGCGGTGCCGGGCGTGGACTCGGCGGTGCCGGGCGTGGACGCGGGCCCGAGCGACCCCTGCCTCGGCGTGGACTGCTCCGGGCTCGACACGGCGTGCACGGTGGGCGTGTGCGATCCGGGCAGCGGCGCGTGCGCGAGCGCGGCGCGGCCGGAGGGCACCGGCTGCGACGACGGTGACGCGTGCACCGCGGGTGACGCATGCGCCTCGGGGGTCTGCACGGGGAGCGCGGTCGACTGCAGCGCGCTCGATGGGGCATGCGGCACGGGGGTCTGCGATCCCGCCCTCGGCTGCGTTTCGGCGCCGGTCGCCGACGGCACGTCGTGCGACACCGACCCCGGCGACTGCGTGGACGAGGCGTGCGCGTCGGGATCGTGCGCGAGCGCGCCGAGGGCCGACTGCTCGAGCTGCGGCAGCGCGGGCGAGGTGTGCTCGGCCGGCGCGTGCGGCGCACCGCCGACCTCGCGCACCTTCGACTTCGAGGCCGGCCTGCCGAGCGGGTGGCGGGTCGGAGGCGACGCGGGCTGGGTCGTCGACACGAGCCGGCCGCACGCCGGCGCGATGAGCGCGCACAGCGGCGCGATCTCGAGCTACGACACCTCGACGATGACGGCGGACGTGACGATCGGCGCCCCGGCGCGCCTCTCGTTCTGGCTCACGACGAGCACCGAGTCGGGCTACGACTACCTCGAGGTCTGGATCGACGGCGTACGCCAGGGCCGCTGGTCGGGCTCGGTCGCCTGGACCGAATTCGCGATCGACCTCGCGGCGGGCGCGCACACGATCGAGTGGCGTTACACGAAGGACGGCTCGGTCAGCTCGGGCGACGATCGGGTGTGGATCGACGACGTCGTCCTCAGCGCGGGCGGCGGCGTGCCCGTCGAGACCTTCGAGGCGGCGGGCCTGCCGAGCGGCTGGACGAGCAGCGGCAGCGCGAGCTGGACGGTCGGCACGAGCGCGGCCCACGGCGGCGCGCAGTCGGCGCGCAGCGGCGCCATCACGCACTCCCAGCAGACCTCGCTCACGCGCACCGTCACCCTCGCGAGCGCCGGCACGCTGCGCTTCTGGTACAGCGTGAGCAGCGAGTCGAGCTTCGACTACCTGCGCATCTTCATCGACGGCGTCGAGCAAGACCGCTGGGCGGGCAGCGTCTCGTGGACGCAGGCGTCGTATCCGCTCGCCGCCGGCTCGCACACGATCGAGTGGCGCTACACGAAGGATGGCTCGGTTAGTAGCGGCTCGGACG
Organism: Candidatus Neutrinellum sp.; assembly: GCA_039794305.1. GTDB lineage: Bacteria > Myxococcota_A > Polyangia > Polyangiales > JBDIVX01 > JBDIVX01. Next base: position 16,641 of record JBDIVX010000019.1, read on the forward strand.
CCGCCTGGCTCGACGACGTCGAGCTCGGTGATCCGCTGCCGCCCACCGGCAGCCTCTGCGGCCCGTAGCGCCCAGCCGCCGGACCTCCGTCTCGACCGGCCGCGAGACGGCGCTACGCTGTCGGCCGATGTTCCCGCGACTGGCGGTGCTGTACCTGATCGCCACGGGCTGCGGATCGCCGGAGGCTTCCCTGCCGGTCCCGATCCGGGTCTCCCCCGAGACCACGGCCGGCGCCGCGGCGCCTGCGCCCGCCGACGACGTCGAGCCTGCCTCGCGCCACGGGTACGCGGACGCGCCGCTCACACCGTTCGCCGACCGGATGACCGACCTGGTCATCGCGGCCCTCACCGATCGACCCCTGCCGGAGGTCGGGATCCCGGTCGAGCCGCTTCGGGGAGGTGACCGGGTGGAGCTGCGAGACGATCTGCCCGCCGTCCCCGACAGGCTCGACGTCCTGGCCTTCGGCATCGAGATGGACGTCCTGTTCGGCGCCCCCGCCTCGTCGAAGCTCCATCTGGTCCTCCTCCTGTCGCCCACGGGGCTCCGGCTGGCCTACGCGAGCGTGGCGACCGGCCACCGGGGCGAGCTGTTGCCGAGGGAGCTCGGCGAGCTCGAGGTGGCGGCGGCGCAGGTCCTCGAGGTGCTGCGCGCGGGGCAGGGCGAGGCGCTCCTCGTCGGCGAGGCCGAGCGGCAGTGGCTCGGGGACGACCGGCTCTACCGGGAGCTCGTCCGCGAGTCGCCCGACGCGCAGACCCTCGCCCGGATCGCCGAGCTCGTCCGCACGTCCGGCTCGCCCGTCGCCTATCGCCTCGACGACGTGGGCCTGCTGCTCCGGGGGAGCGACGGCGCCTGGTACGGGGCGGAGCTCGACTTCCTGCACCGCGGTGGGGCGGTCGTCGTCCTCGAGAACGGGCCGCTGGTCACGCTTCGGCCGCTGCACCCCGAGTGATGGCGGAAAGTGTCGCCCTCCCCGTTGGCGAGGCGCCGTGATAGCCTCTATGGCTCCCACGGAGAGAATGGCTCGACCGGTTCCCGACGCCCGAGAGAGGGCGGAATCCCTCGCCGACAAAGCCACCACCACCGCCGACGTGGAGGTCACGGAGCCGGACCTGCTCCTGCGCCTCTCGGGCCCGAGCGGCGCGCACCTGCGCATCCTCGAGCAGGAGATCGGGCTGCAGGTGGGACTTCGCGGCCACACCATCCACCTCCACGGCGGGCTGCGTCAGGTGGAGCTCGCCGAGCGCGTCATCGCGGAGCTGCTCGACGTGCTCGACCAGGGCACCACCATGGGCGAAGTGGAGGTGCAGCGCGCCGTGCGCACGCTGCGCGAGCACCCGGACGTGCGCCTGCGCGACCTCTTCGAGGACGTGGTGCTGGTCGCGTCGCGGCGCAAGATCGTCGCGCCCAAGGGCGTCGCGCAGCAGCTCTACATCCAGGCCATCCGCGACCACGACGTCGTGTTCGGCATCGGCCCGGCGGGCACGGGCAAGACCTACCTCGCCATGGCCATGGCCGTCCGCGCGCTCCAGAACAAGCAGGTCAAGCGCATCATCCTGACGCGTCCGGCCGTCGAGGCGGGCGAGAAGCTCGGCTTCCTCCCGGGTGACCTGGCGGAGAAGGTCAACCCCTACCTCCGCCCGCTCTACGACGCCCTGCACGACATGATGGACATCGAGAAGGCCGAGGGCCTGCTCGCGCGCGGGACGATCGAGGTGGCCCCCCTGGCATTCATGCGTGGTCGCGCCCAGCCCATCTTCAGCCGGGTGTTGACGCCGTCCGGCTTCCGACCGATCGGAAGTCTGCGAGTGGGTGACCAGGTCTTCGGCTCCGACGGCCGCCCCACGCGCGTGCTGGGGGTCTACCCGCAGGGTGCCAAGGACGTGTTCCGGGTGACCGCCCAGGATGGCGCCTCGACCCTCTGCTGCGGCGAGCACCTGTGGGCCGTCTACACCCCGGAGGACCGCCGGCGCGACAAGCCCCCCCGTGTCCTCGAGACGCGCGAGATGATCGGGAATCTCCGGCGCGCCCACCAGCATCGCTACGAGCTGCCGCTGCTATCCGGCGCGGTGAAATTCGCTCCCCGCGCCGTCCCGATGGACCCCTACGCGCTCGGCCTGCTCCTCGGAGACGGGTGCCTGACCGGGCACATGGATGTCGGACTCGATGAGCCGCTCGTCGTTGCGGCCACAGCCGGAGCTTCCCGGGTGCAACCGACCGCGCGGCAACTCATCGGTCGCGGGCATCCCGAGGCCGTGCCGGACGCCTATCTCCACAACTCACCCGGCGTGCGCTTGTCGGTTCTGCAAGGGTTGCTGGACAGCCAGCGTGGTGAAGTTGTCGATGGCACGGGTGGGAGACGTATCCGGTTCGCTCCCATTTCTGCTCGGCAGCGGGACGACGCGTCGTTCCTGGTGAGGTCGCTCGGGGGCGTCACGGCCGCAAGCGGCACGCACCTGGATATCCGACTCCCTCCGGGAGTCATGCCGTTCCGGATGATGCGGAAGTGGGACGCCTTCTCCGAGAACGGTGGTGGCCGACCGATGCGATACATCGAGAGCATCGAGCCCGAGGGTGAGCAGGAGTGCGTCTGCATCAGCGTGGCCGCCGAGGACTCGCTGTATGTCACGGACGACTTCCTGCTGACACACAACACGCTCAACGATTCGTTCGTGATCCTCGACGAGGCGCAGAACACGACGGCCGAGCAGATGAAGATGTTCCTGACCCGGCTCGGGTTCGAGTCCCAGGCGGTCGTCACGGGGGACGTGACGCAGGTGGACCTGCCGGAGGGACGGCGGAGCGGGCTCTCCGACGCGGCCGAGCTGCTGCGGCCCGTGCCAGGCGTGAAGTTCGTGTACTTCTCGGACAAGGACGTCGTCCGACACCCACTCGTCCAGCGAATCGTGCGAGCATACGACGAGCGGGACGCCCGGCGGGCGGCCGAGCGTGACGCGCGCGAGGCCGCCGAGCAGGCGAACGGCGAGAGCGGCGACGGGGGCGACGAACGGGAGGGTCAGGCGGAGGATGACGGTTGACGCGAGCGAAGGGTCGGCCGGTCCGGGCGAGCCGGGAGCGCCGACGCTCGCCCGCATCGCCAGCACGCTGAAGGCCGATCCGCGCATCGGCCGGGACGAGGCGGAGGTCGTCATCGCCGACCACGTCATCGAGGTGCGCCGGCGCGAGGCGCTGGTCGTGGTCGCGCTGTCGTCGTCGCTCCGGGACGATCCGGTGACGCCCTACGTCGTGCGGCTGGCGGAGTCGCGCGCAGCGCTCTTGCTGCTCGGCGACCCGCCCGAAGGCTTGCTCGAGGCGCTGCCCGAGGCGGTCGTCCTCGGCCTCTTGCCCGAGCGGTGCTCGGCCGACGCGCTCTATTTCGCCGTTGCGGGTCTGATGGAGCGCGTCGAGCTCAAGCAGCACGACGAGCGCCGGATGAAGTCGCTCGAGCGCTACCGCTACGAGCTCGGCGAGCTGGTCGAGATCGCGCGGGCGCTGAGCCAGGAGCGGGACATCGCGCGGCTGCTCGGGCTCATCCTCGAGAAGAGCCGGTCCATCACGGGAGCGGACGCCGGGAGCATCTACGTGGTCGAGGGGCAGGAGAGCGACCCGACCAGGCGCCGGCTCCGGTTCAAGCTCTCGCAGAACGAGTCCTGCGAGTTCGAGTCGAGCGAGTTCACGATGCCCGTCTCGACCCGCTCGATCGCGGGCGCGGCGGTGGTGACCCGGAAGCCGATCAACATCCCGGACGTCTACGAGATCCCGGAGGACGCGCCCTACGGGTTCGACCGCAGCTTCGACGAGAAGGTGGGCTACCGGACCCGCTCGATGATCGCGGTCCCCATGATCTCGGCCGAGGACGAGGTCATCGGCGTCATCCAGCTCATCAACAAGAAGAAGGCGCCGGAGAAGCGGCTGACGCCCGAGACGGTGGAGGCGGAGGTCGTGCCCTTCACGGAGCGCGCCGAGGAGGTCCTCCGGACGCTGAGCTCGCAGGCGGGCATCGCGCTCGAGAACGCGATGCTCTACGACGAGATCAAGCGGATCTTCGAGGGCTTCGTGCGCGCGAGCGTGCAGGCCATCGAGCAGCGCGACCCGACGACGAGCGGTCACTCGCTCCGGGTGAGCGTCCTGTCGTGCAAGCTCGCCGAGGTCGTGGACCGCGTCGACACGGGCGTCTACGCCGAGGCGAGCTTCACGCGCCGGCAGATCAAGGAGCTCGAGTACGCCTCGCTCCTGCACGACTTCGGCAAGATCGGCGTCCGCGAGAAGGTGCTGGTCAAGGCGAAGAAGCTCTACCCGCACGAGCTCGACGCGATCCGCGCGCGGTTCGATCTGCTCGTCCAGCGCGCCGAGGCCGACGGCTGGCGCAAGAAGGGCGAGCTCCTCGCGAGGGGCGCCTCGGAGGACGATCTGGTCGAGGTCGACCTCGAGCTCGAGCGGCGCCGCGGCGAGCTGATCGGCGCGCTCCAGGTGATCCTGCAGGCGAACGAGCCGACCGTTCTCAACGAGGGCGACTTCGCCGCCATCGGCGAGATCGGCTCCCGGACCTACGTCGACGCGCAGGGACGCGAGCAGCCGCTCCTGTCTCCCGAGGAGGTGGCCTCCCTGCAGGTCACGCGTGGCTCGCTCAACATCGAGGAGATCGACGAGATCCGATCCCACGTGGTGCACACGTTCAACTTCCTGTCGAAGATCCCCTGGGGCAAGACGATGCTGGACATCCCCGGCATCGCGGGAGCACATCACGAGAGGCTGAACGGAAACGGCTATCCGAAGGGCCTCGTCGCCGCGCAGATCCCGCTCCAGTCCAAGATCATGAGCATCGCGGACATCTACGACGCGCTGACCGCCCGCGACCGCCCCTACAAGAAGGCCATCCCCGTCGAGCGAGCCCTCGCCATCCTCGGCTTCGAGGTCAAGGACGGCCACATCGACGCCGAGCTCGTCCGGCTGTTCACAGACGCCAAGGTGTACGAGGTGGTGCAGCAGGAGCTGGAGTACTGAGCGGGGACCGTGGCGTCGTCTTGCCGACGCGCTCGACGACGCCGCTCCTGGTCACCGTGGCTGCGCGCAGCGGGCGGATGGCGAGGGCGCCGCGGCGGCCGAAGGAGCGGCCGGCTGCCGGTCCGCGCGGGCCGGCGGCGAGGACCACGCGGCGGGTGCCCACGGCGTAGCCGTAGCCCACCCGGAGCGTCTGGCCGCCGCCGGCGGCGGCGAGGGCGGTGGCCGAGAGGAGCCGGCGCGCGGTGCGCTCGTCGTTCCACGCGGTGAGATCGGTGACGAGCTCGGGCAGCGCGAAGGCCGAGAGGCCGGCCGTGTACAGGAGCGGAGCGTCGCGATGGAGCGCGGTCCAGACGAGGAGCAGCGACTTCGAGGACGGTGCTGCGGCCGCGCCGATCGCTTCGAACGCTTCGACGCCCACGACCTTCCGAGCCGCCGGGACCCACAGGCGCCGCGCGCCGAGGTGATGCCCGAGGACGGCGACCGAGCGCGCGAGCCAGACGAGCTGGGCGTGCCGCGCGTCCTCGTCCTCCGCCGGCTCGAGCGTGACCTCGTACCCGCCATCGATGCGCTGCACGTGGGCGAGCCAGCCCCGCTCCGGCTCGCGGAGGACCCCGTCCTCACCCGACACGATCAGCTCCGTCCGGCAGCCCCAACGGCCCAAGAGCGCACGCGTCACCTCGGCGTCGTCCAGCCGGGCCGACGGCGCCGGCAGGCGCACCGAGAGCCCGTCGCTCGGCGCTCGCTGCGCGACGACCACGCGCCAGGTCCCGTCACGGCCGCGGCGGAGCAGCGTGGCGACGTCGACGTCGCCGTGTCGGTCGGGCAGACGCACGCGCTCGTAGACCTCGACCTCCCGCTCCGCGATGACGCGCACGGCTTGGACCTGCGTCTCGGCGCTGCGCCAGAAGCGGGCGAGCTTGCGTGCCGCGGAGTCGACGCCCTCGGCCGCGGCCAGATCGATCAGGAGATCGCGCTCGTTCGGGCGGCGGGCCTCGTGATCGAGCGTGCGGTCGACACCCGCCCCGTCGCCGACGCGCAGGGCGTGCCGGTGGCGCCGCAGCGCGGCGAGCACGTCGTCGTACTGCGCGAGCGGACCCGCTCCCATCGAGGAGATCGCCGCGATCGACATCGCGCTCGCCAGGTGCAAGTACGGTGCCCCGCGAAGATCAGGGACGAAACCGGCGATGGGGTGGTCCAAGGTTGCGCCATTGGTGCACATGACTGAGGCGGAATGGCGTCTCGTGGGTGGCGGGCCCGCTCGAGACGGACGCGCCTGCTCCCCGACAGGCTGTCAGGCAGCCCTCGGACAGGGCACGACAGGGCTCGCTTCGCTCACTCGTTCCCAGGGAGGCGCCGTTCCGTCAGTCGGGGCGGCGCCGGCGCGTCTCGGGGGCATGGATCCTCTGGACGGCTGGACAGGTCCCGACGGCGAACTTAGCGTAGCCGGCTCCCGACCGATGGCGGACCGGCCGACATATCGCCTCTTCCGCGGGGACGCCGTCGAGTGGCTCCGCACCCTGCCGGACGGCTCGGTCGACCTGGTGGTCACCGATCCCGCCTACGAGTCGCTCGAGAAGCACCGCGCCGTCGGGACCACGACGCGGCTCAAGCACAGCAAGGCCTCGAGCAACGACTGGTTCACCATCTTCCCGAACACCCGCTTCCCGGAGCTGTTCCGGGAGGTCTTCCGCGTCCTCGCGAAGGACAGCCACTTCTACCTGTTCTGCGACCAGGAGACCGCCTTCGTCGCCAAGCCCCTCGGCGAACAGGCCGGCTTCAAGTTCTGGAAGCCGCTCGTGTGGGACAAAGTCAAGATCGGTATGGGATACCATTACCGATCTCGGTACGAGATGATCCTGTTCTTCGAGAAGGGCAAGCGGAAGCTCGCGGACCTGAGCGTGCCGGACATCATCAGCGAGCCGCGCATCCACAAGGGCTATCCGACGGAGAAGCCCGTCGCGGTGAGCGAGGTGCTCATCGAGCAGAGCGCCGATCCGGGCGCGCTGGTCATCGATCCGTTCGCGGGATCGGGCTCGGTCGGCGTCGCCGCGGTCGGGCAGGGCTGCAGCTTCTGGGGCAACGACATCTGCGCCGAGGCCGTCGAGGTCGCCCGCGCCCGCCTCGCCGCGACGGGCGCCGTCGAGGACTCCCGCGCCCCCGAAGAGCTCGCGAGCCAGCTCGGCCTCGGGCTCGAGTAGCGCGCCTCGAGCCGGACATTCGCACCGAGGCGCTCCGGGACGTATCGGAGCCCGGCTCGCTCGGGTATCCTGCTCCAATGCTGTGGCGCTCGGGGTGGGCGGTCCTGGCGGTGGTGGCTGCTTGGGGATGCGCCGACGACACCGCGCTCCTCGTGGAGGTGACCTCGACGCTCGCCGTGCCCGGGGAGGTGGACCAGCTCGAGTTCCACATCGCGGGCGAGACCTCGGGCGCGATGGTCGAGACGAGCTACTCGATCGAGGATCCGTGGCCGCACACGCTCTCGGTGCGGCCCGGCGCCAGCGACAGCGAGGGGGTGACAGTCACCGTGCGCGGCCTCCAGAGCGGCCGGGAGATCGCCTCGGCCACCGTCGAGAGCGCATTCGTCCCGGGAGAGAGCCGCACGGTGCGCGTGGTGCTCGGCGACGCGCCGCCCGGGGACGGCGGGATGGACGCCGGAACGCCGGACGCGGGACCGGACGGTGCCGTCGATGCGGCGACACCCGACGCAGGCCACGACGACGCCGGCTCCGCCGACGCAGGCGACGCCAGCACGCCGGACGCCGGCTTCGACGCAGGACCGGCCGACGGCGGTCCGGCGAGCTGCAGCGACGGCGTGCACAACGGGACCGAGACCGACGTGGACTGCGGTGGCGGGAGCTGCTCCGCGTGCACGGACGGTCGCATGTGCTTCGCGGGCAGCGACTGCACGAGCGGCGTGTGCTCCGGCGACCGCTGCGCGACCGCGAGCTGCGGCGACGGCGTCCGCAATGGCAGCGAGACGGACATCGACTGCGGCGGCGCGTGCAGCCCGTGCGCGGACGGTCGCCGCTGCGGCGCCGCTGCCGACTGTACGAGCGGCCGGTGCGTGGACGGGATCTGCATCTCGTGCTCCGACAGCGTGCAGAACGGGGACGAGACGGACGTCGACTGCGGCGGCGCCGTGTGCTCGGGCTGCCTCAGCGGCCGCCGTTGCGCCATCGGATCCGACTGCGTGAGCACCCGCTGCGTCGGTGGGCTCTGCGTCTCCTGCACCGACGGGGCTCGCAACGGTGACGAGAGCGACGTGGACTGCGGCGGCTCCTGCCCGGGATGCTTCGACGGAATGCGGTGCGGCACGGGCACCGACTGCGCGAGCGGGCGGTGCAGCGGGGGCATCTGCATCTCGTGCTCCGACAGCGTCAAGAACGGCAGCGAGACCGACGTGGACTGCGGCGGTTCGTGCCCCGGCTGCCTCGCCGGGCTCCGTTGCCGGGTCGATCCGGACTGCGCGAGCCTGATCTGCGGGTCGGGCCGGCGGTGCGACGCTCCGTCCTGCACCGACGGCGTCCACAACGGGACGGAGACGGACGTCGACTGCGGGGGCTCTTGTCCCGATTGCGCGAACGGCGCCATGTGCAGCGTCGCAGCCGACTGCGCCAGCAACACGTGCATCGGGGGGGTGTGCCGGTCGGCGTCGTGCAGCGACAGCGTCCAGAACGGCGGCGAGAGCGACGTGGACTGCGGCGGCGCGACCACGTGCGAGCGGTGCGCAGGCGGCCGGACGTGCACCGTGAATTCGGACTGCGCGAGCAACCTGTGCACGGGCGGGACCTGCGCCGCGTTCAGTTGCACCGACGGGCTGTGGAACGGCGACGAGAGCGACGTGGACTGCGGCGGCTCCTGCCCCGCGTGCCCGGCCGGCGCGGACTGCCGCGGCGGCGCCGACTGCGCGAGCGGCCGGTGCGACGGCGGCGTGTGCATCTCGTGCTCGGACGGGGCCCAGAACGGTGACGAGACGGACATCGACTGCGGGGGTTCCGTCTGCGCTCCCTGTGCAGCGGGTGCGACGTGCGCGATCCCGAGCGACTGTCAGAGCGAGGTGTGCACCACCAGCTTCGTCTGCGCGGCGCCGAGCTGTACTGACGGCGTGCTGAACGGGGACGAGAGCGACGTCGACTGTGGCGGGTCGTGCCCCGACTGCGTGCCGGGTTCCCTCTGCGACACCGGCACCGATTGCGACAGCGGTGTGTGCACCGGTGGGGTGTGCCAGGCGCCGAGCTGCACCGACCGAGTGCGCAACGGGGGAGAGACCGGTGTCGACTGCGGGGGGACGACCGCGTGCCCGCGCTGCGCCGACGGGCAAGGCTGCACGGTGGACGGCGACTGCGCCGTCAGCACGTGCACGTCGGGGACCTGCGGGGACTGCACCTCCTTCGGAACCGACGCGTTCGGCTACACCGGCTGCTCCTCGACCCCGACGGCGCTGCCCTGCCCCGACATCCGCTCGAGCGGGACCGCGCTGAGCCTCACCGACGACTCCTACGCCAGCGTCCCGATCGGGTTCACTTTCGACTTCTACGGGACGGCCTACACGAACATCACGGTCGGCTCGAACGGGATGCTCTACTTCGAGAGCATCTACCACAGCTTCTCGAACACGTGCCTCCCCTACACGGGGTCACCCTCTCGGTTCGTGGCGGCGTTCTGGGACGATCTGAACCCATCGAGCACTCCCGGAGCCGTGTACCACCAGACCATGGGCACGGTGCCGAACCGCACGCTGGTCGTGCAGTGGGATCTGCAGCATTTCTCGTCGACGCCGTCGACCATCGACGTCCGAGCCGTGCTGCACGAGGGTACGAACGCCGTCGAGCTGTGCTACGTGGACACCACCTTCGGTTCGGCGACCTACGACGACGGCCTGAGCGCGACCATCGGCATCCAGGGGTCGTCCACCGATGCGCTCCAATACAGCTGCAATACGGCGACCGTGGACGAGGGGCTGCTCCTCGAGTTTCTCCACCCCTGACGGGCACGCGACCTGGGGTAGAGTCGCATCCGCGCATGACGGGGCACGAGTACGCGGACCTGATCGCGAGCTATGTCGTCCGGAACTTCGGGGGGCGGGGGATCACGGTCTACCGGGAGGTTTTCCTCGGAAAGACGGTGATCGGGAAGAACCGGCGCGTGGACATGCTGCTCGTGGAGGAGGCGACGAGCACCGCGCTCGCCCTCGAGTGCAAGTACCAGGACAGCGCGGGCACGACCGACGAGAAGATCCCGTACACCTTGCAGGACATGGAGGCGATCGGGATGCCGGTGTGCGTGGCCTACGCGGGCGAGGGGTTCAGCGACGGCATCCTCAACATGCTGGCCGCATCGCCCATCGCCGCGTACTGCTGGCCCGACACGCTCACCTGGGAGCGCACCGCCAAGACGCGCGAGCTCGACGCCAAGCTCGCCATGACGTTCCGCTGGTGGGACGTGCTCGTCCGCAACAAGAGGCCCTTCGAGGTCTGACGTTTCGGGAGCCCATGCGGTGGGCTATGCTCCGCGGCGAATGGACGAGCGCATCTACGACGGCGTGCTGGAGCTGGTCGGCGAGACGCCCCTCGTGCGCCTCTCGGGGATCTCGCCGGCCGGAGGCGCCGAGATCTGCGCGAAGCTCGAGGCGCACAATCCGGGCGGGAGCGTCAAGGACCGGCCGGCGCTGGCGATGGTCCTCACGGCCGAGAAAGAGGGCGTGCTCTCCCCCGGGGCGACGATCGTCGAGGCGACGAGCGGGAACACGGGGATCAGCCTCGCGATGATCGCCGCGGTGCGGGGCTACCGGTGCGTGCTGGTCATGCCCGAGGACATGAGCCTGGCCCGCCGCCACATCCTGCGCTCCTACGGGGCGGAGGTCGTGCTCACGCCCGCGCAGGAGGGGATGGCGGGCGCGGTGGAGCGGGCCGAGCGCATCGTCGAGGAGACCGACGGCGCCTGGATGACGCAGCAGTTCGAGAACCCCGCCAATCCCGACATCCACGCCAAGACCACCGCCGAGGAGATCCTCCGCGCGACCGGCGGCGAGGTCGCCGCCTTCGTCGCGGGCGTCGGCACGGGGGGGACCATCACCGGCGTCGGCCGCGTGCTCAAGGAGCGCATCCCCAGCGTGCGGGTGATCGCGGTCGAGCCGCGCGCGAGCGCCGTCCTGTCCGGCGGCCGGCCGGGCCTGCACGGCATCCAGGGCCTGGGCGCCGGTTTCGTGCCGGCGGTGCTCGACCGGACGCTGCTCGACGAGGTGATCACCGTGACCGACCTCGCCGCCGAGCGCATGACCCAGCGGCTGTCGCGCGAGGAGGGCCTGCTCGTCGGCCCGTCGTCCGGCGCGAACGTGCACGCCGCGGCCGAGGTGGCGAAGAAGATGAAACCGGGAGAGCGGGTGGTGACGGTGCTCTGCGACACCGGCGAGAGGTACCTGTGCTGACACGCGCATCCATCGTGGCTGCCCTCCTGCTCGTCACCGCGTCGGCGGAGGCGCAGTACCTCGGGCCTCAGCAGATCCGTCCGACCCGGAGCGCGCTCTGGGGCGAGCTCGGGTTCTACACGGGCGAGCTGCCAGGGCTCGCCGGGCTGCTCGAGGCCGAGGCGACGGTCTTCTCCCCGTTGATCGAGGGCTACTTCGGCATCGGCGACTCCCTCGCGATCGACTTCGCCTGGGGGTTCGGCCAGGCGACGGTCTCGTGGAACGCCGGCCCGATCGCGGGCGAGGAGTCGGAAGGCGGCCTCGTCGTGGGCAACCCCTTCTTCGGCGCGAGCTTCGTCTCTCGGAGCCGCAATGGGGTCCTGCGCGTGGGCGGCGGCGCGACCGTTCCGGCCGTGGACGCGGAGGGCGCGGGGAAGACGTTGGCCTGGCAGATCGCCATGGCCATGCGCGGTCTATGGGACCTGTGGCTGTGGTGGCCCGATCGGCTGACCGTCGTGCCTTCGGCCCGCTACGACGGCAGGAGCGGCAGCGTCGAGTGGGCGGTCGAGGGTGCCATGGGGCTGATGTTCTACACCGGCGACGGCGATCAGGAGACCGAAGTGCCCCTTCAGGTGGCGGGCGAGATCGGCGCGCGGCTCTCGAAGGCCCTCGTGCTCGGTGGCCGCCTCCAGACCTGGTTCCTGCCCACCGGCGAGGACGACCAGGACAACGCGCAGGTGGCGGTGGAGCCCTTCGTGCGCGTGGAGGGCGAGCACGTCTTCGGGTTCGCCCGCTTCACGATCAACCTCGACGATCCCTGGGGATTCGCGTTCGACGACGACGGCGTGTGGGGCCTGCGCCTCGGCGGCGGCGCCCGGTTCTAGATCGGGGGCGAGAGACCCGAGCGCGTGGTTCCGGGCCCCCGGGTGCCGTCTCGTAACCTCTGCTCTCGATTGACTTTTCGCGCTTCTCGCTGGTACCAAGGTCGGCGATGATGCGGGCCTCCCTCTGCCGGACCACCGTTCTCCGGTCGGTTCTCGCGCTCGCCCCGCTCGCAGCGCTCCTGGCGCCCGCCACCGCCGATGCGCAGTGCATCGACGAAGCCATCCGGGACGAGCTCAACGCGCGCCGACGCTACCGCGGCGTGCAGGAGCGTTTGTTCCAGAAGGCCGGACGCCACGAGCTCAGCGTGATGGGTGGGCTGTACAGCGCGGACCTCCTGTCGAGCGATTGGCTGCTCCAGGGCGCGTACACGTTCCACGTGACCGAGGAGCTCGGCCTCGAGGCGGCGTTCGCGTACACGCGCGCCGACGCCGAGATCGTGCGGATCATCGAGAACGAAAGCGGCTTCACGCTCCTGCGCGAGCGGGCGCCGGTCTTCATCTACCAGGCGCACCTCTTGTGGTCGATCGCCTACGGCAAGCTGCGGTGGTTCGGCGGCAGCATCACGCGCTTCGACTTCCACATCGCGCTCGGCGGCGGCATCACCGACAACCAGACCGCCCGCGGCCTCACGTTCAGCGGCGGCCTCGGGTTCAAGTTCTACCTCGCCGAATGGCTCGCGCTCCGGCTCGACGTGCGCGACCAGGTCCTTCAACAGGAAGTGCTGGGCGAGTCGGTGATCGTCAACAACATCGCGGCCACGCTCGGGCTCTCGATCTTCTTCCCGTTCGGGTTCTGAGGCACAGGGGGGACGGCATGCGCAGACAGATCGTCGGGCTTCTGGTCCTGCTCCTCTTGACGGTGATGCTGGTCGACTCCGCGGACGCCCAGCGTCGCCGGCGTCGCCGCCGGCCCGCGCCCCAGCCCACCGAGCAGACCGAGCCCCCCGCGCCCGATGCCGGGCAGGAGGAGCCGCCGGCGAACCCCTACTCCGGCGGCGAAGGCGAGGAGGCGGCCGGCGGCGACGCCGAGGCGCAGCCCCCGGCCGAGGCCCCGGCCGAGGGCGACGCGGAGCCCGCGGCCGAGACGGGCCCGGAGGCTCCGGCCGAGGGCGCGGCCGAGGGCGAAGCCGAGGGCGGCTACGACGACTACGCGCCGCTCGGTCCCGATCTCGGCCCGCTGCGATCCGAGTTCACGTCCATCATGGACGAGCTGGTGCAGGTGCGCTCGCGGATGGCCGTGATCGGCCGGCAGCTCTTCCACACCAAGGTGCAGGTGCGCGTGCACAACCGGGCCGGAGGCGACAACACCCTGTCGCGGCTCGTCGTCTCCCTCGACGGCGCGCCGGTGCACCGAGGGGACGGCTCCGATCTCGGAGAGGACGTCCAGTCGATCTTCGAAGGCTTCGCCGCGCCCGGCCCGCACGTCCTCACGCTCGAGGTCGAGCAGCGCCAGCGCGCCGACGACGATTACCGGTACACCATCCGCGACTCGTTCCGCTTCGTGGTCGAGCGCGAGAAGCTGACCGAGATCACGGTCGTGCTCGACGACGACTCGGACATGGGAGAGGACTTCGAGGACGACGGCGAGGCCGAGTACGACCTGAGCACGCGCGTGCGGGTCGCCACCCGCGATCTCGAGAGGTGATCGGAATGCGCTGGGTCTGGCTCGTCTCGGTCCTGTGCTCGCTCGCCGTTCCCGCGGCGGCACAGGAACCGGAGCCCGAGGAGCAGCCGCCGAGCCGGGCCGCCCGCGGCGGAGAGGAGCCCGGCGGGACCCCGCTGTCGGTCTACCTCGACGCGCTCGCCGAGCGCCGGCTGCTCGCAGCCGAGACGGGCTCGGTCGAGCGGCTCCGCGAGCTGGTCCGCCGTGGCGAGGAGCTCTTCCTGTCGGGCCGGGACGACGAGGCCGCGCTCGTCCTGTTCGAGGTGGCCGAGAGCCCACGCTTCGCGGACTTCGTGTCGCTGGACGAGTTCCGCGGCGCCGAGTACATGCTCGCGCGCGCCCTCGAGCGGCTCGGCGCGCTCCGCACCGCCTCGCGCTATCTCGAGCGCATCCTCGAGCGCGGGCCCGAGGACCCCTACTTCGGACCGGCGTTCCGCAAGTTCGTCGACGTCTCGCTCTCGGGCGGGGATCCCGCGGCGTCGATCGCGCGCCTCGAGGCGGTCGGCGTGGATCTCGACGCCCTGCCGGAGGACGCGAGGAACGAGGTTCGATACCTGAACGGGTTCGAGCGCTACCAGGCCGGCGAGCACCGCGCGGCAGAGCAGCACTTCGCGGAGATCACCCAACGGAGCCGCTTCTACTCGAACGCGCAGTACCTGCGCGGCGTGATCGCAGCGCGCGAGGGCGAGCTCGAGGACGCCGAGAACCTCTTCTGCGCCGTCGCCGAGCAGGGCGACCGCAGCCAATTCAGCTTCTACGTGGACCAGCGCTACTTCGAGGTGAAGGACCTCGCGCGGCTGGCGCTCGGCCGCGTGGCGCACGAGGGCGGCCGCGCCGACGACGCCTTCTACTACTACTTCCAGGTCCCCGCCGACTCCGAGCGCGTCGCCGAGGCGCTCTTCGAGAGCGCCTACGCCATGTACGAGGGTGGCGACATGGACACGGCGGTCGATCTGCTCGACCAGCTCGAGGCGCGGTTCCCCGAGTCGCCCTTCGTCGACGAGGCGGCGCTCCTGCGCGGGTACGTGCACCTCGGCCGGTGCGAGTTCGAGGAGGCGAACGGCCTGTTCGTCCGCTTCGCGCAGGAGTTCGAGCCGGTCGTGAGCGAGATCGACCGCATCCTCGCGAACCCGGCGCGCCAGCGGCGTCTCTACGCCGAGCTGCTCGCCGAGGAGCAGCGCCAGGCCGAGCGCGCGCGGCGCGGCGAGGAGGCCGAGACGACCCCGCGGAGCCTGCTCCTCGCCATGCTGCGCGTCGACCCCTCCTTCTACCGCCTGCACGCGGACGTGCGCACGCTCGACGCCGAGGCGGCTCGCGCGAGCCGCCTCGCTCCGGAGATCGGCGCCATCGCGGCGCGCGTGGACGGGGCCGACGCGCCGCGGCCGGCCGCGGAGCTCGACGACGCGTGGGACGAGAGCGGGGAGCTCCGCGAAGACATGGAGGCTGCCCGCGCCATCCTGGCGAGCCTCACCGAGCAGCTCGACGTCATGCGGCGCGGCGGCGCCGAGAGCGAGCAGCTCCGGCCGCTCGAAGAGCAGGTCCGCGCCCTCGGGCGGCGCGTCGAGGAGCTCGAGCAGCAGCTCGAGGAGGCCACCGCGGAGGTCGCCGGCGGCGCCGAGACCGACGCCGGCGCGGCCGGTGACGACCTCGCGGCCCTTCTCCGCCGCGATCTCGGGCACGCCCGGCGCCTGCCGGCGCGCGTGGCGGCGACGCGCGCTCACCTCGTCGACGCCGGAAACCAGTATGCCCTCGCGGGCCTTCGCGAGCTCCGGGGGCGGCTCGGCGGGAGCCTGCGGCGCGCTCGGATCGGTCGCATCGACGCCGTGATGGGCAGCAAGCGGCGCATCGAGATCCAGATCGAGAGCCTGGCCGCGGGGCGGTTCCCGCCCGAGCTGATGGACCCGCTGCGGATGCAGGGCCTGTTGCGCGACGACGAGGAGTACTGGCCGTTCGAGGGCGAGCTCTGGGAGGACGAGTTCGACGAGGCGGATCCCATCGAGGAGATGGTGGAGGAAGAGTGAGCCGACGCGGGGCAGCCCTGATCGTCCTCGCGTGCGTCTTCGTGGCGCAGGGCGCCGAGGCGCAGCGGGGGCGCCGGCAGATGTCCCGCTTCCAGCGCCCCGCCGAGGAGCGCTCGATCGACGCGCCCGACGACGCCGCCGCCCCGACGCGCCGGCGCCGCGGCGAGGCCGCGCCCGAGAACATGGAGGAGGTCCTCTACCTCCGCGAGCGCCCCGACGCGCTCGGGAACGCGTCGAAGAATCACCGGAACCGCATGCTGCGGCGGCTCCTCCAAGAGCGCGAGCAGATCGTCGTCCACCGCCGGACCGAGGCCATCCGCCTGCTCGAGCAGTTCATCCGCGAGGAGCCGGAGGAAGCGGCCGAGATGCCCGACGCGCTCCTGCGTCTCGCGGAGCTGAAGTGGGAGCAGGCGAGGGTCGAGTACCTCCAGGCGTTCGCCGCCTGGCAGCGCGTGCCCGAGGCCAACCGGGGCCCCGAGCCACGTCCCTCGTACGACGAGCCGGTAGCCCTCTACGACCGGATCCTCGAGCACCACCGCGAATTCGGCCGCTACGACCTCGTGCTCTACATGAAGGCGTTCGCGATGCTCGAGAAGGGCGACCAGGACGCGGCGCTCGCGCTCTACCGCCGCATCCTCGACGAGTTCCCGCGGAGCCGTTTCCGCCCGGACGCCCACTTCGCGTTCGCCGAGTCGGAGTTCACCGGCCGCTACGACTACGCGGCCGCGCTGGCCGAGTACGAGAACGTGATGCAGTACCCGGACAGCGGCCTCTACGACATCGCGCTGTTCAAGAGCGCCTGGTGCCTGTGGCGCCTCGACCGCACGCGCGAGGCGGCCACGAGGTTCCGCCAGGTGCTCGACCTCGGGCGCAACCGCGGCGCGATGACGGCCGAGCAGCGCCGCCGCCTGCAGGAGCTGCAGGACGAAGCGCTCGACTACCTCATCCAGGTGTTCGTCGAGGACGAGCGCAACACCGCGCAGGACGTGTTCACGTTCCTCGAGGAGATCGGTGGCGAGCAGTACGCGAGCCGCGTCCTCACGCGCCTGAGCGAGACCTACTTCGGCCAGGCCCGATACGAGCGCGGCATCGAGGCGTATAAGCTGCTCCTCGAGATGGAGCCCGGATCGCCGGACGCGCCGGAGTGGCAGCGGATGATCGCGTCGGGCTACGCGGCGGTGGACGACGAGGAGCACACGGTGGAGGCGCTCCAGGCGCTCGCCGAGAACGCGCGCGAGGGTACCCCCTGGGCGCGGCTCCAGGCGGACCCGGAGGTGATCGAGCGCGGGCGCGCGCTCGCCGAGCGCTCCATCCGGCGCCAGGCGCTGATGTGGCACGAAGAGGGACAGCGTGAGGAGCAGCGCCCGAAGCTCGAGCACGCCTCGAACCTGTACGGGGTGTACCTCGAGCACTTCCCCGACACGCCTGCGTCCTACCAGATCCAGTTCTATCGGGCCGAGATCCTGTTCCACCGTCTCGAGCAGTGGGCCGCGGCGGGCGACGCCTATCTCGGGGCGGCGCGCATGAACCCGCGCGGCGATTTCACCCGCGACGCGCTGTACAACGCCATCGGCGCCTTCGAGCGTGTGCGCGAGCAGGAGCTGGAGAATTGCGACCGTGGATCGCAACCGACGCCGCCACAGGCTCCGGAGGCGCCCGCCGCCGAGCCGGCCGAGGCAGAGGAGGCGCAGGAGCAGCAGCCACGGCCGCAGCAGCAGGGGCCCGCCCGCTGCGGAGAGAGCGAGAACGATCGGAAGTTCTCGGCGGCCATCGAGCTCTACGTCGAGCTCTTCCCGAACGACCCGGACCTCCCCGAGATCCTCTTCCGGCAGGGGCGGCTCTACTACGACCGGTCGATCTACGACCCGGCAGTGCGCCTGTTCGGGCAGCTCCTCGAGCGCTACCCGAACAGCCAGTACGCCGAGCCCGCGGGCGAGCTCATCCTCGACAGCTTCAACCGAGCGCAGGACTACGCGAACATCGAGACGTGGGCGCGGCGCCTCAAGAGCGCTCCCGCCTTCCAGTCGGGCGAGCACCAGCGGCGGCTCGACGGGCTCATCCTGCAGTCGGTGTTCAAGCTGGGTGAGCAGCTCGCGGAGCGAGGCGACCACGCGGGCGCGGCGAACGCCTACTTCCGGGCCGCCGAGGAGTTCCCGAACGACGATCGCGCCCGGCAGGCCTACTTCAACGCCGGGGTCGAGCGGCAGCGCGCCGGCGATCTGTCGGGCGCGGCGGAGGCCTACGACCGGCTCATCGAGCGCTATCCGGGCTCGGAAGAGGGAGCGATGGGCGCGTGGACGGCGGCGACGATGTACGAGTCGATCGCGCAGTTCTCCGACGCGGCGCGGTACTACGAGACCTACGCCGAGCGCTTCCCCCGCGGCGAGAAGATCACCGACGCGCTCTACAACGCGGTGCTCTTGCGCGTGACGGCGGGCGACTGGTCGGCGGCCGTCACCAACGGGACGCGGTTCGTCGAGCGCTTCCCGCGCGACGACGCGGTGGACGAGGTCTACTTCTTCGTCGGCAAGGCGCACGAGGGCGCCGAGGACTGGGACGAGGCCGCGCAGCTCTACCGGCGGTTCATCCGCAGCACGCGCAACCTGGACCTCGAGGTCGAGGCGACCACCCGGCTCGCTCAGGTCCTGCTCGAGGCAGGCAACGAGCGCGGCGCGGCCCGGGCCCTCGACGACGCCGTACGGCTCGGACGCCGCAACGCCTCGCGGCTCGGGCAGGGGCTCTACTACGCCGCCCAGGCGCGCTACATGCAGGGCGACCGGGTCCTCGCCCAGTACGAGGCGATCCGGATCGAGGGAGACGTGGACGGGCTCCGCAGACGGCTGCAGCGCAAGAGCGAGCTCTTGCAGGAGGCCGCGCTCATCTACGCCGACGTCGTCGAGTTCCAGGTCGCCGAGTGGGTGACGGCGGCGCTGTTCCAGATCGGCAAGAGCTACGAGCTCTTCGCCGAGGGCCTCCGCGACGCGCCCATCCCGGAGGGGCTGAACGCGGACGAGGAGCAGAGCTACCGCGACCAGCTCGCGATGTTCATCATCCCGATGGAGGAGCGCGCGCTCGAGGCCTACGAGGGCGGCTACCAGAAGGCGCTCGAGCTGCGGATCTACAACCGCTGGACGCAGCGTCTGCGGGAGGGCCTCACGCGGCTCAACGACGTGCAGTACCCGCCGCTGCGCGAGATGGGCGGCGAGATCGTCGAGGGTGAGCCGCTGCCCATGCCGGAGCCGCTCGACGGGCTCCGGCGCGGAGAGGAGGGAGGGGAGTCGTGAGGATCCGGCACGTCTGGCTCGCGCTCGCGCTCTCGCTCTCGGCCTGCGGCGGGAGCAGCCCCGAGGTCGAGACCGCGCCCGTGGAGCTGCCGCCGGCCGATCCGCGCGCGGTGCGGGAGTTCGCCGCCGGCGTGCGGCTGATGCAGCGCGGCGGCAGGCGCAACACGCAGCGGGCACGGGCCAAGTTCGAGCGGGCGCTCCAGATCGACCGCTACCTGTGGGAGGCCCACTACAACCTCGGCGTCCTCGACCGGCGCGCCGGCGAGATGCGCTCGGCGATCCAGCACTTCGAGGAGGCGCGCCGCGTCCAGCCCGGCGCCACCGAGCCGCTGCTGGCCCTCGCGGAGGCGCGGTACGCCATGGCCCAGCGCGACGAGGCGAGCGAGCTCCTGTCCGCTTACGTCGAGTCACACCCCGACGCGGTGGACGCACGCGTGGCGCTCACGACGATGCTGCGCGAGCGCGGCGAGCACGACGACGCGCTCGAGCAGGCGCGCGAGGCGCTGATCCGCGATCCGTCCAACGTGCGCGCGCTCATCGAGATCGGCCGCATCTACCGGGCGCGCGAGCAGTACGACGTGGCCAACCTCGTGTTCCGGAAGGCGCTGGACCTCTCGCCGGACAACGCGGCGATCCACAACGACCTCGGCCTCGTCGCGCTGGCGCGCGGCGACACACAGGCCGCGTTCGTCGAGCTCGCACGCGCCATCGAGATCGACGCACGGTACGCCCCGGCACGCATGAACCAGGGTTCGGTCCTCCTGCACGCGGGGGACTACGAGGGGGCTGCCCGTGAGTATCGGGCCGTGCTCCAGTTGGACGAGGAGGACCTCGACGCGCGGGTGGCGCTCGCGGCCGCCCTGCGCGGCGGGGGAGAGCACGGGCAGGCGAAACGCGAGCTCGACCGCGTGCTCCAGGCGGCGCCGAACCACCCCGCGGCGCTCTTCAACCTCGCGGTGCTCCGGGCTGAGTTCCTCGACCAGCGACCCCAGTCCCGCGAGCTGTTCCAGCGGTTCCTCGAGGTGGCGCCCTCGGACGCGCCGCAGCGGGAGATGGCCGAGCGCTACCTGCGCGAGATCCCCGCGCCGGGTGGGGGAGGAGGTGGGTGATGAGGGTTCGGAGGATCCTCCTGTGTGTGCTTCTGAGCAGTCTGGCGGGAACTTCCGTCGTCGCGGTGGGTCAGGACAGGGGTGGCGCGCGGCCGGAGGCCCGCGCCCCGTCGGCCGGCGCCGAAGGTGAGGAAGGGACCGACATCGACGTCGACACGGACGAGGTCGCGGAGGGCGAGGGCGAGAAGGTGAAAGTCTACGAGTTCAGCGGGCTCGACATCTCTGGACGGCTCAAGTCGCCGCAGCTCCTCTACTTCCTGAACCGGCTCCGCGCCGAGTTCGATCGGCCGCGGCTTCCGCATCGCTCGTTCATGCCCGAGCTGGTACGCTCGACCAAGGGCAAGGCCTTCCACTGAGTCCATCGGGCATGGCGAAGACGGCCGGCAACGAAGTCACGCAAAGCCAGCGTCACCTGCGGGTCGCGCTGCTCTGGAACGGCACGCTCCAGGCCGAGGAGACGCTCGATCAGCCCCGGCCGGTGGTCCTCGGCTACGGAGCGAACGCCCTGTTCCCGCTGCCGGAGGGCGTGGCCGCCGACGATCAGTTGATCTTGCTGGAGCCGTCGGGCCAGGGCTACCGGTTCAAGCACTCCGCAGCCATGGGCGGCGACGTCTGGCTCAACGGCAACCGGACGTCCGTCTCGTCGCTCGGCGGCGACGTGCAGCTCGGCCCGGACGACTACGGCGTGGTGACGCTCGGCACGGTCGCCGTCTTCTTCCAGCACGTGAAGGCTGCGCGCAAGGCGCCGCGCAGTCCCTTCGCGTTCGACGCGGGGCTCGTCGCCAGCATCGGGCTGTCGCTGTTCCTGTTCGCGTCGTTCCGCGTGGTGATGCTGATGGCGGCGGCCGAGATGCCCGACCCCGACCCGCTCGAGCTTCCGACGGACCTCATCCGGCGCTTCATGGTGACGCCGCCTCCCGAGGACATCCTCGAGCAGATGCAGCAGAGCGGCACGGACACCGAGGACCCCGGCCTCCGGGACCGGGACGAGACCGGTGGCCGCCGGCACGAAGGGGAAGAGGGGCGCGTCGGCCGCGAAGACGCCCAGCAGGAGGACACCGAGATCGCGGGCGAGCACACGACCGAGGTCGCGGCGCGCGTTCGCAACATGGGCTTGCTCGGCGCGCTCTCGGGAGGCGGTGAGGGCAACGCCATCGCCGATGCGCTCGACGTGCCCAACGTGAGCGACATGCTGAGCGGGCTCGGCCACGCGCGGAACATCCTCGGACGCGGATCGGGCGGCGCGGGGCTGCGCGGAACCGGCAGCGGGGGCGGCGGCGACGGGCCGGGCAGCCTCTTCGGCGCGGGCGACATCGGCACCGGGGTCGGCGCAGGCCGCGGCGGCGGCCTCGGGCGGGGCAGCGGCGGCGTGGGCGTGCCCGGCCGGGAGCGCCGCGAGCGCCAGATCAGCGTCCAGCGCGGATCCCCGCGCGTGAACGGTTACCTCTCGCCCGAGCAGATCAACCGGGTGGTCATGGCCAACCAGGCCGCCATCCGGTACTGCTACGAGGTCGAGGTGCAGCGCCAGCCGAACCTGCGCGGGCGCGTCTCGATCAACTGGCGCATCAACCTGCAGGGCAGCGTGACGAGCGCGCGCGTCGCCGAGAGCACGCTGCGCAACGCGCGCGTCGAGGGGTGCATGGTCCGGCAGATCCGCCGCTGGCGCTTCCCCCAGCCCGACGGCGGCGAGGTCGTCGTCACCTACCCGTTCATCTTCGGCGTCCAGTAGCCATCGGGGGACTTGATCCCGCGCCCGTGCCCTTAGGGCGGGGGCATGGGTGCTCGAATTCCCCCCGTCGCCCACTTCGTCTGGTTCGGGCGCGAGCTGCCGTGGGTGTACTTGCTCGCGGTCCGCTCGGCGGCGCTTCGAGGCGGCTTCGACCGCGTCGTCTTCCACCACGAGCCCGAGCTCGCCCGCTCGTGCGCGTGGCAGGCGCTGCGGAGGATTCCCCGCATCGAGCTGCGCCCGCTCGAGCCCGGGCGCACGCTGTCCGCGTGCCCGGACGGGGCGTCCCTCGTGCGGATCTACGAGACCCTCCGGGAGCCCGCGGCCCGCGCCAACATGGTCCGCGCCGCGATCCTGTACCGCGAGGGCGGCGTGTACCTCGACACGGACACGATCACCGTCACCTCCTTCGGGCCCCTCCGCCACCAGGCGGGGGCGTTCTGCGGGCAGGAGCACATCGTCTTCCCGGGAGCGGTCCGCCGCTCGACCGACCCGCGCGTCCGCACGGCGGCGGCCCTCCGAAGCCTCGCGCGGGCGGCGATGCGCGAGACCCCGGGGGGATGGCGCGCCTTCCGGCGCATCGAGCGCTTCTATCCGCGTGCCGTCAACAACGCGGTCCTCGGGAGCGCCCCCGGCCATCCCCTGGCCGCCGCGCTGCTCGCCGCCATGGTGCGGCTCCCACCCGAGCGGCGTCTCGTCCGCTACGCGCTCGGCACCCATCTCCTCCAGGACGTGGCCACTGCCTTCGACGGCGACGACCTGCGCGTCCACGAGCCCGCGGTGTTCTATCCGCTCGGCCCGGAGATCTCGACGCATTGGTTCCGCGTCGGCGAGCGCGCTTCGCTCGACGAGGTGCTCCGACCCGAGACGCGCCTCGTGCACTGGTACGCCTCGGTGCGGACGCGGGAGGCGATCGCGCGCATCGACCCCGCGTGGGTCGCGTGCCACGCCGAGACGCAGCTCTTCTCGGCCCTGGCCCTACCGCTGCTCGACGAGCTCGAGCGCGCCACCGTCGCCGGAACGGCGCAGGATCGCGGTGCCCTTCTCCGTGGCCCGGTACTCGGCGTCGAAGCCCGGTAGCATCTCGGTCCACCGGCGCACCGCCTCGCGCTCGTCGGGCCGCCGCGCGTCGTCGAGGATCACGACGGCGTCGTCCGCCAGGCGCTTCGCGAGCTCCGGCAGCGCGGGGAAGCGCGCGAGCCGCTGATCCTCGCCGGGCGGACCGTCGATGACGAGCAGGTCGATCGGCCCGAGGTCGAGCTCCGCGAGCGCATCGAGCGAGTACCAGCGCACCGGGCCCACGGCGGTCCGGGTCTCCCGAAGCGGGGCGTGCACGACCCGTGCGACGTCCTCGAGGCCGTGCAGCGCGAGGAGCCGGCGGGTCGCCTCGCAGAAGGGCTCCTCGTGCTCGAGGGAGACGACGCGCCCGCCCTCGCCGAGATCGCGCAGGGCGTAGGCCGAGAGCACGGTCGAGAGCCCGCTCCCCAGCTCGAGCACGACACGCGGGCGCCGCTCGTACACCGTCTGCACGACGATGCGGAGCAGCTCGGGGCTCGCCATCCAGGGACCCCCCGGCGGGAGCGGCACCCGCGGCCGGACGACCGCGTAGATCGCGTTCCACGCCTCGAGACGCCGGTAGCGGCTCTCGATCTCGGAGCGGATCGTGGAGGCCACGATCACGAGCGCGGCCACCACGACCGCGGCCGCGCCCGCCGCCGCGGCCCACGCCGGAAAGCTCTCCACGGCCCCACGCTTAGCGTTCTCGCGACCCGGCGACAAGCCGCCGGCATCGAATCGTCACGTTGCAGTCGCGGCAAGGAGTGGAATGGATGGGGCGTGGGCTCGTACGAGCGAGAGCTGCGGAGGGGCGCCTTCTTCAACGCGCTCGGTCTCGTCGCCAAGGCGCTCGAGCCGCTCTTCGTGCTCTTCGCCACGTGGC
The DNA here is from genome assembly GCA_039794305.1 of Candidatus Neutrinellum sp. Lineage (GTDB taxonomy): Bacteria > Myxococcota_A > Polyangia > Polyangiales > JBDIVX01 > JBDIVX01. The sequence goes on from JBDIVX010000019.1 coordinate 40,674, forward strand.
TCTTCGGGCCCGAGGTGATGGGCGTCTACCTCGTCGCCTTCTTCCTCTCGGAGCTCGCGGCGGGCGCGATCAGCACGGGCTTCGCGGACGCGACCACGGTGTTCGCGAGCCACGAGGTCGATCACGCCGGGAGCGATCCGGAGGCCTCGCGGCGGCTCCACGCCGTCGTCGCGAACGCGCTCCTGTGGACGCTCGGGGCGAGCCTCGCCGCCGCCGCGCTCACGCAGCTCTTCGCCGAGCCGCTCGTCCGCGTGGCGTTCCCCGAGCACGGCGCGCTCCTGCCGGGCCTGTACTGGGTGGGGTGGTCGCTCGTGCCGTTCGCCTTCGCGCAGGTCGCCATCGCCGCCACCAAGGCACACATGCGCATGGAGTACGACGCGCTGCTCTCGGCGGTCCGGCCCGTGACCATGATCGGCTTCGCCCTCCTCGCCTGGTCCGCGGGCGGCGGAGCGACCGAGCTGCTCGCGGCCCACCTCGCCTCCTGGGTGGTGTCGGCGCTCGTCGCGGCGGTGGCGTTCGCGCGCCACCACGACCTCTCCGCCCTCGCGTCGGCGCTCCGCCGCCCGACTCCGCACCGCCGCATGCTCGCGTTCGCCGTGCCCCAGAGCCTCAACCTCACACTGAACCGGTACATCACCCGGCTCGACGCCCTCATGCTCGCGGCCATGGGCTTCGGCGCCGTCCAGGTCGCCTGGTACGGCACGGCGGCGCTCCTCACGAGCAACCTCAAGCAGATCCGCCTGGTGTTCAGCGGCGCCCTCGCGCCCATCGCGGCGCGCCACCACGCGGCGGGCGAGCGGGACGCCCTCGAGTCCGCGCTCGGCCGGCTCTCGCGATCGAGCATGCGCATCGCCGTGCCCGCCGTGCTCGCCGCCGTCGTCCTCCGCGACGACGTCCTCAGCCTGGTCGACGAGGCCTACTCCGGCGACAGCCTCTTCATCGCGCTCCTGCTCCTCCCACCGCTCGGGAGCTGCGCCTACGGCCTCGCCGGCAACTGCCTCGTGTACACCGGGCACACCCGCTGGACGCTCCTCAACAGCCTGACGGTGGCGGCCCTCAACACGGTGCTCAACCTGCTGCTCATCCCCCGGCTCGGGCTGACGGGCGCCGCGCTCGCGACCGTGATCGCCACCTCCCTCGTGACGGCGCTCCAGATGATCGAGCTGCGCGCGCTCGAGGGCATCGCGATCCGCTGGCGCGACGTCGGACGCCCGCACCTCGGCCTCGCCGCCGCCGTGGTGGTCCTCGTCGTTCTCTGGGATCCCGCGAGCCTCCCGCACCTCGGCGCCCGGCTCGCCGTGGCGCTGCTCCTCTCGGCCGTGTTCGTCGCCGTCGCCGTACCGCTTCCGGCCCTGAGGCCCGCTGCCCCCGCGCGGGGGGCGGCTCCCCCGACCCGACGCGGAAGCGACTCGTGATCCCTCTGCTTTTCCCTGGTACGCTCGATGCACGGCATCCGCCCGAATCGAGGTCTGCGGCATGCGCTCGACGATCCGCTACGCGTTCGCGCTCTGTTTGCTTCCGCTCCTCGGCTGCGTGGCCGAGGAGGAGTACGTGGGCGAAGGCGGCCTCACCGCCTTCGCGGTCACCACCGACACGCCGCCGTTCTTCGAGGGCGAGGAGGCGTCGCTCTACCTGGTCGAGGCCCGGGTCGAGCTCCCCATCACCCCGCCGACCAATCAGGATCTCGAGCGCCTGCGCGCCAACGTCGGGGACATGGCCGTCCCGTGGGAGCGCCTGCCCTGGGTCCGCCGTGACGACCTGGCCATCGAGATCGACTGGGCGCTCACCAACCTGACGGAGAGCGGCGCCCGCGTGGCCCTCGTCCTCAACGGCTTCAACGAGTTCCACGAGTACAGCCCCGCCTTCGTGGTCGACGACGACGAGGTCATCCCCGACTTCGCGCAGTACGAGCGCGACATGGAGATCGAGCCCTTCGAGACCCGCACCGGCACGATCCGCGCCGAGCACCTCGACGAGGTGGCCATCGACCTCTCGACCGTCGTGAACGGCGCGCCCAACTCGAACCAGGTGGTCTATTTCGACAGCGACTCCCACACCGACCCGCGCGTCCAGCCCTACATCCCGCCGATCATCGCGGGCCTCACCGGGTTCCGCCTCGGCATCCGCGCCACGGGCCTGCCCGACACCGAGTGTCCCGACGGCGGGTGCGGCGTGCTGGTCCTCGAGGCCTCGGTCCGGGTCAAGGACGAGGGGGACCGGCTCGCGAGCGGGGACGACGAGGCCTGGCAGCTCCCACAGCCGGCCCTCTTCACGCCCGTGGCGGCGATGGCCGAGCCCTGAGTTTTCACCACTCTTGCCGCGACCATCTGGTAGGCTCGCCGCCGTGCGCGTCGCCGCCCCGCTCCTCGCAGCCGCCCTGCTGGTGAGCGCGTCCGCACGCGCGCAGGACGCCGAGGAGGAGCTCCTTCCGGAGGGTCCCGACCCGACCCGCCTCGACGTCGAGCGCCTGCCCCCCGAGGCGATCGAGATCACCCGCGACCTCTACTCGCACGGCCTGTTCGTGGAGGGCTGGGTGGGCGCCCGTGGGTTCCGCGGCGGCATCGGCCGGGTGTCGCAGACGGGGCTCTACGCCAGCGTCGGCGTCGGCTACGAGGTCGTCTCCTGGTTGTGGGTGCGCGCCGTCGTCGAGGGCTCGATCCACGGCACCGACGCACCGCCGCCGCCGACCGCCACCGTGTTCGAGCTGCTCGGTGCCCTCGCCGAGATCCGCCTCCAGGTGAACCTGTCGGCGCGGGCGGCGCTGTGGCTCTCGGGCGAGGGCGGCATCGTGGTCGCCACCGGCGACGTGCTCCGGTCCTACGGCTACGACCAGTCGGACGGGATCGGGCTCATGTACGGAGGCAGCCTCGGGTTCGACTGGCACATGGTCAACCGCCACCACAGCATCGGGCTGGTTGGCGGCTCCCGCCTGTACCCGTCGCTCGACGTCCCGGGCGACCGCGCCTTCGGCATCCACGGCGCGGCGTACATGCGCTACGTCTTCTAGGTCCTCGGTCGGGAAACCCGGCCGATGGCGAGCTTGCGACGGCTACGGCGCGAGCCGCGCCTCGAGCGCCTCGATGTCGGGGTTCTCGGCGTCGTAGAGGCGCGCCTCGTCGACCGCTGACCGCGCACCCGCGAGATCGCCGCGGGCGATGAGCTCCTCGGCGCGCTCGATGGCGTCCTTCGCCCTCTCCTCCCGGTCGTGCGCGGTGAGCTCGGAGGGGGAGGGGAGCTGCGTCGCGGCGCCGGCGTCGTTCGCCGCCGGGCCGATCACCACCGCGGCGGCGTCCGGTGCGCGGGCCTCGCCCCCGGCCGGGCCCACCGGCTCCCGGTCCACCCGGCCGGCGTCCGGCGCTCCGTCGGCCACCACCGGGTCGCCGTCGGTCCCCTCCCGCCCGAACGCGAACACGATGGCGATCCCCACGGCGAGCGCCCCGGCGAGCACCGCGGCGAACGCCAGGCCGCTCCCGCGCCGCTCGCGCGTGCGTGCCGGCGACGCTGCCTGCACGGAAGACGCCATGGTCGCCGCGGCTGGATCCACGTGGAGCAGGCCCGCGCCCTCGAACGCCTCGCGGAACGCGTGCGTGAGCTCGCGTGCGCTCCGGTGGCGATCCACCGGGCTCTTCGACAGCGCGCGCATCAGGACGGCGTCCACCTCCTTCGGCACGGCCGCGCCTTTCGCGACCTCGCTCGGCGGCGGGGGCTGGTCGTGGATGACCTTGTGCGCGACCGCCACCGCGTCGTCACCCGGGAACGCCCGGACGCCCGACACCACCTCGTACAGCACGGCGGCGAACGAGAACAGGTCGCTCTCGGGCCCGTACTTCGCTTCCTTGAGGGTCTCGGGCGCGGCATAGCACGGCGTCCCGAGGAACTGCCCCTCGCGCGTCAGCGCCGCGTTCGGAATCCGCGCGACCCCGAAGTCGGCGAGCTTCACGCGTCCGTCCTGCGCGACGAGCAGGTTGTCGGGCTTGATGTCGCGGTGGATGATCTCCCGGCCGTGCGCCGTGTCGATGGCGTCGCCTACCTCCTCGGCGAGCCGGACTGCGTGCGCCGGCGAGAGAGGCCCGCGGCTACGGATGATCTGCTTGAGGGTCGAGCCGGGGACGTACTCGAACACGAGGAAAGGCCCCATCTCCGTGTCCTGGCCGACGTCGTACACCTGCACGATCGAGGGGTGCATGAGCCGCGCGGCAGCGCGCGCCTCGTTGCGGAAGCGTTCGAGGAAGGTCTCGAGCGCGTCCTTGCCCATGTGCAGGTCGCGCAGCGTCTTGATGGCGACCGGCCGGTCCAGCTCCTGATCCCGCCCGAGGAAGACGAAGCCCATCGCCCCCGACCCGATCAGGCGGTCGACGACGTAGCGGCCGATCTTCGAGGGGATACCTTGGTCCATCAGACGACGCGTCTCACAGGCGGTGCAGCTTCACCGTGTTCGGGCGGGCCGACGGAGGCCATCCTGCCACGATCGCGAACGCTTCGCCCGGCCGGCAGAGCTTCTCCCGCACGAGCAGGCTCGTCGCGATGCGCAGCGTCTCCTCCATGTCCTCGGGCGGGACCTCGATGCGCGGGACCACTCCCCACTCGAGCGCCATCTGGTTGGCGACGCCGGGATTGGACGTGATGCCGATGATCGGGGCCCGCGGCCGGTACTCGCTCAGGAGCCGTACCGTCTCGCCGCCCTGGGTGAAGGCGACGATCGCCTCGAGGGGGAGCGTGAAAGACATGAGCGCCGCCGTGCGCGCGGCGGCGTTCGACAGCTCCCAGCCGTCCCAGGACCGGACCACTCGCCCCGGGCGTTCGCGCGGCCCCTCGGCGAGCGTCTCGCGCTCCACCTCGCGGATGATCGCGTCCATCATCCGCACCGACTCGCACGGGTACTTCCCCGACGCCGTCTCGCCGCTCAGCATCAGCGCGTCCGTCCCGTCGAGCACGGCGTTCGCCACGTCCGCCGCCTCGGCGCGCGTCGGGCGCGGGTTGCGGATCATGGAGTCGAGCATCTGGGTCGCGGTGATGACGATCTTGCCGCGCTCGTTGACGGCGCGGATGAGGCGCTTCTGGATGAGCGGCACCTTCTCCGCGCCCATCTCCACGCCCAGGTCGCCGCGCGCGACCATCGCTCCGTCGGCGACGTCGCAGATCGCCTCGAGGTTCTCGATGGCCTCGGGCTTCTCCATCTTCGCGATGACGGGCGTTCCCTTGGCGAGGGCCTGCGCCTCCTCCACGTCCTCGGGACGTCTCACGAAGGACAGGGCCACGAAGTCGACCTTCAGCTCGTCCACGGCGAAGGCCAGGTCGACCTTGTCCTTGTCCGTCAGCGCGGGCGTGCTGAGCTTCGCGCCGGGCAGGTTGAGGCCCTTGTTGTTCGACAGCGGACCGCCGACCTCGACCTCGGTGACGACGTCCCGTCCGCGCACCCCCTTGACGCGCAGCCGGAGCAGCCCGTCGTCGAGCAGGATCGCGTCGCCCTCTCGGACGTCGTCGGGGAGCGGCTCGTAGGTGACCGAGACCTGGTGGACGTCGCCCACCACGTCCCGCGGCGTCAGGACGAGCTCGGCCCCGGGCTCGAGCTCGACCCTGCCCTCGGCGAAGCGGCCCACCCGCATCTTGGGGCCGCTCAGGTCGGCCAGGATGGCCAGCGGCCGTCGTGCCCGTCTCGCCGCCTCGCGGACGAGCCCGGCGACGCGCGCGTGCTGCTCGTGGGAGCCGTGGGAGAAGTTGAGGCGGGCGCAGTCCATCCCCGCCTCCACGAGCGCATCCACCGTCTCCTGGTCGTCGCTGGCCGGGCCCAGCGTGCACACGATCTTGGCGCGCCTCATGGGCGGCTCATATACCCCTACACGCCGCCTCCCACCAGGCACCCCTCCGGAAGTAGCCGATTCCGCCCGGCCTGTGGCAGTCTCCCAGCCATGGCTCGGCTTTCTGGGTGGGGGTTCGTCGTCCTTGGGGGGGTGCTCGCCGTCGGCTGCGCGTACCCGCGCCGCGGGACGTCACTGACTCCGGCGGGCAACCAGGTCCAGAGCCTGGGCGTGCCCGCGCACGTCTGGAAGCTCCGGCTCGTCGGCGCCTCGGTGCCGCCGCAGCGCCGCGGAGGCATGGACTGGGACGAGGACGGCGGGCTGCCCGACGCCTTCGTCCGGATCTATCGTGGAGGCGAGCTCGTCTTCGAGTCGCCCGTGCGCGAGGACACGCTCGAGCCGACGTTCGACGAGGCGCTGCCAAAGAACGTCTGGCTGCCGCCGGACCAGGAGGTGCGGCTCGAGCTCTGGGATCGCGACGACGGCCCCGCCAACGACCCGATCGGCATCTGGCGCGGCCAGGGCCTGCCTGGGAACGCCGTGCCGGACGCGGATGCCCGCATCAGCATGGAGAACGGAGCGTCGCTCACGCTCCGCCTCTCCGTCCCGGAGGCGCACCGCGGGGTCGGCGTCGCGCAGTACGAGGTGCGCAGCGACGAGCTCATCCTCCTCGAGGTCCTCGAGCACTCGCCTGCCGGCCGCGCGGGCCTCTCGGCGGGCGACCGGGTGGTCTCCATCGGGGGCCGCCGCGTGGAGGAGATGAGCGAGGCCGAGGCGGCGAGCGCCCTGTCGATGGCCGCCGACCGCCGCGAGGCGCTCTCGGTCCGCAAGACCAGCGGGCAAGAGGAGGAGGTCGAGCTCGATCGCGGCTACGTCTGGCTGACGATGTGATCGTGCCGCGCGCGGCCCTCCTCGCTCTGCTCGTCGCCGCCGTCCCGTCGGCAGCCGCCGCCCACCCGCAGACGTCCGCGCGCCTCGGAGCCGGTGCCGGTGCGGCGAGCGGCGACTTCGTCTTCGAGATGCACCTCCGCAGCGAGCTCCTGTTCGGTCCGAACGAGGTGCGCGCGTTTCGGATCGGCCCCGCTCTCGACCTGCGCACGGCGGACTTCGAGACCGCCGAGGCCGCCGGCGGGCTCGCCGTGTTGCTCCCGGTCGCGACCGGGTTTCCGATCACGTTCACGACCGGCGCGGGGTGGGCGTCGCGTCCTGGCGACGCGGACGGCCCCATCGCAGTCGGCACGCTGGCGTGGGGCTACCGCAGCTACAACCACCACCACGTCTACGGATACGCACTCTCGCTCTACGCCAGCACGCGCGTCGCCCTCGACGACACCTCGCGCTGGGAGATCACGGGCGGCGTCGAGATCGATCTCCTCTTCCTCGTCGCGATCCCGGCCATCTTCGTGTGGGAGTGGCTGACCGAGGGCGACCCGGACGAGCCGTAGCCTGCACCCACCGCAGGCGAGGGAGCTGGGCGATCAGCGCCTGCGCCGGAGCCGGCGGGCGAGGCCGAGCAGGCACGCCACCGCGGCGGCGGCGGGCAGGCCCGGAGCCCCGTCGCCTCCCGCGGCCGCAGCGCACGACGTGGACGCGCCGTCCGCGCCCAACGTGACCGAGCCCTCGGCGCGGATCTCGCCGCCGATGCCGCGCGCGAGGAGCGCGTCGATGCAGGTGTCGAGCTGATCGCCCGACAGCACGTACTCGCCGTCGCAGAACAGAGCGCCGTCGACCGAGCAGGAGGCCATGCAGTCGGCCCGGAGCTCGTACTCGCAGTCCTCGAACTGCTCGTCCTGGCAGACCGTCTGACAGTCCATGTTCGCCTGCGCGCCGCACGAGCCGCCGCAGCACTCGACGCAGTGCTGGTAGCACGAGGCGTCCACGACGGGCGCGCACTGGATGTCGCACTCGCCGTCGCAGGTCGCCTCGCAGGAAGCAACGCACCGGTCGGGGTTCTCCGCGCCCGCACACGACGCGTCGCAGGACCCGACGCACTCGGCGAAGCAGTTGTGGATGCAGGTGATGGGCACACCGCGGTCGCACTCCATCTGGCACATCGTCGTGCACTCGTCCGTACACGTCGGCTCGGCCGCCAGCGTGCACTCCGACCGGCAGACCGTGTGCAGCCGGGTGGCGCAGGCGGTCTCGTAGATCCCCAGCTCGGAGCACCCCGCCTCGCAGTCGACCTCAGCGCGCAGCTCACAGCTCGTCACGTCCTCGAGCCGGATCCCACCGCACTCGGGGATCCCCGCCCGGACCGTGGCCGGCGCCCCGAGGAGGCACGCGGCCCCCACCGTTCCCAGAAGCCAAGCTCTCTTCATGACCACCTCGACGGGCTGTCCGCCGCCCACATTCATATCACGAGGCGCATCGGCATTGGACCCCGGCTCACTTCCTCAGCCGTTCGCGGCCTTCTTGAGGCGCTCCTCGGCGATCATGTCGGCCACGCGGCTCGTCGGCTGCATGGCGGCCGCCGCGCGCTCGACGATCTCGAGGATGGTGTCGTAGATCCTCATCGTGCGCTCGCGCGACGTCACGGCGTCGTACCCGAGGACCTCCTGCGCGACGTTGATGAGACCGCCTGCGTTGATGGCGTAGTCGGGCGCGTACACGATGCCGCGCTGCATGAGATCCTCGCCGTGGCGGGGCTCGGCGAGCTGGTTGTTGGCGGCGCCTGCCACGATGCGGCAGCGGAGCCTCGGGATGGTGTGATCGTTGAGCGCGCTGCCGAGCGCGCATGGGGCGAAGACGTCGCACTCCACGCCGAAGATCGCGTCGAGCGTGACGATCTCGGCGCCGAATTCGCGCTGCGCCCGCTCGGACTTGAGCGGATCGACGTCGGCGACCGTGAGCCTGGCTCCGAGCGCGGCGAGCTCCTTGCAGAGGTGGTAGCCGACGTGGCCGACGCCCTGGACCGCCACGTGCACGCCGTCGAGGTCGCTGCGGCCCGTGGCGACCTTCACGCAGGCCTCGATGCCGCGCCGGACGCCGAGCGCCGTGAAGGGGCTCGGATCGCCCGATCCGCCGTGCTCAGGCTTCACGCCCGTCACGTTCCTGGTCACCGTGCGGATGACCTCCATGTCTTCGAGGCTCGTGCCGCTGTCCTCGGCGGTGATGTAGCGGCCGCCCAGATCCTCGACGAACCGGCCGAAGGCACGGAACAGCCGGGCGCGATCGAACTGCTGGCGCGGCTTGACGATGACGCTCTTGCCGCCCCCGTGCCCGAGCCCGGTGATGGCGGCCTTGTAGGTCATGCCGCGCGCGAGGCGGAGCGCGTCCACCAGCGCCTCCTCCTCGGTGTCGTAGTGGATGAACCGGCATCCGCCGAGCGCCGGCCCGAGCCGCGAGTCGTGGATCGCCACGATCGCCTCGAGCCCGCTCGCCTGGTCCCGCCTGACGTGCACCTCGCCGTAGTCGTAGTGCGCCATGTGCCCGAATACGCTCACTGGACCTCTCCTGGACCCGCATCGGGGACAGATCCGATGCGACTGCCGGGCGACGATAGCCTGTCCGCGGTCGTTTGGTAGAGTCCGGCGGGTGCGCAGGATCACTTGGGCGCTCCCCTGCTTGCTCCTCCTCTCGCCGGCCGCCGCGCGGGCGGACGGGCTGTACGGGCGGTTCGGCGGGGACTTCGTCGTGAGCGCCGGGGCCGGCGCGGGCGTCGACCCCGAGGCCGGCTCGGTCGTCGCGACCCTCGACCTGCGCGCGCGCTACCTCGACGCCGCGGGCCTCGTGGTCGCGCCCGAGCTGCGGGGCTCGAGCCCCCGCGTCGTCGCCGCCGTCGAGGTCCGGCCCCTGTTCCCGGCGCTCTTCCTGCTGAACGCCTGGAGCGGCGAGGGCTACGTCGATCTCCTCCTCGAGTCACTCGGCTTCGAGCTCGGAGTGGCCTTCGATCGGCTCGACGACCCCGAGGCACGCGGCTCGGCTCTCGCGTTCGGCGCGGGCTTCGACGTGCCGCTCCTCCTGCCGGGCACGCTCGCCGACGGCCTGTTCCTGCGCCTCGGCGCGCGGCACGTGCACGCTCTCGCCCAGGACCTGCGGGCGCCCGAGGGGGGGGCCTCGGACTGGACGATCTACGCGATCCTCACCGTCCGCGCGGTCGCGGACCTCGGCGTCGCCGCGCGCGAGCCGCCCCGTTTCCGGCCCGATCGCTGACGCGCTGCTATCCTGGCGCTCATGTACTGCCAGTCCTGCGGGGCGCAGAACGCCGAAGACGCGCGCTTCTGCAACATGTGCGGCACGCGCATCGCGCCTCCCGGCGCGCCGGGCGGGCCGATCGTCGATGGGACGGTCCAGGGCGTGGGCGGCGCGCCGCCGGCCAACGCCCCCCCGCCGGCGTCCGGCGCCCCGACGGCCGCAGAGGAGAACGTCTGGGCGCAGCACGAGGGGTCGGCCTCGGCCAGCGCGTCCTTGCAGGCGAGCGGTTCCCTGCCGCAGCCGACGGGGTACGCGCCTCAGGGGGGCGGCCCGACCATGTCGAGCGTCACGCTCGCGGGCATCGGCGTGCAGTCGTCGGGCAAGACCTGGGCGGTGCTCGCCGGCATCGCCGCCGTGCTCGTCGGGCTCGGCGCGCTCGGCACGTACCTCGCGATGCGGGGCGGGCACGAGGCATCGGAGCCCGTGGCCGAGGCCGGCGGCGGCGGTGGCGGGATGGAGATCGGCACGCCGCTGCCCGAGGGCATGGAGCCGCCGCCCGACGTGGACTTCGTGTCGGGTGGCGTGCGCGTCAGCGAGGGGAGCGGCCGATCGCAGGCGTCCGGATCGGGCGGCGGGGGCGCCGGCACGAAGCGCGGGGGGAGCGGAGGCGCCGGCTCGGGCGGCGGTAGCGGATCGGCTGGAGGCGGGTCCGGCGGCGAGGGCGCCGGCGGCTCGGGCGGCGAGAGTGGATCGGCTGGAGGTGGGTCCGGCGGTGGAGGCGCCGGTGGCTCGTCCGGCGGCGGCGCGTCGGGCGGCGGCGGCGGCGGATCCGGCGGGGGCGGTGGCGCGTCCGGCGGCGGCGGCGGGTCGGGCGGCGGTGGCGCGTCCGGCGGCGGGTCGGGCGGCGGCGGCTCCTCCGGCGGCAACGACACGGTCCCCGCGAGCGACCTCCCGGAGGAGCGCGACATCGCCCTCGAGATGTACGCCTCCCGCGTCCGGTTCGTCATCCGCCGCTACTACGCAGCGCGCGCCCAGGCCTGCTTCGACCGCGCGACCCGGAACGACCCGGGCCTTCGGGGCACGGTGGTGGTGCGGTTCACCATCGGCAACGACGGGCAGGTCACCGAGTCGAGCGTCATCAGGAATACCAGCGGCAACGATACTCTCGGCGCCTGCCTCGCCGGTCAGGTACGCTCGTGGCGCCTCCCGGCCCCCGAGGGCGGGGAGCTGACGCTCGAGATGCCGTTCTCCAACTAGGATTCCGTCATGGCCGAAGGTGACGAGCTGTTGATCGTCGACGGGCGCGAGAGCGACCTCGAAGGGATGCGCAGGCTGTTCGAGCAGCAGGGCTACGTCTGCACGGCCACGTCGGACGGGCGCTCGGTGGCAGAGCTCGTGCAGCGCAAGTTCTTCCCGGCCGCGTTGGTGGATCTGGACGTCGGCAAGCCGGGCGCCGGTATCGACGTCGTGCGCGCCATCCGCGAGCGCTCGCACCCGACGTCGGTCGTCCTGCTCACCGGGCGCCGCTCCTTCGAGGCCGCCGTCGAGGCCCTCCGCCTCGGCGTCGTCGACGTCGTCGTGAAGCGCCCCGAGGAGGTCGACCACCTCAAGCGCATCGTCGCCGTCGCATGCGATCGGTCCCGCGCCACCGACGGGAGCAGCGAGCTGCTCCGCGACGTGCAGTCGGTGATGGGCGAGGCCTTCAAGATCATCCTCGACATGGGCCGCAAGCAGTTCCAGGACGTCTCGATCGGCTCGGGCTCCACGTTCCGGCCGCGCGTCCTCGTGGTCGACGGCGACTCCGAATTCCTCTCGGAGCTGGCCAACCTCATCGGGGGCAAGCCGTGGGAGATCGCCGCCGAGATGAACGGCGGCGGCGCGCTCGACAAGGCCGGCGATCACCGGTTCGACGTCGTCGCCTGCCGCGAGGAGCTGATGGACCTGCGGGGCAGCATGGTCATCAAGACGATCCAGGCGCAGCACGCCGAGACCCTCGGCCTCGTGTACAGCGCGCCGGGTCCCGCCGGACACGTGGACATGTACCGCGAGGGCCAGATGGACGAGGCGTGGCGCCCGTTCGGGGGCGCGCAGCACCTCGTCGCCCGCATCGAACAGGTGATCGAGACGCTCGGCGCGACCCAGCGCGACCGGCGGATCATCCAGGCCTTCCGCGCGGCCCATCAGGACTTCTTCCGCCGCTACGCCGAGCTGAAGCTGCGGATCGACCGACTGCTCGAGTGAAGGCCGCCCCCCGTTCGCCGGTTATTGGACGCACATTGTCCTACACCGATAGGATCGGGGCTGGAGGGCTATCGGCATGACGTGGATCGCGCGAGCTTCGCAACGAAAGACCGTCCGGCGGGCGGTCGGGACGGTCTGCCAGGCCGTGACCGAGGAGGGGTTCCGGCTCTTGGGTGAGCGGGTCCTCGATCTGTCGGCGGAGGGCATGCTCCTGTCGAGCGACCAGGAGCCCGAGCTCGGGGCGGACGTCATCGTCTCGTTCCGCGCCCCCGGCACCGGCATCTGGCTCGACGCCGAGGCGGAGGTCGCCCGCATCGTGAGAGGCCGGCGCCGGAGCGACCGGGCGCGGGGCATCGGACTCCGCTTCCGCTCGCTCGACCGCGTCGCTCGCGCGGTCCTCGACGCGAGCCTCCGCGGCCACCCCCCGCCGGTCCCGGCGCGGTCGGTGCGCAAAGACTACGCGCGCACGGTCCGCGCGATCCGCGACTACTAGGCCCTCGGTCGGCGGTCCCGTCCGCGCGCTCCGCGCGGCGTCCACCGAGCTACCCAGCCGTCAGACGCCCCAGATCCCGCTCGCGCGCTCGAGAACCTGCGCGCGCGCACGCGCGAACCGCGGGTCCGAGCGCAGCGGCGCGAGGACGGGGCAGCGATCGAGCCACTCGAGGTCGATCAGCACCGCGTCGGCGGCGCGCTCGAGGTAGACGAGCGCCTGCTCGGTGGCCCCGACCGCGCCGAGCGCTTCGGCGGCGAGCTGGAAGGCGATGCTCCGAAACCGCGGGTTCCCGATCCCGGAGATCACTCTCTCGAACGACCGCAACGTCTCGTCCGGCGGGCCGTCGCCAAGAGCGATGCGCCCGTACACGGCCAGCATCCGGCCCGCCTCGCCGAAGCCTCCGCGAGCGGCCTCCTCCGAAATCCTCTCGACCGCCTCCATGTCCCCCTCCCAGCAGGCGAAGCGGATGTGGTTGCCGAGCGTCCCGGGGTGGGAGGCGCCCATCGCCTCCTCGAGCTGTGCCTGTGCCCGCCGGCTCGCGTCGAGGTTCCCGTGGAGGTGCTCGACCCGCGCGATGTCCTGGTGCGCGAAGGCGAGCGTCGGGTCCAGGTCGAGGGCGAGCTTCAGCCGCTCGATCCCCTCCCGCGACCTGCCGGCCTCGCACTGCAGGCGCCCCAGGTACTCGTGCGCGTCGGGGTACGTCGGCGCGATCTCGAGGGCACGCTCGAGATGGCGCGCCGCGTCCTGGTAGCGACCGTCCTGGACGGACAGGATCGCGGCGGCGAGCCTCGCCTCGGCGAGGTCTCCTCCCTGCTCGCACGCGCGCTCCACGCTCCGCCGTGCGGCGGTCTCCCAGTCGCGGCCGGCGTTGCCCGGGATGAACCAGGCGCGCAGCGTCGCCATCGCGTGCGCCGCGATGGCCGGAGCGAAGTCCGGCGCATCTTCGAGGCACCGGTCGAGCAGCTCGATGACGCCTCCGGCGGCCGTGAGCGAGGTGTCGCCGGCGCGCCTACGCATCTTCGCACGGGCACGCAGGTAGCTCTCGACCGCCTCGGCCGGCGCGTCCCCCCGGTGCGAGGCCGTGCTCAGCCCCACGCGCAGCGACTCGGTGACACGGCGACCGAGCCGATCCTGGAGCGTGAACACGTCCTCGAGCGAGCCCTCGAACCGGTCGCTCCAGAGCTGCGTGCCGGTGCGGGCGTCGCAGAGCCGCGCGGTCACACGCACGCGACACCCCGCCGCCTGCACGGTCCCGTCCACCAGGACGTCGACGCCGAGCTCGTCCCCGACGGTGCGTGGATCGCGCTCGTCCCGAAACCGCTGCGTCGCGCCGCTCGCGAGCACCCGCAGACCTCGGGTCGTCGACAGGAGGTCGACGAGCTCGTCGGTGAGCGCATCGCCGAGGTAGCCGTGCTCGTCGGGGCCGCGGTAGCGGAAGGGAAGGACCGCGAGCGCCCGACCGCCCGGCGGGGCCGGGTCGGGACGCGCCGCCGACGCCGTGGCGAGCGGGGCGGTGGCCATCACCTCCAGCGGCGCCCGCGGGGCCGTCCCGGCGGTGAACGCCTCGAGCCGAGCCGCCAGCTCGTCGGCGGAAGACGGGCGAGCTTCGGGCTCCCGCGCGAGGCATCGGAGCACGAGCTCGGCGAGGGAGTCCGGCAGCGGGACTCGGGCCCTCGGGTCCGGCGGCGGCTGCTGGAGCCGCGCGACGGCGGTCCCGAGCGGCGTGTCCGTGAGGAAGGGGAGCTCGCCCGTGAGCAGCTCGTAGAGCACGAGGCCGAGCGCATAGAGGTCTGCGCGCGCGTTCGCGCCGCGGCCCGAGACCTGCTCCGGTGCCATGTACGAGGGCGTGCCGATGAGCCCGGCCGTCTGGAACGCAGCGTTGCGGTCGTCGCCTCGTGCGATCCCGAAGTCGGCCAGCACGATCCTGCCGCCCTCTTCCACGAGGACGTTCGCGGGCTTCACGTCGCGGTGCACGACCCCCGCCGCGTGGATGGCGGAAAGCGCCCGCGCGACCGGCAGAACGAGGCCCGCCGCGCGGGCGGGCGGGAGAGGCCCCTCCTCCGCGAGCACGCGCGAGAGGTCGCGGCCGCGGACGTACTCCATCGTCAGGAAGTGGATGCCGCCGTGCTCACCGAGGTCGTGGATGCGTGCGACGTTCGGGTGGGTGATGCGGCGGGCGAGCCGCACCTCGCGCCGGAAGCGTTCGAGCGCCTCTCCCATGCGGACGAATGACGACACCAGTGTCTTGAGCGCGACGTCGTCCCCGACGTGCTCGTCGTGCGCGCGGTACACCGCGCCCATCCCGCCTTCGCCGAGCAGCGACTCGATCCGGTAGCGTCCGGCGAACAGCTCGCCGACTCGAGGTTGCTCTGGCATGTCAGCCGGGCGCCGCGGACAGGCGCTGCGTGACCGCGTCCCGGATCTCTTCGAGCCGCTCCTCCGCCACGCCCAGCCGGCGCGCCAGCCCGAGGTGGAAGTCGCGCTCGCGCCCGTCCAATGTGCCGTCCGCGCTCGCGAGCTCCCAGCTCAGCGCGAGGAGCAGCTCGCGCAGGACCGGGTGGGTGACCCGCCGCTCGATGCCCGCGAGGGACGGAGGCTCGTCGCTCGCCCGGACGAGCGCTTCGCGCGCCTCCTGGTCGAGCGCGCTGGCCAGGATCACCCGGCGCAGCAGATCCTTCTCGCCGGGGTCGACCTCTCGGTCGGCGTGCGCCATCCAGATGCACACCTCGATGGCGCCTCGCTGCTCGCGCTCGACGACGTCGCCGGGCTGCGCCGCCATCCACGCGCGCAGCTCGCTCAGACGCTCCTCGCCCACGACCAGCGCCGCGACGGCGATCCCGGCCTCCTCGTGGAGGTCACGGAGGACGCCGCCGCGCGCGAGGGTCCCGATCCAGGTGGACATGGCCCTGCGTGCCTCTTGCATGCACGCAGGTTACCCGATCGGTGGTGTTCAGTGGCTCTCCTTGGTCGCGGTGCCCTTGGCGCGGCGGGCGGCCCCCTTGGCCTGCTTGCCCCGCTCGCCGAGCGCCTTCGAGACCTTCTCCTGAGCCTTGCCGATCGCCTCCTTGGCCCTGCCCTTGAGGCGACCCGCGGCCCGCGCCGCCGTCGCCCGGCCCTTGCCCTTGGCGCGCTTGGCGGCTCCCTCGGCGCGCGTCTGCTCGCTGCCCGTGGCGCGGCCGACCTTCTCCTTGGCCTTGCCGGCCATCTCCTCGGCCTTGCCCTTCATCTCTTCGCTCTTGGTGCCCATCGGTTGCTCCTCGTGTGTGGTGATCGAACCAATACGTTCAGGGTCCGTGCCGGGCCGCCCTCGCGCGAAAGTCTTGGGCAAATCGTGTGGCGCCTCGCGACTGCGTGGCGATACGCGGCGGGGAACCGTGCGGTAGCCACCCGGGAAGCGCTCGACTAGCCTCTCTCGCGAGATGGCGCGCCGCTTCGGGCCGGGGCTCAGAGCCCAGATCGTCCTCGCCCTGAGCGCGGCCTTCATCGCTTCCTTCACGCTCCTCGGCGTCGCCACCGTGCAGCTCGGTGGGCGCGCCCGGCGCATCGAGCGCGAGCGCGGGGCCGAGAGCACCGCCCGGGCGCTGGCCGCCGCGTTGCCACGCCTGTCCGGCGATCGGCGCGCGGCGACCGCCGAGGCGGCCGACGCGGTGATCGGGACGGGCGGGATCGCCGGCGTCGAGGTCGCGTGGCCGGGGGTCGAGCCGCACGCCCGCGGCCTGGTGGGTGTAGGGACCGCGATCGAGGCCGAGATGGCGTCGGGCGGCACGGTCCGCGTGTGGCTCCGCGCCGAGGAGCCGGGGACCGACGGAGCCTTCACGAACCTCCTGCTCCTGTACGTCTCGCTGACGGGTGGCACCATCCTGCTGCTCACCTACGTGGCGCTGACGCACCTCATCGTGCGTCCCGTCACCGCCGTGACGCAGGCCTCGGAGCGGCTGGCGGCGACCGGCAGGCACGTGGACGTCCCGGTCCGGGGCGCAGCGGAGGTCGCGCGCCTGGCTGTGGCGTTCAACGAGATGGCCGCCCAGCTCCGCGCCGAGCGGCAGGCTCTCGAGGACCGACTGGCGGACCTCGAGCGCACCACGGGCGAGCTCGCGAGCGCGCACGACCAGATCCTCCGGAGCGAGCGGCTCGCCTCGGTCGGCCGGCTCGCGGCGGGCGTGGCGCACGAGATCGGCAATCCCTTGTCCGCCATCCTCGGGCTCGTCGAGCTCGCGCGCGACGGGGACCTCGAAGAGGGCGAGCGCGACGAGTTCCTGCGGCGCATCCACGCCGAGACCGAGCGCATCCACAAGATCATCCGCGACCTCCTGGACTTCTCGCGTCAGGAGACGGAGGAGGACGGCCGGGAAGCCACCGCCGACCTGCGGGAGGTCGTCGAGGACGCGGTCCGGCTCGTCGCCCCGCAGAAGGACCTCCGCCACGTCGACATCGAGCGGCGGCTCGCCGACGCCGTGCCCCGCGTCCAGGGCTCTTCCGACCGTCTGACCCAGCTCGTCCTGAACCTGCTCCTGAATGCGGCGGACGCGATCGGCGGAGAGGGATCGATCCGCATCGAGGTCCAGGCTCGCGGCCCCGACGCCGTCGAGCTCGTCGTGGCCGACTCCGGTCCCGGCGTCGCGCCCGAGGTCGTCGCGCACGTGTTCGAGCCGTTCGTCACCACGAAGCCCACCGGCCAGGGCACGGGTCTCGGGCTCGCCGTCTGCCACACCATCGTCGAGCGGCTCGGCGGGTCGATCCGAGCGGAGAACGCGGCCGAGGGTGGGGCTCGCTTCGTGGTGGAGCTCCCTACCGCACCCCGACCGAGTACGTAGTCTGCGCGCCCGGGTCGGAGTCCGAGAGAAGGACGCCGGCGGTGATCGCGCCGCCCAAGAGGACGGCTCCCGCGATCCCCCAGAACACGGGCGAGGCGAGCAGGTTGCCGCCGCCCGGGGAGCCCGTCTCCGTGGACGCCGCGGTGCCGGTGAGCTCCGACTCTCCGATGACGCGCGGCGACATCGGAGCACCCAGCTCGACGAGGCGGTTGCCCCGGCCGTCGAGCACTTCGATCACGTACTCGACGCGATCGGCGTCCGCCACGCCCGTGATGGGGACGAGCTGCTCCTCGACGGCGGGCTGCCGGCTCTCGTGCCAATCGCCCCCACCGCCGAGCCGCGCGCGGACCACGACGGCCTGCGCCATGTCCAGCGGATCGGTCAGGTGCACCACGAGGCCGCTCTCGGACCGCTCGAGCCTCACCTCGGCCTCCAGCCGGTCGCTGCGGGCCGTCCAGTAGCCGCGCGCCTCGAGGAACGGGCTCCGCAGGCGCGGCGCGAGGTTCCGGTCGACGTCGCGCGAGGGATCGAGCGCCAGCATCCGGATGTACGCGTCCCGGGAGTCGTCCTCCTGCTCGAGCGCCGCGGCCGCGATCCCCATGAGCTCGTAGATCCGGATGAGCTCGCGCCGCGACCGCCCGCCCGTCTCGAGAGCCGAGGAGGCGTGCTCGAGCGTGGACCGGAAGTCCACCTGCAGGTAGGCCTCTTCGGCGCGGGAGAGCGCGTCTCCCTCCTGCGCGTGCGCGGGCCGACCGACCGAGAGGACGAGGGCGAGCGCCGCGAGCCGGCTCCTCATCGGCATCCCCGCTCGCACTTGTCGGCGACGCTCGTACACGCGCTGGGTGTCCCCACCACGTCGTAGTACCGCGACGTCACCGCGAGGTGCACGACCACGTCGGGGGCCCCGCCGTATACCTCGGCCACCGTGCAGCCCGCGAGCACGACCGCGTTGGACTTGGAGGTCGTCGCGACGAAGGCCTTCGGTCCGTCGCCGATCTCCTCGAAGACGATCCCTCCGCCGAGCGCGTCGCACACCTCGACGCCGCCGCTGTCGAACGCGGGCCTGCGCTCCTCGGTCCCCGCGACGGCCTGGGCGACCAGGGTCGGGCAGTCGCCGAGCGAGCCGCCGTCGAGGTCGAAGACCGCGACGCGCGCGTAGTCCGACTGGAGCACCGTCTCCACCGATGGGAAGTTGAGCTCGATCGGCACCGGGTCGCCGGCGCAGCCCGCGACGGCTGCCCCGAGCGCCAGACAGCCGAGCACGATCCTCATCGGCCGATCTCCCCGGCCGTGACCGTGTCGATCGTCTGGAAGGTCCCGCTGGCGGCGTCGTATCGCCAGATCTCGTAGTCGCCGAGCACGTTGCCGTACTCGTCCAGGTCGACCGCTCCGCCGGCGCCGTCGTAGTTCACGTCCTCTCCGGCTCGGACCGCGGCGATGCCCTCGGCGAGCTGCCCCGGCTGGATGACACGGTCGCTGTCGTCCGAGTTGGGCCGGGAGACCTCGTAGAGGGCGTCCCGGATGCGGGTTCCGTCCGTCGAGCCGGCCCGCGCGATGGCGAGCACGGCCAGCGCCGCGGCGTCGTACTGCGACGACCCGAAGATGACGGGAGCGGCGTCGAACGCGGTCTGGTACCGCGCGACGAAGTCCTCCCGGCGCCCGCCGGACTGCTCCTTCGGCGCCGTGCCCATGAACCCGTCGACCAGCGAGGGGTCGCCCGCGGCGGCCACGAAGCCGTCCGCGCGGACGCCGTCGGTGCCGATCCAGGTCACGTCCGGCGGGCTCGCCAGCGAGTGCCAGTCCCGGACGATGGCCCCCGCCGACTCGGGGTAGCCCACGATCGCGATGCAGCCCGGCGTCGCCGCGGCGACCGCTCGGACCTCCTCGTCGTAGCTCGCGCGCTCGTCCTGGAACGCGACGGTGCTGACCACCGTGCCTCCGCTGCCCGTGAAGCTCTGGGCGATCGCCTCGCCGAACGGGCGGCCGTAGTTGTTGTCGAGGTGCAGGATCGCGAGCCGCGTGCAGCCCAGATCCTCGCGCGCCGTCTCGACGAGCACCTCGGCTTGCAGCTCGTCGGAGGGCACCGTGCGGAAGAGGTACCGGTCGCCCGCCCCCTGCAGATCGGTGAGCATCGGCGACGTCGAGCAGCAGGAGATCTGCGGGACCCGCGCGGGTCCGGTCACCTCGGCCACGCTGAGCGTGACGTCGCTCCCGGCGGCGCCCACCACCGCGACCACGCCGTCGTCCACGAGGCGCGCGGCGGCCGCGCGGCCGATCGCCGGGTCGGTTCCGTCGTCGGCGACGACGAGCTGGACCAGCCGGCCGGGCAGCACGCCGCCGGCGGAGTTGGCCTCCTGCTCGGCCAAGAGGGCGGCCTGGGCCCAGCCGGGGCCGAGCGACTCGAGGCCTCCGCTGAGCGAGGTCACGACGCCCACCTTCACGGGCGCGTAGGTGCCCTCCGGGAGCGACGGCTCCGAGCTGCAGCCGAGCAGCGCACACGCTGCCAGGCATCCTGCGCCCGCCGCGAATCGAGCCATTGCCGTCGAAGCCCCACCGAAGTCCGGGAAGGGCGAATTGCAACGTCTCCCACCGCCCCTTGTCAACCGGGCCGTTCAGAGCCCGAGGCGCCGGACCGTCGTCTCCCCTTCCTCGATCCGCACGCGGTACTGCGTCTCGATGCTCTGCTCGGGGTTCCGCAACGTGAGCACGTGGGTCCCGGCGGGCACCTCCACGCCGAGGAGCGGCGTCGTACCCAGCACCCGCCCGTTCAGGAGCACCTCGGACCAGGGCACGGTGTCGAGCGTCAGCCTCCCCGTCCCGGCGGCGGCCGGCGGCCGCGGGCGCGGCGGGTCCGGCTCCGGTTCGGGCTCCGGCTCGGGCTCTGCCGCCCGCTCTTCGCTCGCGCGGCGTCTCTCGGCGGCCGCCGCGCGTCGCTGGGCCTGGAGCCGCGCCGCGCGGCCCGCCTTCGCGCGGGGCGCGGCCGGAGCCTCGCCTGCGGCTGGCGCCCCTCGCCGGTCCCGAGGCTCCGGCTCCGCGACCTCCGCGGTCCCGTCGACCTGCTCGTCCGGCTCGCCCCGCCCATCTCCTTCCACGATCGGCTCGACCTGCTCGTCCGGCTCGCCCCGCCCTGGCTCGACCGGAGGAGGCGCAGGGGGCAGCCGCGCGGGTGCGGCGACGGTCTCGGCCCGGTCTGCTTCGTCGGCGTTCGATCCCCCGCCCATCAGCCACGCGGTCACGCCGCCCCCGAGGCCGCAGGCGATCAGCAAGAGCACGAGCGTCACGAAGGGCGCGGCGCGACCCGCCGTCGTCGACGGCGTCCCGGTGTCCGAGCCGGACGTCTCGCCCACGGCGCTGCGCACATGCGAGTCCATCGACGGCGGCGTCTCGGGCACGGTCTCCCCGGCGTCCTCGCCGCCTGCGTCCGCGACGCCGTGCTGACCGGTGCGGACGTTCTCCATGCACACCGACAGGAGCCGCCGGTGGTCGTCGACGACGTCCGCGAAGAGCTTCCGGACGTACCGTGACAGCTCCGCCCGCCCGACCGGCGCGGGCTCCTGCCGCAGGAACTGCTCGAGGTCCTCCTTCATGGCGAGCGCGGTGGGGTAGCGCTTGTCGCGGTCCCGCGAGAGCGCGCGATCGAGCACCCGGCACAGGAGCGAGGACGAGCCCGGCAGCGCCTCCGAAAGACGCGGAATGGGCCCGCGCAGAGACGCCTCGAGCGTCGCGATGTCCGTCTCTCCCTTGAAGAGCCGCTGGCCCACGAGCGACTCCCACAGGACGATGCCCATGGCCCACAGGTCGGCGCGGGCGTCGACGTCCCCGCCGCGCGCTTGCTCGGGCGAGATGTACGCGTACTTGCCCTTGATGGCGCCGGTGCGCGTCTGGACCACCTGCGTCACCGACTTCGCGATACCGAAGTCGAGCAGCTTCACGACCCCGTCGTAGGTGACGAAGATGTTCTGCGGCGAGACGTCCCGGTGCACGACCCCGAGCGGCGTCCCGTCGAAGTCGCGCAGGTCGTGCGCGTACTGGAGCGCGTCGAGCGCGTCCACGGCGATGCGCACCGCGATGGAGGGCGGGATGGTCATGTGCCGCCGGGCGCACACCCTGAGGACGCGGTGGAGCGGCTGGCCTTCGAGGTACTCCATCGCGAGGAAGTGACGGCCCTCGAGCTCGCCGACCTCGTAGGTCTGGACGACGTGGGGGTGGTTGAGCCGCGCCACGAGCCGTGCTTCGTCGAAGAACATCTGGACGAGCCGGTCGTCGCTCTGGAGATCGGCCAGGATGCGCTTGATCACCACCGGCTTGCGGAACCCCGCAGGCCCCGCGACGAACGCGAGGAAGACCTCGGCCATTCCGCCGCGCCCGAGGCGCGCCACGAGCCGGTACTTGCCGAAGTCGGTCAACGGGATGAGGGCCGGCGACCGCCCTCGGCTCGACGAGGACGCGTCGGAATGGTGGTTCGGCCGGCCGGACATTCCCCCGGCCGGGATTGTAGTACTCCCGGGGTTCCCGGTCAGCGTGCCTCGTCTATTTAGATCACGCCCTGGTCAGACCGCGAGAACGCGAAGTCCCTTGAAGTGCTCCCCGAGCTGGGTGAAGTCCCCGACGTCGGAGGTGAGCACGATGTCGCCGAACACGGCGGCGACGGTGGCGACGAGCGCGTCCACGACGCTCGCCTCTCCCGCGTGGTCGCGGAGCGCCTCGCCCGCACGCATCGCGAGCCTCGGAGTCGTGTCGATCCACTCGATGCCCGAATCGATCAGTTTCGACACCGCCTTCGAGCGCGGTGACCCACGCCAGAGCTCGACGAGGACCGCCGACGGCGCCCGCAAGGCCAGATCATCGGCGGCGGCGAGCTCGACGAAACGCCATGCGCGCCGCTTCCTGCGCTCGAGCGCGATGAACGCGCCTGTGTCCAGCGTGAGGCCCATATTCTCACCGAGACACGAGCTCGCGCCGCAGCGCTTCGAGCTCGCGTTCGTTCGAGGCGCGGACACCATCGTTCCGCGCCTGGCGCAGCGCGAGCTTCAGGGCCGCCCTGCGCCGAGCCCTCTGGGCGGCACGCTCGAACCATGCGCTGCGGCTGATCCCCTCGGCGGCGGCGTCGCGATCGACCGCCTCGAGCGACTCGACGGACAGCGAGACGGCTATCTTCTTCACAGGCATCGCCCATGGTCATACCATGGTATTCCGCCGGCGCAAGAGCGCGCCCCGTGGTGCAGTCCTGGCGCAGGCTCAGGCGCCCACTGTCGGCAGGGATCGGCTCGCGGTACGCCTACGAGCCGTGGCACGGCACCTTCATGCGCACCGTGAGCGGTCACACGAGCCACTTCCACGTGCGGGTGATGAAGCCGGACGGGACGTGCAACGGAGAGCCCGGCGCCCGACCCGCGCAGAGGGCCGCACGGCCTACAGCACGTACTCGTACATGCAGGGGACGCCGCAGCCGCAGATGGAGGTCTCCTCGCACGCCTGGACCACCAGCGTCCGTCCGGAGAAGGACCACTCCGCGAGGCAGCTCGAGGCCGCGAAGTCGAGCGCGGCTCGCGCCCTCCAGCCGCCGTCGACGCGCTCGTAGGCGAGCACCTGCCGTCCCGGAGAGCCCGAATGCTCCGTCACGAGACGGTCTTCCTCGATCGAGAGGCGAGCCCCAAAGCCCGGCGCCGGCCCGGACGGCGGATCCAGGCGAGCCTGTCGCATCCACCCGCTGCCGGCGCGGACGAACACGTGGACGACCCCCGTACGCAGCGAGATGTCCGCTATCCCGTTGCCGTCCAGATCGGCGCCGGGCGGCGGGCTGTAGCCCCGCGGCGCGCCGATGGCGACGGTGTCCCCCCGGACGGCCACGCTCTCGCCGAAGCCGTCGCCGGGCTCCTCCGTCACGAGCCGCGCCTGTGGCACCCAGGTCGAGCCCTCGCGCACGAAGACGTAGGCGGCTTCTTCGGACGGGGAGCCGAGGACGACGGTGTCGCCGGAGACTGCGGCGGCGCGGCCGAAGCTCTCGACCGGCGTTGTCGACGGCACCAGGAACGCGCGCTCGGTCCAGGTCGAGCCCTCGCGCTCGAAGACGTACGCGCCCCCGCGCTCCCCGACGACCAGGACGTCACCGTCGACCGCGACGCTCGCGCCGAAGCGAGCGAGGCTCTCCGCGCGTGGGCTCCCGAGCAGCGCCTGGCGCGTCCAGCCGGCGGGGGATCGAACGAAGACGTAGACGGCTCCCGCGTCCGGGGAGTGGCCGTCGTCGGCGCACCTGTCCCATGGCGCGCCGACGACGAGCGTGTCTCCCGAGATCGCCAAGGTGGTGCCCCCTCCTGCGTACGTGGCGCACGTGCTCGAGAACAAGCGGAGCCGTGCCTCCTCGCTCCATCGGCCCGCATCTCGCGTCCGCACCGTGACCTCGTCCGGCGCGAGCCCGAGGGCGACCGCGACCGTGTCGGCCGCGTGCGCGAAGGCCTCGCCGGACACCGGCAGCCGATCGTCCGGCTCGGGGAAGACGGGCTCGGGCATCGGGGGCAGGGGCTCGCCGTACTCGACGGTCCAGGTCTTCAGGCGCCCCTCGGCGTCGCGGCCGAACGCCGCGAACCGGGTCGCGTCGAGCGGTACGACCGTCGAGCCGATCAGGTCGCGGGTGGCCTCGTCGCCCACGGGGTGTCCGCTCCGGTCGAGCCGCACCAGGGACCTGTCGTAGCCGTAGCCCCGCGCAGCGACGTAGTACTCGTCGTTCACCGGCAGGAGTTGCCACCCGCCCCAGCCGACGTGCAGGCCTGGGCACAGGTGACGAGCCGCCGCCGACCGCAGGTCCACGTGGAAGAGATCGCCATCTCCCGAATCGAAGACCACGAACTGCGTCATGACGAGGAGCTGCCCTCGCACCGACGCCGCCCCGGCGAACCACCCGCGGGCCGCCGGCAGCTCGATCACCTCCTCCACCACCATGCCGGAGCGCGAGAGCCGGAGCGCTCGCCGAGCACCGACCAGGGCCGGGCCCTGGTCGGTCGCGACGAAGCCCCAGTCGTCACGCACCTCCTCGCGGAAGGCCGGGTATCCGGCGCGAATCGACGTGCCGCTCGTCAGGTCGAGTCGTGCGATCTGGACCTCCTCGCCTCCACCGGGAAGAGGCGTGGAGTCCGCGACGAGGTAAGCGTCGTCTTGACGAATGATGGCCGCGTGCGCGCCCGACGCATCGACCCGCAGGGTGGTTCCGTCGGGCCGCACGCGGAGGAGCCCCGTCGGACACAGCACGGCGAGCTCGGTTCCGTCGGACGCCATCGGGCCGCTGCAGTCGCCGAGGTCCACCGAGCCCACGACCGCGCCGTCCGCGCGCCGGAGCCACAGGCCGACGACGCCGGAGCCGGCCTCGCGGTCGACGACGGCGACGAGACACAGCTCGTCTGCGCAGGCCGTGGACTCGACCCCGCCCCCGATCGGCGCGCCGTCGACCAGGACGGGCGTGGGTGGGCCCTTCCACACGCGCGACGGAACGGGCCCGTCCGCGTCGGCGGCAGGTCCCGCGTCCGCCGGGACGGGCAGCTCCGGCGAGCCCGCGTCGTGTCCGCCGGGCGGCGTCCCGTCACCGCACCCGAGCGCCAGCAGCATCCACGGGCAAGTCAGCGTCCAGGCTCTCATGCGACCTCTCCCGCGTCCGTGCGATGGTGAGCGCGTGGCCCCGCCCCGGTGCTCACGGGATCGGCGGGCCCGGCGGGTCGCGCCAGAGGACGTGCTCGACGTTCCACATCCAGATGGCGGCGGGCGCGCCGGCGTCGTCGCGGAAGAGCCGCACCGCCGGCCGGCGCCGCCCGATGGTGGCGTTGAAGCGGTCGGAAAGGCTCGGCTCGGCGGCGAACGTGATCGGGCTCCCGGACTGGGTCAACACGCCGGTCACTCCGCCGGCTCCGTCGGGGGTGAGCTCGAGCACGTCGCCCGCGACGCTCCGGTAGCTCCCCGCGATCTCGGAGAGCTCCGCGTCGGCGGGATTCCACGTTCGCGTGGGGCGATAGGGGGGCTCGGGACCGTCGATGCCGAGCCTGGCCTGGAGGAACGGTCGGACCACCTCGAACACCGGAGTCACCGGACCCGGGGCGACGTGGCCGTTGAGCGCCACGACGACCGCGAAGCGGCGATCGGGCACGACGACGAACGCGATCTCCCAGCCGAAGCCGCCGAAAGCCGACGCCGCGACGGGGCCCGCCTCGCTGGGCCAGAGGGAGAGCCCTGCGCTCGCCCGCACCTCGCTCGAGATCCACGTGGGCGCGTCGCTGCCCTCGAAGAGGGTGCTCGTGGTCGACTCCGAGAGCACCCGCTCGCCGCTCGGTCCGACGCCGCGGTTCGCCAGCACCTGGGCGAGGCGTGCGAGGTCCTCGATGGAGGCGTGCCCCTGCAGCGCCGCCTCGCAGGCGCCCCCCGTGACGGGATCGACCCTGGTGCCGGAGAGGCTGTGCCCGCAGGCGAACCCGTCCGCGCCACCGTCCGCCCATCCGAGGCCGGCCGAGCCCATGCCCAGGGGCTCGAACAGCCGGGCCTGCACGATCTCGGCCGGCGTGCGAGCGGCCCCGTCGGTCTCCTCGAGCACGCGGGCGAGCATCGGCGTCGACCACATACCCCGCGTCTGGTAGCGCCCGGGCGGGGCGCCCATGGAGAGCCCGTCGAGCGAGGACACCCACGCGTCCACCGTGATGCCGGGAGCCGCGTCGCACCCCGGGATCGACTCGGCGGTGGTCAGATTGATCCCGGTCGGGAGGCCGTCGGTGTGGAACACGAGGTCGCGCGCCGTCAGGGCTTCGAACCACTCCACCGGCGTGAGCGACGGCGAGGACAGGACGCTGGGCACCGTCGCGTCGAGGTCGAGCTCGCCCGCCACCTCCGCCTCCAGCGCCGCGAGCGCGAGGAACAGCTCGTTCAGCGACAGCGTGCGCAGGGGCGTCGAGGTCGTGAGGGCTCGCCCGGGGTCCTCCACGCACGCCGTGCCCGAGGCCTTCGTCACCAGCGGCTCCCCGTCCTCGATGACCGCGTAGGCCCAGCCGGGCGTGCCCGTCTCGGCCAGCGCGGCCTCGACCTCCGCGCAGAGCGCCTCGACCGGATCCAGGGGACCCCCGTCGGGCACTCCCTCGTCGACCGGCGCCCCACCGTCCGTCGGACCGCCGCCCCCGTCCTCGCCGCAGCCGCCCGCGAGAGCGGCCACGATCAGCCCCACCCCCAGCCAGCTCCCCGGTCGCCTGCGTCTTTCCATCGGGTCGTTCCCTCCCCCGACTAGATGCGCCGCGCGTCGGGAACGGCTCAGGTCCTTCACCGGATCGTCGCGACGGCCGCCGCGAGGCACGCCTCGCCGGATGGCGGATCACCCCAGCGCACCGGCTCGTCGTCGCGGGTGGTGTCGTACACGCACGTCAACCGGAGCGTCCCGTTGCCTGCGTCCACCGGCGTCGCGAGACGGAACAGGCGGGTCGCCCCGGCGTCCCACGCGGGCACGTCGAGGAGGCACCGCGTCACCCCGCCCTCGTCGAGCTCGAGCCGCGCCGACCGGCCGCGGCCGTGCATCGCGACGGCCACCTCGTGCAGTCGCACGCCGGCGCGGAAGAAGGTCGTCGACTCGGCTTCGGCGCGGTCGGTCCCGGGCGGGAGAGAGAGGGGGTCGGCAGTCACCGCGAGCTCGCCCAGCCGATCGACCGAGGGGACGACGGCCATCGACACGGCCGTCTCGACGCGCACCGGCACCGGCTCCTCCGCGATGGCCATGTCGTACCGCACGCGCAGCATGAGCGACGAGCCGGCGGCGATGAGCGACCCCGAGCCGGCCGGGAAGATCAGGTCGCTCGACCGTGGCGTCCAGAACGCGAGGATCTCGAGGGACATCGGCAGCGCGTCGGAGCCGCACTCGAAGGCGTCGCCGGGCCCGTGGCCCGCCGGCGCCGGCTCCAACAGGACCCAGCTCACGGCCGAGCTGCCCGGATCGAAGTGCGCCCCCACCAGGAACTGATCCTCCTCGAACCGGGCATCGAGCACGAAGCAGCGAGACTCGAACGCGGTCGCGCCGGTGAAGGTGTACCCGCCGTTCGAGAAGCGCCGCACCGGTCCCTCGAGGACGCCGCAGGGAGGTGGCACCGCCGCCGCGAGCGCGGGATCCCCGAGGAGCCTGCCGCCGGCGTCCCAGGCACGCAGGACGTCCAGGTCTTGGGCGGAGGCGGTCGGCTCGTCGAGCGCCGCGCAGCCCGGATCGGGCGCGGGCGCGGGGGGCATGGCCCCGCTCTGCATGGACTCGACGATCGCATCCACGTCCGCCTCCACCTGGCCTACGTCCGTGAGATCGTAGGCGGTCCCGCCCGACCGATGGCAGCACCAGCAGCCTCGCGCGAGGATCGGGGTGACGTCCTCGTAGTACGTGGGGGGCCCCAACTGCAGGACCTCGACCGCGCCGTCGGTGCACGCCGACAGGAGCGTGAGCGCCCAGAGGAGGCGACCCTTCACCACTGCAGGATGCACGAAACGCTCGATCCGGCTCAGCCTGGCTGGATTATCATCGGCGTGAGCCCTTTTGGACAGCTCGCGCATCCAAGAGGGGGGAGCGAGCATGCGCGCAAAGGGCCTCACCTGCCTGGTCGAGGACGAGCCCGGGGGTCGGGGGCTCGAGGCCCGCGCGCGCCAACGCGTCACCGACGGCGAGCTGGTCCGGAGGGCCCTCGCGAAGGACCGGTGGGCCGAGGAGGCCCTCTTCCGCAGGTACGCGGCGATCGTCGCCGGAACGGTCATGCGACTGCTCGGCGATCGGGCCGAGGCCGAGGACGTCGTCCAGGAGACCTTCGTCACCGCGCTCGAGAAGCTCGACACCGTCCGCGACCCGGAGCGCGTGCGGGCATGGCTCCTGGCCATCGCGGTCCGAGACGTGCAACAACGCTTCCGACGGCGGAAGCTCAAGCGCCTGCTAGGGCTCGAGCGAAGCGACGATCGCTCGTTCACCTGCGCCGACTGGGCCGCCGAGGACGCCAGCGCCGAGCTTCGCGCGGAGCTCCAGCTCCTCGACCGGGCGCTGGGGTCATTGCCGGCGAAGGAGCGGATCCCGTGGATGCTGCGCCACGTCGAGGGCTACTCGCTCGAGGAGACGGCCGTGGCGTGCGGCTGCTCGCTGGCGACCGCGAAGCGTCGCATCGCCGCGGCCGAACGGTACGTGCGAGCGCACGTGCGGATGGAGGAGGTCGACGGTGGCTGAGGTTCCGAGGCCCGTGAGGCGCGTCCTCCGCGACCCGGTGGACGAAGCGAGCTTTCAGCGGATGTGGCGAGCCGTCGGGGTGCGGCGGACGCGCAGCTGGCACGGCCGCGATCGCCGGGCCGTCTGGCTCGTGGTGCCCGTCGCCGCCGCCGCCTGTGCGGGCGTCCTGGTGGCTCTCTCCCCGTCGCCCGAGCGGGCCGCGGCGCCCGCCGCGCCCGCCCCGGAGCCGATCACCACCCGGTCCGCCGACCTGTCGCGCATCACCGAAGCCGTGCGGCTCGAGGACGGCTCGCGCGTGGTACCGTCGCGCCAGGCGGCCCTCGAGGTGATCGAGAGCAGCCGGTCACGGCTCGGGATGCGGCTCGATCGGGGCTCGGCGCGGTTCGAGGTGGAGCCTGGCGGATCGCGACGGTGGACCATCGACTGTGGGCTCGCGATGGTGACGGTGGTCGGCACGATCTTCGAGGTGGAGCGCAGCGAGGATAGGGTGCGTGTGGCGGTGGAGCGCGGCGTCGTCCGCGTCGACGACCGCGTGAGCCACCGGCAGGTCTTGCTGCGTGCCGGCGATGTCGTGGTAATCGAGCGCGCGCCGCCGGTGGCGGCGGCACCGGAGCCCGTGACGCCCTTGCCGGAACCGGCCGCCCGCCGACCGGCAGTCGATCCGAGCTGGTCGTCGCTCGCCCACGACGGGGAGTACCACCGAGCGTTCGCGCTGCTCGGGCGCGACGGGCTCTCGCGCGAGGTCCGGCGGGCCGGGCCGGAGGAGCTCCTCGCCCTCGCCGACGTCGCCCGCCTGAGCGGTCATCCGGCAGAGGCCGTGGCCCCGCTCGAGCGGCTGCTCGAGTCGCACCCGAGCGACGGCAACGCCGGCCTCGCCGCCTTCACACTCGGGGTCCTGCACATGGACCAGCTCGGCGATCCCGCCGCCGCCTCGCGCGCGCTCGAGCGTGCTCTCTCCCTGGGTCTGCCGCCCTCTCTCCAGGAGGATGCGCTCGGGAGGCTCGCGATCGCCCACGGGCGGAGCGGAGACTCGGAGGGCGCTGCCCGCGACGCGACGCGCTATCTCGAGCGCTTCCCCGACGGGGCGCGGCGAAGACAAGTGGGGCGGTGGGCTCCCTGAATCGCCGGCCGCGATTCGGCACCGCTCTGCGCATGCCTTCGGCGGCCCCCGCCGCGCGCGCGGTGATGGCGGCGCTCCCGCTCGCCGCCCTCGCGGGGACGACGGGATCGGTCCTGGCGCAGGACGCACGTCCGGTCCAGGTGCTGGTGGTCCCGCCCGAGTGCGAGGGCCACGGCGTGGACCTCGACGAGACCGTCCGCCTCATGCGCATCGAGCTCCGCGGCGACTCGGTGGAGCACGTCGAGGTCGTCGTCGCGCCGCTGACCGAGGAGGAGCAGCCGGGACGCATCGCGGCAATACACCTCCGCATCGACCCGTGCGCCGCCGACACGACGGCGGTCGAGGCGATCGTCGAGGACGCCGTCACCCGGAAGCGCGTGCGGCGGACCCTCGAGCTCGGTGGGTTGCCCCGGGGAGTGCGGCCGCGGGCCCTCGCGCTCGGGATCGCGGAGCTGCTGCGGGCGAGCTGGGCGGAGCTCGCGCGGGTCGATCCGCTCGAGCCGGCGGTCCCCGTCTCCGAGGCGACGCGTCGTTGGCTCGTGGCGCAGGCCCGGGTCGGGCTCCCGACGCCCGCGAGCGAACGCTCGACCGACCTGGCGTTGCCGCAGCCGGCGCCCGCCGCGCCGCCGCCTGCCGTGCCGCCCGATCCGTCCATCCGGGTAGCCCTCGCCGCCGCCCTTCGCGCCTTCCCCGCCGACGGCACTGCGCTCTTCGGCGCGCGCGCGGGCCTGTCGCTCCCCCTGCTCGCGGCCCTACCGCTCCGCGTTCGGATCGACGCCAGCTACGAGCGGGGGTTGGTGCGAGTCACCCTCGGCGACGTCCGGGTCGGCCTGGCCGCCGCCGCGCTCGCGCTCGACGCGTCCACCGATCCCACCCAGCCCTTCGTCCTCGAGCTGGGACCGCGGATCGAAGTGGGCTACGGGTGGGCCGAGGGCACGCCCGACGACCCGACCGACCGCGGCCTCGACGGCGGACGGCTGGTCGCCTTCTCGTCGGGCCACGCCCTGCTCGCCGGCCGGTTCTCCGACCGCTGGGCCGCCTTCCTGGATCTCGAGATCGGTCACACGGTCGTCGGCCTGGACGCGACGGTGGACGGCCGCAGCACCACCGGCATCGCGGGCCCGACGATCGCCGCGCAGCTCGGCCTTCGCTGGGCGCCGTAGGACGCTCGGGCGGAGACCGCCGCGACGTGCTCACCCCCTGACGGTTCGCCGTACGTCCGCGAGCCGCTCGGCGCACCACTCGGCCCGGTCGCCGTCCTCGCCTTCGGCCTCCCACTCCACGCCGATCAGCACCAGCGCCGGATCGGAGAGGCCTCGCTCGACGAGAGCCTCGATGCAGTCCTCGAGCCCCACGTCGTCGGGTGGGTCGTTCCCGAGCTGCACGAGCGCCGCCGAGTCTCCGCGGGCGGCCGCGTCCACGAGCCGGCCGAAGAAGTCGCGTCGGATCTGATCGATCCGCTGGTCCCACTGCCGGTAGTGCGCGAGCTTCGCCTCGACGGCGGAGGACAGGCTCTCGGCGAGCTCGGGGTGGAGCGAGAGTCCGGTCTGGTAGTACTTGGTGTAATAGGCGCGCGCCGCGTCGAGGTACGCGTCACGGTCGGCGGCGGTCGGGTGTCGGCGGGCGTCGAAGGCGTCCTTCGTTCGCTGCTCCGCGAGCCACTCGCCCCACGCCGCCTCGTGCGACAGCGCGTGCACGCCGAGGCCCTGGTAGAAGTACCCGGCCGCGACGCCCGGGTGGACGTCGTTGACGGCCTGGCAGTGACCGCAGGGGACCTGGCAAGACCGCCACCAGACGTCCGGCGCGAACGCCGCGCCGCACTGCGAGCACTTCACACCCGCGGCCCGCTCCCCTTCGGCGAGCGCCTGCAGGCGACGGGCCCAGTCTGCGTTCTTGCGCATCTCGAGCTCCTCGGAGGCGAGCTCGATCCGCGCCGCCAGCGCTCGCTTCTGCGCCGCCAGGGCGTCGACCAGATCGTCCAGGGCGCGCTGGTCGGCCTCCGACGGGTCGGCGTCGATCACCTCCTGGACCGCCTCTTCGGTCTTGTCGAACGCGTCGTCGAGCTTGGGCCCGAGCCCGTGAAAGCGGGCCTTGACGGCGGAGAACGCCGCGCCGAGCGGCCCATGGTCGGTCGGATGCTGCACGATCAGGGCCGAGAGCCCTGCATCCGCCTCGGCGACGATCTCGCCGATGCGCGCCTCCAGCTTGCCGATGAACCCGCTCCACCGCTGCACGATCGGCTCCACCTCGCCCCGCACGTTCGGTCCCAGTCGGTCCAACATCGAAGGCCTCCCCTCTCAGATCATCTGTCCGTTACAGAAAGCGCACTGGAAATCGTCCTGCCGGAGACGCGGCGCACCGCAGGTTCGGCACCGGAGGGTGCTCGTGCTGGCTCCGCCCGCGGCCGCGGACGCAGCCGGGTCGTGGTGGCGCATG